>NZ_JAMYPQ010000008.1:0-257106 GCF_040320455.1 Mesorhizobium sp. M0698 | reverse complement strand
CTCCGCTAAACACGGGGGCTGCGCGGCGGACACGCCGACGTCACCGCAATGCCACGCCATTTTGCAGAACTTGACGCACACAACTGTTGGCGAATGGTTCACGTGTGAATGATCTGCCGCGCCCAAGCCAGGCGGCCTGGTTGCTGGCCACCTCGTAATGCAGACTGGTTTTGATGTGCCGCCCGGGCCCGCCCTCCACCTGCAAATGCGACATTCGAGGCAGCCCTGGTCGTCAGACCAAAAGCGTTGCGCCGCCCCAAGCGATCAGGGCGGTGCCGGCCGCACGGCCAACCCACGGGCCGGCAGGAAACACCGGTTCGACGAGAACCCACGAAGGTCCCGAAATGACCCAGAAGCGGGCGTTCGGCAGCGATCCGAGCAGCAACCATTTTGGCAGGACAGGAAATCGGCATGGAATGCTGCAATCATCATCATGTCCCGTCCAAGTTGTGGACAGTTCCTTCTCAAAGGCGCACTCTTAGCGTGCGAAACGCGAGCTGGCGTTTCGTGCAACGCTTCACATGCTTGACTTGCGTCGGTGATTGTCTGACCTACCCGGATACTTCCGGGTGGGCAGACCTCACATTGTGTCGCCTATCCGTGATCAGGCTACGGCCTAAGGCACGTTGCAGCCCGTTCCGGATCAACTGGGAGGTAAACAACATGCCTGATTTTCAGCGCAGAGAACTTCTTGTTCAAGGAAGCGCGGCTCTTGCCGCAATTGCTGCTCTCTATACCTCGCGCCGGGCTTACGCTTTTCCAACACGGCCGAACGAGGAAGTTATTCCATGGCTGGATCAGCCGACCGAAAATCCCGATCCGGCGGGTATCCAGAAGCAGCTTGTCTGGGAGGATTTGGATAGCTGGATAACGCCAAACGACAAGTTCTTCAGCATCTCCCATTTCAACCGACCAACGATCGACGAGAAGACATGGTCGATGGAGATCGGAGGCCTGGTTAAGAAGCCCCTGGAGTTAACGCTCGCCGACATCAGGGCGCGACCGCGGCAGGAGGTCGTTTTCACAGTGGAATGCTCGGGCAACCACGGGTTCCCCTTTTTCACCGGGGGCATCGGCAATGCTCGCTGGGCAGGGACGCCGCTCGCCCCGATCCTCGAGGAAGCCGGCGTTCTGGAGAAGGGCATCGAGGTCGTCTTTTTCGGTACCGACACAGGCGAGATCCCGATACGCGACGTCAAGATGCAGCAGAACTTCGCTCGCAGCATGTCGCTCGCCGACGCGATGAACCCCGACAATCTCCTCTGCTATGAAATGAACGGGGCCGCCTTGCCGGCGCCCAATGGCTTCCCGGTACGGCTCATTGCGCCAGGCTGGTACGGGATCGCCAACGTCAAGTGGCTAAAGCGCATCGAGGTTCGCGATACGCGGTTCATGAGCCTTCTGATGGCCCGTGACTATGTCACCATCCGGGAGGAGGACCACAACGGCGAGACCGTATGGGCCGAGACGTCAGTCGGGCGAGCGCTGATAAAGTCCGCGCCTGCGAAGGTTACCCGGAAAGATTCAGATTACCGCATCGTTGGGGCAGCCTGGGGGGCGCCGATCGACCGGGTCGAAGTGCAAATCGATCAAGGGCCTTGGACACCAGCGACCATTGACCACAGTGAGGAGGCCGAACACGCTTGGAAAATATGGTCCCTGGCTTGGGCAAATCCCTCTCCTGGAGAACACACGGTGACCTCGCGCGCGGTCGGCACCACAGGACAAATTCAACCGGCGATGGACGATCCCTTGATAGCCAAGAAACACACATACTGGGAAAGCAATGGCCAGGTGACGCGCCGCGTGCGTATCGGCTAGAGGATTTTGCCGCCAAATGGAGTCATTTGGCGTCCGCATAAATGCGGCAAAACAGATAGTTAGAGCGAGTTACCGGTTCCAAGAGAACCGGAACCGCTCTAAGAACGTGCTGCCATGTGGCAATTGCGTTTGGGTCACCCAAGGAGGAGGCTGCCTGATCGCCATCTTCGCACCATTCCAGCCTTCTACTCACCCGTCCACCGTTTCAATCTCCGCGTCGACCAGACACCAGGGCGCATAGCGGAAATCGCGGATCTGGATGACCTGATCGTCCCTCCATTCGACCAGCATGAAGCCGCGCACAGCGCCGTCGGCCGCCTGCGGGTCGCGGATGAGGATCGCCGGCCTGCCGTCGACCACGCCGAGCGACAATGTCCAGTCGCTGATACGGTCGTAATTGCCGAAATAGGTCGAAACCTCGGCCTTGCCGCGCAGGCGGACGCGGTTGACGACGTCGAGCCGCACGTCCTCGGCGATCAGTGCCCGCACAGCGTCGAAGTCGCGCGCGTTGAACAGGTCGACATAGCGCCGCAGCCGGCGCTCGTCATCGGCGTCGAGCCTCGGCGCGAGCGCCTGCTCGGGCTGCAGCGCCAGCACCTTGAGCTGCGCCCGCCCGCGATGCAGCGCGGCCTTGGTGGCGGCGAGCGTCGCGCCGGTCACTTCGCAGGTCTCATGCAGGCTGAGGCCGAGCACGTCGACCAGGATCACAGCGCTGCGCTGCGGCACCGAAAGCTGCATGAAGGAGCGCAGGCTGGTCTGGGCGGCGAGCCGGCTGTCGGCGCTGCCGGAGGGATCCTCGATGACGCTCATGTCGGCCTCGGTCATGCGCGACCTTTCCCGATTGCGCCGCCGCAGGTGATCCTGCGCGGCATTGTGGGCGATGCGAAACAGCCATTGCTCGGGACATTCGACGATCGCACCCCCGTCGATCGCCTGCAGCGCCTTGATCAGCACCTCCTGGACGATGTCCTCGCCGTCGATCACTGAGCCGGCCATACGCGCGCAGTAGCGATGCAGCCTTGGCCGCAACCCGACGAGCATCACCTCCAAAGTCGCCCTGTTCATTTTCGGCGTAGCATCCCATTTCTGCGCGAGCGGCATGGCAGGCGCTACCCGGCTTTCTGATCCGCCAGCATACGGTAATTGCCGATGACTTTGACAGGCGATCGCATTGCCGGGGTCGAACGGCGCTGGGCGTGGTTTTCCGTAAACGCCTTGAAGGCCGCAAGCCCGGTCAACGCCGAGGAATCGCCGTCCTGGCCGACGATGTGGACGAACGAGCCGTCGTCCAGCTCGAGCACGAGATAACGCACCGTCGGCGGTGCCGCCTCGCCAAGCGCTTCGAACACTTTTTCGACCAGCGCGCGGTTATCTTCCAGGTCGGCTTGCTTCACACCGTATCGAATGAGCGCGTAGTTCATGGTCGTCTCCTGACTGGTTGGTATGAACGAAGGACGACCGGCTGCGCTGAAAAGATTCTCCTTGCCGAAGAATCTTTTCGGTTGCCCGCATCGTCTTTCCCGCGTGGGCGGCTGCGCGGCTGCCATCAAGCAGGAGAGACGATCATGCATATCCAGTTTGCCGAGCTTCCGGTGTTCGAGCAGGACCGCGCCAAGGCGTTCTACACCAGGCATCTCGCCTGCCAGGTCATGGCCGACCAGAAGATGGGTGATGGCGGCTGGCGCTGGATCGAGCTGGCATTTCCGCATGCCGTGACGAACCTGCATTTTGTCAGGCGCGCCGACGACGCTCCCGGCGCGGAGCCGGTATTGGTGCTGGTCGACGAAAATGTCGGGGCAATGATCGCGGCCATGAAAGCGGGCGGCGTCGAGATCATCACCGAAGCGCATGAGGCGCCGTGGCAGCCGGGGCGCACGGTGGCGGAGTTTCGCGACAGCGAAGGCAACCGCATGGTCCTCGCCAGCCGATAAGGCACCGGAGCCCTCTGTCCGGCGGGGCGTCGTACCTAAGTCCTACCTCCGGCCGGACCATCGGCCGTACTTCCTTCGTATTATTATTTCGTGACCTCTGCGCGCCGGAACCTTCCCTTGCATCGGGCGTTCGGGCGCTGTATCGCGATGCCTCATATTTAGGCAAGCGGAGGAAATACGAATAAGGGCGGGTGGCAAAACAAACATGGGCCGGGGAGGAGCATCTTACCATGTCGAACCGTAAAATCGGAATGTCCCACAGTTTGGGGCTGCGCGTCGCTGACCTCAAATCCAGAATGCAAAGTGCCCAGATTACCGAGCATGAGATCAAGACATTTCAAAAGGTTGCCGCCATTATGGGCGGCGCCAAAGGCTCACTGCGCCTCGACGCGGACGATCTGATCGCCGCGTCCTTCCTTGTCGATCCCTTGGAAGATCTCCCGCTCTCCAGTTGAAGGCGCTGAACGCAGGTCAAAATCCTATCGGGTTTGAACCTGCGATTGCCGCCGGCGGAGCATCCGCCAGCCCAAGCCGCATGCGAGGATGACGTTGGCCAGCGCCAGGCCGGAAAGCGCGGCCAACGTCCCGTGCGGGCCGAAGCGCTCCAGCAGCAATGCTCCGGCCGAGGGTGCCGCCGCCTGGGCGATCAGGCTCGGCATGGCGAGGCGGCCCATCAGTCTCGCGTAGCCGTTCGAGCCGAACAGCGCGAGCGGCAGCGTTCCCCGCGCGATGGATTCGAGGCCGATGCCCGCGCCGTAGAAACCGAGCGCCAGCGGGATGATCGGCATGCCGGCCCAGAGCGCTGAAACGCCGATCGCCACAAACGTAACCGAGGCAAACTTGGTGAAAATCGGATGGTGGTAGCGCGCGATCATCATCTCGATCGCGCGGGCCGCCACCTGGGACGGGCCAACCAGCACGCCGAGCCCGACGGCTGCGGCAAGCGCCATGCCGCTGCCTTGCAGGATTGTGAGCAGATGCACCGATAGTGTCGACGAGATCACCGCGGCGAGTGTCAGGGTCGCGGCCAGAACGACTATGATCGACGGATCGGCTTCGTTGTCGAGAATGGGTGCCGCCTCCTTCACTCCCGGTTTGACTGCCGGTTGCGGCGCCTCCCGGGGCAGGATCACCAGATAGAGCGGAAGCGCAATTGCCAGCTGAAAGGCGGCGTAGACCAGGCAGGTGCCGCGCCAGCCGACCTCCCCCAGCAGCAAGGCTGAGATCGGCCAGCAGATGGTGCTCGCAAGGCCGCCGAACAGCGTCAGCATGGTGATGGCGGAGCGCGCGCCGTGGCCATAGTGGCGGCCAAGCGTTGCGAAAGCGGCATCGTAGAGCCCCGCCCCCATGCCCAGGCCGATGACCAGCCAGGCAGCGATATAGGCCGCAAGGTTGGGGGCAACGGCCAGCCCAACCTGGCCGACCCCGATGCATCCGGCGCTGAACGCCAGGACGTTGCGGCCGCCATGCCGCTCGATCGACGACCCGACGCGCGGAGAGATCAATCCGGCCACAAGCAAGCCAAGAGACAGGCCGCCGACAACCCATGCCAGCGGCCAGCCGGTATCGGAGGAGACTGCCGGCGCGATGACCGCGGGAAGATAGTAGGAAGAACCCCACGCCATGATCTGCGTCAGGCCAAGCGCGGTGATGATCGCGCCGCGGCTGCGCAGGATGGCCGGCGAAGGCGGCGAAAGACTCATGCCGCGACGCTGCAGCCACAGCCGCCTTTGCCGACCGCCTTCGCCTTGGCGTCGGCGACACAGCACGCATCCACCGCTGCCGGCGCCGGACCGCCGCAGCACCCCTTGTCGGCAATGCCGATCCGCGGCACGGTGCAGACGCCGGTCTCGGGCAGCACGAGCTGGACATTGTCGGCCGCCACCATGTCGCCGGCGATCGCCGCCGCGACCGAGCGGACCTGCTCATAACCGGTCAGCAGCAGGAAGGTCGGCGCGCGACCATAGCTCTTGATGCCGACTGTGTAGAACCCTTCCTCTGGATGGCTGAGCTCACGGTGGCCGTGCGGCGGCACGTCGCCGCAGGAGTGCTCGTTGGGATCGATCAACGGTCCCAGTGCCTTGACGCTTTCCAGCCATGGATCGAGCTCGAGCCGAAGCTCACGGGTCAGCGACAGATCCGGGCGCTGTCCGGTCGCGGCGATGATGCGGTCGACCGGGCCAAGCGCCTGCAAGCCGTCCCTAGTCTGGCCTTCGACGACCAGCCGGCCGTCGGCATCGCGGATCGAAACAGCCGCAAAGCCCGTCACCAGCCTGACGCCGCCGCTCTCGGCGAGTTCGCGCACTTCGGCGCCGAGTTCGCCGCGTGCCGGCAATTGGTCGGCATCACCGCCACCGTAGATGCGCACCAGGTCGGTGCCGCGCGTTGTCCAGATGAAAGCGGCGCCGGCCTCCACATTTGCCAGGCTGGCGAGATCCAGCACCGCATTGGCGGCCGAATGGCCGGAGCCAGCGACCAGCGTCGTCTTCCCCGCATAAAGGCTGCGGTCGCGGCCGAGAATATCGGGGATGCCGTAGGCGATGCGGTCGGCAAACTCGGCTTCGCCTTCGGCATGAATTCCGCCGGCGCCGAGCGGGTTCGGCATCTGCCAGGTTCCCGAAGCATCGATGACGGCACGTGCGCTGTCGCGTCTTGTACCATCGGCAGTCTCGACCGCCAGCATGAACGGCCGGTTCTCGCGTCCCTTGCTCAGCACCTTGTCGGCGCCCCAGCGCGAAATGCCGACGACCCGGGCGCCGGTTTCGATCGACGGCGACAATTGCGGAAGCTTTGCAAGCGGCTCGAGATAATCCGCGACGAGGTCGTCCGCGGTTGGGAATGCCTCGGGCTCAGGCATCCGCCAGCCATGCGCCTCGAGCAGGTTTCTGGCCGCCTGATCGACGCAATAGCGCCAGGGCGTGAACACACGGACATGGCCCCAATCCCTGAGATTGGATGCAACCGCATTGCCGGCTTCGTAGACTTTGACAGGAATGCCCCGCGCGATCAGGTGGACCGCTGCCGCCAGACCGACCGGCCCGGCGCCGATCACCGCAACGGGGAGTTTTTCGATCATCTCCATGTCTTCTATCCTTCCGGTAGTTTCGAATTATACTGCCAAAAAAATCACGCCGCCGTCTTGGCCGTCGCTTCCGCCGATGCCGGCGCACAGGTGGCGTCGGCGCAGCATTCGTCTGCGAGGTATCCGATGAGCCCGTTCATGGCGGGATAGTTGGCCCGGCAGATCAGCGTCGTCGCCTGGCGCTCCTGTGTCACCAGGCCGGTGTCGACCAGCCGCTTTAGGTGATGCGACAGCGTCGAGGCGGCGATGCCGAGCCTGTCCTGGACGCGTCCGACCGGCAGCCCCTCATCGCCCGCCCGCACCAGCGTCCGATAGAGCTGCAACCGCGTCGGGCTGCCGAGGGCTTCAAGTTGCGAGGCTGCTTTTTCGAGTTTCATGGAAATAAGCTATTTCCAGAATCGCTGCACGTCAAGAGAATTTCGACAAAGATCGAAATAAGGCGATATCTAGACGACGCGCTTGCCGCTGGCGTCGATGACCACCTCGCCGTCCTCCTTGGTGAACGGGCCGATATCCGGATTGGGCAGGATATCGAGCACGGCTTCGGATGGTCGGGCGAGCATGGTGCCGAGCGGCGTCACCACGATCGGCCGGTTGATCAGGATCGGATGCGCCAGCATGAAATCGAGGATCTCGTCGTCGCTCCACTTCGGGTCGCCCAGGCCAGGTTCGGCATAGGGCGTGCCCTTTTCGCGCAGCAATTGGCGCGGCGTCATGCCCATCGCTGCGATCAGCTCGACGAGCTTTTCGCGCGACGGCGGATTTTTCAGATATTCGACCACCTCAGGCTCCTCGCCGGACTGCCTGATCATGGCCAGCGTGTTGCGCGAGGTGCCGCAATCGGGGTTGTGATAGATGGTGATGGTCATTGCGCAGCTTTCATCTGTCCGGCTGGTTTCGGTTGGGCGAGCAGCCACCCTGCCAATGCCATGGCGAGCAACGCGCCCAAAAGTTCGGCGCCGATGAAGCCCGGCAGATCGGCGGGGCGGATCCCGGCAAAAGTGTTGGAGAACGCACGGGCGATGGCGACGGCCGGATTGGCGAAGGATGTCGATGCGGTGAACCAGTAGGCGGCGGTGATATAGAGCCCGACCAGCCAGGGGATCGAATCCGGACGGGAACGCAGGCCGGCGAGGATGGTGAAGACCAGCCCGAAGCCGGCGACCAGCTCCGCAATCCATTGCCCGCTTCCGGTCCGCACCGTCGCCGACACTTGCAGGATCGGCAGTTCGAACATCGCATGCGCGAGCAACGTTCCAGCGATGCCGCCGGCAATCTGGGCGGCGACGTAAGCCAGCGCTGCGTTCGTTTCGATCTCGCGTCGAAGCGCGAATACCAGCGTCACCGCCGGGTTGAAGTGCGCTCCGGATATCGGTCCGAATATGGTGATGAGCACGACCAGGATCGCCCCGGTCGGCAAGGTGTTGCCGAGCAAGGTGAGTGCGACCTCGTCGGTCAGCTTATCGGCCATGATACCGGAACCGACCACGGTGGCGACCAGAAGAGCCGTGCCGAGGGCTTCGGCAACAAGGCGGCGGGGAAGATTGCCGGAGCTCATCTGGCTAGCAGTTGCAGGTCACGGCCTGGATGACAGGCTGGCAAAGTTCCGGCGCGCCGTTGCAGCAATCCTCCATGAGGTAGGCCAGCAGATCGCGAAACCTGGTCATGTCGGCGAAGTAGCGCACGCTGCGGCCCTCCCGTTCGGTCCGCACCAGGCCGGCATGCGACAGTATCTTGAGATGAGCCGACATCGTATTCGGAAATGCGGCGAGCCGCGTGGCGATCTCGCCCGCCGGCACGCCGTCGGCTCCAGCCCGCACCAAAAGGCGAAAAACGTCCAGCCGGGTCTCCTGGCCGAGCGCGGCAAGCGCCGAAAGTGCGAGTGTCTTGTCCATACTTCCAGATTTCCAGAAATTGGGAATAGAGTCAACGCGCGAAGACTGTGTTGAGAAACGAAATCTCACCGAAGGCGGGGAAATCCGTAGCGGCGGCAGCTAAGGCGACAGCTCGCGCAGGGCTGCGTTGGCGGCAACAAATTCGTAGGAGTTATTGGGGCAATCGCTGGCGGCGAGCCGATAGAGCCGCAAAGCTTCATCGCTGTGCCCCTGCAGTCGGCTCAGCTCGGCGCTGAACATATTTGTCTCGCACAGGTTTCCGCGTTTCTTTATCGCATCAGGGTCGTCGGCTTCTGCAATTGTCGCGGCGAGAGTCTGCTCGCCAAGCAGCATTCGAACAGCCGGCGCCGGCCATCGCGTCATGTCGAGCTTCTTGGTCGCTTCCTGCAAATGCCCTGCTGCGCCATTGCGACGCTCGGCAAAATCGAGCCAGATCGCAACATACGCATCCTCTGGTTTGACTGTGGCGGCTTGCGCGAAATCGGCTTGGGCTTTCTCCATCGCACCGGAGTAGAAATGGACGATACCCCGGCCCAAATAGGCGTAGACAATCGTCGGATCGAGGCTGATTGCCTGGTCGTAATCTGCCGTTGCACGTGCGTATTCGCCTTTTATTGACCAGACGAGACCTCTGCTGAGATAAGCATGGGCATATTTCGGATCGAGCCCAATTGCTTTGCCATAGTCCTCGAGGGCGCGGTCGTATTCGCCATTCTTGTCCCATATCCAGCCGCGCTTCCTGTAGGCACTGGCGTGTTTCGGGTCGAGCAGGATTGCCTGATCGAAGTCGGCAATCGCGCGGTCGTCATCGCCTTTGTGTGCCCAAGCCGTACCTCGATCGTCGTAAGCATTGGGGTCTTTCGAATCGAGGCCGATCGCCTGGTCAAAGTCGGCGATGGCGCGGTCATAGTCGCCTTTGTCAGCCCAAACGTTGCCTCTGTTGTAGAAGGCACTGGCGCGTTCCGGATCGAGACTGATCGCCTGGTCGGCGTCGGCGATGGCGCGGTCGTAGTCGCCCTTATATTTCCAGGCCCGGCTTCGATTGCCATAGGCACTGGCGTCTTTCGGGTCGAGGCTTATCGCTTGGTCGTAGTCGGCGATCGCACGATTGTAATCGCCTTTGATTGTCCAAGTCAGGCCTCTATCGAGGTAGGCACGGGCGTTCTTCGGATTGAGGCTGATTTCCTGATCGTAGTCGGCAAGGGCGTAGTCAGAATCGCCTCTGAGTGACCAGGCCATGCCTCGATGATGATGGACTCCGGCGACATTCGGATCGAGGCTGATCGCCTGTCCGAAATCGGAAATGGCATGGTCATAGTCGCCCTTGAGTAGCCAGGCCATGCCCTGATTGTCGTAGGCGCTGGCTTCCTTCGGATCGAGGCTGATCGCCTGGTCATAATCGGCGATGGCACGGTCGTAGTCCCGCTTCCTTTTCCACACGAGACCTCGGTTGTTATAAGTTCGGCCGTCGCGGGGATCGAGGCTGATCGCTTGGCCGAAATCGGCGATAGCGCGGTCGTTGTCGCCCTTGCGTGCCCAGGCCAGGCCCCGGTCGCCATAAGCTCCGGCATTCTGGGGCTCGAGGCTGATGGCCTGATCGTAGTCGACAATAGCTCGGTCGTTGTCGCCTTTGTCGAGCCAGGCAGAGCCTCGGATGCGGTATGCATCGCTCTTCGGGTCGAGGCTGATCGCCTGGTCGAAATCGGCGATAGCGCGATCAGCGTCGCTCTTGAGTGCCCAGGTGATGCCTCGGTAGTAATAAGCACTGGCATCTTCCGGATCGAGGCTGATCGCCTTATCGAAATCGGCAATGGCGCGATCATAATCATTCTGCCTCGCCCAGGCGACGCCGCGCTTGAAATAGGCCGTCAAACGGCTGCTGGCGGGCTCCGTCACATCCTCTATCATGAGTGTACAAGCGGCAATTCGCCGAGCCGTATCGGCCTCGTCGTCCCCGACACAATCGCTGCTGGCAGCCAAAGCTGGGCCGCTCAGGGCAAACAAGACCACGAGCCCACGCAGCAGCGACCGACAAAAAGACCTATGCCATTTTCGAATCATCGGCTCACGGATCATGTCGTTTATTTGCATCGCAGTGCGCTTGATCAAGAAGGCCTTGATCTTTGCAACCCAACACTGCAACCATTCTTGGGTCAAGGTGAGACTTGATTTTTTTGACCTTTGCCAAACCGACACCCGCCCGTGACATTCGGCGGAGACAGCGGCGGCTCGCCTGGTCCAAATCAGCCAGGCACTGTGGCGGCGACCGCATCAGCGCGACCAAGGCCGGCAACCGCTTTTCTGACCCGCTGCAGATGCGCCTGGCGTCCGGCGGCCGAGACGCTGTCCATCCGGTAGAGCGCCAGGAATTTGGTCCGGCACAGCGGATGGCAGACGGAGCGGAAGCCGCGCAGCAGGGTCCGCCGGCCGGGCTGTCCCATGATCCACGACATCAGCGGCGTGGCGCCACATGTGGTCATTGCCATCACCCGGCGTATGTGCCGCAATTTGGGCCGCGGGCCGCGTCGTGCCGTCGGCATCTCGAAAGCGAAGCCCGGCACCAGCACACGCTCCAGCCAACCTTTCAGCATCGCCGGCAGGCCATACCACCAGGTCGGATAGATGAAGACGACCGCCTCCGCCCAGAGCAGCTCCTGCGCATGTTCGTGCACCGGTTGCAGGTTCGCCGCCTTGTCGTGGTAACCGCGCCATTCCCGCGTGCGCATGACTGGATCGAAGCCGGTCGCATAGAGGTCGAGCAGGTGGACCTGGTGGCCGCTTTCGGCAAGCGTCTCCAGCACCGTGTCGCGCACCGCGCCGTTGAAGCTGTCGGTGCAGGGATGGCAATGGACGACGAGGACCTTCATCTGGCGCTCAGACCTGTCGGTCGCGAGAGGATCGCGGGGGTGCATGCAAGCGTCGCATGCAAACAAGCCACCCGCAGACGTAGTCGATCAGCTGTTTTCATGCGACGCCCCGCAGCCCCGTATCAAGACGCAACACCTCCGGTCGCGTCAAGGCCCGTTCGTGCGCAGACGTGAGCTTGCTGGGGCCAAAACCCCTAACAGTGGATTCGGTTTTTCGATCAGCATTGTTCCAGAAAGCCTGCGCCCTAGCTTCACGGCGTGTCCAAAGCGTCAGGAGAAAAAGATGCAGACAGGAAAACTGAGCGGCAAGATCGCCTTGGTGACGGGCGCCTCTTCCGGCATCGGCGAGGCCACCGCCTTGGCGCTGGCGGCCGAGGGCGCCACGCTGGTGATTGCCGCGCGGCGCACCGAGCGCCTGGACGACCTGGCGAGGCGGATCCGTGAGACCGGCAGCGCGGCACTGCCGATTGCCGTCGACGTCACCGACGAAACGCAAGCCACGGCGATGGTCGAGCGGGTCCAGCAGGAGTACGGCCGGCTCGACATGCTGCTTGCGGTTGCCGGCGTCGGCGTCGCCGCGCCGTTCCGCAACACGACACCGGAAGAATACCGCCGGATGGTCGACGTCAACATCCTGGGCCTGCTTTATCCGATCCATGCGGCACTGCCGTCGATGCAGCGGCAAGGCGCCGGCCACATCGTCGTGGTCTCGTCGGGCACCGGCCGTTATATCCACCCTTCGGTGGTTTATTCCGGCACCAAGCACGCGGTGAGCGCGATGGCGGAATCGCTGCGTCGCGAGATCGGCAAAGACGGCATCCGCGTCACCTGCATCGAGCCTGGCGCCGTCAAGACCGAGTTCACCCAGAATATGCGCGCCGATGTGCGCCAGGCGGTCGAGCAAAGGCTGGGCGACATGGAGCAGCTGGAAAGCGAGGACATCGCCGCCGCCATCCTTTATGCGGTGACGCAGCCGCCAAGAGTCAACGTCAACATCCTGACGCTCTATCCGACCGAACAGGCGTGAGGGCCGCAAAGGTGGTGCCCTGCGCCGCCCCCGCAGCGTCATCCGCCGGTCATCAGCGTGAACACAAGCTGCCGCAACTTGCCGCCTGGGCCGAATTCGACCCGGTCGAAATCGCGGCTCGCCTGCCGTTGTGCCTGCGAGATTCCGGCGAGCCGTCTCGTCACTTCGATCCTGATCTTGCTGCAGCCACGGTCATCGGCGACGGTCAGGCCGATGGTGGCCGCCTCGATCTTGTGCACCATGTCGACGATGCTGGCGCCATGCACCTTCTCGTGAGCGGCGAGGCCGGCTGCGAAAACCTCCCAGTTCTTCTGGATTGCGCCCGGCAGCTGCGCGGCCGGCTTCGGCAAGGTGTAGGTGATGATCAGCTTCGGCTGCGCCGACACCAGCACGCAGGCGTCGCCTTGCGGCTTGTAGTCCCTCACCCAGGTCAGCTTGAAATTGGTATGCGCGATGACGCGGCGTTCGCCGAGCAGCGGCCCGCGCCCGCCGATCGAAACGTAGAGTTCCGGCCCGGATTGCCCCGAGATGGCATAGGTCTCGACCTTTTCGACTGCCTGCCAGCCGGCATGCGCCGGCGATGTCGGCAACAAGGCGAGCAGCAGGCAAAGGCGAATGGCTGTTTTCATGCAAGTCCTCGCAGCCGCTGCGCACGACGCAAACGATATGCAGTTCCCTTCCGTGGACATAGCCGGCGGCCGGCTATAGTGGGATGCTCGTATACAAGAATCCACAGGCAACATCATGTCGCCGCGACCGAACATTGCCCGGCAACGCCCTGCCCCCGGGTCCCAGCCTCCCGGCGTCAGCCTCTGTCGCGCGCTGTCGAAGCTTGGCCTGTGCTCGCGCAAGCAGGCCGAGCTTCTGGTTTCCGAGGGGCGCGTGCGGGTCGCCGGCAAGATCGTGCGCAACGGCTCGATTCGCGTCGATCCAGGCCGCGATCGCATCGAGGTCGACGGCCGCCGCGTCGCCGCCGAGCGCAAGGTCTATCTGATGCTCAACAAGCCGCGCGGGCTGGTCACCACTCGCGACGACCCGCAGGACCGCGGCACCGTCTATGATTGCCTGGCAGGCCTCGACCTGCCTTTCGTCTCGCCGGTCGGCCGCCTCGACAAGGCCAGCGAAGGCCTGCTGTTGATGACCAACGACACGCGCTTCGCGCAGCGCCTGCTCGATCCCGCCTCGCATGTCGCCAAGACCTATCACGTGCAGATCGGCGCGCTGCCCGACGAGGCCATGCTGGCGCGGTTGCGCGCCGGCGCGACCGTCGACGGCGAATTGCTGACGGCCCGCTCGATCGAGCTGCTGCGCGGCGGCACCAGCACCGCCTGGCTGGAGATCGTGCTCGACGAGGGCCGCAACCGCCATATCCGCCGGCTGCTCGCCGCCCACGATGTCGAGGTGCTGCGCCTGGTGCGGGTGGCGATCGGCCAATTGCAGCTCGGGGAGCTTGCCAAAGGCAAGGCACGCCATCTGAGCGCGGAAGAGCTGGCGATGCTTCAGGCCTAGCCGGCTGGCGGCGACTCGATAGTCAGGCAGCTGCCAGTCGAAGCCCACGTGACGCAGCAAGCAGCGCGGGCGGACAAGAGTCGCTTTCGACTCCTGGCGGATATTCCTGACCGACCGCTCACACGGGTTCGACCGATATCAATGTCTATCGGTATTACATTCCGTCAGCACACCACAGATCGCAGCCGGCGGCGTTGATTTCCTGCATAAAAATCTTGAGCGATTCTTGGGCAGGCATGGGAAGCTGGCCAACCAACGGGACAAACAAATCGATCAGGGCCTGGCGATGGTCTGGAGAGATGCTCTGCGCGAGATAGGGACCATCTGCTCTCAGCGATTCAACAAGAACTATCTTGTTTCCCTCCTTCAGAGCCGGGTCAGCCAGAAAAATCGAGGCGCCACGAAACATTTTCTCTATGCCTCCTCGAGCTTTGGCTCCGTTGGGGCGCAACATTTCGGCAGCGTTAGGTTGGTGCGCTAGGAAATCATTGAAAGCTATCTGCGAAGCGGCAGCAGCCCGAATCAAAAGCGCGAATGTCTGCGTAGCTTCATCCTGCAGAGGCAATGAGCTATTTTGGCTATAGAGCGCGAGTAGCGACCGACTTCTGTCCATTACGAAAGACAGTGCTACCAGGTCGCCCTCATCGTATGGCGGCGAACCTATCAAAGCCCCGCCGTCCCAAATCTTGTGCAGTAGATCCCGGTCCGTTGGATCTTCAAGATTTGGCAATTTGCCTTCAATCCGGCGCTGCTGCAAAAGTTCATCCAACTTGGCG
This sequence comes from Mesorhizobium sp. M0698, assembly GCF_040320455.1. NCBI lineage: Bacteria > Pseudomonadati > Pseudomonadota > Alphaproteobacteria > Hyphomicrobiales > Phyllobacteriaceae > Mesorhizobium > Mesorhizobium sp. M0698. Next base: position 242,198 of record NZ_JAMYPQ010000008.1, on the reverse strand, counting down.
AACAAATCCTTCGCATAAGCCGAGCCTGTTGGTGGAACATGGGCGTGAGCCCATGTCGAAAATAGGATGGCAAAAATCGACCACACCAAACGTTTCACGGCCGTTCCTTTACTTGACTACCTTCAGAGGGCGACGGCGTTGTGCAATCAAGGCCAAGCGATAATCGATATTGTCAATCGGAGCGCCACACTCCTTTGCTTCGAGCAGAAATTTGCGAGCCTCCTCGAACCGCAGCAAGCGCTTCTCATACAGAACCGCCAACGCCAACCGATGGCACCAGTCTGCTGGCTCCATTTCAATTGCGTGCAGCAAGGCCTTTTCTGACTCGTCGTACCGGTCTGTCAATTCGCGAAGAAAAATACCGTATTGATTATAGGTCCAAGCTGAAACACCCGAGAGTCCGAACACCTTGTCGAACGCCTTTTGAGCCTCTATGGGCGCGTCTGTTTCGAACGCCATCAGAGCGGCCAGATTCTCCCACACCTTAACATAGTCCGGCTTGAGTTTGATCGCGCGCTGATACGCCTTTTTGGCGTCGGCGAAACGGGCCAGATGATGATGATAAACAAAGCCGAGATTGAACCACGACCATGCGTGCTCCGGATCGATTTCAACGCACCGCAGCGCAAGTTTCTCAGCTTCATGGTAGCGGGCGAACCGGCGACGGAGCAGTCCCGACAACTTCCCTGTCGCCCAGCGGTAGCGTGGATCGATTTCTATTGCCCGGCGATAGGCCTTTTCAGCCGACAAATAGTTGCCGATTTCATCGAGCATTAGCCCAAACGATGCCCAGGCGACGCAGGCATCTTCTGTGGTTGCATCGAGGCGGCATTGCTTGAATGACTGATAGGTGGATTCCGCGATCTCCCACGCCGAGTTCCCAAGGCGGTGTGTGTCGGCAACGCAATCCCAGATGATCGCGTTGCGCGGGTGCGCGGCTATTCCCCGTTGCAAGGCGGCCAAAGCCAGCTGCGGCGTTTCCATTTTGTCGCGCAGGAACAAGGCAAGCAGGATATAGTCCCGCCCGGTGTGCACCTCGCCCTCTGCGCGCGTAACGTTCTCGGCACATAAGTCAGGGAGATTGAGCTTCTTGAACTGCTGAGCGAAGAAAAGGCTCGTCTGCGCGCTACGGTGCGTATCGATTTTCCACCGCTCGTAGAAGGCATGGACGCTCGCTTCGCTCAAAGCCATAGTCGGCCCTTCGGCAACTCCGCAAAACCAGACAAAATTGTCGACAAATCGCCAAAGCTGTTCCCTGTCGGATACAGCATCAATTGCCCGCAAGAGAACCGACACCGCGGTGTCCAGGCTGCTTTCCTCGGCCTCCAGTTCGACAAGCCCTGTCCAGGGATCGAGGTTAGCGGGATCACGCTCTATCTTCGCAACCAACGTCTCGCGCGATTCAAATTGAAATGTAAGGGGTTCATCAGTTGTCATTGTCGGAAGAAGCCTTGGCTTTGCCGCACTGGGCCAGCACCTTGCCGATGGCGGCGGATGAGCCGGCAAGCGGAAAGCTGTTCTCGCCATATTTGCCCGAGGCGACCGTGACCTCGCCCTTGGAGCGCAGCAGGGCCAACAGCGGGTCGGTGCTGCTCAATTCCACGGTGAAGGTGTTGTACATTTCTTCGAGTTGAAGCGTCTTGGTCACCGCCTTGCCGCCGGCCTTGAACGCGAACGAAGCGATGCCGGGTTCCAGTTGCGGACCGCTGTCGCCCAAATCATAGCTCAGCGTCGGCTTGCCGAAACAGGCCAGCGTCAGCTGGGCGCCGCCATTCGATCCGCCGCAGACCGACGCCATCAGCACTTTGCCGCCCTCCTCTTCCTCCAGTTTCGCCGTCCAGCCGCACGGCGCGGCAAACGCCGGCTGCGCCGCTTGCAGGACGACCTGAGCGGCGACGCAACCCGCCACGACGAATTTCGCCAATCCGCTTCGCATGATCTTCCCTTCCCAAGTCATCGAACCATCGTCGGCCACGTGGCATCAAGGACTATACAAAACAAATTGTCCCGTGGCATTACCGGCGACACCAGGGCGCTGTAGCAATTCAGGCGATTGATTTTCGATCGAGTGGAAGCGGCACCAGCACCGCCTGGCTGGAGATCGTGCTCGACGAGGGCCGCAACCGCCACATCCGCCGGCTGCTTGGCGCCTACGATATCGAGGTGCTGCGCCTGGTGCGGGTGGCGATCGGGCAATTGCAGCTCGGCGAGCTTGCCAAAGGCAAGGCACGCCATCTGAGCGCGGAAGAGCTGGCGCTACTTCAGGCCTGAAGTGCTGGCTCCAGGGGCCTTCGCACCGAACGGGTGATTGACATTAACATTCCTGTTTCATATTTTCCTTTTATGAAACCGAAATGCGACAGCGCAATTGAAGGGCTGGTCCGACGCGAAGTGGCTCGGCAGCCGGAGAGAAAAGCATGAGCACGGCGTTGCGGGCGGTTCCCAGATTCCTGGACGAATTGGGCACGTTTGGCGGTCTCAAGGGAACCGACATTGCAAACATCACCGACGTGTCCAAGGCCACGGTTTCGAGGTGGAAGGCCGGCGACATCAAGCCCCAGCCGCGCAGCGAGCTCATTCTATCGGACCTGCACTATATCGTCGGCCGACTGCAGGAATTCTACGAGCCAAGCGATATCCGCACCTGGCTTTACGCTCGCCACCCGCAATTGAACGGTGAAAGGGCGATAGATCTCATTCACGACGACCGTGCTCTCGACGTGCTCAAAGTCATCGATCGGCTTGAGAACGAGGTCTTTCTCTAGTTGGCGATCGCCGGGCGGAAACGACGCGATAGCCGGCTCATCGACGCTATCGAGGCAATAGTTCCGGTCGAATACTCCGCAACGGTTTGGCGTGTGGTGCGCCAGGGCCGCAGCCCGATCCAGTGCTCGAGCTCCGGCGGCCGTTGGGACGATGGAACATTCGACGTGCTCTACACCTCGCAAGAGCGCGAAGGTGCCTTGAGCGAGATGAGATTCCACCTGACGCGCGGGCAGCCAGTGGTCCCTTCGCGTGTCAGATACAATCTCTTCGAGATCGATCTCGCTTTGGACCGGACGCTCAGACTGCTCGACCTGGCAGCCTTGCAGACCCTTGGTCTCGACACCGCGCGCTACGGGCAGCTTTCGTATCAGGAAAAGCACGCCGAATATCCGAGGTCGCAAGACATCGGCGAGGCCGCGCATTTCCTCGATTATGACGGTCTGATCGTGCCCAGCGCGCGATATGACTGCCTGAACGTCGTCGCGTTTTGTGATCGGCTGCCGGCTGGAGCGATGACGATCAGAACCGATCACGGGGAAACTGCCTGGGCTAGCGGCGGCCCCGCTGCCGTCCATCCCCCGCACGGGTGATGCGGCCAGCGGAAGTGGCGCGCTAACATTGCCTCCAAGTGTAGAGCGTCTAACGCGCAAGGGAGGATCCATGCATATGCTCCGACTGATACCGACGCTGCTGGCGCTGCTGGCCGTCATGCCATTGAACGCTGAAGCGACCACGAAGAGGTACCCCAAGGGCCACGGCACGAATTGCGCCGAGAAGGACCAGGCGTGCCAGAAGAAATGCCAGGCTGTGCCGATCGACTACAATAGCGTCAGATCCATCAAGGGACGCAACGAATGTCTGAATAATTGCACCATCGGCTACGATCAGTGTCTCGGGGCACCCGCCCGAATCCAGGAACAGACAATCCAGGAAGACGCCGCGCAATAGAAGCCCGCTAGAGATGGCTCCAATGCGCAAGAGACATAGGTGTGATCGAATGACGGCGACAGTCCGCCGGTCGCCTTCATGTGCGGCCGCCGACTTCGTCGACATGGCGCAGCATGTCGTCGGGATCTTCATAGACGCGAAACGCGCCCGATTGGCGGAGCTCCTCGGTGCTGTAGCCGCCGCTGAGCAGGCCGACGCCGTCTCGATGCCCCCGCTGGTGGCGATCGCCCACGATATGCCCGCCTTCGTCAGCCAGACCAGCAATTCGCGCGCACCGGGGAGCGGACGGATGCGGCTCGCCGGGCGCTGATAGGCTTCGGCATGGCGCCGCCGCAGCCGGTCGACGCGCTCGGTGCTGATCTCAATGTCGGTTTCGCGCAGCAGCTGGTTGGCGAACAGCCCGCCACTCATGCCGATCTTGCGGTGGATGCGCCAGACCGACAGCTCGATATCCTCCTCGTCGAGCGCCTCCTTCCGGGCCAGCACATGCTGGTAGACGCTGTCGACCAACGTGCCGTCGAGATCGAACAGGAAAGCGGGTTGCATACGCATTGTTTTTCTCCTGGATGCTTTTCGATTGGTCGGACGTAGCGCGAGCTGACCGCAAGCACAGGCCGGGTAGTACCGCCACAAACCCGAGAATCGATCCATCCTCGCTGCCGAGTTGTGCGACCTGCCGGGCCGGCGCGATGTGTGCGCGCCGCGTCATGGATTTCGGCAAAATCCAGCCCATATTCCTAGATGTGGAGCTTTGAGCGTGAAACTCGCGCGTGCGGTCCTGCTTGCCGCGGCTTTCGTGGCTGTTGCGGCCGTTTGTCCCTCTTCCGCAACCGGAGAGGCGGACGGCCGGGAGAAAATTGTGTTGCGCGTCGAGATAGACGGCGCCATCGGTCCGGCGAATGCCAGGCAGCTCGAGGAAGCGCTGGCGGTGGCCGCGGACCGAAACGCCCAGGCTCTCATCCTGCAGATGGACACGCCCGGCGGGCTGGTCACCAGCATGCGCGAGATGATCGCCGGCATTCTCGCCTCGCCGGTTCCCGTCATCGGCTATGTCGCGCCCGCCGGCGGGCACGCGGCGAGCGCCGGAACCTACATCCTCTACGCCACCCATCTGGCGGCGATGGCGCCCGGCACCAATCTGGGCGCGGCAACGCCGATCGAGATGGGCGGGCCGCTGCCATCGTTTCCCGGCGGCAAGAACGATGGCCCCGAGGCGGACAAGGACAAGAAGAACGCACCCGCGGGCGATGCGATGATCGCCAAGGCGACGAACGATGCCGTTGCCCTGATCCGAAGCCTGGCTGAATTGCGCGGGCGCAATGCCGAATGGGGAGAAAAGGCCGTGCGCGAGGCGGCCAGCCTGTCGGCCGGCGCGGCGCTGCAGCAGCATGTCATCGATTTCGTCGCCCGCGACACCACCGAACTGCTTCAACTGGCCGACGGCCGGACCGTCGAGATCGCCGGCAAGAAAGAGGCATTGGCGACGAAAGGGCTGCCGGTCGAAACGCTCGAGCCAGGCTGGCTCATCCGGCTTCTCGCCGTGATCACGGACCCGAACATCGCCGTCATCCTGATGCTGGTCGGCGTCTATGGCCTCGTCTTCGAATTCACGAGCCCGGGCGCGGTCGCGCCCGGCGTGATCGGCACGATTTGCCTTCTGCTCGGACTCTATGCGCTCAATCTCCTGCCGATCAGCTATGCCGGCCTTGCCTTGATGCTGCTTGGCATCATCTTCCTGGTCGTCGAAGCCTTGAACCCGACTGTGGTCCTTGGGCTGGGAGGCGTGGCTGCGTTTCTGCTGGGCGCTGCCATGCTGCTCAGGATCGAGGGGCCCGGCTTCGAGATGTCGTGGGCCGTTATCGGCACCGCCGCCGTCCTGACGCTCGGCCTGGCGCTGCTGACCGGCAGCTATCTGTGGGCGGCCCGCAAGAACGTTCCGCGTGTTGGCGCACAGGCCATGCAGGGGCTGCCGGCGGAGGTCCTCGACTGGCAGGGCAGCGAGGGCCACGTGCTCGCCCGGGGCGAGCGCTGGCGGGCAAAAGCCGACGAACCGCTTGCAGTGGGCGACAGCGTCGAGGTGGCCGATGTCAGGGATCTTGTGCTGACGATACGGCGCCGCAATGTGAGAAGCGATGGAGCAAGGCAATGATCATCGGTTATGTGGCCTATCTGGCAGCAGCGCTCGTCGTGGTCATGTTCCTATCCGCGGCCATTCGCATCCTGCGGGAATATGAGCGCGGCGTGGTCTTCACGCTCGGCCGCTTCACCGGGGTCAAGGGCCCCGGCCTTATCATCCTCATCCCCTTCGTGCAGCAGATGGTGAAGGTCGACCTGCGAGTGGTGGTCCAGGACGTGCCGCCGCAGGACGTGATCTCGCGCGACAACGTCTCGGTGAAGGTCAACGCGGTGCTGTATTTTCGTATCGTCGACGCCGAGCGGGCGGTGATCCAGGTTGAAGACTTCATGACCGCCACCAACCAGCTGGCACAGACCACGTTGCGCTCGGTGCTCGGCAAGCATGAGCTCGATGAAATGCTGGCCGAACGTGACAAGCTCAACAGCGATATCCAGGAGATTCTCGACCAGCGCACCGATGCCTGGGGCATCAAGGTCTCCGATGTCGAGATCAAGCATGTCGACCTCAACGAGAACATGGTCCGCGCCATCGCCAAGCAGGCCGAAGCGGAACGGCTGCGGCGTGCGAAAGTGATCAATGCCGACGGCGAACAGCAGGCGGCGGCAAAGCTCGTCGAGGCCGGCAAGATGCTGGCCGAAGCACCGCAGGCCATGCAGCTACGCTATTTCGAGGCTCTCCATGACATCGCCGGTGAGCGCTCGTCGACGGTCGTGTTTCCGGTGCCGATGGATCTGCTCGGTCATTTCATCAAGCAGGGTGGTGGAGGCGGAGGCGGCTGAGCGCGTAATCTCCCCCCTCGAGGGGGAGATGGCCGCGAAGCAGCCAGAGGGGGTCGTCTCACATAGATCGCCGACGCCTTCCTCTACGAGAGACGGCGCTGACGCTCCACGCGCCGCGACCCCCTCTGTCGCCTTCGGCGACATCTCCCCCTCAAGGGGGGAGATCAGCACCCTCACCTCCGCCACGGCGGGACCGGCGCAAAGCGTTTGCCGATCCAGTCGGCGAAGGCACGTGTCTTGGCGGCTTGCCCCTTGGCCGAAGGCATGACGACATAGACGGCGCCCTCGTCGGCAAGCGTCCAGTCCTCCAGCACTGGCACCAGCCGGCCGTCGGCGAGCTCGCGTCCGACCAGCCAATCCGTGCTCATCATCAGTCCGACGCCTTGCACGGCGGCTTCGACCAGCACCTCGGCGTCGTCGGTGACCAGCGGCCCGGAGACCTCGATACTGACGCGCCGGCCCGAACTGTCGGTCATCTCCCAGGCCGGAAAGGTCTGGAAACCCGAGAAGCCCAGGCAACTGTGTTCCAGCAGCGCCTCCGGCGCAGTCGGCGTGCCCCGGCGGGCGAGGTAGGACGGCGCGGCGCACAGCAGCCGCCGCCGTGTCGCGACCTTGCGCGCCACCAGCCGCGAATCCTGCAGCGCGCCGAGACGCACGGCGACGTCGAAATTCTCGGCGACGAGATCGACGAAACGGTTGGAGAACTCGGCCTCGATACGAACGTCGGGAAATTCGGTGAGAAACTGCGGCAGCAGCGGGCCGATCCACATGCGCCCGAACGAGCCGGGCAGCGCCAGCCGCAGCACGCCGCGCGGCCCGCCGCCGGCATGCGCCGACGCGGCAGCCTCGGCCTCGTCGACCGCAGCCAGGATGGCGCGGACGCGAACGAGAAATTCCGAACCCGCCTCGGTTAGCGACACGCTTCGTGTCGTCCGGTGCAGCAGGCGCACGCCCAACCGCTCTTCCAGCGAGGCAAGGCGCCGCGACAGGATCGTCGCGTCGCGGCCGATGCGAGCAGCCGCCTTGGTGAAGGAGCGTGCTTCGGCGATTGCCGCGAAGGCGGCCATTTCGACCAATGCTGCCGGTTCGTGCGATTGCTGCATCAGGCGCAGAGCTCAAATGTAAAACACAAGGATTATATACCAATAGCGCAGCAGCTAGTTTCACTCAATCCCGGCCCGTCAATCGGCCATCAACCGGAGTGAGACATGAAAGCGATCGAACTGACTGCCCCGAGACTGGACGCGTTTCGCGCGGCCACCGTTCCCACGCCTGAACCGCAGCGCGGCGAAGTGCTGATCCGCCTGCGCGCCGCAAGCCTCAATTTTGTCGATGTCGCGATAGCGAGCGGCAACTATCCAGGTCCGAGCTTTCCGCTCATTCCCGTCGTCGACGGCGCCGGCGAGATCGTCGGTATCGGCGAGGGCGTGTCGAGGCTCGCCATCAACGACCGCGTCATCGCCCATGCAAAACCGCGCTGGATCGGCGGCCGTCCGCGGCCTTATGAGACCAGAGAGATGCGCGGGCTGACACTGCCCGGCTCGCTCGCCGAATATGTCGCGCTGCCGGCCAATGCCGTTGTGCCGATGCCGGCGCATCTGTCCTTCGAAGCGGCAGCGACGCTGCCGATCGCCGGCACCACCGCGTGGAATGCGCTTCGCGCCGCCGATGCCGGGCCGGGGTCGGTCGTCGTCCTGCTCGGTACCGGTGGTGTCTCGATCTTGACCCTGCAGCTGGCCAAGGCAGCCGGCGCCACGGTCATCATCACCTCGTCGTCTGACGAAAAGCTGGCGCGCGCCAAGGCCTTGGGTGCGGATCATCTCATTAATTATCGTGAGACGCCGGACTGGGACGCCAAGGTGCTCGAGTTGACCGACGGGCTCGGCGCCGATCTGATCGTCGAAACCGGCGGCGCGGCCACCTTCGCCCGCTCCATCAATGCCGCGGCGCCCGGCGGCACGGTGTTCGCCATCGGCTTCGTCACCGGCGCCGAGGCCACCACGAACCTGCTGCCGATCATCATCAAGGCACTCAAGGTGGTGGGCAACAACACCGGTTCAGTATCCGACCTGCGCGACGCGGCGCGCGCCATCGGCGCCGCCCGTATCGATCCGGTCATCGACACGGTCTACGGCCAGCACCAGGCGACCGAGGCCTACGCCCATATGGCAGCCGGCGGCCGGCATTTCGGCAAGCTTGCGTTTACGTTGACGTGGTGAGCCTGGAAAGGCAGAGCGCGGCTTCATTCCAGCTTGGGTTCCTCACCCCACGAAAGTGGGGAGAGGTGGCTCGGCGAAGCCGAGACGGAGAGGGGAAACCGCGCTCTACGAAGGACCCCTCTCCGGGCGCGGAGCCTGTCCTCGGGCTTGCCGAAGGCAAGACCCGTGGGCGGCCACCTCTCCCCCGCCTCGCGGTGGGCGAGGAACCCAAGTCTTGAGAGGAGATTGGCAGCCTCACCGTCTGCCCCTAAATCAGCTTCTCCAGCGTGATCGGCAGATCCCGCACCCTTTTCCCGGTGGCGTGAAATACCGCGTTGGCGATCGCCGGCGCCACGCCGACGATGCCCAGCTCGCCGACCCCCTTGCCGCCCAGCACCGAGGAATGCGGATCGGGAATACCGACCGAGATCACCTCGATGTCGGGAATGTCTGCATTGGTGGCGATGAGATAGTCGGCGAGGTTGTTGTTGACGATGCGGCCGTGGCGGCGGTCGACGATGCCTTCCTCGAGCAGCGCCTGGCCGATGCCCATGATGATGCCGCCCTTCCACTGGCTTTCGGCGAGCTTGGGATTGTAGAGCCGGCCCGAATCCAGCGCCGACACCACGCGGGAAACGCGAACCGTGCCAAAGTCCTCGTCGACGCGGACTTCGATGAAATGCGCGCACCAGCTGTGGCGGGAATAGTCGCCCTCGGTGTGCGGCAGCGCCATGGCTATGGTGGTGTAGTTCTTGTAGCGGTCCTCGACCGTCGAATTGGCCGGCATGGTGTCGCCCTTCGCCTCGATATGCTCGCGCCCGACGCTGCTGAGCAATTCGGCGATCGAAACTTCCGGGCCGTTGCCGCGCGGTGAAGCGATGCGGCCATTGGCGACGACGAGCGTGTTGGCCTGCAGCGCATGGAACGGCGAAGCCGGATCGCTGATGGCGAGCCCGATCAGCTGGTCGAGCGCGGCACTCGCCGCCTTGTGGACGGCGCCGGTCATCACCCCGGCCAGCCGCGAACCGCCGGTGACGCCGGCACGGGCATAGCGGGAATCGCCAAGCTTGACGACGACGTTTTCCGCCGGCACGCCCACCACCTCGGCGGCGGTCTGCGCCAGGATCGTGTAGGTGCCCTGCCCCATGTCGATCGATGAGCTTTCGACCTCGACCGAGCCGTCGGCGAGAATGCGCACGACCGCCTCGCCATAGGCGCGCCGGACCGGGTAGGTGCCTGCCGCGACACCCCAGCCGATCAACTGGTTGCCGTCGCGCATCGAACGCGGCCGGGGGTTCCGCTTCGACCAGCCAAAGGCTTCGGCGCCGGCCGCGAAGGCCTCACGCAGTTGCCGTGTCGACCACGGCTTCTTCGCATGCGGGTCCTGCTCGGCATAGTTCCTGAGACGGATTTCCAGCGGGTCGATACCGACCTCGTAGGCGAGCTCGTCGATGGCGCTTTCGATGCCGAAGGCGCTCGGGTTCTCGCCCGGCGCGCGCAATGCCCCTGGCACCACCGTGTTGACCCGCACGACGTTCTGCCGCGACGAGAAATTCGGCGTCGCGTACATGACCGAGGTGACCGAGCCGAGCGGCTCGACCCACATGCCGTCGACCGAGGTCTCGTTGACGCCGCGATGCACGATCGACTGGATCTGGCCCTCCGCGTTGGCGCCGAGCGCCACGGTCTGGCGCGTCGCCGCCCGTCCGCCATAGGCGGTGAAGGTCTGCGGCCTGGTGACCGCCAGCTTCACCGGCCGTCCCAGCATTTTCGCGGCGACTGCCGCTACAGCGCCGTAGCCATAGGCAAACGCCTTGGAGCCGAAGCCGCCACCAATATAGGGCGAGACCAGTCGTACATTCTCGAACGGCACGCCGAACCATTCGGCATAGGTCCGCGCCATGCCGTCGAGCCATTGGCTCGGCTCCCAGACCGTCAGCTGGTCGCCCTGCCACTTTGCGATCAGGCCATGCGGCTCTATCGGCGCCTGGTATTCGCGCGGCGTGTTGTAGGCGTTGCAGATCCTGACCGGAGCCGAGGCGAACGCTGTCTCCGCCTCGCCCCATTCCTTGGTCATCGCATCGACCGGGATGCCGTCGCCGGCCTTTGGATCGCTGAGGTCGACGATCGCCGCCGCCTCGTCATAGGCGATCTTGACCAGCGCCGCGGCGGCGACCGCCTGCTCGAAAGTCTCGGCCACCACCGCCGCGACATGCTGGCCGCTGAAGGTGATGTCGCGCGCCAGCGGGCAATAGGCGACATCCGGCGGCGGCGTACCCAGCCAGTCCGTTGCGGTTCTCAGCGGCAGGATATTGTCGGGCGTCAGCACCAGCAGCGCGCCGGGCGACGCCTTGGCCGCGGCCGTGTCGATCGAACGCACCCGGCCGGCGGCAATGGTGCTCTCGACCAGCACCGCATGCGTAAGCCCCTCGAGCTGCTGCTCGACGGCGTATTTGGCGGCACCGGTGATCTTGGCCGGGCCGTCGACGCGCGACAGCCGGCCGCCAACCTGATCGGCGAGGACGGCACCGTCCGAAGCGTCGCCGCGTTTGGCATCGCCGGGTCTTGTTCTCAACTCGTGAACGGTCATGCCGTTTCTCCCATTTTGAGGATGGCGCGGGCGACGACGCGCGGCGCCAGTTCGATCTTGTAGTGGTTGGCGCCACGGTCGACGGCGCCCTCGACGGCGAGCAGGCTGGCTTGCCTGACGACCTCCGGCTCGAGCACCTTGCCGTTCAACGCCTCTTCGACGGCACGGGCGCGCCATGGCTTGGTGGCGACGCCGCCAAGCCCGACGCGCAGATCGCGAATTGTCCTTCCGTCGGCCTCGAATTCGATGCCGACGGCGGCACTTGCCGCGGCGAATTCATAGGACTGGCGGTCGCGGACCTTGAGATAGGTCGAGCGGCGGGCGGCCGCCGAAGCGGGAATGCCGATCGCGGTGATCATCTCGCCGGGCTCGATCGCATGTTCCCTTTCGGGCGTGCTGCCCGGCAACAGGAAAAAATCATCGACGGCGATCTGACGGTCGCCGAGATGGACGATCGCGTCGAAGGCGACGAGTGCAACCGCCAGGTCGCCGGGATAGGTGGCGACGCAGGCCTCGCTGGTGCCGAGCACGGCATGGCCGCGGGTGACCCCGCCGATCGCCGAGCAGCCGCTGCCGGGCCAGCGCTTGTTGCAAGCGGGGAAATTCGCCGGATCGCGGAAATAGGGGCAGCGCGTACGCTGCATCAGATTGCCGCCGATCGTCGCCATGTTGCGCAGCTGCGCTGACGCCGCCTGCCACAATGCTTCCGAGACGGCGGGGAACCGGCTCTTGATATCGGCATGGTCAGCGACGCGGCTCATCCTGGCCAGCGCGCCGATCGTGGCGCCCCGGTCATCAACGGCAATCGTGTCCAGTCCCTTGAGATGGGTGATGTCGACCACGGTCTCGGGTTCGGCAACGCCGCATTTCGCGAGATCGACAAGCGTCGTGCCGCCGGCCAAAAGCATGGCGCCGGGAAGTGCTGCTGCCTCACGGGCTGCATCGACGGAGCTGGCGCGGAGATATGAAAAGTCCCTCATGACGCGGCCTCCACGGCCGCCTGGCGCACGGCGGCGACGATATGCGGATAGGCGCCGCAGCGGCAGAGATTGCCGGCCATGTATTCGCGGATCTCCTCATCCGAGCCGGCATGGCCTTCGCGAATGCAGGCGACCGCCGACATGATCTGGCCCGGCGTGCAATAGCCGCACTGGAAGGCATCCTGTTCGAGGAAGGCGGCCTGCACCGCATGCAGCGTGCCATCCTCCCCGGCAAGCCCTTCGATGGTGGTGATGTCCCTGCTTTCAGCCTGAGTGGCGAGCGTCAGGCAGGCCAGCACGCGCTGGCCGTCGATATGAACGGTGCAGGCGCCGCACTGGCCCTGGTCGCAGCCCTTCTTGGTGCCGGTCAGGCCGAGATGGTCGCGCAAGGCGTCGAGCAGGGTAACGCGCGGTTCGACCTCCAGCTCATGTCGATGTCCGTTGATTCGAAGTTGGATTGGAGTTCGGGTTTTGCTTGTCATGGGGCGTCTGGCTCCGGTTGCTTGACGCGGGAGGGGATGATCTGGTGCCCGGCCGGCGAGCGGCAAGATCAGCTTATGGCTGGGTGAGCTAATCTCCCCCCTTGCGGGCGAGATGCCCGGCAGGGCAGAGGGGGTCGGTTCGACTTGGCGCGAGCTCCGGGAGGGCTGCGGCTTGGGAGGTCGAAAGACGTGACATACCCGATCCCGTGATTACATGAGAAAGGCACTCCACAATCGGAGGCGCCTCCGCTTATTACCTAAGGGCCTGCTCCGCCCTGTTCAAGCCCAGGATCGAAAATGATCAAAATTGGAGGAAATTGGCAGGGCAGCCGGCCGTCATGCCTGGAGACAAAAAAGCACCACCGGCCCAAGCCGGTGGTGCTCTCTGAACTGTCTGTAGGGGCAGGACAGTCCAATGATCCTGAGGGGATCGTGCTCAACGTGGGCTCATTTTTGCCCCACGGCATCGGCCGAACAGATGACGAGTGCCGGCCGCGAGGAAATATCCTCCGTCGTCATCCACCGGACGTCATCCACCGGCCGTGCACCGGAGGCGGGCAAGATGCCTCCGCCTGCCGGAACGCCGGCCCAGACTCGATCCTGTGATTATATTTACTTGCGATTATATTTGTCGGAGACGTAACGAAGGTGGAAGCGTCTGCGTTCTTGAAACGGGGCCTGCCTGTTCGGTTATGCTTCGGATCAACACTGGAGAAAAAATTGGCCGCGGAGCCGCCCGTCATTTCTGGAGACAAAACCGAAGCCGCCGTTGCAAAGCCGCTGCGCGCCGACGCGCAGCGCAACCGCGATGCGCTGGTCGAGGTCGCGGCAAAAGCCTTTGCCGCCCAAGGCGTCGATGCCTCGCTGGAGGAGATTGCGCGCCAGGCCGGCGTCGGCATCGGCACGCTCTACCGGCATTTCCCAACCCGCGAGCACCTGGTCGAGGTGGTTTATCGGCGCGAAGTGGAAGGACTGTGCCAGGCGGCCGACGAACTCGCCCGCGATCATGCGCCCGACATGGCGCTCGAACAATGGATGCAGCGCTTCGTCGACTACATCGCCACCAAGCGCGGGCTGTCGACAAGCCTGCGCATCCTGCTCACGACCAACTCAACCCTGTTCTCCGACGTTTCGGGCAGGGTGACGCTCGCCTTGCGGCGGCTGATCGATGCCGCGGTCGCCGACGGCTCGATCCGCGGCGATGTCGATGCCTCCGACGTGCTGCATGCGTTGGGCGGCATCTATTCGGCCCCGGACACCAAGGACTGGCGCGACCGCTCGCGCCGATTGGTGTCGCTGCTGATGGATGGGCTGCGGTTTGGAGCGGCCAAATCCGGCCCATCCAAGGAATAACGAATGCAGTGACTGTCCTTATTTCAGCGAGATGCTCATACCGCTGAGATCGGCATTGACTTGCAGGCCTACCTGCCTGCCCGTGAGTTCGAGTTGGGCACCCTTGTCATTGGTCATGACGATCACCTGGGCTCCTTTGCCGAGCGCGCCGCCACCGCCCGCTGCACCGTACACCCCCGTCACATCCCGGGCGCGGCGTATGTGGCGCACGGTACCTTTGAAATAGGTCTTGGAGGCGCCGAAGGCGAGGCCGCCCGAGATGCCGCCGACCGAGATGGGATATCGGCGACCATGGAAGGTCAGTGTGCCCTCGCCTCCGGAGCCGCCGATGAAAAAGGCCGCCTTGTAGATGGCGAAGCGGATCGTACCGCTGTCGGCATGCGCGACGCTGGCAAAGCTAACTGCCGCCGCAGCGATGACGGCAACTGCGACTGAACGAAATCTGGACGAAATCTTCATGATGAGAACTCCTCAAGATCGCCGCATGCCCAGCCGGCCGGGCACGTCGGCGTCATATCAAAGTCATAGCTGAACAGTCTCGCCCGTCATTGGTTCCAAGCACGCGGCCTGAATTCCGGCCGCGAGAAGACCGCCACGAAACGAGGCGGATGGCGAGCATAGTCCTGGCTGTAAGAACAGTGGCCGACCAGCGGGGATCTGTCGCCGGCGCTCCTATGAAAACGTAGGTGTTGAAGCGGAATGGTATTAGTCTGCGCTGTCTGGGGTTTCGGGGAGCGCGGCAAAAGAATGGATTTGAACTCGGGCTATGGCTACCTGCTGATCGGCGGCCTGATCCTGGTCGGTGCCGGTCTCCTGGTCGTTTCGCTGATCGTCAATCTTCGCGTGGCGCACAGTGTGCGTGACGACGTACGCCATCGTGAAAAGCTGCTGGAATATTATCGCAATATCTTTTCGCAGCTGGGCGTGATCCTGATCGGGATTGGCGTGTCCCTGTTCATCTTCTTTTTCCAGCAGAATTATCAGGACCAGCGCAAACGCGAAACGGAGCTCCAGCAGGTTCTCGCCAAACTGGCGGCGCGTGTTGCCCGCGGCAGCGCTGTCGTGGAGGCCCTCGGCGAATTCGACGCGCTGCTGGATGATGGCGGCGCCTATGTCAGTCCGGAACACGGCGGAAACAATGCCGCCGTCAGCGCCCACGGAACGGCGCTCGCCAAGCAGGTTTCGCAGATCCTTCTGGTCGAGCGCGACGTCGATGTTCAGGGGTTCGATATTCTCAATCTGTCACGCGATTTCGAAGCATCGTTCGTCGTCAACGAGCTCAACCCAATGCTATGGTTCAACATCGTCCGGGACGAGAGCGACATCAAATATGCCACTACCCAGATCGCCCTGGATTACAAGGACCTGCAGGATGCGATCGGCGGCGAGCCGATCGAGGTTGCGATCGCCAATCCCGAAAAGGAGCGGAAGATCAAGCGGGAGGTGCTCGACGTCTTTTATGATGCCGATCTGCTGCGCCAGCGCAGCAGGCGGTTTCTCGGCCGCGCGTGCTGGCTTTTCAGCAACGGGCGCGGCTTCGTCAAGCTTGCACCGGCCAATGAAATCGAAGCCGATGCCAGATCGCACCAGGAATGGCTCGACCGGTCGAAACCCTTCCTGACGAAGGCGACATCGGGCAGCGGCGATTGCTTCAAATTGCTTCAGTACGGTCCAGCGTCTTTGAGTTGAGCGCGGCGTCGTGAGTTGAGAACGCGCCGGCGGCACGGTTCAATTTGAGTCCGGCGGCCTGGGATCAAAACTCGATCAACTGGCTGCCGCCAAATGGCCGAGATGGATGGAAAGCGGACCTACTCGGCATTCGCATTGCGACTGAACACCTCGGCAGGAACTCGCAACTCCTCGGATTGTACGGCGGCAGGATACCCTGGAGCGGAAAATTTGATGCAGACGTCGCGCTTGTCCCTCTTGAGGTCGTAGGCGCCGAACTCTGCAAGGAAGGTGTCGCTGTATCGGATGCCGGATTCAGGATGTCGTGCCACGAGATAGATGTCGTATTGTTGGCGCTGACGAGTTTCAAACGGCCCGAATGCGATGACTTTCGAGTCCTTTTGGCCGGAGGCAGGGCATAGCCGTGCGAGCAGATAGACGTGCTCTCTGCTCGACCTTTCCAAATATTGTGTGATGTCGATGGTAGATGACACCTCCACATTGAAATACTCTCCGTATGGAAGCTGCTTGCCAAGACTGGTCGGGGGTCTTCCTTCCACCACGCCTTGGTATTTCAACGAGCCGAGTCCCGCGCAACCAGCGAGGGACAGAGCTATGACGGCATAGAGAGCACATACCCTCAACATCATGGAACTTTCACAACCTCCGCGCACGACAGTTCCGGCTGACGTTTGCCGGAATTACTGGATGTCCGCAATGGGGTCGAACTCGGTCGTTCGGATTGGTTGGGTGCTGACCCCTAGTCCCCCACGCGCCGCAGCGTGCCGAGATGATTGTCGTCGAGAAATTCGACGGTCATGGCCGACGCCTTGCCGTCGCGGCCGACCGCAAAGCTTACGGCCGAGGGCCTGTCCGGCATCTCGGCATCGGGGAAGGTCACGAAGAGGTCGCGGTCGAAATGCTTCAGTGAATAGGACCGCGCGCCGGCGGGCCCGACCTTAAGGACAAGAGTGTGTCCTTCGCCCGACACAATAGCTTCGCCGAAGAAGTCGTTGAAGTAACGGCCTGCATAGGCACTGGCCGGCTCGGCCGGACTTGCTGGAGAGGGCGGCGCGGCATAGGTGGCCTTGGCCGCCGCAATCACCGGGCCGAACATGCTCGCATAGATATCATTCCATGCCTTTATCTTATCCTTGCCCAGCGTTCCATCGAAGACGAGATCGGCGAAGCTGTCGGACAGCCCCTCCGGCACGCCTGTCGGAAAGGCGTTGGCGATAACGACGATGCCAAGCTTCTCCTCGGGGAAGAGCATCACCAGGCTGCGGGCGCCGGCGCTGAAGGCGCCCGCATGACCCCAGATCGGCCCGTGTCGGCCGAATTCGACATTCCAGCCGAGGCCGTAGAAGGCCTCGCCTCCGGAGACGGGATTCTTGCCGCGAACCATCAAGGGAATATGTGTCTGGTCCAGCGCATCGGCGGCAATGAGTCTCTTGCCGGCATAGGCCCCGTTGCCAAGCACAAGGCGCATCCATTGCGAGAGGTCGCGTGCGGTGGAGCTGACGCCGCCTGCTGGCGCCTGCGCATCCGGATAGCGCTGGACCTTCGCGGTCCACGCGCCATCGATTTTGGCGTGGAGCTCGGCGCGGTTGGCGTGCTTGATGAAGTCCGAGTGGCGGGAGCTGGTCGAGGCCATTCCAAGCGGCCGGTAGAGCTTCTCTTCGGCGACCTCTTCCCATGATTTGCCCGTCGGCTTCGCGGCCGCGACGGCACCCTCGGTCAGTCCGAAATTGCTGTAGGAATAGCCGGCACGAAAGCTCGATGACGGCGACACGAACCGCAGGCGGCGCAGGATCTCCGCGCGGTCATAGCCGATGTCCTCGAGGTCGTCGCCGGCGGTGCCGGGAAGCCCGCTGCGGTGCGCAAACAGGTCGCGGACCGTGAGTTCGCTGGTCGGATAGGGCTGAGCGAGCCGGAAAGCCGGATCGAGGTCGGCGATCTTGGAATCCCACGAAGCGATCCCGTCGCTGACCAGCGCCGCCACGACGGTGGCGGAGACCGGCTTGGAGAGCGAGGCAATCTGGAAGACTGTGTCAGCGTCGACGATCTCCGGTTTTCCGGCTTCGCGATGCCCGAATCCCTTGAGGAAGATCACCTCGTCGCCGTGCACGACGCCGATGGCCAGACCGGGCACGCTACCATCCGCGACGACGCCTTCGGCAAGCAATTCGAGCTTCGCAAGGGCCGCGGCGATCCTGTCGGGTGGAATGGTATCGGCCGACGCCGCCTTCGGCAAAAGCACCATGATTGCGATGAAGGCCAACATCCTCCACCGGAGGTGATTCCGGTTTGTGAACAGCCGCATGCTCAGCCCCTCCGCTTCACCGGCGTGCACTATCGCAGGCCGACGCAGGGAAGGCCAGCCTCACGCTCGACCCGCCATCCATTGACGGATGTCCGCTTCACACCAGTCGAAATTCAGACAGCCGCGCCTGAGCTAGGATGCGGCACGCATGCGGAGGCGCCGTCTGCTGGCGCGGGCCTTCTCCGCCACCGCGGCGGTGATCTCGACCACGCCGTCTTCACGCGGTCTGGCGTTGGTGACCTTGTGGAGCCGCTCGTAGGGCAACAGTTCCTTGACCCGGGCTTGAAGCGACGCGACTTCGGCTCGCAGATCCTCGCATTCCTGCCTCTGGACGTCGAACTGTATCTGTTCGGAAGCCTGCTGCAGGGAAAGCTGCGAAAAATTCGCGCTGACCGCGGAAAGGGTCATCTTGTCGTTTTCGCTCTCCTTCGTGAGAGCAGACAATTTTTGCTCGACAATTTGCTTTTCGGCCACCGCGTCGCTCGCTTGGGCCTTGAGCCTGGCGATCTCGCTGGCGGCTTCGCTGTTCTGGTTGGAGGCGGCCTCCAGCCGCGATCGAAGGTCCTCGATTTCAGAACGCAAGCCGGTCATCTCCGCGACACCGCGTGCAAGTTCGGCTTCCCTGTCACCGTCCCTGATGCGGGCCGCTTCCGTCATTTCCGACAGCTTCGTCTGCGCCATATCGAGCGATTTCTGCAGCCGCATTTCCTCTTTCTCGCTCTTGCCAAGCGCGGCCAGCAGTTCCGAAACCTGCGCGGCGTCATTGGCATGGATAGTCGAGAGTTCGTCCAGCCTGTGCCGCGCCTCGGCCTCCCGTTTCAGCGCCTTGTCGAGATCGATCGACAGACTGACATGCTTCTCCCGCAGCATCTCGTTCTCGCGCGAGCGTCTGTTGGCCTCGACCGCTCTGGCCGAGAGCGTTTTGACAAGCTCGCCGAACTCGGCTTCGCGTTTTGCGCTCGCATTGCCTGCCACGACGAGTTCCAGCCTTGCTGCAGCCAGCGCGCCGCGAAGTGCTTCCTTGTCCTCGACCAGGCTCGCCTCGTGCTGCTGCAGGGCCTCGATAGCGCTGTCGCGCTCGCGCTGCTTTCTGGTCGCTTCGTGGAGCTGTTCGGACAGCACTCTTTGCTGCGCGGTCAGGCCGGTATTTGCCAGCTCCAATTCGTTGGCGCGAAGAATGTCGCCGTGGAGCAGTTTCAGGAATTCGCCCGTCAGATGATGCGAGGTCGCGATCTCCGACAGTTTCGCATTGATCTCCCCCAGATACTCCTGCGCGTCGTGAAAGAGCCCATCGACCGCACTTAAGGCAGCCAGCCGGGTTTGCGTATGGGGGGACAGCCGTCGTGCGGTCTCGAAGGCGTCCGCATTGGCCTCGAGCTGCGAGCTGTCATCCGTTGCCGCGAGATTCTCATCCGACACAGTCTCATCCGGCACAGTGACGTCGTTCAACGGCGACTGATCGTCCACGTTGAGACATTCGCTAAACGCATCCGCCAAATCGGTTTCGAGCTCCTTGAACGCTCTCTCCACAGTCTCGGCACGCTTGATCAAACCTTTGAAATTCATGACCGAATATCCCTCTCGTGCAGCGCCGTTAAGGAGCGGACTTTCAACACTTGACCCTCGCCTCCCCCGAATGCGGGTTCATCTCCTGACGTGCGCTCTGGCCGACGCACGCTAGGGACAGGCTTGGCCACTGTCCTCGTGTGTTTGAATGACATGTTCTGCCGCGCTCCATACCCGAGGCGTTGGCACCGCTCGCAAAATGCCCACTCATTTCACCCGAAACGGATATGAAGCGGCGCAAGCCTGAGGATCGCCTGGTGACTGTTGTAAGGATCGGCCGAGCGCCTCGGTGCTCTGCAGCAGCTACAAGTCACACTCGGACGAGGCGCGTTACGGCCGGGAGGCCTGACCTAATAAATGATTGTGTTGAATACGTTTCGCTGATTAGCTGCTGTGCATTGACCAGGGACAAGACCGATAAATGTTGTCCCGGGAGGACCGCGATGCCGGTGCTTGAGGTTCGCCACGTCTCCAAGAATTTCGGGGCTATCCAGGCCCTGACTGACGTCAGCTTCCAGGTGGAGCGAGGCGAAGTCGTTGGTCTGATGGGGGATAACGGGGCCGGCAAGTCGACGATAGTCAAGGCTGTGGCCGGGAATTTTCCTCCGAGCGACGGCGAAATTGTAGTCGAGGGCGAGGTGTGCCACTTCCACCAGCCCGTGCAGGCCCGCGCCAAGGGGATCGAAGTTGTTTATCAGGACCTGGCGCTCGCCGATAATCTGACGGCCGCGCAGAACGTCTTTCTGGGGCGCGAGATCAAGAAAGGCTTCTGGCCGATCAGGATTCTTGACAAGCAGGCGATGATCGATCGCTCGGCAGCGCTGTTCAAGGAACTCAAATCGGAAACCCGGCCGCGCGACCTCGTCAGGAAGATGTCGGGTGGGCAGCGCCAGGCGGTCGCCATCGCGCGGACCCGGCTTTCAAATGCTAAGCTGGTGCTGATGGACGAACCAACGGCCGCCATCTCCGTGCGCCAGGTGGCGGAAGTACTCGAACTGATCCGACGCCTCAAAGCACAAGGAGTCGGCGTCATGCTGATCAGTCACCGAATGCCTGACGTGTTCGCCGTGGCAGATCGCATTATCGTCCTCAGGCGGGGCTCGAAAGTTGCCGACAAGCCAGCTGACAAAACATCGCCCGAGGAAATCACTGGACTGATAACGGGGGCCATCCGTGGCGAATAGTGTTCAGGAGTCAGTTGGCGTTCAGGGCTCAGTCGAAGAACATGGCCGGCCGGCCATGTCGGATTTCGTCCCGACCAAGGAAAAAACAGTTCTCCAACGTGTGATTTCAAGTCAGCCCTTCTGGGTGACGATCGCGCTCATCGCGCTCGTCATGTTGATGACTGCGATGGAGCCGAGCTTCGGCACCTCTGAAAACGTCGCCAATGTGACGCGCAATTTCGCACCTTTCGGCATCATGGCCCTCGGCATGACGATCGTCATCATCACCGGCGGTATCGATCTGTCGGTCGGCTCCGTCATGGGTCTCGTGGTCATCGTCGCCGGCCTGTTCCTCACCTGGCATTATCCCTGGTACGTCGCCTTCGCCATGGGCCTTTTCTCCGGTCTGGCCTGTGGCGCGGTCAACGGATTCTTTGTCGCCTATGTCGGGATGCCGTCCTTTGTGGTCACCCTCGGTATGCTGTCCGTCGCGCGCTCGCTGGCGGTCGTATTCTCGGCCAACCAGATGCTCTACCAGTTCGGGCCCGATGCTCCGATCGTGAAGGCAATCGGTCAGTGGAAATGGCCGCGGCATGGTCCGAACGACTGGGCACCGCATTGGATACCAGAACTGTCGTCACAATTCTGGACCATGGTGATCTTGGCCCTGATTGTCGGCTTCGTATTCAACTTCACAGCCTGGGCCCGGCATCTCTTCGCCATCGGCGGCAATGAGGAGGCGGCACGGCTCACCGGCGTTCCGGTCAACTGGATTAAATTCCAGGCCTATGTCTTCTCGGCTTTCACCGCCGCGCTCGCCTCGCTCCTGCTCCTCGGCTATAACGGCTCGGCCATCAATGCCATGGGCCAAGGCTACGAGCTGCGCGTGATCGCGGCGACGGTCATTGGCGGCGCCAGCCTCATGGGCGGCGCCGGCACGGCCTTCGGTGCGATCATCGGTTCGGCGTTCCTCGAGGTGATCAGGAATGCGCTGCTGATGGCCGGCATCGATTCAAATTGGCAAGGTGCCTTCGTCGGCGCCTTCATCGTTCTTGCGGTTCTTTTGGGCATGCAAACCGGCGGCAAATCGATTCTCGCCGCGTCGCTGGCAGTCTTGATGCCCAAAAAACGTCGCTAGAAACCCGCCGGCGGGAGGCTTGCGGGATCACACCCAGGAGGAGAACGTCACATGAAAAAACATCTGCTGACGGCCGCCGTGGCGCTTGGCGCAATGGTGCTCGCCGTTTCCGGCGCCCAGGCGAAATACACCTTTGCCCTGGTGCCGAAGAACATGAACAATCCTTTCTTCGACCAGGCACGCGACGGCTGCAAGAAGGCCGAGGCCGAATCCAATGGCGCCGTGGAGTGCATGTATATTGGCCCCGGCGAGCATGGCGGCGGCGACGAGCAGGTACAGATCGTACAGGATCTCGTGGCCAAGAAGGTGGACGGCATCGCCGTGTCGCCATCGAACGCCGCGGCTATGGCGGTTGCGCTGCAGGCCGCCAAGGAAGCCGGCATCCCGGTCCTCACTTGGGATTCCGACCTCCTGCCCGAGAACAAAGATCTTCGCGTCGCCTATATCGGCACGCACAATTATGAGATCGGCGAGAACCTCGCCAAGCTTGTCATGCAGATCAAGCCCAAAGGCGGCACGATCTGCATCCAGTCCGGCGGCGCCGCGGCGGCCAACCACAACGAGCGCATGCAGGGCATTCGCGATACACTTTCGGGCACCAAATCGGCGGCTTCGCCCGGGGATCGGCTGACGGGCCAGAACGGCTGGACCGAAATCGAAGGCTGTCCGCTCTACACCAACGATGATTTTCCGCTTTCGGTGCAACAGTTCGAGGATATCATGGCGAAAAACCCGAACCTCGACGCATTCGTCCCAACCGGTGGCTTCCCGCAGTTCATTCCCGATGCCAACCGCGCCGCGGTCGCACCGTACAAGGACAAGATCGCCTCGAAAGCCCTGGCCCTTGTCGTTGCCGACACGCTTCCGGTACAGATCGACCAGATGAAGGAAGGTTTCTCCCTTGGCCAGGTCGGCCAGCGGCCGTTCGAGATGGGCTACAAGACGATGATGGCGCTGAAGGAAATGAAGGAGGGCAAGGCTCCGCCGGCCGACCCGACCTACACGGGCCTCGATGTCTGCACTCCGGAGACAGCCGACACTTGCGTCGCCAAATAGTGCTTTTGGGCGGGAGGAAACTCCCGCCCATTTCATAGGGGATCTCAATGCCGGAATTGTTCTCGCTCAAGGGCCGTGTCGCATTGGTCACGGGTGCCTCGCGTGGTCTTGGTTTCGCCATGGCCAAGGCACTTGCCGAAAACGGTGCGACGGTGATCGTCAATGCCCGCGACGTGGCCGCCCTTTCCGTAGCGGCCGAAAGGATCGGTGCAGAAGCCCTGCCGTTCGATGTCACCGACGCGGCGATCTCAAGGGCGTCGCTCGAAGGAATCGTCGAACGCCACGGCCGCCTCGACATTCTGGTCAACAACGCCGGCATCCAGCATCGTAAACCGCTGGTCGAATGGCAGGACGAGGATTTCAACCATGTGGTTGCCGTCAATCTGTCGGCTTGCTTCCGCATGATGCGCGACGCGGTGCGCCTGATGCTGCCAAACAAGTTCGGCCGCATAATAAACACCGGATCGGTCGCAGCGATCCTTGGCCGCCCCACCATTCACGCCTATGTGGCGGCAAAGGCGGGCCTGCACGGGCTGACACGCTCCACTGCCGCTGAGCTGGGCCGTCACGGCATCACCGTCAACGCCATCGCCCCCGGCTATTTCGCCACCGAGCTCAACACCGCACTTATGCGCGACGAGGCCTTCACCAAATGGGTCGAGGCACGAACCCCCGCGGGCCGCTGGGCCCAGCCTGAGGAGCTCGGCGGAGCGGTGGTGTTTCTCGCCTCCGACGCTGCCGCTTACGTCAACGGGCACGTGCTGGCGGTTGACGGCGGGCTATCGGTTTCCCTGTGATTTCAACCGGCGACACCGTGCCGGCAGGGCGTGCCTGCTAGCCGCCTGAAATGACGACTTGCCGCATCCGCTGCTGGCCCGGTCCCCTGCACGGACGCCGACGCCGGACAATTGGATGACGCGCCGTGTTGCAGCCGCCGACTATCGATTCGCAACGGGTTATTTCGACGTCCGGCGGTATCGATGCTTGATGCCGCCAATATTTCATTCCACACACCGGTCACGATGAGAGACGACATACGGGATCAGCGCCGGGTATTCGGGTGGGCCTTGCCTGCCTCCGCGGTCGTGCATTTGCTCGCCGCCGCGCTTCTTTTGTCCGCACTGCCGCTGTCGCCCCCGCAGCCGCAGAAGGAGCAGCCCATCGCAGTTGATATCGTGCCGCCGCCTAAACCGCCGGAAAAAACCAAACCTCCGTCCCCCGCTGAACCGCCCAAGCCGGAAAAGCAGCCGGAAGCCAAGGTCGAGACGCCGACGAGCCGTGAGATCACCGCGCAGAGACCTGTCTTCCAATTCGGTGAGAAGGACGCCGGTCCTCGCAAGTCTCTGGACGGCAACAGTGCGGAGGATGGTTCGGAACAACCGCCAGCGCCGCAAGTTCCCAGTAACCAGGATCTTGCACAGCCACCTGCCGTGACAGCGGTCGAGGGGAAAGACCAGGCTCCGTCGCCTGGCGCATCACCGCCGCCGAAGCCCAAGCCAGCGGATGTCGCCAAAGTGCAAAGGCCCTTGAAGCTTCAGGAAGCGAAGAGATTGTTCTCGAAATCAGCAACCGGTGATCCGGTGGTGGCGACAACCGCGATGAAAAATGTGCCGCGCGCCGAGCGGATCGGTCAGCTCTGCAACACGGAACTCGCACAGCAATTGGTGCACGCGTCGCCCCCCTATTTCCCAAACAGCCTGCTTGAGTATCGGCTGAAGGCCGGCACGGTCATGAACGTCGCCAGTGCGCCGTTCCCTGCAAACGGGCAGTGGTACGATCTGAGCTTTCGCTGCGAGGTCGATCCGGACGCGACGAGAGTCGTTTCGTTTGCCTTTCGTGTTGGAAATCCGGTGCCGCGCAGCGAATGGAAGCGCCGCGGGTTGCCCGCCGAATAGGTGGTCGAGGCCACGGAGGCTGGCTGGCCGGCGCCATCAAATCCGGCCGGCGATGTCTTCGCGCGCTCCGGGCTGCCGAACCAACACGCGCCAAAAGTGGCTTTCGTCAGCGGCCGCCGAAGTCTAGCATACGGCTTTGGGAGGAGGCTTCGATGACTTCAAGTTTCAACGTTCACCATGCTGCCGGCTATGAGCAGCTCATGGGCCGCTGGAGCCAAAAGCTCGCGCCGCTGTTCATCGGCTTCGCGGGCCTCAAGGACGGCGAAAAGATCCTCGACGTCGGTTGCGGTACCGGCAGCCTGACCTTCGCACTCGTCAAGGCCGCTGACCTCGGCGAGGTCGCGGCGATCGACTTTTCGGCCGTTTTCGTCGAGGAGGCAATCCGGCGCAACACCGATCCGCGGATAAAAATCCGTCAGGCGGATGCCTGCGCCCTGCCCTTTGAGGATGGCGCGTTCGACCGTGCCCTAGCCCTGCTCGTGCTCCATTTCGTGCCGGAAGCCGGCAAGGCAGTCGCCGAGATGCGCCGCGTCGTGCGGCCGGGCGGCGTCGTCGCGGCGACGGTATGGGACCATCTCGGCGGCATGCCGGGGATGCGCATGATGATCGACACGGTGGCGGTGCTCAGTGAAGGCGGACGCCAGCTGCGTGCCCGCTATTGCACGCAGCCGATGATGCAGCCGGGTGAAATGAAACGGACCTTTGTCGAACAGGGTCTCCGCGACGTTACGGAAACCCAGTTGATGATCCGCATGGACTACCAAAATTTCGATGATTACTGGGCGCCGATTGCCGCCGGCGAAGGGCCGCTCGGTAAGTATGTGGCCACGCTCGACCCGGAAGAGCGGGCGCGCACCGACGCCGCCATGCGCGACGCCTATGAGGCCGGCCGGCCCGACGGCCCGAGGTCCTTTGCCAATGTCGCCTGGGCCTGCCGCGGCGTCGTTGCCTGACCTTGGCGCTAATGCATGCCGCGCAAAAAGCGCGTCGCATGAGGCCGATCGAACGCGACGCGCTTTAGCCGATCCCGTAGACCAGCCCGACGCGGCCGTCCGAAAGCTGCTCGACCTTGCGCAGTTCGAGCCCACGACGATTCTTCGCCGTTCCAAACAGCGCCTTTCCGTCACCGGCGAGCAGCGGATAGACGATCAGCCTGAGTTCATCGACCAGCCCGGCATCGATAAGGCTCGCGGTAATTCGGGCGCCGCCCATAAGGTAGATGTCCTTGCCGGGCTGCTGTTTCAGCGCAGCGATATCCTCGAAATTCCGCACGAAGCGCGTCTTTGGCCAGGCCGCCGAAGTCATTGTGTTCGACAGCACATAATGCGGCGTCTGCGCGGCGAAGCGGGCCCATTCGAGCTCGGCCGGCTTCGGCAATTTGCCGGTCATCGGCAGCGGCTTGTCGGGCTCGTTCTGGATGGCGCTCCAGTAGCGCTCGTAGCCGGCATACATGACGCTGCCAAGCAGGCAAGCGTCGATTTGCGGCGTCAGGCCGTATTCGTCCGACCACGCGTCGACCCAATCGGCATAACCCTCGGGCCCCTCCATCTTGCCGTCGATGGAAATCTTCATTCCAGCGATCAATTTGCGCATGACTTCCTCCATCAGGCTTGCGGGATGCAAGCACGTTTCATCGTTTCAGCGTTGCTTCGTGTTGCTGGCGGCGACCTCAGGGATGGCCGCCGCGAGTTACATCAGGCCGGCAGGCGGCGGTCGTATTCTTCCCGCAGGCGGCTCCAGCCGTCCCAGAACGAGGTCGGCGTCTTGCCCGCCAGGCGGGCGGCCAGCAGGTCGAGGTGTATGTGCCAGCCGGCCGTGATGTTGAGCTGGATTGCACGTTCCGGCAGGCGGCGATGAACGACGGTGAGCAGCACATCGCTACCCTTCGCCTCCAGCAAGAAGGAGACGCCGCCGGTGTTTCCCCAGGTGATGGAAAGCTTGCGCGGCGGATCGAGTTCGGTGATCCGGCCCTCCATCCGATGCTCTTCGGGAAAGCCCGCGGGTCGCTGGCCAGGCGGGTCCGTCAGCTCGTCGTTACGCCAGACCAACTCGAACGAGCTGCCGGCCTTCATTTCCATCTGGCCCGCGGCCATCCATTGCCGGCGCAAGTCACTCTCGGTGAGATAGGCCCAGACGCGCTCGATGGGGCCGGGCAAGAGGCGCTGGATGGTGAACGTGGCGGGCTCGCTCAGCTCGCCATAGGCGTCGATGGTTCTCATCTGGTTCATTGCTCGTCTCCTTCTTTCGGGTTGGGCGATTTCCTGGACTCATCCTGGGCTTTGCGTGCGTCCTCTTCGCGAAGAAGGCGTTCGAGAACATCGAGACGACCGGTCCAGAAGCGCTCGTAGAAGCTGAGCCACTGATGGGCGCTGGCCAGCGGTCCAGGGGCTAGTCGGCACAGATGCGTGCGGCCCCTCACCTCTCGACGAATAAGCCCTGCGTTCTCCAGCGCCTTGATGTGCTTGGAGGCCGCCGCGAGCGACATCACGAAGGGTTCCGCCAGCTGGCTTACCGTTTTCTCGCCATCGGCGAGATCGCGAAGCATGTGCCGCCGGGTGGCGTCGCCAAGGGCGTGAAAAACCGCGTCCATCTGGGGTGTCTCTAATTCAACCATGTAGTTGAATATAGACGCACGCTTTGAGATAGTAAACCGTTTGGTTGAATAATTTTTGTGAAGCGCCGCGGGGCCGTTTGCGCCATCGAGCGTGTCGACGTGACGGGAGATACGGACGCGCCCCGCGACAGCAAGGGCGAGGCCCTTATTTGCCGTCGAAGAAACTGTGGATCGCGGCTTCCAGCTTTTCGATAAGCTGAGGGTTGTGGCAGCTGCCAGCCCAGATCAGGGCGTTTAGCCTCATCTCTTTGTTGATAAAGCTCACTTTCCCAGAATCCAGCAGGTATTCCGCGATCTCGTAGTGCCGCCCCTTGATAGCCTCGATGAGCGCGTTGTTTCTCCCCGTCTTGTCGGTCAGATTTACTTCCGCGCCATTCACCACGAGCAACTTGACGACTTCGAGATGCCCGTTCTTCGCCGCCTCGATAAGAGCCGTTCTGCCGTAGTAGTCAGCTCGCGCGTTGATCTCTATTTGGGGGTGTCTCACGAGGACAGAGATACACGCGTAATGTCCCTTGGCCGACGCAAGGCTCAAGGGCGTGCTCTTCCACTTGTTTCTGGAATTCACGTCGATTTCCGGGTCTTCGATCAGCGCCTCCACCACAGCTGTGCGGTCATTGAGGGCTGAAAGGTGAAGTGCAGACCAGCCGCCGTCGTCCGACTGATTGATGTCGGCGCCAGCCGCCAATTCCGATCGAACCGCCTCCGCATCGCCTTGTTCTGCCGCGACCAGCAGGGGCGACCAGTCTCTTGCCCCTTCGGCTTCCAAGCTGTTGGTCAACGCAGTCGCCTCCTCGGATAGTTCACAGAATACCACAGAATCCGCGATAGTGGGGTCGTCCTGCATTGAGTTCCCTGGAGCCCGTGGGTCACAGAGAGCTGTCGGCCCGAAGCGGAGGATCAGCGCTTCACGTCCGTCTCCTCACATTCTCCTGATATCGACTGGCTTTGGCGGCCATTCAGACTAGATAGAGCCTGCGCCGGGCGGAACGATGCAGAAGGACCTGAACATGCCTGAACAGATTACCCTGAATAGACCTGAACAGATCAGATTGAACGACGGCTCCGCCATTCCGCAAATCGGCCTCGGCGTATGGCAGGTCGATCCAGCCATCACCGCCAAGGTGGTGCGCTGGGGAATCGAGGCCGGCTACAGGCTGATCGACACCGCCGAAGGCTATCAGAACGAGGAAGGTGTCGGGCAGGCGATCCGCTCGGCCGGCGTGCCGAGAAGCGAGTTGTTCATCACCTCGAAACTGCGCAACGGCGCACATCAGCGCGACGCCGCCTTGCGCGCCTTCGACGAGACGATGAGCAAGCTCGGCATCGAACAGATCGACCTGTTCCTGATCCATTGGCCGGTGCCCAGCCAGGACAGATATGTCGAGGCCTGGAAGACGCTGATCGAACTCAGGCAATCAGGCCGGATCAAGTCGATCGGCGTTTCGAACTTCAACCAGAACCACCTCGAACGGATCATCGGCGAGACCGGCGTCACGCCGACCGTCAACCAGATCGAGCTCCACCCCCGCTTCCAGCAGCGTGACAAACGTGAATTCCACGACAGGCACAACATCCGCATTGAGAGCTGGAGCCCGCTGGGCAGCGGCCGGCTGTTGAGCAATCCGACGCTTGAAACCATCGCCAGGAAACACGGCAAGTCGGTGGCGCAGACGATCGTCAGGTGGCACCTTCAGGAAGGGCTGATCGTCATTCCAAAGTCGATCCACCAGGACCGCATCGCCGCCAATTTCGAGGTCTTCGATTTCGAGTTGGAAGCGAAGGACCTCGAGCTTATCCGGGGCATGGATTCGCCCGACGGCCGCACCGGCCCGAACCCCGCCACGGCCGCATTCCTGTTCTAACGAGGCGGGCCAACCCGGACGTTGGCATTCCTTCACACCCCCCTCTGCCCCGCCGGACATCTCCTCAAGGGGGGAGATCGGCAGCTTCAATAGCCGCGCCCTTCTTGCAGCGTCGGAGATTAGCGAAGGCCGCGATGAGGGCCAATCTCCCCCTTGTGGGGGAGATGTCCGGCAGGACAGAGGGGGGCGCTGTCCCGGCAGCGATCAAAACTACCCTTCCCGCTAGCTCATATCCCGGAGCCATCCACCAGCGGCACATCTTCGCCCTCCCAGGGGCTCGGCATCGATCCCTTGCTGAGATTGGCCGACGGCAGCGGCATCCAGCACTTCAGTTCGGGTTCGGCATATTCGACGATGCGTCCTGGAGACGAGTCGGAGGCGCGCCAGCCTTCGCTGCCGAACTGATCGGCGCGGGCCCAGTAAGCCATGTCGACCTCGGCCGGACCCTGTTCGGACGGCCGAACCGTGACAAGGATTCTGCTGCCGTCCCTTGGCGCGCTCGACATGTGGCGCCACTGACCGGGCTCGTCCATTGCATTTCCTCCTGCGATCTTCGCCTCGAACGAATAGTCGCTTCGCGTTCGGAAGCGGTCAACCCGAACTTTTTTGCCTGAGACAAAACCCCTGTCCCGTCGTCGCGGAACAAGTCATGGCACGCCGGGTTTGGGCAAGTTGTGAAGGAAGCAAAATGAGACCAGCGCCGCGACCGATCCTTACCATTATTGCATGGCAGGCCGCGTCTTTCGTTCGCAACCCGGTCCGGTCGCAATGAGGCAGGCCGGTTCCGATCATTCCATCCCACCGAAGGAGGGCAAAGGTGGCATAGGACGAGCGCTCGGCCTCGGACTGATAACAGGGGCGGCCGACGACGATTGTTCCGCAATAGGCACCTATGCCAGTGCCGGCGCCCGTTTCGGACCCGACCTGCTCTGGACGGCTCCGGTGACGTTGCCGATGATGTACGCGGTCGTCTACCTGTCGTCGAAGCTCGGCCAGGTGTCGGGGCGCGGATTGTTCCACGTCATCAAGGACTTCTACCCGCGGTGGCTGCTCTGGTCGGTGCTGTTGGGTGTGCTCGTCGGCAACACCATCGAGGCAGCGGCCGATCTTGGTGGAATGGCGGCGGCGATCAACATATTCGTGCCGCTTCCCATTCCGCTGATCGTGCTGTTCGTCGCCGCCCTCATCTTCGCCCTCCAGGTCTTCGGCTCCTATACTTTGATCCGCAACATCTTTCGCTGGCTGGCGCTGGCGCTGCTCGCTTATGTCGGTGCCGCCATTCTGGCCAAGCCGGATGCCGCGGCGGTGCTGCGCGGAACGCTGCTTCCCAGGATCGAATTCAACCGGGAGTTCCTGTCGATCCTGGTCGCCATCATCGGTACGACGCTGTCCGCCTATCTCTATACGTGGCAGTCCAATGAGGAGGTCGAGGAGGAGATTGCCCAAGGGCGAACGACGCTCAGGCAAAGGAAGGGCGCCACCGCCGGCGAACTCCGCCGCTCGCGCCGGGACATCCTCATAGGCATGACGTTTTCAAATCTCATCATGTATTTCATCATCCTGTCGACGGGTGCTACGCTCTACAAGGCGGGCCACCACGATATCGACACGGCAGCGCAAGCGGCGGAGGCGCTGCGCCCGCTAGCCGGCCAGGCCGCAAGCGTCCTGTTCGCCGCAGGCGTGATCGGCGTCGGTTTCCTCGCGGTTCCTGTCATGACCGCCGGCGCTGCCTATGACGTGGCGCAAGCCATCGGCTGGAAAAACAGCCTGCACGCCCGGGCTCGAGAGGCACCCAAATTTTATCTCGCCATCGGATTTTTTACTGCGATCGCCGCCGGCCTCAACTTCCTCGGCTTCAATCCGATGAAGGCGCTGGTCTGGTCCGGCATCGTTCAGGGCTTCTCGACACCGCCCTTGCTGCTGCTCATCATGCTGATGACGAACAGCCGCAGGATCATGGGGGAGCAGGTGAACAGCCGCAGCACCAACATACTCGGTTGGGCAACGACCGCCGCTATCTTCTCGGCGACGATCGGCCTGGTGGCCACCTGGTTCATGTAAATCCGGCAGGACAAGGGACGCCGCTAGTTGGATTACCCGTTCCCGCTTGCGGATTGCCCCAGCTTTGCCGGCCTTGGAAACTCCACAACATCTCCCACCGGCCGCTTGTATTGCGCTGCGACAATTGCATCGATCAGGAGATCCAGAGCCGCACGAGCCGTGCGGCTCGTCTCGTCCTCGCCGCTCAAATAGTGGCAGGCTCGTTCAAGGTGCAGGTGTGCGGCGGCAAAGTCGCTTGTCATAGGCATCTCCCTGTTGCCCGCCCGCCGGCAAGATGACCGCCTCGATTTAGCCAAAAGCAAATATCCACAGCCGGATTTGAATCAAATTGACCTGATTCACCGCAGCCCTAGGGACAAGGTGCTGCCAGGCCTTTGCGTCGCTGGTCGATGCGCTGCGGGCGCAGTGCGCCGCATTGAATGAACCAATTGCGGGCGATGTGCCGCAAACTCCGTTCGCCCAATGCGCTACTTTTGAAATTTTCTCACTCTCTTAATTCTACAAACTCTCTAGATTTAACATAGATCGCTAGACCCAAGATCCTAAAATAGAGCGCTTGAGAGGGAGCCAGGAATGTCGAAAAAGCTCGTGGTGGGGCTGTCGGGCAATTTGACCCGGCCATCGAAGACCAAGGCGTTCGTCAGCCACATTGTCGGGCAGGCCGCCGAAAGCATCGGCGCGGCCTCGGCCGTCTTCGACATCGAGGATCTCGGCGCGTCCCTGCCGCAGGCAAGGCGCCTCGGCGACCTCGACCCGGCGGCGCGCAACATCGTCGAACGGCTGCTGGGCGCCGACATCCTGGTGGCCGGCTCGCCGACTTTCAAAGGCAGCTATACCGGGCTTTTCAAGCATTTCTTCGACCTGCTCGATCCGTCATCGCTGAGGGGCAAGCCCGTCATCCTCGCCGCGACCGGCGGCGGCGAGCGCCATTCGCTGATCGTCGAGCACCAGTTGCGGCCGCTGTTCGGCTTCTTCGAGGCGCTGACCGTGCCGACCGCGATCTACGCCTCCGACAAGGATTTTGCCAATGGCGTGCTGGTGTCGGAAGCCATCCACGCCCGCGCCCGGCAGGCGGTCGCCGAGGCATGCCGTGTAACCGGGGTGCCCTACGGCGTCGGCCTTGCCGCCTGAACGCACCGCTGACCCGAGATCCCCTTTCCGATCCGTCCAGGAGCACGCCGCGATGACCAGATCCACCAAATCCAGGCAAATCAAACTGGGCGCTTTCCTGCCCGGCGGCGGACAGCATATCGCCGCCTGGCGCCACCCCGAGGCGCCGGCCGACGGCGCCACCAATTTCGAGTTCCACAAGCAGCTCGCCCTGACCGCCGAGCGCGGCCTGTTCGATGCCTATTTCCTCGCCGACAATCTGACGGTCGGGCTCGGCGCCCGCGAAGGCGGCAATGCCAAGATCGCCGGCTTCGAGCCGGTGACGCTGTTTGCAGCGCTGTCGCCGCTCACCACGCATCTCGGCTTCATCGCTACCGCCTCGACCACCTACGAGGAGCCCTACACGCTCGCCCGCAAATTCGCCTCGCTCGATCATCTGTCGAATGGCCGCGCCGGCTGGAACGTCGTCACCTCGGCCGGCGACGAAACCGCGCGCAACTTCAATCGCGAGACGCAGCCTGCCCACGCCGAGCGCTATGCCCGCGCGCATGAACATGTCGAGACGGTCAAGGCGCTGTGGGACAGCTGGGAGGACGATGCCTTCATCCGCGACAAGAAATCGGGGCGCTTCTACGACAAGGACAAGCTCCACGACATCGACCACAAGGGCGCGCATTTCAGCGTGAAAGGGCCGCTCAACGTGCCGCGCCCGGTGCAGGGGCATCCGGTCCTGGTGCAGGCGGGGCAATCGGAAGACGGTCGCAAGCTCGCCGCCCACTCGGCGGAAGTCATCTTCACCGCCCATCAGAACCTGGCGTCGGCGCAGGAATTCTATCGCGATATCAAGGCGCGCGTGACGGCCGCCGGCCGCGATCCCGAGCAGGTGCTGATCATGCCGGGCGTGGCACCCTTCGTCGGCCGCACCGAAGAAGAAGCGCGTGCCAAGTACCAGCAGCTGAACGATCTCATCCTGCCCGAAGACGGCGTCGCCCTGCTCAATGGGCTGGCCGGCCAGACGCTCGACATCACCGGCTATCCGCTCGATGGACCGCTGCCGCCGAGCAAGGAGACCGAAGGCATGAAGAGCCGCCAGGCGCTGATCCGCCAGATTGCCGACGAGCACAACTTCACCATCCGACAGCTCTACCAATGGGTGGCAACGGCCCGCGGCCATTATACCGTCATCGGCAGCGCCACGCAGGTCGCCGATCAGCTGGAGGAATGGTTTGGCAACGAAGCCGCCGACGGCTTCAACATCCTGCCGCCCTGGCTGCCCGGCGGGCTCGACGACTTCGTCGAGCTGGTGATCCCCGAACTGCAGCGCCGCGGTCTGTTCCGCACCGCCTATGAAGGCAGGACACTGCGCGAGAACCTCGGCCTCAGGCGGCCGGAAAACCCCTGGACCGCCGCCCGCTCGGCGGTGCTGGCCGCCGAATAATCCCGAGAAGCCCGATATTTTCCAAGCAGGAGGCAACACGATGACCTTGCAGCACATCGAACAGGCCGCCAGCCTCGGCACGCCTGACAGCACGACAAGCCTCGGCACGGACTTCCTGCGCCTCGGTGGCCGGGCGGGCATCCGCTTCCTGTCGCGCTACGGCGTCCTCATCGCTTTCCTCGCAATCTGGCAAGTGTCGAGCAGCGCGGGCTGGGTCAACGCGGCCGTGCTGCCGCCGATCGACATGATTGTCGCAGCACTTTGGAAGGGGCTGGCCGGCGGCACTCTGCTCGGCGACATCGCCATCAGCCTGCAGCGCGCCGGTCTCGCTTTCGCGGCCGCCGTGCTGGTCGCCATCCCGCTCGGCCTGTTCATGGGCCAGGTGCGGGCGGTCGAGACCGCGCTCGATCCCATCCTGCAGGTCTTCCGCCAGACCTCGGCGCTGGCGCTCTATCCCGTCTTCATCCTGCTGCTTGGGCTCGGCGAAGCCTCCAAGGTGTTCGTCATCTTCTGGGCGACGCTGTTCCCGTTGCTGCTCAACACCATCGGCGGCGTCAAGCAGGTCGATCCGAAACTGCTGGAGATGGCCCGCGTCTATGGTGCCAGGCAGCTCACCGTCTTCCGTCGCGTCGTGCTGCCCGGCGCCGTGCCGTCGATCTTCGTTGGGCTTAGGCTCAGCGCCACCACGGCGCTGCTCCTTCTGATCGCCTCCGAAATGATCGGCGCCAACAAGGGCATCGGCTTTCAGGTGATGAACGCGCAGTACAACTTCCAGATCCCGCTGATGTTTGCGGCAATCGTCATCCTCGCCGGCCTCGGCCTGATCGCCAACCAGGCGCTGGTCAGCCTGCAGCGGCGGCTCTGCCGCTGGAGCAATGCCGTCGACTGACCACCCGCGCTTACCAATCTCAACCAGGCCAGAACTCAAATCAGGAAAGACCCGGACCATGAAAATCTCCCGCCGTTCCCTGCTTGCCGGCGCGCCCTTCGCCGCCGGCCTTCTCGCCGCCGGCCTGCCGCGCTTCGCCTTTGCCGAAGCGGCACCCGTCAAGTTCCGCTCCCTCGCCAGCCGTGGCAGCATCTCTCCGCATGAGCTGGCCGGCGAGCTCGGCTATTTCAAAGGCCTCGGTATCGAGGTCGAGAATGTCGGCTATTCCGGCGGCGGCCCGGAATCATTGTTTGCGCTCGCCTCCGGCAGCGTCGATATCGGCTCGGCTGCAACCGCAGCCGTGATCAACTCGATCTCCGGCGGCAACGACTTCGTCGCCGTCTATCCGAGCAACGGCATCAACAGCAAGGTGCGCAGCGTCTTCTACGTGCTCGATGACAGCCCGATCAAATCGATCGCCGACATTGCCGGCAAGACCATCGCCGTCAACACGCTCGGCGCCCATCTCGACTATACCGTGCGCGAGGCGCTGCACAGCGTCGGCCTGTCGCCGGACGCCGCCAATCTCGTCGTCGTGCCCGGACCGCAGCTCGAACAGACCTTGCGCTCCCGTCAGGTCGACATCGCGGCGCTCGGCTACTGGCAGGCGACGTTTGCCGGCGCCCTCGTGGACAACGGCGGCGTGCGTGGCGTGTTCAACGACACCGACGTGCTGGGCGAGCTGGCCGGCGGCTTCGTCGTGCTCAGGCGCGACTTCATCGCCGCGCATCCCGACGCCGCCCGCAACTTCGTCGAACAATCGGCGCGCGCCTCCGACTGGTCGCTGCAGAACCCCGACGAAGCGCGCAAGGTGCTGGCAAACATCCTCGACAAGCGCGGCGAAAACGGCGAGCTGGCGCGTTACTGGACCGGCTTCGGCCTGCGCCATGGCGCCAAGGCGACGGACCGCGACATCGACTTCTGGGTCAGCGTGCTCGAGCGCGACGGCCGCCTGCCAAAGGGTAAGCTGAAGGCAGCGGACATCCTCTACCGGCCGGGCGAAACCAAGACCAACTGACAAAAGCAACCGACCAACCAGTTGGGAGACGAGCGCGATGAGCAGCACAAGCGGCGGTCAGGTCAGCATACGCGACCTGTCCAAATCGTTCAGCATCGGCGGGCGCTCGCTCGCCGTGTTGAGGACCCTCAACCTCGACATCCACTCGGGTGAATGCCTTGTCATCGTCGGCGCCAGCGGATCGGGCAAGACCACGCTGCTGCGCATCCTTGCCGGGCTGGAGGCTGCCGACAGCGGCGGCGTCGCCATCGACGGCAAGCCAGTGCACGGCGTCGGCGCCGAGCGTGCGGTGATTTTCCAGGAGCCGCGCCTGCTGCCCTGGCTGACCGTGCTCGGCAATGTCGCCTTCGGTCTCGAAGTGCGCGGCGTGCCGAAGGCGGAGGCCGAGGAAAGGGCGCACTTCTATATCGCGCTGGTCGGCCTCGCCGAATTCAGCGATGCCTTTCCCCGGCAGCTATCGGGCGGCATGGCACAGCGCGTCGGCATCGCCCGCGCCTTGACCATGCAGCCCGAAATCCTGCTGCTTGACGAGCCGCTGGGCGCGCTCGACGCGATGACCAAGATCGGCATGCAGGAGGAACTGGCGCGCATCTGGAGCGAGGAGAACGTCACCATGGTGATGGTGACGCACGACCTCGAGGAAGCGATCTACCTTGCCGACCGGGTGCTGATCCTGCCCAAGGAGAAAGGCGGCGCGGCGCGGCTGATCGACATCGACCTGCCCCGCCCGCGCGAGCGCAGCGAAAGCCGTTTCGTACGCTACCGCGAGGAACTGCTGCGCGAATTCGGCCTGCACTGAAAGCCGCCTAAGAGGCCTTGGTTCCTCGCCCCGCGAAGCGGGGAGAGGTGTCTCGGCGAAGCCGAGACGGAGAGGGGCCCCTCTTTGAGTGCCCCGCGCTTTCCTGGAACCGGATTCCCCGCCCCCGCATTTCCTTAACCGGGAGGCGAAGGAGCGCGGCATGAAAGCCTTGTTCGCAATCTTTGGCGGCTTCGTGCTGACGCTTGCCGTATTCGCCAGCGGCCTCGCCTTCGCCACCTGGCTTCTAATAGCCAAGCCGGTACGGCCGGCCGCCCCGGTCTCCAGCGTCGCCGAACTGTGGGCCAAGGACCCGCGACCGGTGAACCCGGCCTCGCAGCGCCTCGAGCGCCTCCCGGCCCGCCCGGTCCCCGTTCGCACCTCGGAAGTTGATCGCAGCTCGAAACCCGCCGATGCCGCAGCGTCGACAACCGACATCACCGCGACCGGCTCTACCCAGCCACCAGCGGAAGAGCAGCAGACGCTACCCGCCGCCCATGTCGAATGGTGCGCCAGCCGCTACCGCTCCTACCGGCCGGACGACAACCGCTACACGTCCTACAGCGGACAACAGCGCCCCTGCATCTCGCCCTATCTCGACATCACCGATGGCGGCAGCTACGTCGAGGCGAGCGATAGGTCGTCACTGGAGGGCTACCCGCCATCGGACGAAACCGGCGCCGCCGAGCTCTCATCCGATCACGTGCAATACTGCTTCAGCCGCTACCGGTCATATCGACCGGAGGACAACAGCTATCAGCCGTATTCCGGGGGGCCGCGCAGGCAGTGCGAGTAGGCAGGCCGGGGGGTGGCTGGCGGCCGCAGTGCATGGCGCCTTGTGCGACCCACCCAACGATCACGCAGATTTCTTGGATCGTTCGGGTTGGCGCGGCGTTCATCCGATACCCAAAGGAGAAGTCAACATGGGCGACGACCGGGAAGACAAGATTCGTGAGCGCGCATACCAGATCTGGGAACGCGAAGGCGGGATCCATGGCGATCCCAAGCGGCACTGGCACCAGGCCGAGGCCGAGATCGACAGGGAGGCAGCCCTGCCACTGACGGCAGGCGATGCCCTGCCGGAAACCCGCGAGGTCGCGAGCTCCGACGTTTTGACGGTGGAGGCCCTGGCGGTGCGCACCGGCATATCGGGCGAACAGGCGCAGGAGCTGATCGACAGGCTGGGAAACGACAGGGCGGCTATCGAACAAGCCGCGCGCAACCTTAAGGGGAAGCAGCGGCTCGGGGAGTGACAGATGATCAGAAAACTCAAGGACGGAAAATACCGCCTCTATTCGCGCAAGAAGGACGAAAAGACCGGCAAGCGCCGCAATCTCGGCACCTTCGATACCCGCGAGGCCGCCGAAAAGCACGAACGCGAGGTGCAGTATTTCAAGAGGCATTGAGGGGCGTGCTGTCGCTTCCCAGGCAGCCGCGCCGGAGGGCAGCCTCCTAGGCTGTCCAGCGTCACGATGTGGTCCTTGGCGGTGCCTCCAGCGTTCCTGTTGAAATTGAACAAAACGGGAACAAAAATGTCAAGAGCGAATTGACTCTGCGAGGAATGCCTTCCTATTTGTCAGTAGGCGGGGCGGTTGCTCACAAATCGAGGAGAGCCGCGATGGGCAGACGAAAAAGCCGGTTTGACAGGCTGTCGGCGAGGGATGCGGAGGCGATCATCAGGGACACTTTGAGCCTGCGCAAGACGGTGCTGTCGTCGCAGCTGCATCTGAAGGCGCATGGCGAGCTGTTCTGGCAGCTTTGCGGGCTTGTCGAGAAATTGCACGAGGTGCTGGCCAGCGTCGCGGAGAAGGAGCCCGATTACCGGATGGCGGAGCTTGGCCTGCTTCCCCTCCCCGAGGATTACTCGACCCGGAAATGAGCCATGGCCGGGCCGATGGACAGCGTTGGGCGTGCCGCCAAGGCCAACATGCTGCTCATCGTGGAGTGCGGCCATTGCTACCATGTCGGACGCTTCAGGGCGAATGACGTGGCCCAGGTGGTGGGCTGGAACAAGCCGCTGGAAGCGATCGGGTTCAGGTGCAAACGATGCAGCCGCAAGGACACGACGGTGAAGACGCAGTTCATCGACCAGGACCATCCACCCAAGGGCTACATCTGGGTGCTGCAGAAGTTCAAGCGCTAAAACAACGAGCCTTGCACCGGCGCCTGCTGCGGAAACTTGATCTGTGTCGCCGGCTTGTCGACGATCACCAGCGCGTCATCGGGCGCCGTGCGCTGCAGGTGCCTTGCCTCCGACCACGGCGCGGTGAGCCAGGCCTCGGTTTCTTCCGGCGTGGTCAGGATCACCGGCATCGCCTTCTCGTGGATCGGCGCGATCAGCGCGTTGGGCTGGGTCGTCATGAAGCCATAGACCTGGTGATCGGCGGGGCCGTCCTTGATCTTGCGAATGCCCTGCCAGCGCGTCCACAGGCCGGCAAAGAAGAATAGCGGGCGGTCCTCGCCGAGTGCAAACCAGTAGTTGCGCTGAATGCCGGTCTCGGGGTCCTTGTCGCCGGGCGTCGGGCTGGGCTCGGCGAAGCTGGTGACAGGCACCACGCAGCGGTTCTCGATGCCGAGATATTGCTGCCAATGGCCATATTGCGGATTGCGGATATTGGTGGTGCCATAGTCGGCCTTGCCCTTGACCCGCTCCAGTGGCGTCGGCATGCCCCACAGCAGATTGGCCAATTCGCGTTCGCCGTCCGGCGCGTTGCGCACCACCGGGCCGGGCTGGTTGGGATAGATGTCGATGGAGGGTTCGAGATTGCCGAGGATGTCGCGCAAGGCGCGGGTCCACTGGCGGATAGCCTCCTGGCTGGTCGTGATGTTGTAGAGATTGCACATTTTCAGGCCGTTCCCGGATGCTCAGGCATCTTGTTGGAAACGGCCCGGAATTTCCAGCGCTGTCCGTTGAGTTGCTGACACGGCAGGCCGTGTCAGCAATGGCTTTGTGAGACCTACCGCGCCGATTGTCTCATAGCTTGTGCGGCTACCGCCGCGAGAAAAGCCCTCGCCGCGGCATCGCAGGCCGCTCGAGACGGGCCTTTGGCGAAAAGAAGAAGCTCGGCGGCTCGAATGTTGAGCCCGTGCTTCCTTGCGAATGTGGCTAGATCGTAAGGCTTGTTGTCGTAAGGTTCGTCGTAATCGATCGTCAGATCGTAGTTTTCTTTCATTTTCTTCCTCCCGTTAGCGATCTCCCCCCTCCTGTCGCTAACGCAAAATTAACGTCGATGGCGGCGGGCGAGTCCACCAATCACAGATTGTGTAAAAAACGTACGAGCTCGCATGCTCGCCCTCGCAACGGGCCTGCGAGCAATCGCCGCCGACCGGACCGGTCGAAAGAGCCGATTATGATGGCAATGTTGGAAAGGCTGCCACGGCCTGGTGCTACGAGGTGTCCGCGACGCCTAGCGTGCCTAAATGGCCGGCATTTTCATCTTCCGGGCCCCGGTCCGCAGCCGGCCTCGTTGGGTCCAGCTAAAGGATAAATCCGGCTAATAATACCGTAAGGAGTAGTGATAGCGGAACGGCCGCAAGACACCAGATCTCCAACGTGTTGTTTTGCATCGGGTCCATCATCAGCCTCACTTTTTGGTTTGTCATTGTGACACTAACGGTTGGTCGGAGGTAGCGGTTCCAAGCGACCCCGTTCATAGAGCGCTGCCTGTGCTGCATATTAGCAACAGCTTGACGACCGCTGAGCCCGTACCGCTTGGACAACTTCACTGGCGCCGGTGGATGCGTATTCCGCAGGACTGCAAGCGCCCCTCGGCATCAGTCGTGCGGGGATCGATCGCCGCCCATCATCAGCGCCGAGCCGGTCATGCCCCGGAACCCAATGGCTGCATCTATCTCCGGCCGAAGTTTCGCTACCACCGAGCCGATCCGATGTTCACTCCAGCCAGCGATGCGCGTTTACAGGGACCTAAGTCTGACCTGCCTGCGCAATGGTCTTGTGTACGGCCGGCGTCGGGAACAACTGCGCCCGTCTTCAGTTGATGGCGTCACCTCCTCGAGGAGACATCGGCGCAGAATCAGTCCCTTCATGCGCTGATTAGGGTCCGCCTGCCATTGCTGGATTTGGCAGGCGGACCCTTGGTTCGGTACGCTCCAGATGGAAAGCGGGTAAGCTCGGGATCACTCATCATCCCAGAAATCCCGTAGAGACGTATGGCGGAGGTCTTCCTCGCCCCTGAGATGCTTGACCTGGCTTGACATCCGAGACGACCTCCCAGCGCGCGCATGCAGCGGGGTCGCCCTCAGCCTTCCAGCGCCTCGTGCTGGTAAAGCTCGTCCATGCTGAGCGTCGCCAGGGCGGCGAAGGGTGCCTGCTTTTTCACGCGGCCGTGGCTCAGGATCACGACGTCGTCGCAGAACGAGATGGTGCTGCGATGATGGCTGATGACGATGGTGGTGCGACGGCCGGCGCGCGACTTGAGCGTCTCGACGATTGCCGCTTCCGACAGGCCGTCCACCGCATTGGTGGCTTCGTCGAGGATGAGGATATCGGGATCGCGCACCAGGGCCCTGGCCAGCGCGATCCGCTGCCGCTGTCCCGCCGAGAGATTGACGCCACGATAGCCGACGACCGTCCAGTAACCCTGCGGCAGTTGCTCGATGAAGCCATGCGCTTCGGCCAGTTTTGCCGCGCGCTCGGCGTCATCGGCCGAGGCCGCGTCCTGGCCGTAGATGATGTTGTCGAAAATCGTGCCGTCGACCAGCTCCAGCTCCTGGCTGGCGAGCGCGATGTGCTTTCGCCATTGGCTGGGGTCGATGCGGTCCAGAGGCGATCCATCAACGAGAATCCTGCCGCTATCCGGTTCGACGAAGCGGCACAAAAGGTTGACGATCGTCGTCTTGCCGGCGCCCGACCGGCCGATCAGCGCGGTCGAGCGGCCGCTACCGATATCGAAACTCGCCGCATGCAGCACCACCGCGCGCTGCTCCGAGCCGGAATAGGTAAAGGTGACGTCCTCGAACTTGATGCCTTGGCTGAGCCCGGGGAACGCTGCGCTGCCTTGCGGCGGCTGGGGCTTGTCGGACGGGTCCAGCATCCACGTCACCTCTTCCAGCGATCCGCTCAGGCCCTGCAGCTGGCTCCAGGCCATTTGCAGCGACCGCATGTAGGGCTGCAGCCGGTAGAGCAGGATGACGAAGGCGACGATCAGCGGGAAGGAAACATTGGCGAACCAGGCGCCGATCACCACCGCCAGGAACAGCATGGCGTGCAGAACCTCGGTCAGCGGCGGCAACGCTCCCTGACGCGTCAAAAGCACGAACGCCGCCCGGCGCACCGCATCCGATGCCTGGTCGAATGCCGCCTTCTCGCGTTGCTCCTGGCCGAAGATGCGGATCAGCCGCCCGGCATGCACCAGATGCAGCATCTGCGATGCGAGCTGGCTGTTGCGGGAGGCGACGCTGCGGCTCGGCGCCTTCAGATTGGCCGACAGCATGGCGTGCGCGACCTGGACGAGGGCCAGCCCCAGCGTGACCAGCAGCGTCATTTGCCACGACAGAAGCA
Source organism: Mesorhizobium sp. M0698 (assembly GCF_040320455.1). NCBI lineage: Bacteria > Pseudomonadati > Pseudomonadota > Alphaproteobacteria > Hyphomicrobiales > Phyllobacteriaceae > Mesorhizobium > Mesorhizobium sp. M0698. Next base: position 199,805 of record NZ_JAMYPQ010000008.1, on the reverse strand, counting down.
GCAGGAAGGCCAATAGGATGATTGCGGCCGATGCATTGACGATTGCCCCCAACGTGATCTGGATGGCATCCGAGGCCCGCCAGGATTCGTTGGAGATGATGTTGAGCAGCCGTCCGGGGCTTTGCTGCAGGAAGAACGGGTAGCCCACCCGCAGCAGCTGCTCCGATAGCTCGCTGCGGATCGAATGGCTCGCCTTGCCGTAGATGAAGGTGGTCAGCAGCGTGTTGGCGAAAGCGAACAGGTTCTTCAGCACGATCGAGCCGAGAATCGCGACGGATATGACGATCAGGCGGTCGCGCTCGCTCAGGCTCGATCCGACATGCTGGAAGACGGCGGAAAAGCCGGCCATGCCGGTCTGCCCCTGCTGCCCCATGATTATGTTCAGCAACGGGATGATCAGGCCGATGCCGAAGCCTTCAAGCGCGGCGCTGAGCAGCCCGAGCACCACCACGGCAGGAAGCAGGCGCAACTGCTTTCTTCCGAGCGCGCGGCGCAGCATCGGCAGGCTGGGCGGCATCAATCGCATGGTGGCGGATCACCTCGCCTCGGCATTTGCCTGTTGCTCCTGTCGCATTTGCGCCGGCTGCGGCGATTTCGCCAGCAAAAGCACCGCGAACTTGGCCGCGCCGAGCAAATTCATGCCGACGATCGGCCAGTGCGACAGCTTGAGTTCACGGTCGAACAGAGGGCCTTTCACCAGTTCGCGCATGGCCGCCCTCATCGACCAGTAGCAATGCCGAAGCAGCCACGGCGCGTGGCGGATATGTTTCAGGCAAAGCCCGCCATTGCCCATGCTGTAGTCGCGGTGCAGCTTTTCGATGGCCTTGCGGTCGCGCCGGCCGTGATGGTGATAGATAGTCATGTCGGGCACATATTCGACCGGGATCCCAAGTAGCACCGCCCGCACTAGATAGTCCGTATCCTCTGCGGAGCGCAGCGGGCCGCCGGCGCCGAACCGTTCGTCGAAACGGCCGATGCGGGCTGCAACATCGCGGTGCATCGTCATGTTGCAGCCAAGCACGAAGCCGCCGGGATGGACGTCTGGGGTAAGCCGCGCGCGCACCGGCGACCGCTTGATGGTGAACGGCAGGTCGCGGGGATCGCCGATCTCGACGCGGCCGCCGCGGATGACCCGTTCGCCTGCCGCATAGTGCCGCTGCAGATCGCGCAAATAATCCCGGTGGACTGCGCAATCATCATCGACGAAAACCAGCACGCGGCCCCGCGCTCGCTCCAGCCCGGCATTGCGCGCGGCCGCCAGTCCAGGTCGTGGTTCGCAAATGGCCGTGAACGGAATGTCCGAAAGTTCGGCTATGCCGGCCAGCCGCTCTGCTGTGCAGTCGGTCGAACCGTTGTCGACAACCACCAGTTCGGCAGAGAAGGCAGCGTAGGCGCGGCACGCGGCCTGGATCGACTTTATGCAAGGCTCGAGCACGTTGACGCGGTCGCGTGTGCAGACAATGAAGCTGACCTCCGATGCCGGCCCGTGCTGCGGCCGGGGCGACATGGCCGCCGGCACCGTCGAGCGGCCGCGCTGCTGGAGCTGATGGGATTTGACGAACATGCGCTGCTAGCTCAACTGGTTCGAAGGCAAAACCGCCGCGGCCGGCACGGATTGCAGATACCGCGACAGGGCATCCACCTGCCTGGTGACCGACATCGAGGCGAGACTGAAACGCGGCGCGAAGGCACCGGTGCGAAACACGTACTGCTCGCGGCGCCGGATGAGTTTCCATTTCGCCGTCCGCGTCAGGAATTCGTGCATCAGCAGCGGCTGTCTTTCCCCCGATATCAGCTGATAGAGGAAATAGAACAGGTTCAGCGTGCCAGCCTGGTAGCTCGGCCTCGTCTCGGCCGGCAGCGCGGCAATCCTTTCTTCAAGCGAAAGGATCCATTCGGCGGCACGGCGAACCGTGTCCATCGACAGGACTTCACCGATGCAGCGGAGGTCCTGCGTCTCTTGTACGAGCCCTTCGCGCTCGAGGTTCTCGGCGACGATCTTCAAATGCGTCCTGCGCATTTCGCGCTTGTGCCTGTTGGTCACGCTGTCGTCATGGATACGATAGGCGATCAGGCTTTCGGGGCTCATGGCCGCCGGGTAGCGGTCGGTCAGCCGCCTGAACAGGTCGAAATCCTCGGCATGCTTGTAGCTGGTATCGTAATATAGAACATCTTCTTCTATGACATTCCTGTTGTATACCACGGTGGAATGCATGAAGATCGTGAAGAACATCGACAATATACGCAGCGGATTGTCCTGGAATATCGGATCGGGCGAACCCCTGACGACGCGGTTGCCGAGCAAGGTATCGAAACCCGCGCCGCATAGAGCGAGGTCAGGCTGCTGGTTGAACAGCGCGACCTGCCGCGACAGGCGCTGGGGATAGGCGATGTCGTCGGCGTCCATCCTGGCGACCAGATCGCCGCGCGCCACGGCCAGGCCTTCGTTCAAAGTTGCGATCAGGCCGCGGTTTTCGCGTGAGATGATCGAGATGCGATTGTCGGCCTGGCGGTATTTCTGCAGGATCTGCAGCGAGTTGTCGGTCGAGCCGTCATCGATGGCGATGACCTCCAGACACTCGTAATCCTGCCGCAGGATGCTGCCCAGCGCAGCGGCGAGATAAGGTCCGGCATTGTAGATCGGCAGCACGACGGACACCAAGGGAGCAGCCATGATCAGCTCCGATCGGTTCGCTGCAGCTTGCGGGGGAAGCGTGATGCGCCATCGAGCGGCCTGCCCGGATATGCTCCCGCCGCGAGCCATCCGGCATTGCCCACGTCGATGCCTGCCGGGATGGCGCCGCGGCCCTTTCGAGCAACATAGGGGAAGTGGCGTTTGAGGCTGTTGAGCGGCTTCTCGAAAAGCAGCCACGAGACCGAGGCCAGCATGAGCGTCGCAGTTCCCGCGACCAGGAACCGTCCCGGCCCTTGTTCCGAGACGTTGAGCGGGATCCACGGCTGCGATTTGACGACCAACGCCAGCACTATCGGATGGTAGAGATAGACGCCGTAGCTGATGCGGCCAAGGCCAAGCAGCGGCGGCAGTTCGAGAAGTTTTCCGATATAGCCGCCAACCCCTGTCGAACAGCTTGCAACGATGACCACCAGCGGTACGAGAGGCAGTATCTGCAACAGCAGCCAGAGGCCCCATTCCTGCACCGGATTTGCCGGCGCCGGCGCAAACCACTGCAGAACGAAAAACGCCACAGCGAGCCCCGGCCAGCCATTTCGAAGCCATTGCGGCAAGCCGGCTGTTCTTGACCGGTAGGCGGCAAGCAGCGCGCCTGACGCCAATGCGTCCATCGACGCCGGCGGCAGCAGGTCGCGTGCCAAACCCGGCGTTCCAGCGATCGGCCAATAAAACCGATAGGCCAGCGACAGCACGATAACGCCGATGCAGATCGATTCCAGGCGCCGGCGCGGCGCCAGCAGGACGATCAGCGGCCAGACGATATAGAACTGCTCCTCGATGCTCAGGCTCCAGAAATGGCAGAGCAGCCAGGGCGTCCATTCATTCTGCGCCGCGTACCAGAAATTCGACAGATAGAACGCATGCCAGACCAGTGATCCTCTAGACTGCTCCAGGTCCACCAACCAGACGAAACCCAGCACGGCGAAATAGGGCGGGAATATCCGCAGCGCCCGCCTGATATAGAAGGATCTCAGCGCCGGTCCGGTTTCGAATTCGGCGGTCGAGCGGGCTTCGAGCAGCAGGCGGGTGATCAGAAAGCCGCTCAGCACGAAGAACAGACGCACGCCGATATGGCCCCAGAACGAGGACCCTCCAGCCGCGAAGAAATGGGAGTACAGCACCATCGTCACGGCGATGGCCCTCAGCGCGTCCAATTGGGTGTCGCGCGCATTTCCCATTAGTGACGTACGCCGGCGGGACGGCGAAACTGCCAATCGGTCAATATAGCGGCTTCGTTCACGGCGCATTCCAATCGGAAGCGCCCCCCTTGCGCAGAATAGGACCACCATTGTGCAACGCAACACAAAAAGTTGACACATTTGAAACAGGAACGTGAGGCACGGCTAATAAAAGCCAAAAACAGCAGGAACCAGCCCGAATTGTCCATTTTTGACGATTTTCTCGCACTCCCTTGGCCCGCCGATATCGGCGGCAGGGTGCTGCGATGCAGCATGTTCGCCGCCATCACGGGCGCGCAAGATCTGGGTCTGGACACAGATGCCCCCCACAGGACCGGCCGGCAACCGACGCTCGGCGACCTTTTTGCTGCGCTGGCGCGGCCTGCTGTTAACGCGACAACAGTGGGAGCAAGCGCAAGCTTCCCGCCTCCGAGTTACGCCTCCTTGCTGGCATTCGCGAGCACCACTGCGCGACGCTCCGGGAGCCCCAATCCGACGAGCGCGCCGGCGAGCGAGAGCAGAGCGGAGACGTCGATTGCCGAGGTGAAGCCATCGCTGAACGCGTCGGTGGACGAGAAGCTTCCAGTGCCGGCGAACACCGCACCGGCGATCGCGATCCCGGATACGCCACCGAGGAAGCGGAATGTGTTGAACGTGCCGGCAGCCTTGCCGACCTCCGGCCGGGCGACCGCATTGAGAACCGCGTTCTGCGCGGCAGGCATGGCCATCGACACGCCGGCACCGGTAATGATCAGCGGGGCGACTAGCTGGATATAGGGCAGATCAGGTGCTGCGATCTGCGCCAGCCAGGCCATTCCAGCCGCTTGCAGGATCAATCCGGCCACGACAAGCCAGCGCTCGCCAACGCGGTTGATCAGGCTGCCGGCGATCGGTGCGACCACGAAAAGCGTGGCGGTCCAAGGCAGCAATCCCATGCCGGCGCCGAGCGGCCCACGGCTCTGGGCAAACTGCAGAAACTGCGGCAACAGGAACACGAGCCCGTACATGGCGGCGCAGAGCAGGAAGTTCGCCCCTACGCCCGAGGAGAATGCGCGCGCCTGAAAGAACCGCAAAGGCAGCATGGGCTCACGGGTACGCAGCTGCCAAAGGACGAATGCGATGGCCAGAAGCAGCCCGGCCGTCAGCGCCGACAGCACTTCAGAGCTGCTCCAGCCCACGATGTTGCCGCGCATCAGGCCCCAGACCACTCCGAATGCCGCCGCAGTTACCAGCACGACGCCGAGGACATCGATTGCCGTGCCCGGCCCGTAACTCTCCGGAATCCGACGCATCACCAGCGGGATGAGAACGATGCCGACCGGGACATTGAGCCAGAAGATCCAGTGCCAGGAGAGCCCTTCGGAAATCGCACCGCCCGCCATCGGGCCGATGATCAGGGCCAGGCCGGTGATGCTGCTGAAGATACCCAGCGCCTTGCCTCGCTCCTCCGGGGGAAAAGCGACGCTCAGCAGCGCCATGGCCAGCGGCATGACCATTGCGGCACCTGCGCCCTGGACCGCACGGGCCGCAATCAGCAATCCGGCATTGCCAGCGAGCGCGCAGGCAACCGACGCTGCGACGAACAACGCCAATCCGGCAACGAGCGTACGGCGGCGGCCGAACCGGTCACCGAGCGCAGCCCCGGTCATGAGCAGGACGGCAAAACTCAAATTATAGGCGTTCATCGTCCATTGCAGCGTCTCCAGCGAGGCATCGAGCTCGACCCGCATCGTGCTCAATGCGGTCGCCACAACCATCGCATCGAGAACGACCATCAAGGAGCCTATCGACGTGAGGGCGAGAACCCAGACCTTCGTTGATCCCGCACTTTGCTTGCTCATGACTATGGCGCCTCCGGCTTGAACAAAGGGCTAGCCAAGTTCACGAGCCCATGATCCAGAGACGCGTAGGGATCATGAAAGGATTCCAGCTAGAGAAAGTTTTTTCGACCGAATCCTTTTGCCATCGTCGAGCGTCTATAGGACGCTGCGCCCGATGGCGGGCGCCTCTGCCTGGGAGATACGCATGAAATCGACCCTTGTGCGATGACCGGATCCGCAATCGGCACGCCAGAAGGACGGGAGCCATTTGACCGGCTGCTCGGCGAATTACGGCCGAAACTGCACCGTTATTGCGCCCGCATGACCGGTTCGGTGATCGATGCCGAGGATGTCGTCCAGGAAGCTACGGTCAAGGCGCTCGAGGCGTTCCCCGGGACCGGGCCGATAGCCAATGTCGAGGGCTGGCTGTTTCGCATCGCGCACAATGCCGCGCTCGACCACCTACGCCGTCGTGCCAGGTTGGATGCCGCGCATATCGTTGAGGATATCGATATGATCCCTGACCCCGGTATGTCGGCCGAGGGTCGACACACCGCAGCCGCAAGCCTGCAGACCTTCATGCGCCTGCCCGCGGCGCAGCGTAGCAGCGTCATCCTCATGGATGTGCTCGGCTATACGATCGAAGAGATCGGCAACATTATCGACAGCAGCGTTCCGGCGGTGAAAGCCGCACTGCATCGCGGCCGTTTGCGCCTGCGCGAAGTCTCCGGCGAGCCTGACGATCGGCCTGTGCCGGTGTTGGCCGAGCCCGAGCGGGCGCGTCTGGCAGCCTACGTGGAGCGGTTCAACGCCCGCGACTTCGATGCGATCCGCGACATGCTGGCCGAGGACGTCCGGCTTGACCTCGTCAACCGGCTCCGGGCGAGCGGCCGCACGAAAGTGGGCCGGTACTTCCATAATTACGCGGGTATCCACGATTGGCGGCTGCTTCCAGGCCTGGTGGATCGGCAGCCAGCCATTCTTGTGATCGATCCGGACGACTCGGCCGGAGGGCTAAAATACTTTATCCTGCTGGAATGGGCCGGCGACAGATTGGCGAGAATTCGCGATTTCCGCTATGCGCGCTACACGCTTGACGGCGCCGAGGTGGTGCCTCTGCGGGCATAGCAATTCGCGTTTCATAATGCCGAACAAACACTGCCAGCTATTTTTGGATCGCGGCCGCTTGCCATCCAAGCGGCCGCCCTTTTCCGCCGATCCTGCTTTAAGCCGGTTGCAACTCCCTGCGCGGCAGCGGCGGGAAGGCGATCGCAATCGCCATCGCGCCAAGCCCGACAAGGGCCGAGCCGATGAACAGCCAAGAATAGCTGGCATAGGCATCGAACACCATGCCGCCGGCGAGCGGGCCGAAAGCCATGCCGAGGCTGGACAGCATGGTTACTGCACCGAACACCGTACCGAGGATGCGCTGGCCGAAATATTCCCGCGCCAGCACCGCATAGAGCGGCATGACGCCGCCATAGGTGGCGCCGAAGATGACGGCGAGCGTGTAGAATTGACCAAGCTCGCTGACCGCAAGATAGGCTGCGATGACCACGGCCTGTATGGCCAGCCCGGTGATCAGCACCGGCTTGACGCCCAGCCGATCGGCAAGCACGCCGTAAAGCAGCCGGCCACCCAGCCCTGCCAGGCCCTCGATGCTGTAGATGCTGACCGCCGCCATCGGCGCTATGCCGCACAGCATGGCATAGCTCACCATGTGGAAGATCGGCCCGGAATGCGCCGCGCAGCAGGCAAAGAAGGTCAGTCCCAACACGATGAATTGCGGCGAGCGCAGCGCCTGCGGAACCGTCATGCCGGCACCCTCGGCGGCAACGTTTGGGGCAGCGCCGTCGGCAGCGGGCTTGGGCGGCTGGCGCACCAGAAGCGCGGCCGGCAGTAGCAGCACCCACGCGGTTATGCCGATGTCGAACATCGCGGTGCGCCAGTCGTAGGCCGAAATCAGCCAGCGGGCGAACGGCGAGATGGTCATTGGCGCCACGCCCATGCCGGCCGAGACCAGCGAGACGGCAAGGCTGCGGTTCGTGTCGAACCAGGCGGAGGTCAGCGCAATCATCGGCGCGAAGAAGGCACTTGCCGCGAGGCCGACGAGCACGCCGTAGGCCAACTGGAAAACGAGCAGCGAACCGGTGCGGCTGGCCAGGACCAGCGCCAGGCCAAGCAGCACGGCGCCGGTCATGACGACGATGCGGGCGCCAAAGCGGTCGTAAATGGCGCCCCAGGCGAAGCCGCCGAGGCCCATTACCAGGAAGTTCAGCGTCATCGCACTCGATATGCCGGCGCGCGACCATTGTGTATCGAGCGCCATCGGTTCGAGAAAGATCGCCAGCGAGAACATCGCCCCGAGGGCGACACAGGTCATCAGCGCGCCAGCCGCGACGATAACCCAACGATAGGGAAGGCTCATTTCACTTTTCTCCCATGTCGGAAGCGTTGATACGGCACGACCTTTTCGAGCTTCGCCGAGCCGCTTGCGTCCGAAGGACGTTGGAGATGTCTTGAATCCGACAATCCGGTTGCATTTTTTATCCAGTCGGCGCGATGGCGCCATTCCACGGCTTTCTGGATTGACCGCGCACCATTCGAAGCTAGATTTCCAACCGGCGATCAGGAGCTGTCAAGCATGGCAAATCAGGAACTTCATCGCGGCCGTCTCATCGACCACCTCCAGCTGGTGGTCAGGGATCTCAAGGCCAGCCGCCGTTTCTACGAGGCGGTTCTCAACGTGCTCGGCATCCCGATCGGTGGCGCCGGCAATGATTATTTCTGGGCCGACGAGCTGTTCATCTCCAGCCCCGACAGCCCGGCGGCCCTGGGAAAGCTGACCGGCCGCCACCACCTGGCCTTCCAGGCAAAGGACCGTGCGATGGTCGATGCCTTCTACAGGGCCGGGCTTGAGGCCGGCGGCACCGACAATGGTGCGCCGGGCGAGCGATCCTACCATCCCGGCTATTACGCCGCCTTCCTGCTCGACCCCGACGGCAACAATATCGAGGCCGTCCACCACGGCCCGGCCAGCCGCAGCGCCGATTCAGTGAAGATCACCTTCTAGCTTCCGGTAAAGGTGGTTCGCACCGGCCGGCACGGTTGGTCTCTGCCAAACCTGGGTGCTTGCGTCAGACCGAATCTGCCCTATCGCGTCAGCGCAGCCATTTGGCCTGCAAGGAAATCGACGAACAGCCGCGCCCGGACCGGCAGCTGTCGCCCGTACGCATGGACGATGTGCACCGGCATGGTTGGCATCGCCACCTCGGGCAGGATGCGGACCAGGCGACCCGTGTCGAGATCGTTCTGCACGGCAAACCGCATCAGATGCGCGATGCCGGCGCCGGCAAGTGCTGCATTGCGGATGGCGCCGCCGTCATCGGTATCGAGCCGCCCATCCGGCACGATCATCGTACCGTCGGCAAACGTGACCGGATAAGGCCGGCCAGCCATCTGGTGGCGGACGAATTCATGATCCCGTAAATCCTCGACCGATGCCGGACGGCCGCGCCGCTCGACATAGGCCGGTGAGGCCACCAGCACGATCGGCAGATTGGCGATCTTGCGGGCAACCAGCCCCGTGTCCGACAGCGCCCCCATGCGCACGGCAACATCATAGCCTTCGCGGATCAGATCGGCGTGACGGTCGGTGACGCTGAGCTCGACCTTCACTTCGCCATGCTGCGCAAGGAACGCTTGCGCCCATGCCGCGATCAGGCCGCGACCGATTTCGACCGGCGCTGTAACGCGCAGCAGGCCGCGCGCCGTATCGGCCATCTGGACGATGTCTTCGGCATCGTCCAGCGCCCTTAGCAGTGGCGCCACGCGCTCGTAGTAGGCGAGGCCTTCGCTGGTGAGCCCGAGCCGACGCGTCGAGCGCTGGATCAGCCTGACGCCGAGCCGGCGCTCGAGCCGCGCCACGCTTTTCGACACCGCCGACGGGCTGGAGCCGACCAGCCGGCTGGCGGCATGGAAAGAGCCGGCATCGACGGTTCGGACGAAGGCGACGAGACCGGCGGTCTTTTCGAGGATGGTGGTCATTCCGGAATTCCAGGCATGAAAGAATGGATCATGATGATCCTAATACGCGTTTCGATCATGATTAAATACCGCTCATCGTCAACAAAGGAGAGATTTGATGAGCAAGCTGAACGGCAAGGTCGCCATCGTCACCGGCGCCTCCAAGGGTATCGGCGCCGCCATCGCCAAGAGTCTTGCCACGGCCGGCGCCGCGGTGGTCGTCAACTACGCCTCGTCACGGGAAGGCGCCGACCGCGTCGTCGCCGAGATCGAGGACCGTGGCGGCCGCGCCGTCGCCGTCCAGGGCGACGTGTCGCAAGCGGCTGATGTGCGCCGCCTGTTCGAGGCGGCGAAATTGGAGTTTGGCGGGCTCGACATACTGGTCAACAATGCCGGAGTCTTCGCATTCGAGCCGCTGGAAGCGGTTACCGAGGCCGAGTTTCACCGCGAGTTCGACACCAATGTGTTGGGCATCATTCTGACCACGCAAGCAGCAGTGAACCATTTTGGCGCGGGCGGCGGCAGCATCATCAACATAAGCTCGGTCGCCAGCCGCAATCCGCAGCCGAACTCGCTCGTCTATGCCGCGACCAAAGGTGCGGTGGACACGATCACGCTGTCGATGTCGCGGGAGCTCGGCGCGCGCAACATCCGCGTCAACGCCATCGCGCCCGGCGGCATCGATACCGAGGGCCTCGCGCGCATCGGCATCGTCGGCAGCGAATTCGAGAAGCAGATTATAGCCATGACGCCGCTCGGTCGCTTCGGCCTGCCCGACGACGTCGCCCGCGTCGCGGTGTTCCTCGCCTCCGACGAAGCGTCATGGCTGACCGGCGAGCGCATCACCGCCTCCGGTGGCTGGCGATAGGCATGGAGGGCGCGAACCTGCCGGCTCGCGGACCGTGCTACCCGCGGCGCGACGCACTGCAATCGATGACGAGAGCGATCTAAGCCCTATGTAGTAGCGAGGGAGGAGCGCCGTGCGCCATCGATGACGGCGAGATGCCAGGGAGGTAACGGATGACGGGCGACGAAAAAGCAATCCGAAAGCTGGTCGAGACGTGGATGGATGCGAGCAAGCGTGGAGACATCGCGACCGTCCTCAGCTTGATGACGGACGACGCGATCTTCATGGTTCCCGGCCGGGAACCCTTCGACAAGGAGATCTTCGCGGCAGCCGCGCGGGAGACGGCCGGCGTTCATATCGACGGCACGAGCGATATCGTGGAACTACAGCTTCTCGGCAATTGGGCCTTCATCCGCAGCCGCATCGATATGACCGCGACCCCGCCGAATGGCGAGCCGGTCCATCGATCGGGATATGCGCTGACGCTCCTGCGCAAGGAGGCGGATGGTGAGTGGCGGCTCGCGCGCGACGCAAACCTGCTGACCCTGCAAGGCTAGAGCCGGTCTCCGGCATCTCTGCACCGGAAGGCACGCCAGGGGGAGCGATAAGATGGCGAAGATGCGATGCAAGTCGCCCTGAATAGCGTTCCCCCTCCACCTGATCACACCGGCAAGAGGGCGTTCGGCTTGACATCGGCGATGGAGGCGAAAGTGTGCGTTTCGCGCACGCCAGGCAGTGGCAGGATGACCCGCTGCAGGAAATCCTGGAACACCGCCATATCGGCGATCCGCGCCTTGACCAGATAATCGAAACCACCAACCACCATATGGCACTCCAGAACCTCCGGAGCTTTCGCCACGGCTTCGGCGAAGCGGTCAAAGACATTCGGCGCCGTGTGGTCAAGCCGGACCTCGATGAACACCAGCGTTCCCCGGCCGACCTTGCGCGGATCAAGCACGGCCCTGACCGCGGTGATGAACCCGTCGCGGAACAGGCGCTTCACCCGCTGGCTGGTTCCGGTCGGCGACAACCCGACGCGCCCGGCAAGATCAAGCGTCGTCCGACGGCCGTCTTCCTGGAGCAGCCTGAGCAGGCTGCGGTCTATCTGGTCGAGATCCTCCATTCCACAATCCACGCTATCTCAGAGATTTTTGTGCTTATTTCACGCAGAGATGCCAAAAACAACGTATTTCATCACATAAAACGTCGCAATAACCTGCGCTTCCCTCTCTCACCTAAGCAAACGCGGTGAGCCGATTTCGACGACCACAGGAGTGCAGGATGACCAAACAAGCGTTCAGCCCAGCCGGCAGGAGTGCGGCGGAAATCAGCAAGGGAGCGACCGAGATCCTGGTGCTGAGCGAAGCCGACGTGATGGCATGCATCGACCTCAGCCAGCTTCTCGATGTTCTGGAAGACGGCTTCAAGGTGCTGTCACAAGGCAAGGTCGTCAATCCACCCCGACCACAACTCGACATCCCCGGGGCCGGCTACAGCCTCGCCATGCCGGCCTGGATGGAGGGCATGAACCTGACCGTCAAGATCGTCAACGTCTTCGAAGGCAACCTGGCCAAGAACCTGCCCAGCCACCTTGCCACCATCAGCCTGTTCGATCCGCTGTCCGGCCTGCCGGTCTGCATCATGGACGGCACCTTCATAACCGCAGTGCGAACCTCCGGCTCCGCCGTGCTGTCGGTGCGCGCGCTTGCGCGCCGGGATGCCAGGATAGCGACCGTGGTGGGCGCCGGCGTGCAGGCCAACCAGCACCTGCATCTGTTGCCGCTGGTGCGCGACTTTGCCGAAATCCGTGTCGCTTCAAAGAGTTTCGACGATGCGGCAGCGCTTGCCCGGCTGCATCCGTCGGTGGTGGCGGTCGCCGACCTCGAGGCGGCAGTGCGCAGTTCCGACGTGGTGTGCCTGGCGACCCACTCCTACCAGCCGGTGATCGACGCAGGCTGGGTCCAGCCGGGCACGCATGTCTCGTCGGTCGGGGTGGCACCGCCCGGCGGTGAAATGCCGATCGAGCTCATCGGCAAATCCAGTCTTTTTGTCGAAACCAAGGATGCGTTCAAACCGACCCCGGTCGGCTCTTGCGAGCTTGCCGGCTTCGATCCGGCTTTCGGCACCGAGCTTGGCGCCATGCTGCTCGACCGCGCGCCGGGTCGCGTTTCGGATCAGCAGATCACCACCTACAAGGCGATGGGCATTGCCATGGAAGACATGGTCGCCGCCGACCTCGCCTATCGTTGCGCCCGGCGTCTGCGCAAGGGAAAGCTCATCGTGCTGTAGGCGCGCGCCGCGCGCCAGGCGGGATCGACGGTGCTGACAATGGCGCTTTCGCGCAAGCGGCCGGGCTAAAGGCCGGCCCCTCAGGCCGGCTCGCGCTTCAGCGCCTGCGCCATGCAGTGAATGCCGCCGCCGGTCTTCGAGATCTCGCTCATGTCGATGGCCGCCACCTCGAAGCCGCGCGCCTTGAGCTGACCGATCAGCGTCTGGCTCGAGGTCGGCGCGATCACCCGGTCCTTGCCCAGCGACATGAAGTTGCAGCCGAGCGCCATGGTATCCTGGAACGGCACGTCGATGATTTCGTGGCCCTTGCCCTTCAGCCAGTCGACGATGCCCGGCTCCGTGCAGGCGAGGCAGACAGCGGTCAGTTTTTCAGCGATCGGCACCACCATCAGGTCGATATGGACATAATATTCGTCGATGAAGGCGATGCGGGTCTCCCAGCCCTCCTTGTCGAACCAGGCCTGCACTTGGCGCGCGCCCTCCTCCTGCGTGCGGGCGCCACCGCAGCCGATCAGCACGACGCCGTCCTCGATGACGTTGAAGTCGCCGCCCTCGAACGTGCCCGCGGTGACCATGTCGTAGATCGGGATGCCGAACTTCTCATAGGTGCGGATCGCCGCGTAGTTCTCGCCGCGCCGCCACCACTGGGCCATGGCGGTGATGATGGCGCCATACGGCGTCATGACGCTGGAATCGCGCGAGTAGACCTGCATCGGCAGTTCCGGCGTCGGCTCGTGCCAGTGGATGTTGACACCGAAATGCTCATAGGCGGCGACCAGATCCTTGTGCTGCGCTTGCGCGATCTGGACGTTGCATGGCGCTTCGCGCAGATGCTTGCGCGACAGCGAGCTGGTCGAGAGATGGCGCAGGAAATTCGGCGAGCCGAGCAGCACGTCGGTCAGCACGTCGGTCTCGTTGGCGAAGCCCCAGGCGGTCAGCGGCTTGGTTCCGCCGGCCGGGTTGCGGCGCTGCAGCGAAAACGGCTCGGTGACGATGCGGTCATGGACGGTCATGGGGTTTCTCCTCGTGAAGGGCGGCTTGGTTGATCATGCGGCTTGGTTGCCTGGTATCCACCAATCCCGTCCGCGCGGGGTGGTGATGTATTCCGGCCAGCGAAATCCGATTGGCGGATCGTAGTCGCAGAGCGGCGCGATCCAGTTCGAGCCACCGATGCCGCCGCCGGTGCGGGTGACGAATTCATCCATCGCAGCGTCGCGCGCAGCCTCGTCTTCCAACAGGCGAAGTGCTGCCAGCGCGACCGTCTTTGCGGCGCAGATGACCATCGGATCGATGGTGGCAGAAATGCCGCCCAGCGCATTCATCGCCCAGGACGGAAACGCGTGGCCGTTCTCGGATCGCAGCGCCGGCCGGGCGACGTAGAATCGTGCCGTCGGCGTGTGCCACGACATGTCGGTGTAATCGTCGGAGGTCGAATTGAGCTGCGACGGCGGCAGGTCGCGGCGCAGGATCGCCTCTGCATCCTGCGGCGCAATGAGCTGCTCCAGCTCGGCGATGAACGGCTCGTCGGTCGCCGCCCCGCCGGCATTGACCTGGATCTCGCGGGCGATCGCCTTGGCCGCCTCGTCCCAACGCGGCGGCCCAACTGTCGACAGCGCTTCATAGGCGATACTTGCCATGGCATGGTTGGCCAGCCCCGGCCGCGACTTCGACACCCAGTGCCGCTCATGGCGGCAGCCGCTCATCTTGGCTGCGGCTTCCGCATTGCGGTCGAGCATGGCGGTGACCTGCTCGGCCATCGCCAGCGTCGGCACGCGGATCATGTATTGGATCTCGGCCAGCCCGGCCGGCAGATTGTCGGCGGTCGCCTGGCCCGCCGTCAGGATCGCCTCGCTGATCGACCAGCCGCCCTGATGCGGCAGCATGGAATCGCGCAGCGCCTTGGAGGCCATATACATCATCATCAGCGCGTCGTTAGCGCCGGGCGCCCTGACCGCCGAATGCGCCTGCGGGATGGGTGCTGCATCGCTTGCGCGAACCCAATTTTCGGGTTCGTCGCACACAAAGCGGTAGATCATCGCATAGGCCGCACCGCAATGCGTGTCCCAGCGCGCGGTATTGCAGAGCGGCAGCATATAAAAAGGATGGAAGGAGACCATGCCCGCCAGCCCATCGTAATAGCCCTTCGCGGCATGGATCGGCTTCGACCCGCGCACCTTCTCCGCCGGCTCGCCGGTGAAGCGCAGCGTGCCTGATATGCCGTGGCGTTCCATCGCCGCCTTGGTCGCCAGCAGCCCGCCGAGGCTGGCAATGCCGAGGCCGGAATGCGGATCGGTGTGGCCGCCGGCCTGTTCGCCGAGGCCAGGGCGCGGTCGCTTCACCGTCGCCGCATCCTGGCAATTGCCAGGCACCGCGTCGTACTCGGCATACATGCCGATGGTCGGGCCGGTCCCGTTGGTCCAGTGGGCGCAGAAGGCGGTCGGCATGCCGCCCGATCCTTCCTCGACCGAAAACCCTTCGTGCTTCAACTGCTCCACATACCAGGCCGCCGACTGGTATTCGCGCCAGGCGGTCTCGCCGAAATCGAAGATCGTCCGCGTCCACGCCGACAGCGACGGCTGGATGTCGTCCAGACAGGCAAGCGTGGTCGCTTGCGCGGAGGTCACCGGTATCTTCATCCGTCAAAGAAAGCAGTGAAGCGCCTCGCCAAAAAGTGATATGTTTTTCCGGCTCATGCAAATTCGGTTCACCTCTTGAGAATTCCCTCGACGCAGGCGCTGCGCGCCCTCGACAGTTTTGCCCGCCACGGCAGCGTCTGGCGCGCCGCCGACGAACTGCATCTGACCCGCAGCGCAGTCAGCCATCAGCTTCGCCTGCTCGAACGCGATCTCGGCTTCGACCTGCTCGAGCGCATCGGCAAGGGCGTGGCACTGACGCCGCGCGGCCAGCGCTATGCCAGCGACGTGCGCAAGGCGCTGACGGTGCTGGGCGACGCGGTGACGCGCCATGCCGGCACCGGCATCGGCGGCTCGTTCAGCGTCAGTTGTACGCCGGGTTTCGCCTCGCTGTTCCTGTGCACCCATATCGGCGAGTTCCGGCAGATGTACCCCGATGTCGCGCTGCGCATCCTGACGCCGCGCCGTCTCGACGACGTCAGCAATGCCGAGGCCGATGCCTTCATCGCCTTCGGCGTCGGCAATTGGCCGAACCGCGCGGTCGAGCTGTTGTGCGGGATCTCCTTTACGCCGCTGTGCAGCCCGACGCTGCTCAACAAGATCGGCGGCTTCTCCAAGCCGGCAGACGTGCTGCGCGCCAATCTCCTGCATCTCGGTGACACCGAGGACTGGGCGCGCTGGCTGGCGCTGTCCAAGGTCGAGAACCCCGACCCGGAAGGCGGCATCTTCTTTTCCGACATGAACCTGGTCTTTTCGGCGGCGATCGCCGGCCAAGGCATCGCTATGGGCGACGAGCTGACCAGCGGCCGGGCACTGAGCGAAGGCCGGCTGGTCCGCCCCTTCGACATAGCGATCAATTCACCGCGCTCGTATTTTCTGGTTTCCGAGCACGCCAAGGCGGCGCATCCGGTGCTGGAGGCGTTTGGGCGGTGGCTGAGGTCGAAGCTGTCGGAGAACCAGCGTTAATCTCCCCCCTCGAGGGGGAGATGGCCGCGAAGCGGCCAGAGGGGGTCGGTCCAACTGGGCTCGGCCTGCTGCTGCAGAGGAGGTTGGCACTTCAAGCGAAGCGACCCCCTCTGTCGCCTTCGGCGACATTTCCCCCTCGAGGGGGGAGATTGGCGCATAGATGAATCAAATTTGCCGATCAGGCGAAAACTATTCGGTTGCGGTGAGCCGCCGCCCTGCCTACGATTTCGCCTACGCTAAGGAAAGGGCAGGATGCAGCAACCCGGCCGGGCCGCAGAGATCAAGGCAATCGGGATCGGCAAGAGCTTCGGCTCGTTCCGTGCGCTGGACGATCTGACGCTCGATATCGGCCGTGGCGAGTTCCTCACCTTGCTCGGCCCCTCCGGTTCCGGCAAGACCACCTTCCTGATGATCCTTGCCGGCTTCATTCAGCCGACCGACGGCCGCCTTTACAGCGACGGCGTCGACATCACCGAGCGGCCGGCCGAGCAGCGTGCCGCCGGCATGGTGTTCCAGGGCTATGCGCTGTTCCCGCATATGAGCGTCGAGGCCAACATCGCCTTCCCGCTCAAGGTGCGCAAGAAACCGGCGGCCGAGATCAAACGCCGCGTCGGCGAAATGATCGAGCGCGTCGGGCTCAAGGGCCACGAGAAGAAACTGCCGTCGCAATTGTCCGGCGGCCAGCAGCAACGCGTGGCGCTGGCGCGGGCGCTGGTGTTCGAGCCGGGCGTACTTTTGCTCGATGAGCCGTTTTCGGCACTCGACAAGGGCCTGCGCGGCCAGATGCAGGCCGAGATGAAGCGGTTGCACCAGGAGACTGGCACCACCTTCGTCTTCGTCACCCATGACCAGAGCGAGGCGCTGGCGTTGTCATCTCGCGTCGCCATCTTCAACCATGGCAAATTGCTGCAGGTCGGCGCGCCGGACGAGGTCTACGACCGGCCGGACAACCGCTTCGTCGCCGAGTTCCTGGGCGAGATCAACATGCTGCCGCTGAAGGGCGTGCGCCCGGCCGACAATGGCTCGACGGGCCTCTGCGAAGACCGCGCGATCAGCATGCGCTGCAGGGCAGAGAAGGTCCGTGGCGATGCCATCCTGGCGATCCGGCCGGAATACATGTCGATCGCCCGCGAAGCCGCGGCAGGCGAGAACGGCATTGCCGCGACTGCCGTCGCCTCGACCTATCTCGGCGCTGCAACGCGGCTCGATCTGACGACGCGCCAAGGCGCCAAGGTGACGGTCTCGGTGCCGAACGAGGTCGCCGCCTCTGCCCTCAGCAAGGGCAATTCCGTCTGGCTGACCTGGCCCGCGGAGAAAGGCTTCCTCCTTCCGGATGGAGAGCAATGACGATCGGCGTGGCGAATTCGCCAAGCTGACATTCAGGAAATACCAACGACAAAAAAGGGGAACTGACATGACAAACCAAACCAAGAAAAATTCCATCGAGGCGCTGTCCGCCAGGGCAGTGCGCGGCGAGATCTCGCGCCGGCAGTTCACGCAGCTGGCCGCACTGGTGCTGGCCGGCACGCCGATGCTGCTGCGCTCGACCGGCGCCTTTGCCGCGGCTAAGGAACTGGTGCTGGTCAACTGGGGCGGCGACGCCATTACCGCCTATGACGCCGCTTACGGCCAGGCCTTCACCAAGGAGACCGGCATCACCGTCAAGATGGACGGTTCCGGCCCGACCGAAGGCGCAATCGCAGCGCAGTTCAAGAGCGGCGCGCCGACCTGGGACCTGGTCGACGTCGATCCGTTCTCGGCCATCACACTCGGCGCCCAAGGTATGCTCGAGCCGATCGACTATGCGGTCGTCGACAAGAAGAAGATGCGGCCGGGATTCGGCTGGGAGTACGCTGCCTCGACCTATTTCTTCTCCTACGTCATCGCCTACGATGCCGAGAAATACGGCAGCCAGGCACCGACCGGCATGGCCGACTTCTTCGACGTGGCAAAATTCCCCGGCAAGCGCTCGCTCTACAAATGGGGCGTGTCGAGCTGGGAAGCGGCACTGCTCGCCGACGGCATCGCGCCGGCCTCGCTCTACCCGCTCGACCTCAAGCGCGCGCATGACAAGATCGCTGCCTTCAAGGAAAACGTCGTCGCCTATTGGGGCGGCGGCGCCGAAAGCCAGAGCGTGCTGCTCAATGGCGAGGCCTCGATGGCGATCGTCTGGTCGACCCGGGCTTCGCTCATCGAGCAGGATTCCGGCGGCAAGATCAAGTTCATCTGGGACCAGGGCCTGATCTCGCCCGGCGCGCTCGCCGTGCTCAAGGGGAATCCCGGCGGCAAGGACGCGGCGATGAAGTTCATCGCCAGCACCCAGGACCCGGAGAAGGAACTCATCATGTTCGACAAGCTCGGCCAGGGTCCGGCCAACCCGGCCACCGATGCGCTGATCCCCGCCGACAAGAAGCGCATCAACCCGGTCGATCCCGAGAACATGAAGAAGCAGATTCCGCTCGACATGGATTGGTACGCCAAGAACTACGGGGCAGCACTCGACGAATACACGAAGATCATCTCCGCCTGACAAGCCGGGATAACCGGATGAGAGCATACCTCTCCGACAGGATGGGCGCGGCGCTGTTGATGGCGCCGCTGCTCCTCTTTCTTGTGCTGGCCTACGCCTGGCCATTCCTTGGCGTGGTTAAATGGAGCTTCACCCTGCCCACGCCGGGGCTGGGGCAGTACAATGCGCTGCTCACGGATCAGTTGGTGCAGTCGGTCTTCATCCGCACGCTGCGTATCGCCGCGATCGTGACGATCGTTTCGGTTGCCGCCGCCTACGCCATCACCGTTGTCTGGGTACGCGGCACGCCGGTGCAGCGCGTCGTGGCCGAGTTCTGCATCCTGGTGCCGTTCTGGATCTCGGTGCTGACGCGCGCCTTCGGCTGGGTGGCGCTTTTGTCCAATCGCGGCCTGATCAACACCTGGCTGCAGGCGGTCGGCTTCATCTCGGAGCCGCTGGCGCTGGTGCGCAACGAGTTCGGCGTTATCGTCGGCATGACGCATTTCCTCATCCCCTTCGCGGTGTTTCCACTGGCCTCTTCGATGCGAAGCCTCGACGACCGTGTGCTGCTGGCGGCGCGCGGCCTCGGCTCCAGCCGCATGCGCACCTTCTGGTCGGTGTTCGTGCCGATGACCCGCTCCGGCATCATCGGCTCGGCGCTGATCGTCTTCGTCTTTTCGCTCGGCTTCTTCGTCACGCCGGCGATTCTCGGCGGCGGCCGCAGCGTGATGATCGCTGAGCTGATCTATCTCCGCATCTTCCAGAGCCCAGACTGGGGCCTGGGCGCGGCGATCAGCGTGGTGCTGGTGTTATTCGTCGGCGCGCTGATGGCGCTGCTTTTCCGCTATATCAGGCCGAAGCAGTTGGTGTAGCGCGATGCCGACCTACCGCCCCGGTCCCGTCTCGCTGATCCTCGCCGCCCTGGTCGCGCTATTCCTGCTGTTGCCGCTGCTCGCCGTCATCCCGGTATCGCTGACGCCGAGCCGCATGCTGGCGATGCCGTCGGGCGACCTGTCGCTGCGCCATTACCAGGCGCTGATCGAGGATCCGCGCTGGATCAATTCGATCCTGCTCTCGATCAGGATCGGCATAGTCAGCAGCGCCTTTTCCACGGTGCTGGCACTGTGCTTCAGCCTCGGCGTCTGGATGTTCCAGCCGCGCTTCACCGCCGCTCTCGTCGGCTTCGTGCTGCTGCCAATGGTGGTGCCGCCGGTGGTCTCGGCAATCACGCTCTATTTCCTGCTGACCTCGATCTCGGGGTTCTCGTCGTTCTTCGGCTATGACACCTGGCTGGGTGTCGCCATGGCGCATGCGGTGATGACGGTGCCCTTCGCCACGGTGCTGATCCTGGTGTCGCTTAGCCAGCTCGACCGCCGCATCGACCTCGCAGCCCGCGGCCTCGGCGCGACCGTGTGGGAGCGCGCCACCCGCATCATCATGCCCAACATCAAGTTCGGCATCGTCACCGCAGCACTGCTGTCCTTCGTGCTGTCCTGGGAAGAGATCGGCGTCACCCTGTTCATCACCTCGGTCAACGCCATCACGCTGCCGCGGCTAATGTGGATGGGCCTGCGCGACAACATCGACCCGGCGATCGCAGCGCTCTCGGTGATCCTGATCGTCATCACCGTGCTGGTGCTTGTGGCGCGAAGCGTCGTGGTCAGGCTGCGCGCGGCGCGGTAGACGCCGCCTCACGCCGTGGTGACTGGCGCGAATGAAACCTTGGGCTACGATTTTCGTTATAGATGGTTCAACAGGTCGAAGGCCCCGCCATGAACCAAGGATGGTTTGCCAAGCCGGTTGCGGTTGCGGTCGGCATCGTGGGAGATATCCGCAACATTTCCAACGCACGGCAGGCTGTCGCGTTGCTGGAAGCCCACTGGCGTGACACCGGCAGCGCCAAACACGGGGTGGCACTGCGCACATGCCGCCGCGCCATGAGCGACGACCGCTGGACCGAAGCCGCCCGGAACGCATTCGTCGAGGCCGCGCGGGAGGCGCATGTCCTGGTCGAGCGCGCCGTCGAACCGGAGAACCGGTCCAGGCAGGCAGGACCGTGATCGATTTTTGAGAGCTCGGTGGTCCGGCGGATTTATTGCATCTCAGGCAGCATGCAACCTTGGAACGGCGCTGACGTCGACCTCGCGCTCCGCATGCCAGGCATCATAGGCAGCCTGCATCCTGAGCCAGATCGCGGCGCCGTCGCCGAACATCTTTCCAAGACGGGCAGCGACAGCCGGCGACACCGGCTTCTTTTCGCGGATGATGTCATAAAGCTGCTGGCGCGAGATTCCGAGCAGATTGGCGATTTCCACCTTGGTCTTTCCGGTTGCCGGGATAATGTCGTCGAGCAGCGCCCCAGGGTGGGATGGGCAGCGCTCCATCGGACGCATCGGCTCATACACGCTCATAATCGATTCTCCAATCTAAGCCGTCTCAATGGTACTGTTCGAAATCGACGCGGGCAGCATCATTGGCGTCGAATTCGAATGTGATGCACCACGGCCCGTTGACATGCACCGTGTAGCGGGTCGGGTTAAAGCCCTCCAAAGCGTGGAAGTCGAAGCCGGGCAGGTCCATGTCATCAGGCCTTTCCGAGACTTCCAAGCGGTCAAGACGGACAAGGATGCGCTTATGCATCTTGGCGTCGATCTTTCCGGTCTTTCCGGTTTGAAAGAGGTCCGCCAGCGCCTTGTGCTTGAACGACTTGATCATGCAACATGTAAGCATATTGCTGACGCGGGTCAAGCAGGTGTAAGCAAATGATTTACAGAATGGTCCAGCCAATCGGAGGCAATAGCTACGCCCGCTGGATGCTGAGCCGGGCCAGCCGAATACCTGGCGGACCTATGTCACGGCATTATCCGCTATCCCATGGCGTGGCGAATAGTCTTGGACAGGCGGCTCAAAAATGCCGGCCTCGACGATGCGTCGAGCTTCCACGACAGCACTGCCGTCGCCATTTTCCGCGGCAACAGCCCGACCGACAGGAACCAGGCGGCAAGGATGGCGCGCCGCCGCAAGGATGCGGTCATTTCGAGGCTGGCGACGGCGCCGGCCGCCCCGAGCGCCAGCCGGGAATCATCGGCCACGGGGTGTCGGCCGCTGTCGGCGCAGAGCGACGCCAGCCGCTCTTCCAGGTGGACCGGATCGTGGCGGACAGCATCCGACGGCACGATGGTCAGGCCGATCCCCGAGGCCTGGTCCGACAGCGCCTGCATGCGGCGGAAATCGTGGGTTACCCGCCAGCGTGCCCGCTCGGCGAGCTTTTCACCGAAGACTGAATGGTTGGCGCCGTGGATCCGGTAGGCGCCGAGGCATTCGTCGATCGATTGGACATGCCCGTACATCGGCGCCAGCGTTGCCAGATAGCCGTCGGCGCCCTGGCGGAATTCCGGCTCCGGTATCGGCATGATCGATTCGAGCGTTGCGCGGTCAAAGGCCAGCCCGCTGGTCACTGTCGTCTGATAGCGGCCCTTGTGCAGGAGTTTCGGCATGACGTCACCGCTGTCGAAAGGCAATTCGGGCGGCGGAAAGACATCCTTGATGCGTTGCCCCTCGTCGACGATATGCAGTCTGGACTGGACCTGGGCGGTTGCATCATCCCAGGTTTCGACAATGGTGGAGACGGCGGTTGGATAAAGGTAATCGTCGGCGTCGAGGAACAGGACGATCTTGCCCGAGCTCGCCGCAAAGCCGGTGTTGAACGCCGCCGCGTGTCCGCCATTTTGCGCCCGCGGGCATGCAAGGATCTCGTCGCGATAGGATTCCATGATTGTCGTGGAATTGTCCTGCGATGCATCGTCGACGACGATGACTTCGACATCCGCGTAGTCCTGCTCGAGGGCACTGTCGATGCTGCGTTTGAGGAAACGCGCGTAGTTGTAATTCGGGATGATGATGGATACCGGAATTCTCGGGACAGGCTGCATCGCGTTTGACCTCGCATCTTGCTTTGGTTCGGCAAAGGCCCTCATGGGCCTGCCCCCTCTTCAAGCGCCCTCTTGGCGCGCAACGAGTTCCCTGGGAGAAAGCCTGCGCTTTCCATCAGGAGACGGGTCACGTTTCGCTTTGCGACTTCGTATTGAGGCCGCCATTGCCTTCGAGGCTGCTGCCATGGTCAGGGTTGGCGGCAGCAAAAGCTCCGACGGTTCGGCCAAGGTGAGTCGCAACCGAGCCCGACGAAATGTCTCGCCTCGCGATCAGGTCGGGACCGAAGCGGACGGTGCCATGAAGGCATGGCGGATACTGGCCTTCAAATGCGGCTGGAACAAGCCCCGCGTCGAAAACAGGGTCACTTCAGGTTGCGTCTCAGGCGGCATACTGCGACCGCCGGCGCTTTTGCCCCGGAGCCGGCGAACCGCCTCCGGGCCTTATAGTCGTGTGGCCTAAACAGTCAGGCGGCCTGCAAACCCGGCTGCGACAGGTCGACTTCCTCCGGCAAGTCACCGGCCATAGCGGCGGCAAACTTCGTCTGGTCGAGTTCTCCCTCCCAGCGCGCCACCACCACTGTCGCCACCGCGTTGCCGATGAAGTTGGTCAGCGCTCGGCATTCCGACATGAAGCGGTCGACACCGAGGATCAGCGCCATGCCGGCGACCGGCACGGTGGGGACGACTGAAAGCGTTGCCGCCAGGGTGATGAAGCCGGCGCCGGTGATGCCGGCGGCACCCTTGGAGCTCAGCATGGCGACGGCGAGCAGCAGGATCTGGTCGCCATAGGTGAGCGGCGTGTCGGTCGCCTGCGCGATGAACAGCGCGGCAAGCGTCATATAGATGTTGGTGCCGTCGAGGTTGAAGGAATAGCCGGTCGGGATGACCAGGCCGACCACCGAGCGGTTGCAGCCGGCGCGCTCCATCTTGGCCATGAGGCCCGGCAATGCCGCTTCCGAGGACGAGGTGCCGAGCACCAGCAGCAGCTCTTCCTTGATGTAGCGGATCAGCGCCAGGATCGAGAAGCCGTTGTAGCGGGCAACCGCGCCGAGCACCACCAGCACGAACAGCAGCGCGGTCAGGTAGAATGTGCCGATCAGCATGGCGAGATTGGCGATCGAGCCGATGCCGTATTTGCCGATCGTGAAGGCCATGGCGCCAAACGCGCCGATCGGTGCGGCCTTCATCAGGATGGCGACGAGGCGGAAGATCGGCGTGGTCAGCGCCTGCAGGAAATCGACGACGGGACGGCCGCGATCGCCGACCAGTGCCAGGGCGACGCCGAACAGCACCGAGAAGAACAGCACCTGCAAAATGTCGCCCTGCGCGAAGGCGCCGGTGATGGTGTCAGGGATGATGTTCATCAGGAAGCCGACGATGGTTGTGTCGTGCGCCTTCTCGGCATAGGCCGTCACCTTGGTGGTATCGAGCGTGGCCGGATTGATGTGCATGCCGGCGCCGGGCTGGACGACATTGGAGACGACCAGGCCGACGACAAGCGCCAGCGTCGAGAACACCAGGAAATAGATCATCGCCTTGCCGGCGACGCGGCCGACCTTCTGCAGGTCGGAAACGCCGGCGATACCGGTCGCCACCGTCAGGAAGATCACCGGCGCGATCACCATCTTGACCAGCTTGATGAAGGCGTCGCCGAACGGCTTCATCGCCTCGCCGGTTTCGGGATAGAAATGGCCGAGCAGCACACCGGCGGCGATCGCCGCCAGCACCTGCACATAAAGATGCCGGTATAAGGGAAGTTTGCCGCGCGGCTCGGCGGCAGCGATTGCTGTCTGCATGACGTCCTCCATGGCGCCCCGATCGAAAGCTCGACTCCCCGGGGCAGTTGTTTTGAGACCAGCAGCCTCGCGACTGCTGAATTCGTGTCTGCAACAGCCGTGCCAGATACGCAGAAGAGTGCTTCAGCATTGATTTTATTGAGCATTCGCAAACGTCCGCACTGCCGGACGCATGGTCAAGTGCGACTCTCCGCATAGGTCGAATTGTGTTTTGTGCGAGTTCATGCACAAATGGGCGATGCTGCAACGCCCCGCCGGTGCCTTGTCTTCGACGCCCGAGCAACTCGCCAGGCGGGCGCGCCGAGCCTGGCTGCTGTTTGCGGCCGTCGCCCTGCTGATCGTCACCGCAGCGCTCTACGGCGCCGGCCTCTACGGCCGCACCGCCGAGGTCGAGACCCTGGCGGCGCAGGGGCGTACCGACGCCAATCTGAAGGTCGCGCTGCTGCGCGCCGTGCTCGAAAGCCCGCGTGCCCTGCCCCTGCTTTTGTCCGCAGACCAGCAAGTGCGTGACGCGCTGACGCAGAAAAATGCCGCGGCAATCGATGTGCTGAACCGCAAGCTCGAGGGGCTGGTCTCGGGCACCAAGGCGTCGGTACTCTATGTCATCGGCACCGATGGACTGGCGATCGCCTCCAGCAACTGGCGCGAGCCGATCAGCTTCGTCGGCAACGACTACCGTTTCCGCGATTATTTCTCCGGCGCGATGCAGGCCGGAACCGCCGAGTATTTTGCGCTCGGCAATGTCAGCAAGCGTCCCGGCCTCTACATTTCGCGGCGCGTCGGCGATGCCGCCGCACCGCTCGGCGTCGTCGTCGTCAAGATGGAGTTCGACCAGCTCGAAGCCGACTGGCGCGAGGCCAACCGCCCGGCCTATGTCAGCGACGAGAACGGCGTCGTGCTGATCACCAGCGTGCCGTCCTGGCGCTTCATGACAACCGCACCGCTGGCCGCACCCAAGCAAGCCGCGATCCGCGACAGCCAACAGTTCGGCGACGCGCCGCTTGTGCCGTTGCCGATCACGCACCCGCGGGCGCTCAGCCCGGATGTGTCGATCGTCCACGCGGTGACGCCCGGCGGCAGCGACGCGGAGTATCTCAGCCTTTCCACGACGGTTCCTTCGACCCCCTGGCGGCTCGACTATCTTGTCCCGGTCGAAGCGCCGATCGCCGCTGCCGTCCGCGAAATGCGGCTTCTTGCGCTCGGCGTCGTCGTCCCGCTGCTCGGCCTTGCCGCGTATCTGTTGTGGCGCCGGCAGTCGGCGCAGATGCAGATTGCCGCCGAACAGGCGGCCCGCACCGAACTCGAACGCCGCGTCGTCGAACGGACCGAGGATTTGAGCCGCGCCCGCGACCGGTTGCAGGCCGAGATAACAGGCCACCGCAGCACGGAAGCCAAGCTCCAAATCGTGCAGCAGGATCTGGTCCAGGCCAACCGCCTCGCCATCCTCGGCCAGGTCGCGGCCGGTGTCGCCCATGAGATCAACCAGCCGGTCGCCACCATACGCGCCTATGCCGACAATGCCCGCACCTTCCTCGACCGCAAGCAGACCGGGCCGGCCGAGGAAAACCTCGGCGCTATCGCAGCCCTTACCGAACGCATCGGCTCAATCACCGAGGAGTTGAAGGCATTTGCCCGCAAGGGCCGCACCGCCGCCGAGCCTGTCGAATTACGTGGTGTTATCGAAGGCGCCGTCATGCTGTTGAGAAGCCGCTTTGCCGGCCGGCTCGACGCATTGGCCATCGACCTGCCGCCGCCGAGCCTCAAGGTCATGGGCAATCGGGTGCGGCTCGAACAGGTGCTGATCAACCTCTTCCAGAACGCGCTCGAAGCACTCGACGGCCGCGACGACGCTCATGTGCAGGTGTCGGTCGAGGAGACCGCGGACGGCGTGACGGTCGGCGTGTCCGATAACGGACCGGGCATTCCACCCGCGATCCTCAAATCGCTGTTCACGCCGTTCAACACCTCCAAGGAAAAAGGCCTTGGCCTTGGCCTCGTCATCTCGAAGGACATTGTCGCCGATTATGGCGGCCGCATCGAAGTTTCGAGCGACGACAGCGGCACCCGCTTCACCATTCATCTCCAGACAGCAGCGTAAGCCATCATGACGAACGACAATGCCGCGCCGGTGATCCTGATCGACGACGACCGCGATCTCCTCAAGGCCACCACGCAGACGCTGGAGCTTGCCGGCTTCTCGGTCTCCGCCTTTGCGGTGGCGGCCGAGGCGCTGGCCGGGCTCGACGCCGGTTTTACCGGCGTCGTGGTGTCGGATATCCGCATGCCTCAGATCGACGGCTTGCAGCTTTTCAATCGCATCCTGCGGCTGGATGCCGACATTCCCGTCATCCTCGTCACCGGCCACGGCGACATCGCCATGGCCGTCAAGGCGATCAAGGACGGCGCCTACGACTTCATCACAAAGCCCTTCGCCGCCGACCGGCTGGTACAGAGCGTGCGCCGCGCAGCGGAAAAGCGCCGCCTGGTGATGGAGAACCGCGCCTTGCGCGAGGCGGCCGGAGAGGCGCAGGACGGCCTGCCGCTGATCGGCCAGACACCGGCGATGGACAGGCTGCGCCGCACGCTACGCCAGATCGCCGACACCGACGTCGACGTGCTGGTGACCGGCGAGACCGGCTCCGGCAAGGAGGTGGTGGCAAGCCTTCTGCATCGCTGGAGCCGCCGCGCCAAGGGCAATTTCGTCGCGCTGAATTGCGGCACGCTGCCGGAGACCGTCATCGAAAGCGAATTGTTCGGCCATGAGGCCGGCGCCTTCACCGGCGCGCAGAAGAAACGGATCGGCCGCATCGAGCATGCCAGCGGCGGCACGCTGTTCCTCGACGAGATCGAAAGCATGCCGGTCTCGACACAGGTGCAGATGCTGCGCGTGCTGGAGATGCGCGAGGTCACCCCGCTCGGCACCAACGAGGTACGGCCGGTCGACCTGCGCGTCGTCGCCGCCGCCAAGGTCGACCTCGGTGATCCGCGCCAGCGCGGCGCCTTCCGCGAGGACCTCTACTACCGGCTCAACGTGGTGACGATCTCGATCCCGCCGCTGCGCGAGCGCCGCGACGATGTCGCCCTGCTGTTCTTCTATTTCGTCGACCGCGCCGCCGCCCGTTTCCACCGTCCGGTGCCAAATGTTCCGGCCGCGGTACATCGCCATCTGAGCGACCATGATTGGCCGGGCAATGTGCGCGAACTGGCGCATTTCGCCGAGCGGTTCGTGCTTGGATTGGAGGAAGGCGCCGAAGCACAACCCCCTGCCCCGACCCAATCGGACACCGCCATGAAGCTGCCGGAGCGGCTGGAGCTCTATGAGGCCGACATCATCCGCGAGACGCTTGGCCGCAACGACGGCGACGTCAGGCGCACGATCGAAGCGCTGGGAATTCCGCGCAAGACTTTCTACGACAAGCTCCAGCGTCACGGCATCGTGCGCAGCGATTTTTCCCGGTAGTCGCCGCCGGGCCTCGACCGGGCGGCTCGGTTACTTGGCGTCGTGGAAGATGATGCCGACGGTGTGGCGCATGCCGGAGCGAAGCCGGCTGACGCCGTGCCTGAGATTGACCCGGTAATTGCCCTTGCTGCCCTGGACCGGTCGATTGTGGACCGCGAAGGCGACCGCATCGCCCTGGCGCAGCGGCACCACCTCGGCGCGGCTCTGCATGCGCGGACGCTGCTCGGTCAGCACGAACTCGCCGCCGGTGAAATCCTTGCCTGGTTCCGACAACAGGATCGCCACCTGCAGCGGGAAGGCAAGATCGCCGTAGAGATCCTGGTGCAGGCAGTTGAAGTCGCCGGGAACATATTGCAGCAGGAGCGGCGTCGGCCGCGTCTGGCCCTGCTCGTGGCATTGCCTGAGGAACGCGGCGTGTTCGTCGGGATAGCGCTGCGCGATACCCATGCGCTCGTTCCAGTCGTTGGCGACCGCAGCCAGGCGCGGATAGAGCGCGGTGCGCAAGCCGCCGATCAAGTCGGGCAAGGGATAGCGGAAATAGCGGTACTCGCCCTTGCCGAAGCCGTGCCGCGCCATGTGGACATGGCTGCGGAAATGGCTCTCGTCCGAATAAAGTTCGGCAATCTGCCGGCACTCCTGCGGCGTCAGCAGCTTTTCCATCACCGCGCAGCCATAGCCGCTCAGCTCATCGGCCAGCGTCCGCCAATCATATCCGGCAACGCGCAGCTCCGCCGATTTCACCGCCGCTTTCGCGCCTATCGAATGGATGGTCATGGCTTCGCCTCCTGTGGCTTCTGGTCATTGAGATGGGTGAAACGGCGCGCGCGGACCACCCGTTTCTTGCCGGGTGAGCCTCGCGGGATGGGACACCATCCAATTTCCCATTTCGTTGTTGTGCGCTAAACTTGTTCCACTTCAACGGGCCGCCACCCCCATGATCGTCCAGACCTGCATCAATGGCGCGCGCAGCGCCGATTATCATCCGCAACTGCCGCTGACGGCGGAGGCCATGGCGCGTGACGGCGCGGCCTGCATCGCCGCCGGCGCCGCCGAACTGCATGTTCATGCCCGCGGGCTGGACGGTCGCGAAAGCCTGGCTCCGGCGGCGATGGACCGGACGGTGCTGGCGCTCCGCCGCGCCTGCCCGGGGACGCTGATTGGCGTGTCGACGGGTGCCTGGATCGAGAACGACGACCAGCGGACGCTGGCCGCGATCGCCGCCTGGAGCGAGCTGCCCGACTATGCCTCGGTCAATCTCAGCGAGAATGCAGCGCCCGCCGTCATGGAAAGCCTGCGACGGCGCGGTATTGGCATCGAGGCCGGCCTCGCCTCGGTCGCCGATGCCCAGCGCCTGGTCCGCCTCGACCACAGCAGCCAGGTGCTGCGCATCCTGATCGAAATCTCCGAGCAGGAGCCGGACGCGGCGCTGGAGGTCTGCGACGGCATCGCCGCGGTGCTCGACGGCGCCGGGATGCGCCGGGCGATCCTACTGCACGGCGCCGACGCCACGGTCTGGCCTTTCGTGCACCGGGCGGCGGAGCGCAACTGGTCGACGCGCGTCGGACTGGAAGACGGCAAGGAGCTTCCTGATGGAACGGTGGCATCCGGTAACGCCGCGCTGACAGCGGCAGCCGTCGCGATCTTCGAGACCAGCCGGTAACGCGAGGAAAGCGTTGATGACGGCCATTCTCCTCTTCACAGGGGAGATGCCAAGTTTTGGCAAGGAGGGCAGCACGAGGGGCCTGCCCGTTGACGCTCCGGACCAAACCCGAAAAGCCCCGGCCGAAGTCAGGCGGATCTAGAGTGCAGCCGCACGATAATGTCAGTAAATCTTATATAAAACTTTATGTATTAATTAAACCGGCGATTAATCAGCACATCAACGATCCCGTATGTTAATGTTCTCCTGCTTCGGGGACCATTTTTTAATGAACATCATTCCAGAGAATGATCACGCTGCGCCGCGTCGGGTTCAACAGTATACATCGATACAGGTCTTGCGCGGGCTGGCAGCTCTCATGGTTGTTGTCTATCATCTTCCGGCCGCACTGGGCATGCTCGATCTGCGTATTCCCATTCTAAACAGTGGCGTCGACCTGTTTTTCGTCATCAGCGGTTTTGTCATGGTTCTCTCGACGGAGAACAGACGTCGTGACCACCGTGCTTTTTTGATGCAGCGGTTCACGCGCGTCGTTCCGTTCTATTGGGTTATGACCTTCCTCATGGTCGCCGCACTTTGGTTGTTTGCCGGTCGTGCAGTGTCTCTTGAGCAGACCACCAATAGCCTGCTTTTCATACCCTATCTCGATACGGTCACAGGCTATGTCCAACCGGTGCTTGGCGTGGGTTGGACGCTCAATCTGGAAATCCTGTTTTACATTCTGTTCGCGGCGACTATGGGTTTTGGCAGGTTGACGCAAATGGCCGCGGTCGGCGTTGTCTTTGCAATCGCCGTTGCTGCACGCATCATCTTCAAACCCGCCGCCGACACTGTGCTGTTTTTCTACACCACGCCAATCCTGTTTGAGTTCCTTGCCGGCATGGCTCTCGGCCACCTGGTCGGCAGGCTGGCGCGCTTGCCTGTCGTCTTGGGTGCCTCGGCAATCGTGTTCGCCATCATGTCCGTGCTGGTGATGGTACTTGGCTTCGACTTGCCGCGAACCCTTGCTCAGGGAATCCCGGCGTTGATCCTTGTCGCGGCTTGCATCAGCCTGGAAAGCTACTTCCGGCTTTTTGCTCCTCGCGTGCTGGCAATATTGGGCGATGCTTCCTACTCTCTCTATCTGACGCATCCTATCGTGCTGCTTGCGACCGCTCCTGTCGTTGCAAGCGCCAATCTGTCACCATGGCTTGCAGGCGTGGTTATTGTCACCGCCTGCATTGCCGTCTGCCTGGCCAGCTACAGTTTTATTGAAAAGCCGCTTTTGGCCATATCGCGGATGAGCCGTTCCGCCCATCAGGTGAAGGCGCAATGAGTTGCTGCTGCGCCCCCACCAACTTGGTCGGCGTGCTATGGAGGTGCGTTGCACCTCTTGCGCACCCTCGAACACAGCGCGTCCCGAACGGCGCTGTCCCGCCAGCCTCAAACCGGCGGCGCTGAACCTCCAAAGGTGTCCTGAACACAAAAAAACCGCCTCGGCGGGCGGGTCGTCGGTGTGAATCAGCACCATACCCAAATTAGTAGCATAGCTGCCGGCACAAAGCAAGAACAAAATGTGGCGACATCGACGAAACTGCCGATAGGCACAGCGGCACGGCGGATGACATGGCTCTTGCCGTTATTAAAAATCTCTCATAAGGTATTTTCATATCAGAAAGAAAATACGATAGTTTCTTTCCTTTTATGAAAGCCTGAGCGTTTGCGGGAACATCTGGATCAGACCGACCGGCGACTGGTCAAGCTGCTGTCGCAAGATGCGCAGCTTGGCGTCAACCGCCTCGCCGAGAAGATGGCGATCTCGGTGCCGACGGTGCGCATGCGGCTGCGCAACCTGCTCGACCGCAACCTGCTCAAGATCGTCGGGCTGCTCAACCTGACCGAACGCCCCGAGCTGATCTCGGCGATCGTCGGCATCAATGCGCAGGGACGCGGCCGCGCCCGGGAACTGGCGCAGCGCATCTCCGAACTGCCTTTCGTGAACTCGGCCGCCGTCGTCACCGGGCGCTTCGACATCATCGTCGACGTAACCGTGGCCGGCGATGTCGCCGATCTCTACCGCGTCACCAGCGAGCTGATCCCCGGCGCCGGTGAGCCGGGCGAAGTCGTGCGCAGCGAGACCTTCGTCGTCATGGCGTCCTGCAACAAATGGGTCAGCCTGCCGGAAGGCTGCTGGTCGGACGAGACGCGGAAGGAAATGGCATGAAGATCGCGGTTCTCGGCGGCCTCGGCCTGCAAGGCCGGGCGGCGATCGCCGATCTCGTTGCCAGCGACGGCGTCGAGCAAGTGGTCTGCCTCGACACCGCAACCGACGGCGCTGCGCGGCTTGGCGGCCTGACCGACCTTGCCCGGGTGCGTTTCGTCGTGCCGGAGGGCGCGATCGGCCCAGCATTGGCCGATGTGATGAAGGACGTCGACGCGGTCATCGACCTGTTGCCGCAACCGCTGATGCGCGAGGCGGTGCAGGCGGCGATCGCGACGCGCACGCCGCTGGTCACCACCAATTACGGCAAGGCCATCGCCGACCTCGCGCCGGAGGCCGAAAAGGCCGGCGTTTCGATCGTGACCGAATGCGGGCTCGACCCCGGCATCGACCTTGTGCTCTACGCACGCGCCGCAGGCCAGTTCGACACCATCACCGCGATCGATTCCTATTGCGGCGGCATTCCCGAGCCTAACGCGGTGGTCGAGCCGCTGCGCTACAAGGTGAGCTGGAATTTCGACATGGTTCTGGCCAGCCAGAATCGCGACAGCGTGCTGGTCGAGGACGGCAAGCGGGTCGATGTGCCGGCCGCCCGCCAGCACGACAATCGTTTCATCCACGAGATCGAGGTGGCGGGGCTGGGCAGGCTGGAAGCCTTCCCCAATGGCGACGCGCCGCATTATGCCGGCATGCTCGCCGCCGCCAAGGAGCTGCAGCGCTCCGGCCGCTATTCGCTGCGCTGGCCCGGCTGGTCGGCGTTCTGGGCGCCGCTGAAGCAGCTCGGCTTCCTGTCCGAGGACAAAGTGCCCGGCACCGGCGTTAGCCCACGCGAATTCCTCGGCCGGCTGCTTGGCCCGCAACTGCAATATGGCGCGGACGAAAAGGACCTTTGCGTGATGCGCAACGTCTTTGTCGGCAGCGAAGGCGGCCGCCGCAAGACGGTGACCTCGGAGCTGGTCATCGAACGCGACCTCGCCTCCGGCCTGTTCGGCATGAGCCTTGGCGTCGGCTATCCCGCCAGTATCGTGGCGCAGATGCTGGCACGGCGTGAGATCGCCACGCCCGGCCTGCTCAACCCGCTGCTGCATGTGCCGGATGGCCGCTTCCTCGATGAGCTCGCCAGGCGCGCCATCAATGTCGCCGAAACGGTGAGCTGGGATTGAAGATTTTCGAACGGTGGTTGCCGCCGGCAACGGCGCTGCCGCTCAAAAAGCACCTCGATGGGGTGAAGCAAACAAGTGGAACAACAAACGACAACAAGGAGGAATGCCCAAATGAAGATTGCCAAGCTTTTCATCGCCGGCCTTGCGCTCGCCGGCCTTACCGCTGCCGCCAGTGCGGGAACGCTCGACGAGATCACCAAGCGCGGTGAGTTGCGCGTCGCCGTGCAGACGCAAGGCCCGCCCTTCTCGCTGGTGGGTGCTGCCGGCGAACGCACCGGCAGTTCGGTCGAACTCGCCGAATTGATGGCCAAGGAAATGGGCGTCAAGATCACCTTCCTCGACTTCGACTGGGACGGCCTGATCCCGGCGCTGCTGTCGGGCAAGGCCGATCTTCTGGTCGCCGACATGACGCCGACACTGGCGCGCGGCATGAAGGTCGCCTTCACCAAGCCTTACATGTACACGGGCAGCACCGTCTTCACCAAGGCTGGGACCGCCTTCAAGTCCACCGAGGACTGCAAGGCCAAGGGAACCAAGATCGCGGTGCTGCTCGGCGCCACCGGCGAGAAGGAAGCCAAGGCCGCCTTCCCCGATGCCGATATCAAGAGCTACAAGGGCGGCGGCCCACTGCTGCTCGACGCCGTCAACAACGGCCAGGCCGATTGCGGCGTCAACGACGTCTCGGCGGTCAAGGGCCAGTCGACCGCTTACCCAGCCGGCAGCTTCACCATCATGCCGGATATGCTGTCGAAGGAGCCACTGGCCTTCGCCACGCGCTATGACGAGCAGGACCTGCTGGTCTGGATGAACCTGTTCCTCGACCAGGTCAGCCTCGACGGCCGCCTGCAGAAGAACCTCGATTACTGGGTGAATTCCGACGCCTGGAAGAAGGATCACTGAGTAGAGTGAATGGTGAATGGTGAATAGTGAATAGTAAGTAGGGAGTAGGGAGTAGGGAGTAGGGAGTAGAGAAGAGCTACTCGCTACTCGCTACTCGCTACTCGCGTACGCCCTACTCACTACTCACTATTCACTATTCACTATTCACCATTCACCGTCCAAAATGCTCGAAAACTTCAGCTTCCGCACCATCGTCGAATATCTGCCCCTGTTCGGGCAGGGCCTCGTCACGACCGTGTGGCTGTCTGTCCTCTCCTTTGCCGGCGCGCTCGCCGTCGGCATCGTGCTCGCCGCAATGAATTTGCAGCGCGGCCGGCTGTTCCGCGTCCCGGCCAAGGCCTATATCGACGCGGTGCGCGCCACGCCCTTACTGGCGCAGCTCTATTTCCTCTATTTCGGCCTGCCGCGGCTCGGCCTCATCCTGCCCGAGTTCGTCGTCGGCATCCTCGCTTTGTCGCTGAACAGCGGCGCCTATGTCGCCGAGATCATCCGTGCCGGCATCCTGTCGATCCCGCGCGGCCAGGTCGAGGCCGGCGTCGCTTCGGGCATGACCTATGTCCAGCGCATGCGCCTGGTCATCCTGCCGCAGGCGTTCAAGGTGACGATCCCGCCGCTGCTCGGCCAGGCGATCGTGCTGGTCAAGGATTCCGCCCTGCTGTCGCTGATCTCGGTCGCCGAGCTGACGCGCGCCGGCCAACTGCTCGCCTCCGACCGCTTCATGCCGGCGGAAGGTTTCATCACCATCGCCGCCTTCTACCTCCTGCTCTATTACGGGCTGAAGGGACTGGCGGCGCTCTCCGGGCGCTGGCTCGGCCTCGCGGGGGCACGGACATGATCTGGCAGCAGCTGCAAAGCATCGCCGGCAGCTATCCCCTCGCGTTGCGCGGCCTCGGCATGACCGTGGTGCTGTCGCTGATCAGCCTGGTGCTGGGCACGCTGCTCGGCTTCGGCCTCGGCATCCTGCGCACCGGCGGCAACCGGCTGATCAGCGGCGCGATCGGTGCCTGGGTCGACCTGATCCGTGGCACGCCGTTCCTGGTGCAGATCTTCCTGATCTTCTTCATTCTGCCGGAACTCGGCATCGAGCTCGACGCCTTCACCGCCGGCATCATCGCGCTGACCAACCTGGCCGCCTGCTTCATCTGCGAGATCGTCGTCGCCGGCATCCGCTCGGTCCCGACCGGCCAGGTCGAGGCAGCGCTTGCGTCCGGCCTGTCGCGCTGGCAGCGCATGCGCCAGGTGGTGCTGCCGCAGGCGATGCGCATCGTGCTGCCGCCGCTGGTCGGGCAATATGTGCTGCTGATCAAGGATTCCTCGGTGGTCTCGGCCATCGGCCTCACCGACCTCACCCGCGTCGGCTGGCTGGTGGTGCAGCGTGTACCCAATGGGCTGCTGGTCTTCTTCCTCGTCGGGCTCGGTTACTTCATCGTCTGCTACCCCCTGATCATGCTGGCCCGCCGGCTGGAGCAACGCATGGGCGCGGCGCATGGCGAGGTGCAGTTGTGACATCGAACCTCAAGGGTCCGGCAATATGACCAAAACCGGCATGATCGAATTTCGCGGCGTCAACAAGTGGTTCGGCACGCTCAACGTGCTGAAGGACATCAAGCTCAGCGTCGAGCCGCGCGAAGTGGTCGTCGTCTGCGGCCCAAGCGGCTCGGGCAAGAGCACCCTGATCCGCTGCATCAACGGCCTGGAGACGATCCGCGACGGCGACCTGACGGTCGACGGCCAGCGCCTCGGCGACCCCGCCACCAACATGACGCGGCTGCGCACCGAGATCGGCTTCGTCTTCCAGTCGTTCAACCTCTATCCGCACAAGACGGCGCTCGAGAACGTCACGCTGGCGCCGATCCATGTCCGCAAGATCCCGCGCGCCGAGGCCGAAATGGCCGGGCGCGAATTGCTCGCCAAGGTCGGTCTTGCCGACAAGGTGAACGCCTATCCGGCGCAGCTGTCTGGTGGCCAGCAGCAGCGCGTGGCGATCGCCCGCTGCCTCGGCATGCGCCCCAAGATCATGCTGTTCGACGAGCCGACCTCGGCCCTCGATCCCGAGATGATCTCCGAAGTGCTCGACGTCATGGTCGCGGTGGCCGAGGAAGGCATGACCATGATGGTGGTGACGCACGAAATGGGCTTTGCCCGCAAGGTCGCCCAGCGCGTCGTGTTCATGGACGCCGGCGCCATCGTCGAGAGCGGCACGCCGGACGAGTTCTTCTCCAACCCGAAGACCGACCGCAGCCGCGCTTTTCTCAGCAAGATCCTGCGGCATTAGGGCTAACAACTCAATTAGCTGACTGCCGGCTGCGACAGAGATGAGTGGAAATCGACCTTAGGACTCGCGCACCGTGACCTTGGTCACAGCTCTGTCGCCACGCTCAATCTTAATGCGCTTGTCACTCGGGATAGGCGGTGGAGCTACGTTAGCAATCTTTCCATCCTCTAACCGATCCGCAGTCAAAAGCTCTTCCCCTTTCGCCGTCTTTAGGCGCTCTAATTGATTGATTACAATCCTGACATGCCGGCCTCCCAAACGAAAAAATCGGACAAGAATATTGTTAATAGCGAGCAGGCAGGCGGAAGAAGCAACTTGCGAATTAGAGAAAGCGCATCACGCTTTCAATATAGCGGCCGAGTCCCTGGCCCTCAATATCAACTAACGGACGTGGTTTACACAGCATGCCGAGAGGTCTGCAGAGGGTTCAACTCGGTCGTTCAGAATGATTGGGTTTTGACCTAAAACGTCAGCCGGCCGTGGCCGGCGTCTTCAGCCAAACGTCGCCAGAGGGTCGGCGCTGATCTCGACCCAGCCGACGGGCTGAAAGAAGCACAGTTCCGGCTCGATGGCGCCGGCAGAGCCGATGGTCCCGCCAGCGCAATTCCTTTCTCTGCCCGTTTCGGACCGACGCTTCTCAGAACGCGAAATCCGCGGACTGAACGACATCGGCTGGGAGCCAAGTTTCATGAACTTGCAAGATCTCGGGCCCCCGGCTGTAGCCGCGATCGCGGACCACCATCGTCGTGACCCGGCCATTGTTCGGTTGATCGGAGTCCTTCGCGTCGCGTTGCCATTCGTGGTAGTTCACGACCGCCAGGTCGGCGCTTTGATGGCTGATCCGGATGTCGCGTATCTTGATACGGAAGGCCGGATTCGATCCGTAGATGCTCTTCATGTAACCTGCGAAGTCTTTTTTCCCGAACGCCCTGCCGCCTGGCATGATGGCGACCAGATCTTCGCTGATCCGGTCGAGCGCGTTCTTCTTGAACGTCGCATCGTCGCCACGGCATCGGCCCGTCACCCAGTCGGTGAAGAATTCGTGGACGTCGTGGATCGTCGCTTCGATTTCCTTCGTTTGAAGGGACATTTTTTCCTCCTGTCTTACGATGATGCTGGATCAGGCGCTTTGCGCTGTGGCTTGCCCGACCGGAGGCTCCTTGAGGACAGCCCGTACCACGCGAGCCACAGGCACATGAGAAGCGAGGAAATCAGCCAGATCGGACCTCCGATGCCGATCCCGAGCTGCTCACCGAGTGTCCACCCGGTTGCCGAAAGGATACCGAACGCCGAGCCGACGATCGCGGCCCATCGGGGCAGTATCCCGACGTCATCGCGGGCGTCGTGATACGCGACAAGCGCTGTCGCCAGGGCGAGCGCCCAGAATCCGTTACCCATGCCGCCGGAAAACGCCCACCAGGTCATGAAGGCGCTGGTGTCACCCCGGTCCGCCGCGACCGCGACCACCGATGCCTCGGCGACTGCGGTGGAGAACGTGGTCAGGGCGCCGAGAGCCATCACCATCCAGGCAGAACTCAGCATCGGCGAATGCCGGACCCGGGGGTTGAGCGCCAGGTTCAGGAACGAAGCGCCGGCGATCAGGAACAGCGCCGCTGCCGCCGTCCAATGGACCGTAGCCCATCGCCCATGGCCCTCGGCGATATTCTGCATCTGAACAGACAAATCCGCGTCCGGTGGCCCGTGAAAGACGAGCGCAGCCGCCAGCAGCAGCGTTCCGGTGGCGAGCCAGACACCGCCCGGCCCGCTCATGTTGTTATTATTCGTTTGCATCGGGAAAACCTCCTGCGGCCTTTACCACACCATGAGGTTTAGACCCGCGCCACGGTTGCCCGCTTCGGCGTAAGTACCCACGCAACGAGAAATTTTGGCTTGGGTAGGATTACCCAAACACGTCCATGCCGATCAGGGCGTGCTCGACCGCATAGGCCGTGGCTGCCGCGCGCGTGCGCACGTTCAGCCGCGTCAGGATATCGCTAACGTGAC
Source organism: Mesorhizobium sp. M0698 (assembly GCF_040320455.1). NCBI lineage: Bacteria > Pseudomonadati > Pseudomonadota > Alphaproteobacteria > Hyphomicrobiales > Phyllobacteriaceae > Mesorhizobium > Mesorhizobium sp. M0698. The sequence continues at coordinate 161,455 of NZ_JAMYPQ010000008.1, read as the reverse complement.
GGTCTACCGTCCGCTGGCTCAGACCGAGCTCGCCGGCAACTTCCGGGTTGGTCAGGCCTGACGCGATCAGGCGCAGAACCTGCGTCTGTCTGGGGGTGAGAACTTCGCTGCCTGTCGCCGTCATAGTGACCCGCAGCTTGCCGGCAACGGCTTCGTCGGGGCGCGCGCCGAGCTCGCGGAAAAGTTTTATCGCTTCGTCCAGTTCGGTCCGCGCCGCTTCAGTATCGCCGGTTGCGAGACAGGCCCGCGCTGTCAGCACCCGCATCCGGGCAAGATGATAGGGCGCCCGAAGCTCCCAGAGGATCGCTACCGCGCGCCGGATATGGGCCAATGCCTCCGCGGCTCGACCAGCATGGATCAGCACCCGCGCGGTAGCCTCAGCGGCTGCGGCGCGGACTGCATCCGCGGAATATTGGCGCGCGCAGTCGTGCAGTGTTTCGCACAGCTCCCAAGCGTCATCGGCCGAACCGACAGCGAGAGTGATTTCCACCGCAGCCGGCAAGAGGCGGAGTTTGCCCGGCATGTCGTCGACGGACTGCAGTGCGCGGCGGATCGCCGAAAGGGCCGGCTGCTCGTGCCCCTGCTGAAATCGCATAAGCGCCAGCCCCGGCTGCGGATCGAACCCGAGCCTGCTCGCTGCGCGATAGGCGGCATCGGCCTCGTCCCATTGGCCGCGGAGGCGAAATACCTCGCCCTTCTGGTAGAATGCCGGACCGGCGTGGTGCTTCGAGGGCCCCTGCTGAAGGCGGATGCTGGCGACACCGGCCTCGCGGCCGGCCTCGTCCCAGTGGCCGTCGAGGATCAGGATTTCGGCCCGGTGGATCAGGCATCTGCCGGTGAAGGCAACGATGTCGGGCTGTCCCGCGCACCATCCGACCAGCGCCGATGTCCATTCCCTCGCCCGGCCCGTGGCATGAAATTTCTGACAGATCTCGATCACGCTGCAGTAGACCAGCCCGGTGACGATTGGTGAGAGCCGGCCCGAGGTGACCGAAACCATCACCTCGTCCAGCAGTTCGAAGCCGCGCACATAGTCGCCGCGCAGGATCAATATCCGCCCCTGAAGGTGGCGCGCGATAGCCAAGAGGTCCGGATCTTCGCAGCGCTGTCCGATCTCCGCGGCACGTGTTGCGTGCGCGAATGCTTCGTCCGGACTGTCGGCGGCGAGGCTTTGTTCGACCATTGGGAGCTGAAGGTAACCGTGTTCTGCACATTCCTGCGTATGATCCTCGACCAGCCGGTTGGCGCGCGTCAGCCATCCGCTGCCTTGGGCGAATTCACCGCGAAACATCAGGGTGAGCCCGATCCAGAAGCCGCAACGCGCTGCGGATCGTTCGCGTCCGTTCCGGAGATGCTCTTCGAAGGCCCTTTCGTAGTCCCGAACGAATTCCTCCTCGCGCCCAAGCATGTAGGCGGTTTCCCCGAGGCGCTGGAGCTCGGCGCCGCCAAGTTCACTGCAGCGGTCTCTGTCTGACAGTTCGCGGTGAAGTCTGGACCAATCGCCGCGATTGGCTAGCTCCGCATACGGATCCGATGCAACTGCACCGTCTTCCGGCGACTTGTCGGGTGATCGGTCGGAGGGCGCGGGCATAGCCTCAGAATAGCACATATTTTGCTGAGGAGGTGGCGGCAGATTACCGATGTGACAGAAGTTCGTTTCGGGCTCAATCGAGCCGTTCATCGCGTCCGCCGCCGAGGACCGGGAACGGTGGTGGAATGCTGCCATTCGTCTCGTCGACGGGAACGAGTAGGTAGCGCCAATATCGCGACATTCATGGCGCTTCTCAAAGCTCCCCTCGCGCAACGGCTCGATCGACCCATTTCTGCCGTTCCGATATCGGCCTCACCACCTCCAAGGCGGACATTCACACATTATTCGGCGAAAAATTCGGCGAAAAATCTCGTTCCGATCAAAGCCGCCCTACTTCGTTGCAGCGGCTGCGGTTTCCCCCGGCGGCATAATCCGCATCATGAAGGTCGACACCGCTTCCCCGGGTTTGAACGGGCCGGGAACCTGGTGGCTGACCGGCTTCACACTTTGGAGGAATGCCGCGATCGCCATGGCGTCATCCGCGGTGAGATGCGCAAAATCGCGCCAAGGCATGATCGGCGCCAGGATGCGGCCGTCCGGCCGTTCGCCGGTCTGGATCGCGGTGACGATCTGCTCCGGGGTCCAGCTTCCGATACCGGTCTCCTTGTCAGGCGTGATATTACGGCCGACAAAGACACCAAGGCCAGGAATCTCGAAGCCCACATCTGAACCGCCAAGGAAGTGCGACATGTCGGGCTTCCCGAAGAAGTAACCGGATGTGTGACAGTCGCTGCAGCCGGCAATCGTAACCAGATATTCGCCGCGCGCGATCTGTGTGTCATCGGCCATGGCCGCGTAAGATGGCAGGGCAACAATCGACGCTGTCAAGAATGCAAGATGAACTGGTGTCCGAAACATTGCTTCCTCCCTGTGGTCTGTTCGTGGTTTGTCCGTCGACCTCCCGCGCCGTCAACCGGTCGCAATTCCCCGATTTTAACCGCGTCGGGGGCGCTGAATTCTAGCATGGCCAGCACGTAGTAACTATCAGCGATCAATTGGACCGTCGGCACTTGTCGTGCCCCGTTGAGCGCAAGTGTGATGGAGCGTGCTCAGCCGACGCACAATGCCTTGTTTTGGCGCGATCGAGCCACGCACGGTGATGGATCGACTTCGTCGCCTGAAATGCCTTGTACGGTCGGACCGGGTCGAACTCGGTCGTTCAGAATGATTGGGTTTTGACCTAAAACGTCAGCCGGCTGTGGCCGGCGGCTTCAGCCGAACGTCGCCAAAGGTTCGGTTCGGACCTCGACCCACTGGCAGCGCCGGCTCTCGTGGTAGAAGGACAGGAAGGGCGGCGGGAACGCAGGGTCCGCGAAAGCGCCCACCGGGGTGGCGGTCAGACCGGGCTGGGTGTCGATCCGGTAGTGGACGGTGGTGCCGCAATCCGGGCAGAAGCTGTAGATGACGCGGCCGCCCTCGTCGCCAATGCGCGTGAACTCCGCCGAGCGGCCCTGGACAAAAACGTCACCTTCCTCAAACCACGTGTTGAAGCTGAACGCGCTGCCGGTGCGTCGCTTGCAGGCCAGGCAATGGCAGACGAGACGCGTACCGGCTCGCCCGAGCAGGTGGCTGACAGCTGAGCGCAGGAACATTCGGCGCGCCGCGTGATCATGGCTGGCTCCTCTCACGATTCCCTGAACGATATCGCTGCGTATCGGTGCTCAATTCGGCCCGCTTCTCATCCGAGACGACGGCGAGGTCCAGGACCTTCTGCAATTCGGCAGCATGCCGGAACGACGGTTCGGCCTGGACACCGCTGCGCACGGCATCGACGAAGCGCTGGTAGTTGGTCTGCACCGTTCCGGCGCCCAGAACTTGCCATTTGGCGTTCTCGACATCCTTGCCGATGCAGGCTTTCAGCTCCGAGCCGGTCAGATTGTGCACGACTTCGATGCCGCCCTTGTCGCCGTAGATGCGCAGGCGGAGTTCGTTCAAATGGCCGGTTGCCCAGCGGCTGGCATGGACGACGCCGAAAGCGCCATTGCTGAAATCGAGCGCCATAGTGAAGCTGTCGTTGGCGTCGAGCTCGTATTCGCCGATGCGGTTGCCGGGCGCCTTGTCGAAGGATCTCAGCCGGCAGAACACATGGTCGATGTCGAGCGCCGCGCCATAGCTGGCGAAATCGAGGATGTGGATGCCGACGTCGCCCAGCACGCCGTTGGAGCCGTGGCCGCGCGACAGCCGCCACAGCCATTTCGGATCGGTGCGCCAGTCGCCCCAGAATTTGGATATCAGCCAGCTCTGCAGATAGGACGCCTCGACATGCCTGACGGTGCCGATCTCGCCGGCCAGCACCATGGCGCGCGCCCTCTGCAGCGGCGCGACGTTGCGATAGGTCAGGTTGACCATGTTGATGATGCCGGCCCGCTCGGCGGCAGCGGCCATCTCACTGGCTTTCTGGTAATTTTCGGCCAGCGGTTTCTCGCACAGCACCGGCTTGCCCGCCGCGATCAGCATCATGGTGGTCGGATGGTGGATGCGATCGGGCGTCACGTTCGCCACCGCGTCGAACTTGCCCCACGCCAGCGCCTCGTCCAGCGACGCGAACCGGTTGGGGATACCGTAGATGTCCGAAAACTTGTCGACACGCGTACGGTCGAGATCGACGGCGCCGATCAGTTCGACGCCCTCGATCTTGCCGAACTGCCTGGCGTGCTCCTCCGCCATCCAACCGGTGCCGAGTATCAAGAGGCGCATGATTCTTATCCTTAGGACAGGGCTTTATCTTCTTGTTCGATCATGGATTTGGTCTAGCGAAAGCCGGCTTCGCCGGCGGAATGAAGTTTTCCGCCGCGCTCGACGATCGGCTCAAGTGCCTTTTCCACCGGCACGTTCGGCGCATCGAGGATGGCTGGATTGGAGCCTTGGGGGTTGTGCGCCCATCTCACCGCATTGCGCAGCACCTTGTGGACGTTGGCGTCGTGATAGGTCGGATAGGTCTCGTGGCCGGGCCTGAAATAGAAGATGTTGCCGGCGCCGCGGCGATAGGTCAGCCCCGACCGGAACACTTCGCCGCCCTGGAACCACGAGATGAAGACGGTCTCGAGCGGCTCCGGCACGGCGAACTGCTCGCCATACATCTCCTCGTTCTCGAGCTCGAAATACTCGCCGATCCCGGCAGCGATCGGGTGGTTGGGGCTGGTCACCCAAAGCCGTTCGCGCTCGCCCGCCTCGCGCCATTTCAGCGTGCAGGGCGTGCCCATCAGCTTCTTGAAGATTTTCGAGAAGTGGCCGGAATGGAGAACGATCAGCCCCATGCCTTCCCAGACGCGGCGCGTCACGCGCTCGACCACTTCGTCGGCGACGGCGCCATGGTCCTTGTGCCCCCACCACAGCAAGACATCGGTCTCGGCCAGACGGTCGGCCGGCAGCCCATGCTCCGGCTGCTCCAGCGTCGCCCACGACACTGATATCTCCGGGTCGAGCTTCAGTGCATTGGCGATCGTCGCATGCATGCCCTCGGGATAGATGCCCGCGACCACCTCGTTGGTCCGCTCATGAATATTCTCGCCCCAGACGACAGCGCGTATTGTCATGATGTCCTCGTGATTGTTTGAAGCTGGAGCCGCCCCTACGGGTCAGTCATAATATCCTCGGCCGGGAATGAAAACCGTTTCGCGGCCGGCTGCTGACAATCTGTTGGAAAGCGGGCGGGAAAGTCCACGCGGCAAAACCAGCGATGCCGGCGGGACAGCGCCCTGGACAGCGGCCCCTCTGTCCTGCCGGACATCTCCCCCACTTGTGGGGAGATGGCTGTCATCGGCGATTTCGCCAATCGCCAACGTTGCAGGATGGCAGCAGACAAACGCGAAGTCCGATCTCCCCCCTCGTGGGGGAGATGTCCGGCAGGACAGAGGGGGGCGCGAAGGAACGCTACAGAGCGGCTTTCATTCTCCGCCGCCCGCGAGCAATCTACGCGCCGCGGCCCTCTTGGGCGACGCGTGTCAGCGGCTTCGACAGGCGCGGCACCACGACAAGGCGCTTGATCTTGCCTTTCTTGTAGGCGGCGAGGAAGCGGGCATAGTCCTTGAAGACGACGCAGCCATTGGATTCGGCGCGCCCGCCGCGCAGCATGTAGGTGTGGGCGAGCAGGCCGTCGCGGCCATATTTGTTGCTGCCGCTGGCAGGGGTGAGACGCAGTGCCTCGACGCCGTGGAAGCGCGATTCCCGCATCGTCAGATTGTAGGTATCCGGCGGCGTCGGGCCGACATTCTTTTTGTGAACGTAGCGTGGCTGGTCGACCATCGCGCCCAGTCCCGAATGTGCCTCCAGCCGCGAGCCGTCGGGCATGTAGACGGTCTTGGCCGAGATGTCGTAGACGGCGACGCCAGTACCCATGTTGGGCGTGGTGAACAGGTTCCTGAAGGCTCCGCCGAGTCCGCCGGAAGGCATGTCGGGCTTGGCATAGGCCAGCATGTCGCCGCCCTGCGTCTTCGACCGTTTGCCCGGCTTGCCCGATACGGCCGGCACTGCCGCTTGTGACGAATTGCGAGGCGACAGGCTGCCGGGTTGCGTCTCGACCGGCGGCGCTTCGGCCGTCTGCACCTTGCTCGCCTTGGCGGTCCTGGAGGCCTGCGCCTTGGGCGGCTCCGTTTTCGATGCTTGATCCTTTTGCGCCTGGGCCTTTGGCGCCTGGTCTTTTGGCGCCTGATCTCTTGACGCTTGAGCCCGCGGCGCCTCGGCCGGCTTATCGATGTCCGCCCGCGGACGCAGCGTCGGCAGCGGAATGCTGTCGGGCATGTCGTCTTGCGGCGGCAGCGAGGCTACCTCGACCTCAGGTTCTTGCGGCTCTCGTGAGGCTGCGGGCTCGCTTGCCGCGATGGCTGCCGGGAGCACATCGATCATCTGCTCCGGCAATGTATTCGCCAGCGCCAGCGCAAGGCGCGACGAGCGTTCGATCTCCGCCACCTCCGGCCCGAAGCGCACCGGTGCCGGGCCGTTCGGGTCGGGTATGCGTACCGGCTCGGCGAACCGCGCGTCGGCCGGCAGGCTGGCGAGCATGACGGGTGAGCCGGCTGAGGCACGGGCAAAGGCGGCGGCAAGCTTTTGCGGCGACAGCGCGGCCTTGGCGACCACGTCGTCGAAGCTCGATTGCCGCGACGCATCAGCGACAAGCGGCACGGTGTTGCGCTTGAGGCGGGCCGATTTTCCCTGGTGGACGAAGTTCGACGCCGACCGCAGGCAGTTGGCATCGCATCCGTGCTGCAGCAGCTTGGCCGACAGCGCCGCGTTTGCTGCGGCCCATGTCGGGGCCTGCGCCTTTGCAAGGCTGCGGCGAGGATCGGCGAGCGCGATGGTGCGCGGCGCGAGCAGGCTTTGCGGGAGACCGTTGGAAGCGGCGCTGAGCGAGGTTCCCACTGAATAAAGGCCGGCCAAGGTCGCCACCGACCATAAAGCAATGGCTGCGCCGACGGCCGGAACCGCGACCCAGCGCAGGCCGGGCCTCATCGAAGTCAATCCAGTTGCAGGACTGTCACCCCGGGTTTTCGCACTTACAAACGCCATTCAACCACTCTCAATCGGCCGATGCCGGCTAGCGGATTTCGCAGCCGTGACATTCACAGTTCGCCTGGTGCCCCCAGCACGCTTTGCGTCTGTTGCCGATTGATTCAAAAGATGGACAAAGTTGGTTAACCAATCCCTCTACCGACCGCCGATTGGGCGACGGTCACACCGAAAAACACCCTCCAAAACCTGCATAGTTGGCAAAACTGCCCTCCAATGATGACTTTGCTGCCCGTTTTTGTCGGCCGAGTCAAGAAAGCGAAATGACTAGACCTTGCTGGGCGGAGTCGGCCATGGCTGCGAAAGTGAAGCCGGGCCGACGAGAATCGCGCGGCCGGCAGCCGCCGCCATCAAGCCCCGGCGATCGGTCAAACCGGCGATTATCGACCTGGCACTTGTCGACCTGCCACTCGGGCGAATGAACGTTAACGTCTGAGAATTCGGGATAGCGGCAAGATGTTTGCCGCACAGCAGCTGAATGTCGCCAAGTGCCGGAGCGGGATATCCAACACTTAGGCCACAGCCACCACTATGTGAGCCTGGATTTTGGCAGCAACCTCGCCGCTGCCATGCCTGTCTGCAATCGCGGCTGCGGCGTAGTCGGTTGCAGCGTCCAGTTTTCCCGCCTCTCTGGTCTCGATTTCATTGCGAAGGAGAGTGCCCTGGCAATAAGCAACGGCCGGAACGCGGGGCGAGGAGGCACGGCTTTGTTCGGCTCTCGTCTCGATCACCACACCGGAAAAACCTGCGTCCTCCAGCTCGCTATGGATCAGTGCCGTATCGTGGTAGCCATGCGGCGTGCGTGCCAGAAAGCGCGGCGGATCGTTCGGAAAAATCCTCGCCAGGGCATTCGTCACATCGTCCGCAAATACATTCTCTTCGATGCGATCCCATACGCTGAATAGAAAATGTCCTCTGGGCTTCAGGACTCGCCGGGCTTCACGATAGGCAAATGAGCGGTTGGGAAAGAACATCGCACCGAACTGACAACAAACGAGATCGAAGGCCGCATTTTCGAACGGTAGCGCCAGAGCATCAGCCTGACGCCATTTGATGCGATCGTCGGGAGCTTGCCGCGAAGCGGCGTAGTCGAGCATCGGCTGGTTGAGGTCGGTTACGACATAGCTTGCATCGGCGGACAGTTTTGGCGCCAATGCGCGGGTGACAACCCCGGTGCCCGCGGCGGTTTCCAGAACGGCGCTTGGCGACAAGGACGCTGCCCGTCGTGCAAGATCTGCGGCGAACGGCTCGAAAATCAACGGCACCATATAGCGGTCGTAGTTTTCCGGAATTGAGCCGGCGAATACCTTGTCCGTTTCCAACATTGCTATCCCCCGCCGTCCGTTTGATGGCTCGCCAGCATAGCATGGAATTGTTTGCTGTTCGGTCGCATTCGACCGGGAGGCGGTTCGCTCCCGGAAGCTCCGAAACGCCGTACTGCAATTATCTGCATATGTGTTAATATATTGTGGTCATGCGCATTGGTGCGTGGCCAAACATAAAATGGGAGGATGCGATGAAAACCATAAATCGCAGGTCTGCAATTGCGCTCGGCGTGACGGCGGCAGCGGTAACGCCTTTGTTCACGCTGGCGGCTGCTGCAAAGGTCAAGAAATACGGCCCGAAGGAAGGCAAGGAGATAGCCCCCGGCGTCAGAGTGGTCGAGGTCGGCACCGGCAATTCCGACATCCCCGCCTACAAGAGCATCTCAATTGTCGATGTGGTCTTTCAACCGGGAGCAGCCGCCCCTGCAATGGTAATGGACAACGACATGGTGTGCACCATTGCCGCCGGTGAATTCACGATCAAGAAAGCCGACAAGGAGTTCAAGCTCAAGGAAGGTGACGTATATACCTGCTCCAAGGGCAAGACCGACGCGGCAGCCAACACCAGCAAGGTGGTCGGCATCCACCGCATCGCCGTCTTGATACCTGCCTAGCGCATACCGACGAAATCGGCCCGCGTCCTCTTCGGAGACGCGGGCCTTTTGATGACGTGCGTGGCCTTGAGCGGTTCATCGTTTCACCGCTTCGACCGGTCGACTTCGTCCAAGTGTGGTGAGGCTCATGCTGTTCATGGTTTTCCTCCCGATTTTTACTTATGAGCGGTTCTCCCTCCGCCCGCTTTGAAAGGGTGCGATTATATTAGAGATCGCGCAGGTTTCTGGCTGACTGCTGCGTTGGCGGATTGGCAATCCGGCAGCGCGCTGAGCGTTTTGGAGTTCACGAAACGGCCCGGTGCTCTTCCCGAGCTGCCTCCCAGACCTCGCGCGCCGCATCTGCATTCAGTGCCGCGATTGCCAGGCCGACGATCAGATCCGGCCACGCCGAGCGCCACAGGAAGGCCGTCACCAATCCGGCCAGTATGATCGCAATATTGGCGACCGCATCGTTGCGGGCCGAGAGGAATGCCGCCCTGGTAAGACTGCCGCTGTGATGGCGGTAGCGCGCCAGCATGTAGGCGCATGACAGATTGACCGCCAGAGCGCCCAATCCCGCCAGCGTCAGCGCCGTTGGCTGCGGCGGCACCGGCATGTTGAACTTTTCCCACGCGGTCCACAGCGTCGCCAGGCCCGGCACCAGCAGGATAAGCGCCAGCGCCATGCCGACCCGCGAGCGGGCACGCAGCGACCATCCCATGGCGAGCAGTATGAGGAGATTGACCGAGGCATCTTCCAGAAAATCGACGCTGTCGGCGAACAGCGACACCGAGCCGATCGCCAGCGCGACGGCGAATTCAATGCCGAAATAACCCAGGTTCAGCAGTGCGACGACAAGCACCACCCGGCGAAGGCCGTCCGACGCAATGGCTTGCTGCATGGTCTGCCCTAACACGATGCCGTTGTCGCTCTTACCAGCTGCTCTTCCACCGCAACAGCCGCATGGCATTGGCCGTCACCAGCACCGTCGCCCCGGTGTCCGCGAGAATGGCGGGCCAGAGGCCGGTGATGCCGGCGATCGTCGTCACCAGGAACACTGCCTTCAGGCCCAATGCAATGGTGACGTTCTGCTTGATGTTGGCCATGGTTGCTTGGGACAGCCTGATCATGGCCGCAACGTCGCCGACGCGTCCATGCAGCACCGCTGCGTCAGCCGTTTCAAGAGCCACATCGGTGCCACCGCCCATGGCAATGCCGACGTCGGCCGCGGCAAGTGCCGGCGTATCGTTGATGCCGTCGCCGACCTTGGCTACCCTAAGCCCCTGCCCCTTCAACTCGCCGAGGATGCGCTGCTTGTCCTCCGGGAGCAGTTCGGCGCGCACCTCGATGCCGAGCTGTTTGCCGATGGCAGCCGCCGTGCGCTTATTGTCGCCGGTTAGCATGACTGTCCTGATGCCTGCATTGGTCAGCGCCTTTAGCCCGGCGAAAGCATCCGGCCGGGGTTCGTCGCGCATGGCAATGAAGCCGGCCAGCGCGTTGTCTACAAGCAGCACCGCCACTGACTTACCTTCATCGTTCAATGCCACGATGCGTGCCGCCTGGTCTGCTGGCAGCAGGTTTATCTCGCCCGCCGCGACTGGCGATCCCAGAAACAGGTTCTTGCCGCCGACACGACCGACAACCCCTTTACCGCCGATCGCTTTGGCTTCGGCGGCAGGCGGCACGGGAATGTTGCCGGCTTTGGCCCTTTGGAGGATGGCCAAAGCGAGGGGATGGCTCGAGCCGATCTCAAGCGCTGCCGCGAGCGAAAGGATGTCGCGTTCACTGGCACCCACCGCAACGACATCGGTGACCTGTGGCTTGCCGAGCGTCAGCGTGCCGGTCTTGTCGAGCGCCACGGCGTTGATGGTCGCGAGCCCTTCCAGCACCGCCCCACCTTTCATCAGCAGGCCGCGCCGGGCTCCGGCCGAAAGCGACGCCGCGACCGCCGCCGGAACTGAAATGACCAGCGCGCACGGGCAGCCGATGAGCAGCAGCGCCAGCCCCTTGTATATCCATTCGTTCCAATCGCCGCCCAAGAGCGGCGGCGGTGTGGCGGCCACGAGCGCCGCGACGGCGACAACGCCGGGCATGTACCAGCGCGAAAAGCGATCGATGAAGCGCTCGGTCAGCGCCTTGTTTTCCTGCGCCTCCTCGACCAGCTTGATCACGCGTGCAATCGTGTTGTCTGCGGCGGTCGCCGTCACCTTGACGCGCAGCACGCCGTCGCCGTTGATAGTGCCGGCAAAGACCGTGTCGCCGACGTCCTTGCGCACCGGCACGCTTTCACCGGAGACGGGTGATTCATCGATGGCGCTCCCGCCTTCGGTGATCTCGCCGTCAGCCGGAATCCGGTCGCCCGGCCGCACGAGGATGATGGCGCCCACAGCCAGACTTTCGGCCGGCACCTCGCGGGTCTGGCCGTCTTTCTCGACGAACGCGGTTTTGGGAACGAGGGTCGTGAGCGCTTGAATACTGGACCGTGCGTTGCCGGCCGCAACCCCTTCGAGCAACTCGCCGATCAGGAACAAGAAGACCACCGTCGCCGCTTCCTCGCCGGCACCGATGATGACGGCCCCGGCCGCCGCCACAGTCATCAGCATTTCGATTGTGAACGGAATGCCTGCCGCTGCGGCCATGGCCGCTCGGCGCGCGATCGGAGCCAGGCCGAGCAGCATTGCGGCGATGAAGGCCCACTGGCCGGTCGCGGGCCAGGCGTAATCAATCGCGAAAGCCACGGCCAAGGCGACTCCGCTGGCGATGGCCAGGCGGCCCTTGGCGCTGTCCCACCATAGCTCCGACGCCGGCGCATCATCGTTATCATGTAACCCCGCTACGTTCTCGTCGTGATTGCGCCTTCCGTCGGCATGGTTGTCGGCGGATTGATCGGACGCCGGCGTCCCAGACTTGGAGGTCAGCGGAGCGACGGCGTAGCCGAGGCCGGTGACCTTCCTCTCGATCGCGCCGAGATTGCTTTCGGGAGTATGAGTGACCGTCAGAGTGCCCGCCGAAACGGATACATTGATGTCCTGAACACCAGGCATCCGCCGCACGGCCGTATCGATTTTGCTGGCGCAACCGGCGCAATCGATGCCTTCCACGCGGTAGCGGGTCTGTTGTTTGGTCGCAGCCATGGTGAACCTCTTGTATCTTCGAGCGCGACGCTACATCCTCTAGCGACTAGAGGAGCAAGCGAAATGTCAACAGGTGTGACCATCGGTGAAGCGGCCCGACACAGCGGCGTGAAGGTTCCAACCATCCGCTACTATGAGCAGATAGAGTTGCTTCCTGCCGCTGCCCGCAGCGAAGCCAATCGCCGGCAGTATGAAGCGGCAGACTTGCGCCGGCTCGCCTTCATCAGGCACGCGCGCGAGTTGGGGTTCGGGATCGAAGCCATCAGGGCGCTGCTGACGCTGCAGGATAATCCCAGCCAGCCTTGTGCGACCGCCGACGCCATTGCCCAGGCGCGTCTTGCCGACGTGGTTCAGCGGATACGCAGCCTTACAGCGTTGAAAGCCGAGCTGGAGCATATGGTCGAAGGCTGCCGGCACGGAAAAGTCTGCGAATGCCGTGTCATCGAGGTGCTGGCGGATCACGATAAATGCGAGCATCCTCACCATTGATTTGCCAGAGCAGAGCTCGCGTCAGCCCCGATGTCGCGGCATCCGGAGCTTGCAAAAGCCGCATTTTACGGTCAACCTGAGCGGATGATGGCACGCCTGTCACCAAAACACCTCCTGGTCATGCTTCTCGCGGTCATCGTGACCGCCGGGTTCAGCCTGTCCGCCGCTCAGGCTGCCGTCATGTCGGCCAGGATGGCAGTCGACGGCCGCATGACCATGGCCGCGGATACCGGCACCACCGACGCCGACATGGCCAAGATGGCCGATGCCAGGGACGGTGACTGCAACGCTTGCCTCAAGGGCTCGGCCGGCAATGACAAACCGATGCAATGTGCGCCGACCTGTGTCGCACCGGTTCTGGCGGTGCTGCCGGAGGCTCTCCCCGTGACGGGACTGCCGCAAGCCGAGCTGCCGTCGGCGCTTCCCGCCCCGTTCCTGCACGGGCGAAGTCTGCTGCCCGAGCCATTCCCTCCAAGACCCAGCGCTCTCGTCTGACGCCGTTTCTGCCGTTCCACGGCTGATTAGCGGCGTTTGATCGCCCGGTTGCGCGTAACTGCGCAGCGGGCGCGGTAGCAATTCAATCGACGTCGCGACGTTCGCCGTCGGTTACCGCAAGGGTCACAAAAGTGAATTCCGTTTCAAATCCGTTCATAACGCGCCGCAAATTCCTGCTTGCGGCAGCAAGCATTGCCGCCGCAGTGCCGATCCGCCCTGCGCTGGCGATGGCCACCGGCGAATACCGGATCAGGGTGGCGCCGAGCCAGGCACGGTTCGCCGGCCCTGATGGTCCGCGCACTCCGGTATGGGCCTATGATGGCACGGTCCCCGGCCCGACACTGCGCTTACGCCAGGGGCAGCCCGCTCGGATCATCGTCGAGAACGGACTGGACGAAGACACCACGGTTCACTGGCATGGCATCCGGCTGCCGAACGCCATGGATGGCGTGCCCGGCCTGACGCAGAAGCCGATCAGGCCAGGTGAAAATTTCATCTATGAATTCACCCCGCCCGATGCCGGCACCTTCTGGTATCACCCGCACGCCAACAGCCTGGTCCAGCTCGGCCGTGGCCTTGCCGGCGCACTGGTCGTCGAGGAGGTCGAGCCGGTCGCCGTCGACCGTGACATTCTGTGGCTGCTGCAGGACTGGCGGCTTGCGGCCGATGGGCAGATCGCCGGCGGCTTCGGCAGTGCCATGGATGCGTCGATGTCGGGCCGCGTCGGCAATGTCGTCACCGTCAACGGCACGGGGCCAGGCGATCGGAGCGTGAAGGCCGGCGAGCGCGTCAGGCTGCGGCTCGCCAATGCCTCGCTTGCCCGCATGATGGCGCTGCGCTTCGAAGGCCACCGTCCGGTCGTCGTCGCCATCGACGGCCAGCCCTGCGATCCGCATGAACCGGAGGGCGGTCGCCTGGTGCTGGCGCCCGCCATGCGCATCGACATCGTGCTCGACATGCAGGGCCACCCCGGTAGCCGCCACGCGGTGATCGACGATTTCTACGACGGCCTCGCCTATACGCTGACCACGCTGGCCTATGACGCAGCGCCGCCGCTGAGAACCCATCCGCTCGACACGCCTGTCGGCCTGCCGCGCAACCCCTTGCCCCAGCCCGACCTCGCTGGCGCCGAGCGCCAGGAGATCGTCCTGCAGGGCGGCATGATGGGCGGCGGCAAGCTCAAGGGCGTCGGCGGCATGATGGGCATGGGGATGATGGGCATGAACGGCGGTGCGGCCTGGGCGATCAACGGCATGTCGATGACCGGCGACGGCCATGCCGGCATGGCGCCGCAGTTCACGCTGAAACGCGGTGTGACCTGCCATCTCACCATGCGCAACGAAACCGCCTGGTGGCACCCGATGCATGTCCACGGCTTCAGCCTGTCGGTCATCTCGCGCAACGGCTCGCCGGTGCCGCACCGGCAATGGCAGGACACGGTGCTGCTCGCCCCCAAGGATACGATCGAATGCGCCTTCGTCGCCGACAATCCAGGCGACTGGATGCTGCACTGCCATGTCGCCGATCACCAGATGGCCGGCCTGATGACGACGTTCCGCGTGACCTGAAACTTTTATCCAACCAAGGAGAACTGCAATGAAACTGACCTACCGCCTTGCCGCACTGTCCCTGCTGATCGCAACGCCGCTGCCCGCCTTCGCCGCAACGATCAACGCCGTCATGTACAAGAACCCGCAATGCAGCTGCTGCGAGTCCTACGCCAACTATCTCGAGCACAACGGCTTCAAGGTCGACATCAAGCCGGTCAACAATCTCTCCCAGATCAGCAGCGATGCCGGCGTGCCGGCCGACCTCGAAGGCTGCCACACGCTGATGGTCGACGGCTATATCGTCGATGGCCTGGTGCCGGTCGAGATCGTCAAGAAGCTTTTGACCGAGCGCCCTGCCATCACCGGCATAACGCTCGCCGGCATGCCGGCTGGCGCCCCAGGCATGGGTGGCGAGAAGCAAGGCCCCTTCGTCGTCTACGCCTTCACCAAGGACGGCAAGGCGCCCACCGTCTACGCGACCGAGTGAGGACATTGTGAGCAAACTAGCCATGGTCCTGGTTGGCATGCTGCTGGCGTTTTCGTGGCCGGTATCAGCCGCTGAGCCGCCGCAGAACTTTGCCGTTCACGAGGCGCCCGTCCCCGTGCCGGAAATCAGCTTCGAGGATGGCAATGGCAAGCCGAAAATGCTTGCGGATTTCCACGGCAAGGTCGTGCTGCTTAACGTCTGGGCGACATGGTGCGCGCCCTGCCGCAAGGAGATGCCGACGCTCGATCGCCTACAGGCCAAACTCGGCGGTCCGGATTTCGAGGTCGTCGCGTTGTCCATGGACCGCGCCGGTCCTGAGATTGTGAAGAAGTTCTTCGCCGACATCGGCATCAAGCACCTCGCCCTCAACATCGACGTCTCGGGCAGGGCCATGTTCGCCATCGGCACCGTCGGCCTTCCGGCAACCCTGCTGGTCGACCGCGACGGCAAGGAGATCGGCCGGCTGATTGGGCCGGCCGAATGGGACGCCCCCGACATGGTCGACTTCATCCGCAGCCGCATCGCCGCCAAGTGAGAAAGGGACAGATATGTTCGGGCTAAAGGCTCGCTGCGTTGCATCGGCTTTGAACGAATGGAGGTGCTTGCTGCTAAGCGTAATTGCCATTGCGGCGCTGACCGCGGGCTTTTCGTATCAGGCGCAAGCCCACTCGCTCGACGAAATCGACGCCACGCTTGAGGCCGACGAGAAATATTTCCAGCCGATCGACAAGCCGGCGCCTGATTTCACGCTGCGCACCGCCGACGGGCGTGTCGTGCGGACGGCCGATCTGCGCGGCAAGGTGGTCGTCCTCCACTTCATCTACACGTCGTGCCCGGATGTGTGCCCCCTTCATGCCGAGAAGATCGCCGAGATCCAGAAAATGGTGAACGGCACGCCGATGAAGGACCGGGTCAGCTTTGTGACCATCACCACCGACCCGACCAGGGACACGCCGGACGTGCTCAGCAAATACGGGCCGGCGCACGGGCTCGATCCCGTCAATTGGCTGTTCCTGACCACGATGGAGGATCAGCCGGAGGATGCGACCCGCAGACTGGCGGAGGCCTTCGGCCACAAGTTCACGCTGACGGATGATGGTTATCAGATGCACGGCACCATCACCCATGTGATCGACAAGGAGGGCCGCTGGCGGGCGAATTTCCATGGCCTGGATTTCGCGTCGGTCAATCTCGTCACATTCGTCAATGCGCTTACCAACAATGTCGAGCGCCCGCACCATGAGCAGGAAACGGGATGGTGGACGAAAATCAAGGGCATGTTCTGAGGCATCATTTGCACGTGCCGGCGGTCCGGCGAAACAGAGGGAAGGAGAACCCTGTGACCCACAAGTCCAATCCATTGAGCGGAGCCGTCGGCAAAATGGCCCGTGCCGTCATGCTGGCCGGCGCGACGATCTGGCTCGCGCTCGGTCTCCACAATCAGGCGATCGCCGCGGGCGAGATGTCCCAGGACCAGTTCGACCAGCGCATTCACGACTACATTCTTGCGCATCCCGAGGTGCTCGTGCAGTCGCTGCAGAGCCTCGACGCCCGCCAGCGCGAGGCTGCCGCAAAAGAGGCGAAAGCCGCTTTGACGGACAAGGCGGACGAGATTTTCCGGGACCCGGCGAGCCCGGTCGGCGGCAACGCCGAAGGCGACGTCACCATGGTCGAGTTCTTCGACTACAACTGCCCCTATTGCCGGCAGGTTGCGCCGATCATGGCGCAAGCAATGGCCGACGATCCGCAGCTCAAGATCGTCTACAAGGAATTCCCGATTCTCAGCACGGATTCCGTATTTGCTTCCAAGGCGGCTCTCGCCGCAGTGCGCCAGGGCAAATACATGGCGTTCCACAAGGCCTTGTATGCGGTGAAGACGCGGGTGACCGAAGCGGTCGTGCTGAAGGTGGCTGCCGACGTCGGTCTCGATGTGGCTAAGCTGAAGACCGACATGCAGCAGCCCGATATCCAGGCGTCGATCGACCGGAATACGCAACTGGCCCAGGCGCTGAAGATCAGCGGAACCCCAAGCTTCGTCGTTGGCGAGCAGATTTTCCCCGGCGCGACCGACCTCGCAACGATGAAGAAACTGATCGAGCAGGCGAGGACCAGCAAATGAGCCGAATATTTTGCCCAAACCGACGGACGGTTGTTCTGGGGAGCGCCTTTGCCGCCTCTGCGGTCGTGAGCCTGATCAAGGGGCCGGATTTGGCGATCGCCGCTGAGGATCCCGATCTGGCACGCCGTTTCAGATATCTCAGCCAGAACGGCAACAGCACGTGTTCGACCAAGTTCACGGAATCGATCGCGACCATGCCGGCAACGTCGCGGATCACGGGCTCGTGCTGCAGCCCGATGGAGACGAAGCGCTATGCCGAGCAGGTGAGCGGCCTGGCCAGGTACCGCGAGATTGCGATGATCCCAAGCGATCCGTACGATATTCCGGCCGGCATCGCACAGAAGATGATGCCCTACTACGATGTGAAACTCTCCGGCGAAGAGCAGCAGGCCTACGACTATGCGGTGGCCAATTCCAACGAGAAAGGTCCATGCTGCTGCCAATGCTGGCGCTGGAAAGTGTATGGCGGGCTGGCGAAGTTCCTGATCCGCGAGCACGGTTTCACCGGCAAGCAGGTCGTCGACGTCTGGGATCTCTCAGACGGCTGCGGCGGAGGAGAGTAGAGCCGGGCGACAACTCGGCTGCGGTTCAACAAGCGCTCTCAACCTGTTCTAGCTTCTTGAAAGGAGCGCTTGACCTTCCGGTGGCTGGAACCGTTAGGCTCATTGCTAACTTCCGGAGGTCGTCCAATTGCGGACCGAACCATGAATGTCGAAAGGCAGCTACTGGCCCTGTCAGAGAGGCATATCGGCAAGGCAGATCAGATGTCGCGGAACACTTGCTGCGGGCGCTGGAGGCGCTGGATTAAAGCCCTGCCCTTTCGGAGTTACCGCGTGGCCAGCATGTTCTGGCAGAAGCCTATTATGAACTCGTTCGTCTATAGCATTGAACGTGCCTTGATTGACCGGCAAGCCACCGCCTTCGTGGGCTGATCGAGTTCGCCTTGACGGGCGTACATGGCGAACTAGTTCCCCTCGCAATCGCCGGTGGCAGCGGCGGCGGGAGGGATGGTTGTGATGATGATGGACGGTTCAATGTGGATGATGGGCGGCATGGCGCTCATTTGGGTCCTGGTGCTTGTCACCCTCGTGCTCGCGATCGCGGCGCTGGTCAAATATTTGCGAACCTGACGGCATAGGCAGTCGGGGTCAAAAGAGCAAAAAGGGCGGAAAGTTGTAGTCGTCATCGGAAGCAGCAGCGTCATCGGGTCGGCGTCGGAACTGGTCCGGCCCCTCGGCTCTTAACGTCTGTCGCCTTCGGCCCTCTCAGGAGTGGCAAATCGCCGGCTATGAGGTCTGGATGGCGAAGCGCAAAGACACGGTTATTGTTACCGGCAGCACCGGCTTCATCGGCTCGGCTCTGGTCAACAGCTTCGCCGACCGGTTTGCTCTCGTCGGCCTCGACCGGGCGGCGACGCGTCAGCCGCCGCCGGCCGCGGAGTGCGTCTGCATCGACCTGACATCGGAGGACGCCGTGGCAGCCGGCTTGGCGCGCGTGCGGACGGCCTATGGCGCCCGCCTCGCCTCGGTGATCCATCTTGCGGCCTATTTCGATCTCACAGGCGAACGGAACCCGCTCTACGAAAAGATTACGGTTGGCGGCACCGAGAAGCTCCTGCGCGCCCTGAAACAATTTGAGGTCGAGCAGTTTGTCTTCATGAGTTCGATGCTGGCGCACAAGGGTGGCCGACCAGGCGACATCATCGATGAGGATTGGCCGCTCGAATCGAACCTACCCTACCGCACCTCGAAGATCGAGACCGAGCGCCTGATCCATGAGCAGCACGGGGCGATCCCTGTCGTCTATGCCAGGCCGGCCGGCGTCTATGATGATCTCGGCCGTAACGCATTCCTCGCCAATCAGATTGCGCGTATCTACGAAGAGGATCCGACCGGGCATGTATATCCGGGTGACCTGCTCACCGGGCAGTCGTTCCTGCATCTGGAAGACCTCACC
Source organism: Mesorhizobium sp. M0698 (assembly GCF_040320455.1). Lineage (NCBI taxonomy): Bacteria > Pseudomonadati > Pseudomonadota > Alphaproteobacteria > Hyphomicrobiales > Phyllobacteriaceae > Mesorhizobium > Mesorhizobium sp. M0698. Next base: position 142,211 of record NZ_JAMYPQ010000008.1, on the reverse strand, counting down.
GATGCGGTGGGGCGCCTTATAGATCGGCGGAAGAAACTTCCCACGGAGCTGGCGCTGCTTCTCGGCGAGCCTGAGGTCATGGGCTACGGCGAACTTCAAGCCGAGATTGGTCGGTTGATCCGTGGCGAGAACTGGGAGACACGGGAGGTGCCGAAGGCGCTCGCCAAGGCGGGTGCCTGGGTCCAACAGGACGTGCTGGGCGAAGAATCATTCGTTCGTCCCTGGATGGTCGATATCGCCGACGACCACTACGCGATCGATATCAGCCGTGCCCGCAATGTCCTCGGCTGGCAGCCCCGGCATTCCCTGCGCGAGACGTTGCCGCGGATCGTCGACGCGCTCAAGGCAGATCCCGCCGGCTGGTATCGGGCCAACAAGCTCAACGCGGCCAAGGTGGCCGGCAGCGGAACAAAAGCGCGAGAGAAAGACAAGGCGTTCGAGGCCAAACACGACAAGATGAAACCCGGACACATGGCCGAGATGGCGGGGATGGGCCAGCAGATGCTGTGGGCTCATTTCCTGGTCATCACGCTTGGCGTGTGGCTCCTCACCAGCCCGCTTCAGTTCGCGCTGTTCGATCCGGCGGCGGCCGGCACTGTGCGTGACGTCACGCAAGAGCGTGGACTGTGGGAACCGGTGCTGCGCAACGCGCTCACCGGCTGGAGCGACATTGTCTCGGGCTTGCTGCTGATGCTGTTTGGCGGGCTCGCACTGTCGCCGCGTTTTTCCTGGGCGCAATGGGGCACGACGATCGCCGGCCTGTGGCTGCTGTTCGCGCCGCTGTTCTTCTGGACGCCGAGCGCCGCCGCCACCATGAACGACACGATCGTCGGCGCGCTGGCCATCGCTTTCTCGGTGCTCGTCCCGATGATGCCGGGCATGAGCCACGAAGGGATGATGGACGAGAGCACCGTTCCGCCTGGCTGGACCTACTCGCCGTCATCCTGGCTGCAGCGCCTGCCGATCATCGCGCTCGGTTTCTTCGGTTTCCTCATCGCCCGCTATCTCACTGCCTACCAGCTCGGCCATGTGGGTGCTGTCTGGGAGCCATTCTTCCTCGGCGGAGACGGCAGGAACGGCACGGAATTCATCATCACATCCGACGTTTCTCGAGCCTGGCCAGTCGCTGATGCCGGGCTTGGCGCCGTGGCCTATATGATCGAAACCCTGATGGGCGCGATGGGCACGGCGACCCGCTGGCGCACCATGCCCTGGATGGTGACCTTCTTCTTCATCCTGGTGGTGCCGCTCGGCGGCGTCTCGATCTTCTTCATCATCATCCAGCCGATCATGATCGGCACCTATTGCACACTGTGCCTCATCGCGGCGGCGGCCATGCTGGTCATGATCCCGCTGACGCTGGACGAGGTGGTCGCCATGGGCCAGTACATGCTGCGCAGCGTGCGGACAGACCGTCCGTTCTGGCGCACCTTTTTCCAAGGCGGGCCGGAGCCGAACGGCGAGGCGGACAAGAACGATCCCGGCTTTTCCGCCGCGCTTGCCGCACAGTCCGCCGCAGCCATTCGCGGTGTCACGTTTCCATGGACGCTGGTCGCATGCTGTATCGTCGGCGGTTGGCTGATGGTCTCGCGGCTGGTCTTCGGCACGGCCGGCGCCATTGCAAACAGCGATCACCTCTCGGGCGCCATGATCATCACGATCGCGGTCTGCGCCATGGCCGAGGTGGCACGGCCATTGCGTTTCCTCAACCTGCCGTTCGGGTTATGGCTGATCGCAGCGCCCTGGCTGCTCGACGGCGCGACCAGAGGTTCGACATTGAACAATGCCGTCGCAGGGCTAGTTGTGATCGGCCTCAGCCTGCCTCGGGGGCGCCGAAGCAAGGAGCACTACGGCTCATGGGACCGCTATGTCGCCTAGACGAAGCCTGGAACCGGCTTGGTCTTGCCGCTCAGTTGCGCGCCCAGCGTCAGGGCCTGCGGGAAATTCTGGACGATCGCCGCCATCAAGGTGGCGCTGCCGGGGCGAAGGGCAATTCCGGCAACGGCCGCGGCGGCGTAGACCCGTGTCGAAAACAGTCTTTTCCAGGCCGCCTCGTAGCGTCTGGCGGCAGCCTCGCGCCCTGCTCGGCCACTTGGCGCGTATGCGAGTTCGCAAGCCAGCAGCCAGCCGGACTGAAGCGCCATCGAGATGCCCTCGGCGATGACAGGATGAGACTCTCCGGCTGCATTGCCGACGCGAAAGATGTCCCCTTCGTAGCACGAGCGAATTCCCGGCCGGATCGGACCTGCGGCAAGCCACGGACCGTCGAGGAGAGCCGGTTCCAGGGCGTCCCGCACGCCCCGGCATGAATTCAGGAGATGCCGGGAGACCGCATCGGCGGCCGACACGTGGCTCCGTTGTTTGGGGCCATATTGTTTACGCAGCCGCGCGAGCATATCGCGCCGGATGCAGCACGAGATCGACAACCGGCCATGATCCGCCGAAACCATGCCGCCATAGCCGCCGGGAAAGGCCAGCAGAGGCATCAAATCCGGCGCCAGCGACGACCCGGTGAAATGCGCCTTGAAGCCGAGCAGGTCCGACGGGCGATTGGCCTTTCCGAGCTGGCTGGGCAATGGTCCCGGTTCCCAAGAGCCGTGAGCGGCGACAATCACCGGCGCACGCAACATCGCCGCTTCATCCCCGGCCTGAATTCGCACCCTTTGCATCTCACCGTCCGGCTCGATGGCGACGGCGCGGCAGGGCTGGAAGATTTCGACACCCGCCGATCGCGCCGCCTGTAGAAGCAGAGAGTCGAGAATGTCCCGGCCGAGCGCCCGGCCAAAGCCATCTTTCGCACGAGGCCCAGCTCCTGCACCAGGCATTGCCGCGTCGACGCAGGTCTCGCCGGAAAACAGGCCGACGCGGCGGATATCGGGGCCCGCCTTGGCACGCCAGGCATCGCCGATCTCCAGCCGGTCGAGAAGCGCAAGATTGCTTGCCGAGATGTATTCGCCGCAGACCTTGCGGCGCGGAAATGCGGTCTTTTCCACAATTGCCACGGCCCATCCGCGCCGGGCCAGCGTGAGCGCGACGGAGGTGCCCGCCGGGCCGGCACCAATGACGATCGCGTCATGAGTCGACAATCGCGTCATGGCTCGACACTGGCACTGGCGCCGACGAAGATGTGGGAGAACAGGCCGGCGCGCCGCTCCTCGACCGGTTTGCCGTTGGCCGCAAGCCAGAGACGGGAAAGCTCGCTGCCGCGAAAGCCGGCACGCACGCTTTGCGCCGCGTCGTTTCGTGTGACGTCGTTGGCGCCGATTGCCGGCAGAAGACGGGTCGCGGCCAGCGGCAGTTTCGCCCGCAGCGGCTCTGTCGCGATGAGCAACGGGGCTTTCGGCCTGATCAGCGAAAACAGACGCACGAGCTGCGCATCGTCGAGGTGATGCAGGAACAGATTGACGGTGACGGCGTCGAACGGCGCACCCTCGATCTTTCCTGCCCAGTCGAAGACATCGGCGGTGACGCCTTCGGCCTTCCATCCCAGCCTGTCAAAATCATCGCGCAATTGCGTGGTGACGAGGTCGACGCGGTCGAGCATCACCAGTTCGACCCCGGGCCAATGCCCGGCCATGCGCCGCGCCACCGCCAGCATGAAGGAGCCATCGCCGGCGCCGATCTCCAGAATGCGGCGTGGCGGCGTTGGCACGAACCTCCTGAGCAACGACGTCATGATCGGCACCTGAAACATCAGCATATTGATGCGCCGAAGGTCGCGGCGCGCGGCCAGCGCTCGCGGATCTTCGGCCTTAAGTCCGTCGAGGATTTCCGGCGCAAGCTGCCGGTGCTCCAGACCGCTCATGACACCGTTCGAAAGAGCATGGTTTCGGCCGTCAGCCCGGGTCCGAACGACATGCCGCAACCGAGCAGGCCGGGTGGCGCCTTCAACATCTCCTTCATCACGAACATGACGGTCGCCGACGACATGTTCCCGTATTGGCGCAACACCTCGCGCGATGGTTCCAGCGCGGTGGGCTCCAGTTTCAAGGCCCTTTCGACGGCGTCGAGCACCGAACGTCCACCCGGGTGTACGGCCCAAAGGTCGATGTCTTCCGTCGGCCGGCCGCCGAGCATGGCGGCCTGGCTGTTCCGCAACGCCTCATGAATCGCTGCCGGCACCTGGCCGGAAAGAACCATTTCGAAGCCGTGGTCGCGAATATTCCAGCGCATCAGATCCCGCCGCTTCCTCGCCACCAGACAGTGAAAGCTGTCGAGCTCGATGCCGGCCGGCTCGGCGGTGACGAGCGTGGCCGCGCAGCCGTCGCCCCAGAGGCAGAACGACAGCAGTTTTTCCAGTTCGGTGGTTTCGCGCAGATGCATCGTGCAGAGCTCGATATTGACCAGCAGGACCTTGGCCTGCTGGTCGGAGCGGACGATGTGGCGGGCCAGCTTGAGCCCGTTGATCGCCGCGTAGCACCCCATGAACCCGATCATCGTGCGTTCGACACTATCGGGCAGCCCGCAACGCGCGATCAGCTCCAGATCGATGCCCGGCGCCGAAAAGCCGGTGCAGGTGGTGACGATCAAATGGGTGATGCGGGAAGCGTCATCGCCAAGCTGCAATCCGTCGATGCCCTTTTGTGCCAGAACAGGTGCAGCATCGTCGAACATCGCCATTCTCATGGCCGTTCCGGGAAACGCGCCCCGGATGAAGGTCCCGGCCAGGTCGGCAGTTGGTCCTTCTGGGTCGGACGCCGGCGCAAAGCAGGAATAGCGGTGCTCGATGCCGGCAAGATCGGCCATGCGTTCGAAGATCCTCCGCCGATCGGCCGCGAGCATGGAGGCCGCGAAACGCAGGTAGAATTGATGAACCTCGTGCTCCGGCACCGCCGTCGCGATCCGGTTGATATAGGCGTTGACGGGCATATTCTGTCTCCTCGGCGTGTGCACGGTGTAACGTGCCGCCGGAGGGTCCTTGCTCATCGTTACCCGGTGTCGAACACCGGGTTTTGAGCGCTGTTCGATAAACGTTTCCGAAAACTGATTTCTTCCCGAAGGTTCAGTGTGCGCTGTTGGCAGGCAAACGGTTGGAGCGGGCGGGCGGTTGCGTCGGGCATCCAAAATCGCCACATCATGTTGACCTTCCATCTACTGGAAGGTCTATTTCCTCCGATAAAGGAGATTTCCGCCATGAACATCGGTATCGCATCCGAAAAATCCGGCCTGCCGGCCAAGACGATCCGTTACTACGAGGATATCGGGCTCTTGCACCCGGCTCGGACAGACAATGGCTATCGCGATTACTCGACGGCCGATATTCACCGGCTGCGCTTCCTGCAGCGCTCGCGAAGCCTGGGGTTTTCGGTCGACGAATGCCGCCAACTGCTGTCGCTGTACCAGGACAGGGAACGTGACAGCGCCGACGTGAAGGCGATCGCGAAAGCCAAGCTGGTCGAGATCGACAGGAAGATCGCTGAACTGGTCGGATTGCGCGGCCTGCTCCACCAATTGGTCAGTCACTGCCACGGCGACGAGCGGCCGGATTGCCCGATCATCGACGAGCTGGCAGGACAAGGCGTCGCCCAGTGAGGCTCGCAGCCGCTGTAACGGTGCTATCGCTTGCCTGCGTCTCTGTCGTGCTCGCTGCCGCCCATTCGGACCGTGATGCGGTCATCGAGGCTCGCCAGACCTCGATGAAGGAAATGGCCGCGGCGGCAAAGGCGATCGCTGGGATGTTCGACGGCAAGCAGGCGTACGACGCCGCGGCCTTCAAGGCGGCGGCCGAGACCATCCGCGCCCGCACCGGCCCTTCCCTGATTGCCGAATTCCCCAGCGCGACATTGGGCGCGCCTTCAGGCGCCAAGCCGGATATCGACCCCGCCCGCGCGGAGTTCGAAGGGCTGGCTCGCCACATCGGGACGCTGGCCAGCGCCCTGGCCTCCGACGCCGAGCGGGCGCTGCCGCGCATCACCGACGACATGAGAATGGGTTCCGGCCTGGCGATGGGCGGTGGCAGCCTGCTTGGCAAGCGACCATCACTCGCGGAAGCCGATCCCACTAAATTGCCGGCGGAGCACCTCCTGCATCTCATCTTGCAGGATTGCTCGAGCTGCCATTCGAAGTTCCGGCAAAAGGTCGAGTGATAGCGTCAGCTCCGCTGCAGCTGACCCGCCATGAAATTGCGCCAGCCGCCGAAATGCGAAATCTCCTTTGCATCGGTGAGGCCGGCACTTTCGACGAGGAAGCCTTTCGGCGAAGTTCCGTCATCAAGCAGAAGCGTCCCGATGCCGAGCGGCGGCGGGATCGCGGCAACAAAGCGCCCGAACGCTTGTGGCGAGAGCCGCCAGACTTCGACCTCGATCGCTGCCCCCTTGCCATTGCAGCTGCGCTCGAGCCCCGGTCGCGACACCGACTGGCCGGCGAGCGCATAAAGCCGGTAGAGCGGCGCCGTTCTTGCCGCCCGGGCGAAAATCGCGCCGAGCTGCTGCAACTGGCCGTTCAGCGCCATCCCCGATAGATGCGCGCCGACCACGGCCAGCTCGATCGTGCCCTCGTCCACGTCCACGCGAACATCGCCACGCGGCGGCAGCGGCCAGCCTGTAGCGCCCAGCGCAAGGCCGCTTGCCGCATGGACATCCTGCGCAAGCGACGCCGTCAGATGGTCCTTGCCCGCCGCGGCAAGCAAGGTGACGCTCATCGGCAAACCGTCGCTACGAATTCCGGCCGGCACGGCTATGCCGCACATGTCGAGCAGATTGACGAAGTTGGTGTAAGTGCCAAGCCGGCTGTTGGTGACGATCGGATCGGCCAGCACCGCTTCGACTGTGTAGTGCGTCGGCGCGGTCGGCACGCAGAAAACGTCGACCGAGGCGATGACCGGCGCAAGCTTGGCCTTATAGCCTTGCAGGGCATAGAGCCCCCTGAAAGCGTCCGCGGCGGAAAGTTTTCGCGCACCGCCGATGATCTGCCGCGTCACCGGATGCATGGCGGCCTCGTTGGCATCCATGAAGTCCCTGATCGCGGCGTAACGCTCGGCTACCCAGGCGCCTTCGTAAAGCAGGTTGGCGGTGGCGTAGAAATCGCCGAACGGGATTTCGACCAGCCTGCAGGCCAGCGTCTCCAGCGAGGCAAGAGCGGCCGCGAAGCCCGACTGCATCGCCTCGTCGCCGAAGAAGGTCCAGTCCGCCCTGGCCGGCACGCCGACAGTCAGCACCGGCGGGCGCGCGGCAAGGCCCTGGACGCCGGGGTCACGCGAATAGGGGTCGGCGTCGTCCTTTGCCGCCGCCGCCTCGAACACGCGGTAGGCGTCATCGACGGTGAGCGCGAAGACCGAGACGCAGTCGAGTGTGCGGCAGGCCGGCACGACGCCGGCGGCCGACAGCGCGCCGACGCTCGGCTTCAGCCCGACGATGTTGTTGAGACCGGCGGGTATGCGCCCCGAACCGGCGGTGTCGGTACCGAGCGCGAACGAGACGATGCCGCGCGCCGTCGCCACGGCCGAGCCGCATGAGGAACCGCCCGGCACCAGTTTCGGATTGATCGCATTCCTCGGGATCGGATAGGGCGTGCGAACGCCGACCAGGCCGGTGGCGAACTGGTCGAGATTGGTCTTGCCGATAACCAGCGCGCCGGCGGCCTTGAGCCGCGCGACGACGGTGGCGTCTTTCGCCGGCAAGTAGGCATATTCCGCACAAGCCGCCGTGGTCGGCATGCCGGCAACATCGATGTTGTCCTTGACCGCGAACGGTACGCCCCACAGCGGCTTTGCCGCGGGATCGAACGGGCCGAGCTTTTCCGCCTCGACCAACATCTCCGCCCTGCTCGCCAGATGGATGAAGATGCCGGGGTCATCGGCCGCCGCGAGCCGCGCATTGATCGTATCGATCACCTCGCAGATGCCGACGCCGGCCTGATAGGCGGCGTGCAAGCTCGCTATATCGAAGCGGATGTCGCTCATTTGGCCTCGTCCAGAATGACTACCGGCAGGTTCCACTGGATGAGTACGACGCAGCCATCCTTCGTCCACACCGAATGCTCGGTTCCGACCAGGTTCAGGATCACGCTGCCCGCGGCATGATCGCCGTTCTCGTCGCTCTGCGTGCCTTCCAGCACGATGATCGTTTCCAGCCCGGCATGGCGATGGCGCGGCACGCCGGCGCCGGGCCGATAGTTCAGGATCGCGACCGACGGTTCCGTCGGTCCGCCCTTGAGCAGCCAATGCGCCGTAATGCCATCGCGGAAAGGCTCGAACGGCAGATCGCGCCAGCCACCATTGAGGAGGCCGGCAAAGGCAAGATTAGGCATTGGCAATCCCCTCGAGCACCTGGTCCGTTGTCGCCGTCCAGCCGACGATCGCGCCCTGTGCCCTGATCATCGCCAGGGCGGCCGCCTTGAACTCGGCAAAATAGCTCTCGGTAGCATCCTCGGCCAGCAGGCATTCATAGCCGCGGTCGTTGGCCTCGCGCATCGTCGTCTGCACGCAGACCTCCGTCGTCACTCCGGCAAAGACCAGTTGCTGTGCGCCGAGCCGCTTCAGGTCATCGCCGAAGCTGGTGGCATAGAACGCGCCCTTGCCCGGCTTTTCGATGACGATCTCGCCAGGCAGTGGCGCAAGTTCATCGAGGATCGCCGTTCCCGGCTCGCCGACGATCAGCACGCGACCCATCGGCCCGACATCGCCGATCCGGATCGACGGATTGCCGCGATTGCGCTTGGCCGGCGGCAGATCCGAAAGGTCTGCCTTGTGGCACTCCATCGTGTGGATCACCGGCAGGCCGGCGGTGCGGAACCCCTCGATCAATCTCTTCACCGTCGGCACAATCGCCACCACCCGGCTGACGTCGTTGCCGAGGCTGGCGCCGAAGCCGCCGGGTTCAGCGAAATCGCGCTGCATGTCGATGACGACCAGCGCCATCGCCTCAGGCTTGAAGGCGAACGGAAACGGCAGCGCCTCGATCTCCGCCATCAGTGATGTCCCGCCATGTGCTCGCCGATGGTCTGCACGCTCGCCTGCGCAATCGGCGTCTCGTAGACCAGCGCGCCGTCCGACATGACGAAGATGCGGTCCGAGAGCTCGAGCAGCTCATCAAGGTCCTCCGACATAAGGAGCACCGCGGCGCCGGCATTGCGCGCCTTCATGATGCGGGCGCGTATTTCGGCGACGGCGGAGAAGTCGAGGCCGAAGCAGGGGTTCGACACGATGAGCAAATCGACCTCGCCGGTCAGTTCCCGCGCCAGCACCGCGCGCTGCACATTGCCGCCCGAGAGCGACGAAATCGGCGAAGCAAGCGATGCCGTCTTGACCTTGAACTGTTGGACCAGACGGGCCGCGTAGTCCCTGATCGCACTCATCCTGATCCAGTTGACCGGCTTGCCGGCCTCGTTGAGGTCGAAGGTCCGGAAGGCCATGTTTTCCGCCACCGTCATCTTCGGTGCGCAGGCATTGCGCAACGGCTCCTCCGGAATGAAGCGGACATTGAGCGTGCGCGCCTCGCTGCGGCTGGCGCCATAGGGCGAGCCTTTCACCAGGACGTCGCCGCCATTGCGCGCCCGCTGTCCGGCAAGGACTTCGAGAAACTCCTTCTGGCCGTTGCCGGAGATGCCGGCAATGCCGACGATCTCACCCGACTTCACATCGAGTTCGCCGATGTCGATGGTTTTCAAACCGGTGCGGTCGGGCGCCTTCAGCGACTTTACCGTCAGCACCTGTCTGGCGCCGGCCGGCACCGGGGCGCGGCTGTCGAGTGCTGCAATCGGCTGGTCGCCGATCATCATCGCCGCCATCTGCTTGTGCGAAAGTTCGGAGACCTTTCCGGTTCCGGTCAGCCTGCCCTTGCGCAGCACGGTGATATCGTCGGCAAAGGCCGTCACCTCGTGGAATTTATGCGAGATCATCAGCACGGTGAGGTCGCCGGTCCTGGTCATGTCGCGCACCAGGCCAAGCACTTCGTGTGCCTCGCCGGGAGTGAGCACCGAAGTCGGCTCGTCGAGCACCAGGAAACTGCGGCCGAGATAGAGCTGCTTGATGATTTCGAGCTTCTGCTTCTCGCCGGCCGCAAGTTCCGCCACCTTGACGTCGAGCGGCAGCTTGAACGGCATACGCTGCATGAATTGCGCAAGTGCGGCGCGCTCCTTGCGCCAGTCGATGACGCCGGGCACCTTCTCGCGCGAAATGACCAGGTTCTCCGCGCCGGTCAGCGACGGGACGAGCGTGAAATGCTGGTAGACCATGCCGAGCCCCAATGCCGAGGCATCCTTCGGACTGGCGATCGCGACCTCGCGGCTATCAACCAGCATGTCGCCGGCGGTCGGATGGTAAAAACCCATCATGCATTTGACCAGCGTCGACTTGCCGGCGCCGTTTTCGCCGAGCAGCGCATGGAACGATCCCGCCGGCACCTTGATCGAGACGTCGTCCAGCGCGGTGAAGGCGCCGAAGCGCATGGTCATGCCGATGGTCTCGACGCCGACGGCTTTCTTGCCGATGCTTCCGCTCAAGATCGTGTCCTCACGGCAGTTGCGCGACGAAGGATGCCGAATTCGACACCGCGCCGAACACGCCGCCCTGCATCTTGATCATCTTGATCGCGGCGAGATGGTTGCCGTAATCGGTCGCGCCGCAGCAATCCTCCAGCATCACGCATTCGAAGCCGCGATCGTTGGCCTCGCGCATCGTCGTGTGGACGCAGACATCGGTGGTGATGCCGCTCAGCACGATGTTTTCGATTCCGCGCTGGTGCAGGATCAGTTCGAGGTCGGTGGCGCAGAACGAGCCCTTGCCCGGCTTGTCGATGATCGGTTCGCCCGCCGCCGGATAGAGGTCGGGGATGATGTCCCAGCCGGGTTCGCCGCGCACCAGGATGCGCCCGCAAGGTCCGGGGTCGCCGATGCCGGCATTGATGCGGCGCGAGCGCCAGCGCTTGTTGGCCGGCAGGTCGGCGAGATCGGGCCGGTGGCCCTCGCGCGTGTGGATGATGGTGTAGCCCTTGGCCCGCATGGCTGAGAGCACCGACTTGATCGGCTCGATCGGCGCCCGCACCAGCGAAAGATCGTAGCCCATATGATCGACATAGCCGCCCGGCCCGCAGAAATCGGTCTGCATGTCGATGATGATCAGTGCCGTATTGTCCGGCCGCAGCTCGCCATTATAAGGCCATGGATAAGGGTCGGCATCAATGTAGCGCTGGGTGATCTCGGCTCTGGCGTTCATCGGAAAAACTCCAGTCATTTGGTGATCGACAACTCGCCCGGCGCGCCGGCAAGCGAGCGGTTCGGCGACGAGGTGGCGATCATGATGATGAGCGTGAGGATGTAAGGTGCGGCGTAGAAGAGATAGTAGCCCTGCGTCACCCCGACCGATTGCAACGCGGGGCCCAGCGCGCCCGCACCGCCGAACAACAGTGCCGCGGCAAAGCAGCCGAGCGGATTCCAGCGCGCGAAGATAACCAGCGCCACCGCCATCAGGCCCTGCCCCGACGAGATGCGTTCGGTCCAGCTGCCGGGGTAATAAAGCGACAGATAGGCGCCGCCGATGCCAGCGAGCGCACCGCCGACACCTGTCGCAAGCAGGCGCACGGTGTTGGGATTGAGGCCCATGGCGCGCGCCGCATCGGAGCTGTCGCCGACGACGCGCACGATCAGGCCGGCGCGCGTATTGCGGAAGGCCCACCATAGGAACACGGCAAGTGCGGCACCAATCAGGAACAGGATGTTGACGTTGAGCGCCGCCTGCACCTGCGGGATATCCGACCAGCCACCGAAGGCGATGGCCGGCAGGTCTGGTGCCGAGGGCTGGATGAACGGCTTGCCGAAGAAGAAGGCGAGACCGGAGCCGAACAGCATCAGCGCGATGCCGATGGCGATGTCGTTCACCCCGCGGAATTTGCAGATCCAGCCGTGGAACAGCCCGAAGCAAAGACCGGCACCTGCGGCAGCCAGCAGGCCGAGCCATGGCGAGCCGGTCATCACCGCGACGGCGTAGGCAGTCATCGCACCGAAGACCAGCGTGCCTTCGAGGCCAAGATTGATGCGGCCGGAGCGCTCGGTGATGGCTTCGCCGAGCGAGACGAAGATGAAGGGCGTCGAAACGCGGATGGCGCCGCCGAGAATGGCGAGCGGCACGCCCCACAGGCCGATCTCGGTCGCGTCCATCAGGAGCCTCTCTTCCACAGATCGGGATTGAAGACCTTGAAGCGGCCGTAAAAGGTTTCGCTGAACAGGATGACTACGAAGAGCATGCCTTGCAGCACCAGCACGGTGGCGTCGGGCAGGTCCATGCGGCGCTGGATCAGCCCGCCGGAAGCGCCGATACCGCCGAGCAGGAAAGCGACCGGGATGATGGCGAGCGGATTGTGGCGGGCGAGGAAGGCGACGAGGATGCCGGTATAGCCATAGCCGGCGGCGAGCGAGGCGTTGGCGCTGCCTTGCACGGCGCCGACCTCCAGCATGCCGGCCAGCCCGGCGAAGCCGCCAGCCAGCCCGGTGAAGCCGACGATCAGCGGCCCGACGGCAAGCCCTTGCACCTGAGCTGCCCTGACATTGCCGCCGGCGATGCGGGCGGCAAACCCCCAGCGCGTCTTTTCGATCAACAGCCAGGACAGGACGCAGGCGAGAATGCCGACGACCAGGCCCCAGTGCACGTCCATGCCTGGAATGTTGCCGATGCGGTAGGCATCCGCCAGCGGCTCCGTCGAGGGTTTGTTGAGCGAAGCCGGATCGCGCAGAGGCCCTTCGACCAGATGGTTCATCAGCGCGATGGCGATATAGGCCATCAGCAGACTGGAGATGGTTTCGTTGACGGCGCGGTAGTGGCGGAGTGCGCCGACGGCACCGATCCAGATGCCGCCGGCGACCACGCCCGCCACGCCCATCAGCAGGATGACCAGAAAAGCCGGCGCGCCATTCGCCGCGACGCCGATGGCGGCGGCGGCAACGCCGCCCAGCACGATCGCGCCTTCGCCGCCGATGACGACGAGGCCGAGTCGTGCCGGCAGCGCCACGCAGAGCGCTGCCAATAAAAGCGGTGCTGCCCGCGACAGCGAGTTCTGGATCGAGAACCACGAGCCGAAGCCGCCGCGCCACATCGTCTCGTAGAGTTGCACCGGCGATTTGCCGACCAGCGCGATGAACACGCTGAACAGCGCCATGCCGACGATCAGCGCCGCGAGCGGTATGACGAAGGCTTCCGCCTGCCGCGCCGCCCATTCGAGCGCCGCCGGATAATTCCTGGCGCCAAACAGCGCCGGTGCGCCCGCGGTGCTGACCGTGTCTGCCATGGCCCGTCTCCGATCCGGTTCAGGCGGTCGAACCGACGACGCCCTCGACCAGATAGTCCATGCTTTCGAGCTCGAGCGCGGTCTCGACGAAGGCCTGGCCTTCGGTCGCCACGACGACGCCCTTGTTGCTCTTCAGCGGACCCTTGATGACCGAAAACCCGCCTTTCATCATTTCGGCCAGCGTGCCGTCGAACTGCTTGCGGGCGGCATCGCCGACGGCGGGGCCGAGCGGGCTCATCTTGACGAAGCCGTCGGCAAGGCCGCCGCGCGTGAAGTTGGGCAGCGGCGCGCCGGCCACCAGATCGTCGACGAACATCTTGTAGACCTTGGCCCAGTTCCATTCCGCGCCGGTCAGGTATTTTTCCGGCGCCAGCGGGCTCTGGTTGGCATGATAGCCGCAGATGAAGGCGCCACGCCCGGCCGCAGTCTCGACCACCACCTTGGGGCTGTCGACATGACAGGTGATGACGTCGGCGCCCTGGTCGACCAGCGCATTGGTGGCCTCCGCCTCCTTGACCGCCAGCGACCACTCGCCGGTGAAGATCACCTGGCAGGTGATGGTCGGGTCGACCGAGCGCGCGCCGAGCAGGAAGGAATTGATGTTGAGCAGCACCTGCGGGATCGGCTTTGCCGCGACGAAGCCGAGCTTCTTGGTCTTGCTGGTGTGACCGGCGACGACGCCGTTCAGATACTGGCCCATGCCGATATAGCCGAAATAGGAACCGGCATTCATCGGATGCTTGTCCTTGTTCCACATGCCACCACAATGGCGGAACTGCACGTCGGGGAATTTCGCGCACATGGCGAGCATGTGCGGATCGAAATAGCCGAACGAGGTCGGGAAGATCAGCGACGCACCGTCGAGATTGATCATCGATTCCATCGTCTTCTGAACGTCGACCGTCTCCGGCACGTTCTCCTCCTCGACGACGGAAATTCCTTCGATCCCCTTCAGCGTGGCGGCCCCTTCGGCATGCGCCTGGTTGTAGCCGTAGTCGTCCTTTGGCCCGACATAGATGAAGCCGACGGTGGCCGTCGCGGCGAAGGCCCTGCTGATCGGAAACGATGCGGACGCAAGGCCGAGCGCCGCTCCGGCGGCGGAGGTTTTGAGCAGGTCGCGGCGGCTAAGCATGAATCTCTTGGACATTGAATGCTCCCTCTGTGGGGCCTTTGGGGCCGGTTAACATCTCAATGAAAGAAGTGTATGCAATCAGCATGCCAGTTTCAGAAATGAGATTTATTCAGTAATATCAATGAGTGTTCCGATGTGGACTGCACAAAGCCGGAGCAATTGCATACACTTTTTGCCTCCAAAATCGCCAATTTGACATGAAGGCTAAAACATAGGCATACAGAGATGCGGAGGAATCGAAGCCGGTGAGTGGCTTACGGCTCTAGCGAAAAGACTGGACGGAGGAGACGTGTCGGGAAAGCGCAATTTGATCAGGTCGGGCACGACCGTCGATCAGATGGTGAGGGCGATCAGCGACCGGATCGTCACCGGTTTCCTGCGCCCGGGCGAAAAGCTCGACGAGGCCTCGCTCGCCGCCCGCTTCGACGTCTCACGCACGCCGATCAGGGAAGCGCTCAGCCGGCTCAGCGCCATGGGGCTGGTCGAAAGGCGGCCGAACCGCGGCGCCACCGTCGCCGTGGTGACGCAGGAGCACCTCGCCTCGATGTTCGAAAGCATGGCCGAGCTTGAAGCGATCTGCGCGCGGTTCTCGGCCGAGCGCATGACCGCTGGCGAGCGCCGCACGCTGGAGGCCGAACACCAGGCCTCGGCGCGCTTCGTGCAGCTCGGTGCCGAAGAAGAGTATGAGCTTTTCAACACCGAATTCCACACCCGGCTCTATCGCGGCGCCCACAGCAAGCACATTTATGAACTGACCGTCATGACCCGCGGCCGCCTGGCGCCGTTCCGGCGCGCGCAATTCATGCTGCCCGGGCGGCTGGCCCAGTCCTGGCAAGAACATGACGCCATCGTCACCGCAATCATGCGCGGCGACAGTGCGGCGGCCGGAACAGCCGCCAAGGATCATGTCTCGATCGTCAGCGAGGCGAGCGCCGTCTTTGCGATCGGCGATCGCCCCAAAGGCAGGACCGAGCCGTTCCCGACATCGGCTTCCTAACCGTCAATCGACCAGCACGGCGACCACGGCAGCGCAGTCGCCGGCCTTGACCAGCCCCGGAAAATGCCGCGCCGCCAACAGACCGGACATTTTGGCCCGGATCTCCTGCGGAGCGCCGCCGGTGCGGCCTATGGAATGGATACGTGCCAGCACCTGGTTCTCTGCCACCGGCTCGCCGAGATCGATCATGGTTTCGATCATCCCGTCGTCCTCGGCGAACGAGAAGCAATCGCCGGACGGCATGTCGAGCCAGCGGGTTGGCTGCATCTCGACCGCGCCGGCGACGATGCCGGCATGGCGCAGCACATTGAGCACGCCGCGACGTGCGATCCGCACCGTTTCCGCGCGCGAAGTCCCGCCGCCGCCAAGCTCTGTGGTGATGAACAGCTTGCCCATCTCTTCGGCGGCAGTGTCGAACATGCCGACCGCGTCGATCTCCAGCATTTTCATCGACCATGGTGCGGAGAAGGCTTCAACCGCAGCGAAACCCTTCGCTTCCAGCACCTTGTCGGGCCGGATGTGGGCGGCGCAGAACGGCACGAAGTCGAGCGTCTTGCCGCCGGAGTGGAAGTCGAGCGCGATGTCTGTACGGGGCAGAAGCTCGCGCTGGAAATAATCAGCGATCTTCTCGGTCACCGTGCCGTCGGGCCGGCCGGGAAAGCTGCGGTTGAGATTGCCCTTGTCGATCGGCGAGGTGCGCGTGCCGGCGCGGAACGCCGGATAGTTCATCGCCGGCACGATGATGATCGTGCCGCTGACTTGCTTCGGGTCGAGCGTACGGGCGAGGTCATAGAGCGCCAGCGGCCCCTCGTACTCGTCGCCATGATTGCCGCCGGTGAGCAATGCGCTCGGCCCCTTGCCGTTGCGGATGACGCAGATCGGGATCATCACCGATCCCCAGGCGGAATCGTCGCGGCTGTAAGGCAGGCGCAGGAAACCGTGCTGCACGCCGTCGCGCTCGAAATCGACGGTCGGCGTGATCGGTGACGGGCGAAGGCTGGACATCGGGCTCAATTCTTCACCACCAGTTTGCGCGGCACATTCGCCAGGCACTCGACGCCCGTCTCGGTGATCAGGATGGATTCGGTGATTTCCAGCCCCATCGTCTCAAGCCACAAGCCGGTCATGAAATGGAAGGTCATACCGGGCTTCAACTCGGTGCGGTCGCCTGGACGCAGGCTCATCGTGCGCTCGCCCCAGTCAGGCGGATAGGAAAGCCCGATCGGGTACCCGGTGCGGTTGTCCTTGACGATGCCGTACCGCTTCAGCACCGCGAAGAAGGCGTTGGCGATGTCCTCGCATGTGTTGCCGGGCTTGGCGGCGGCAAGTCCCGCCTCCATGCCTTCCAGCGTCGCCTTTTCGGCATCGAGGAATTCCTGCGTCGGTTTACCAAGGAACACGGTCCGCGACAGCGGGCAGTGATAGCGGTTGTAGCAGCCGGCGATCTCGAAGAAGGTGCCCTCGCCCGATTTCATCGGCCGGTCGTCCCAGGTCAGATGCGGCGCCGATGCGTCGGCGCCCGACGGCAGCAGCGGCACGATCGCCGGATAGTCGCCGCCGATGCCGTCGACGCCGCGCGTGCCGGCATCGTAGATCTCGGCGACCAGGTCGCATTTGCGCATGCCGACCTCGATCTTGTCGACGATGCGCTGGTGCATCGCTTCCACGATGCGGGCGGCCTTGCGCATGTAGTCGATTTCGGTCGGGCTCTTCACCGCGCGCTGCCAGTTGACGAGTGCCGTGGCGTCGACGAAGCGGGCATTGGGTAAGTGCTTCTGCAGCGCTGCGAAGGCAGCGGCCGAGAACCAGTAATTGTCCATCTCGACGCCGATGCTGAGCTTGCCCCAGCCGCGATCGGAGAGCACGCTGGACAGAAAATCCATCGGATGGCGCTGGGTCGACTGCACATAGTGGTCGGCATAGCCGACGATGTTGTCGTGCGCGAGATAGGCGGTGCGCTTGGCGCCGTTGGCGTCCTGGCCGCGCCCGTACCACAGCGGCTCGCCCGACGGCGGCACGATGACAGCCTGATGCACATAGAACGACCAGCCGTCATAGCCGGTCAGCCAGGCCATGTTGGACGGATCGCTGACGACGAGCAGATCGACGCCCTTGGCCTCCATCGCCTTCCGCGTCTTGGCGAGGCGCTCCGCATATTCGCCGCGCGAGAATTTCAAGTTGGGCTGCATTGTTCTTGGTCCTCGTTTGTTGGGCCTTGCGGCCAGCATCAGCTTTCGAAAATCGTACCGGTCTTGGCCGCACGCGCACGGTCGCGGGCGAGCGTGGCGATCGCCGTGTCCTGCACGCCGGTGCCGGTCAGGTCGGCAATGGTGATGTCGCTGTCCGAGCGCCGGCCATGCCTTTCGCCGGCGATGATGTGGCCAAGCTCGGTGATTTCGGCATCGGACGCCATCACGCCCGCCGCGATAGCATGGTGCAGTTCGCCCAGCCGCCGCGTCTGTTTGGCGCTATCGGCGACGTAGAGATCGGCCATGCGCAGGATCGCCGGCGCGATCTCGTTCTTGTGCTCGGCATCCGAGCCCATGGCAGTGATATGCTGGCCGGCGGAAACGAAGCCGGCCTTGATCAGCGGCTCGGTCGACGGCGTCGTGGTGACGATGATGTCGGCATCGGCCGCAGCCTTTGCCGCGTCGGGCTCGGCGTGAACGGCGATGCCCAGTCTTTCGGACAATGCGTCGGCCGCGGCCTCGGCCTTGGCGGCATCCCTTGCCCAGATGCGAGCCTCGGTGATCGGCCGCACCAGCATCAGCGCTTCGAGCTGCAGTCCGGCCTGAACACCGGCGCCGAAGATCGCGGCAACGGAGGAACCCGGCCGCGACAGATGCTTGGCGGCAACCGCGCCGGCCGCCGCCGTGCGGATGTCGGTGAGATAGCCATTATCGAGCAGCAGCGCCTCGACCAATCCGGTTTTCGCCGACAGCAGCACCATCATGCCGTTGACGCTGGGCAGGCCGAGCTTGGGATTATCGAAAAAGCCGGGGCTGATCTTGATCGCAAAACCGTCGATACCCGGTACATAGGCGGTCTTGACGTCGACCTCGCCGCGATGCTCGGGAATGTCGAGCCGAAGGATCGGCGGCATCGCCACCGGCAAGGTGGCGAGCGCCCGGAACGCGTTCTCGACGCAGGCGATGGCATCAAGATCGAGCTTCACGATCTTGCGCAATTCAGCTTCGGTGAGGATCGTCATCCGGCTCATGCTGCGCTCTCCGCAATTGCTTCGCCGCAGATGATCTTGCGGTGCAGTGTCATATCGATGTTGCGGCCGGACAGCACGAGCACCGTCGGGCCGCTCGCCCTGACCTTGCCGGCAAGCACGGCTGCGATGCCGACCGCGCCGGCGCCTTCGACGATCTCGCGCTCCTGTTCATAGGCATGGCGGATGCCGGTGGCGATCTCGTCCTCGCTGAGCAGGATCACATCGTCGAGCAGGTCGCGGCACATGGAAAAGGTCAGCCGGTTGTCGAGGCCTATGCCGCCGCCGAGGGAATCGGCCAGCGTCGGCAGTTCCTCGACCAAAACCGAATGTCCGGCGTCGAGGCTCGCCTTCATCGCCGCACCGCGCGCCATTGAAACGCCCATCACCTTCGTCGCCGGGCTGACGCCCTTCACGGCAGCAGCGACGCCAGCCGCCAGCCCACCGCCGGAAAGCGGCACCAGCACCAAGGCGGCGTCCGGAACCTGTTCGATGATCTCCAGCCCGAGCGTGCCTTGCCCGGCGACAATGGCAGGATGGTCGAAGGGCGGCAGCATGATCAGCCCCTCTTCCGCGACCAGCCGTTCGACCTCCCGCTGCGCATCGTCCTGGCTGTTGCCGACGATGCGGATCTCGGCGCCGAGCCGACGGATCTCGTCCAGCTTGTTCTGCGGCACCAGCCGCGACATGCAGATCGTCGCGTGGATGCCTTGCAGTCGAGCAGCATAGGCAAGCGCCCGGCCGTGGTTGCCGGTCGAGGCAGCGACGACGCCACGCGCCCTCTCCTCGTCTGTCAGCGAAGCGATAGCGTTCGAGGCACCGCGCAGCTTGAAGGCGCCGGTGGTCTGCCGATGTTCGAGCTTGAGATAAACAGGAGCGCCCAAGTGCTGGGAAAGACTCCGGGAAGGAACGGTCGGCGTACGCTCGATCTTGCCTGCGATGCGCTCGCGCGCGGCGCGGATATCGGAGAGGCTTATCCTGGACGTGGTCATGGCTCTGCAATCAGTTCAGCGGCAGCGTCATCAGACGGCCGAATTCAGGACGCGACATCTTATCTCCGCAAAGCCGCAGGCAATTCCAGGCCGTCGCCTGGTTGCTGGTGACGACAGGGCGGCCGATGGCCTCTTCCATACCCACAACTGCCGCCGCGGACCGCAGTGCCGTGCAGGAGACAAACAGCGCGTCCGAGTGTTCGGCCGTCGCCTCGCGAGCCAGATCGACCAAGGATTTCGGCGCAATCCGCGCCATCTCGCGGTCGTCCTCGAAGCCGAGGCAAGTGAAGCTGGCGATCTCGAATCCATGCTCGCTGAAATAGGTCGCCATCGGCCGGCTGGTCTCGACCGTATAAGGGGTAAGAATGCTGATCGTCCTGGCGCCCAGCGCCTTCAGGCCGCGCACGCCGGCCATCGGCGGCGTAACCACCGGCGCGCCGGGTTTCGCGGCCTGCACCGCCGCCTCGATTTCGGCATCGCCGATCACGACGGAAGCTGAGGTGCAGGAATAGCAGATCGCATCGAGCGGCTCGTCGGGCAGGATCAGGGCCGCGGCCGCCGTCAGTGACGGCTGCATCTTGCGCAAATTGTCCGGCGTCGTCGGGTTGGCGTAGGGGATGCGCGCGACATAGATGCCGATGCGGTCGCTTGCCACCATGCGGTGAAAATCCGGTTCGCTCGTATGGTCGGTGGCAAGGATGATCAGGCCGACCCGCTTTTCCAGCGGACGCGCATCGAGCGGCGGCCGGGCCGAGTGCAGGCGGATATCGGGTGCAGCGCTCATCGTTCGATCCGCCCATAACGGTGTTCCAGCCAGCGCAGCAGCACCACCGAGAACAGGCTGATGGCGAGGAAGAAGGCGCCGACCAAGGTGATCGGTTCGATATACCGATAATAGGTATTGGCGACGCTCTTGGCCTGGTTCATCAGTTCCAGCACGGTGATCGCCGACAGCAGCGGCGTCTCTTTGAACATGGCGATGAAATAATTGGCAAGCGCCGGGATCATCGGGGGGATCGCCTGCGGAATGATGATGTGCGTCCAGGTCTGGGTGGCGTTTAGATTGCAGGCCTTGGCCGCTTCCCACTGGCCGCGGGGCACATTGTCTATGCCGGCGCGGTAGACCTCGGCCGTGTAAGTTCCGTAATGCAGCCCGAGACCGATGACGCCCGCCACCAGCGGCGGCAACAGGATGCCGAAATCCGGCAGCACGTAGAAGATGAAATAGAGCTGCACCAACAGCGGCGTGCCACGGATGAACTCGGCAAGGAAACCGACGGTGCGCGACAGAGCCCTGTTCGGCGACCGGCGCGCCAACGCGATGCCCAGCCCAACGATGGCCGCCAGCACCGAGCCGAGCAGCGTCGCCAGGATGGTGATCTTCACCCCCTCGATCAGCGTCGGCAGGATCTGCCGGACAAAATCCCAATCCCATTCCATTAGCAGGCCCGATCCATCATACGCGCACCCCGTCGAGGCCACGAGCCATGCGGCGTTCCAGCGACCGCACGCCCCAGGAGATGAGCAGCGCCAGCACGAAATAGATGACGAGGATGGTGCTGAACGGCACCAGAGTATTGCCGGTCTGCGAGCGCACCACCTGCGCCTGGAAGGTCAGGTCGGCGAGCGAGATTAGCGAAACGACGGCGGTGGCCTTGAGCAATTCAATGGCGTTGTTGCCGAAGGTTGGCAGCATCACCAGAAGCGCCTGCGGCAGGATGATATGGCGCATGGCTTGCCAGCGGCCGAGATTGAGGGCGGTGCAGGCCTCATATTGTTCGCGGCCGATAGACTTGATGGCGCCACGCACCACTTCCGCCGCATAGGCGCCGACATTGAGGCCCAGCGCCAGCACCCCGGCCTGCAGCGGCGTCAACGAAATGCCGGCAAAAGGCAGCACGAAATAAGCCCAGAACAGCTGCACGAAAATCGAGGTGCCGCGGAAGAACTCGATATAGGCGGTGGCCAGCGCGCGTAGCACGAAAAACCGCGACAGCCGCCCCAGCCCGGCAAGAAAGGCCATGACCAAGGCCAGCACCGACCCCATCAGCGTCAGCTCGATGGTGACAAGCGCTCCTTGCAATATCAGGCCGAAATAGCCGGACCATTGGGTCATTGGGGCTAAGCGTTTCCTCGCTTGGTGATCATTGCAGAACGCCGGCGCCGCCCCTCATCCGCCTGCCGGCACCTTCTCCCCGTTATAGGGACGGGGAGAAGGGTGAAGCTCCAGCGTTGACGCCCCCCTCTCCCCGTTTTTGACGGGGAGAGGCTAGGGTGAGCGGCACTTTTTACTTCGCCGAGCAGAGCTTGTCGCGGCTCGTCGACATTGCCGCCGCCGCCGAGAAGCCGTAAGGCTCGATGATCTTGGCGAACTCGCCGGACTTCTTCAGTTTCGCCAGCTCGACATCATAGGCGTCGCGCAGCGCTTCGTCGCCCTTCTTGAAGGCCGCGCCGTCGCAATAGACCGGCGCACCGACCACCGGCGCGATGACTTCGAGGTTCGGATCATTGGCTTTCTTGACCAGGTCGTTGATCGACAGCACGGGCAGCGAATAAGCATCGATGCGGCCGTCCTGCAGCATCTTCAGGCCGCTCTGGCCGTCCGGCACGACGATGACGCGCTCGCGCGGCACACCTGCGGTGAGCGCCAGCTTCTCTTCAGTGCCGCCACCCGGCGCGCCGATCGTGGCGCTCGCGTCCTTCGCGACGTCCTCGTAGCTCTTGAAACCCTTCGGGTTGCCCTTCTTCACCAGCATCGCCTCGGCGTCGCACAGCACCGGTTCCGAATAGGCGACCGCAGCACAACGTTCCGGCTTCATGAACAGGCCGGCAGTGACGACGTCGAAACGGCCGGCCTGCAGGCCGGGAATCATGGCGCCATATTCCGAGATCGAGGCGACGATATCGTTGACGCCAAGGCGCTTGAAGATTTCACGGGCAACGTCAGGCGCCGCACCCGAAACCTTGCCGTCGGCAGCGACCGCCGTATAGGGCGGCTCGTTGGCGATGGCGACGCGGGCAAAGCCTTGCGCCTTGAGCTCTTCGAGCTTGCTGTCGTCGGCCGAGCCGGCCGTCGAGGCGGCCAGCACCGCCGTCAGCGCAATACCGGCGACGCCGGCCAAAATGGCAAATTTCTTCATTGTTCCCAACTCCTTGTTTGTCTGTCTTCTTGGCTTGCTTGAGGCGTCGCCGCCTCGCATGGCAGTCAGACCCGATGTCCGGCCGCAATGATCTTCTTCAGGAAACCTTGCGTACGCTCCTGTTTGGGATGGCGGAAAATCTCGTCGGGCTTGCCCTCCTCGACTATTCTGCCGCGATCGAAGAACAGCACCCGGTCGGCGAAGTCATGGGCGAAACCCATCTCGTGGGTGACCAGCAGCATGGTCATGTCGGTCTCGGCGGCGAGCTTGCGCATGACGTTGAGCACCTCGTCGACGAGCTCAGGGTCGAGCGCCGAGGTGACCTCGTCGAACAGCATGATTTTCGGCGACAGCGCCAGCGCCCGCGCAATCGCGACGCGCTGCTTCTGGCCGCCTGAAAGCTGCGCCGGCATCGCCTTGGCCTTGTCGACCATGCCGACCATGTCGAGCAGTTCCATCGCCCGCTTTTCGGCGGCGGCCCGCGGCACGCCTTTGGTCAGCATCGGTGCCAGCGTCACATTGTCGATGACGCATTTGTGCGGAAACAGATTGAACAGTTGGAAGACCATGCCGATCTTCTGGCGCATCTTTGCCAAATGCCGTTCATCGGCCGTCAGCAGCCGGCCGTTACGCTCCATGTGGTACAACTGTTCGCCGTCGACCTGGATGTGGCCGCTGTCGATACGCTCTAGCGTCATCAGGATGCGCAGGATCGTCGTCTTGCCCGAACCCGATGGACCGATCAGTGCCAGCTTCTCGCCGGGCATGACTTGCATCGAGAGGCCGTCCAGCACCCTGAAGGTGCCGAAGCTTTTTGAAATGCCGTCGATCTTGATGATGGGAGCCGACAATGAATTTCCCGTGCTGGAGAAGCTTGCCTTTAACGATGCGGATCGCGGCAAATCATGTCAATCAAGAAAATAATATCATGACAATATTTCGGATTCCGCACAATTTCGCGCCATTTGTCGCCTAGATCGCAAGCAGGAGATGCTCGGGATCGCCGAGCAGAAGCTTGGTGACAACGCCGAGACCGGCACGCAGTTCCCCCTCCGTGGTCGAGCCCAGCGAAATCCGTACGGCTGGATGCCAAGGCATCTGCGAAATGCGAAACGACGTGCCGGGCGCGATCGCCACGCCCTGCAGGCGGGCCTGGGAAACAAAGCTTTCCTCACCGCGGTCATCGGGCAGTTGCAGCCAGATATGCAGCCCGTCGCGATGAGCCCGATAGTCCACTCCGGCGAGCACCTCGGCGGCGATGTCCAGACGCCGCCGCAAAGCCATACGCTGCCATCGAACGAGTTCCATCGCGGTGCCGTCGGTCACCCATTTGCTGGCGATCTCGGCCACCATCGGAGTCGCCATCCAGTTCGAGACCAGGTGGCGGTTGGCAACCGCGGCGACATAACGATCGGGCGCCGCGAGATAGCCGATGCGCAGGCCCGGCACCACGATTTTAGTGAAGGAGGTGACATACAGCGTGCGCTCGGGGGCAAACGCCGCGACGGGCGGCGGCCGATCCTCGACCAGCGGGCCGAGCACGTCGTTCTCGATGATGGCGATGTCGTGCCTGCGCGCCACCGCCGCGATCTGCTCGCGCCGGCCGGCATCCATCAGGGTGGCCGTAGGGTTGATCACCGACGGCTGCACGAACACGGCGCGGATGTCCGACAGCCGGCAGGCCTCGTCCAGCGCTTCCGGGATCAGCCCATTGTCGTCGATCGGCAAACCCTCGAGATTGAAGCCGAGATAACGCGCCAGCGGGATCAGCGTGTGGTGACCGATCGCCTCGGTGGCGACGGTCGAGCCGGGCGGCGCCACGCTCATCAGCGCCACTGTCATCCCTGCGGTGGCGCCGTTGGTCAGGCTGATGTTCTGCGGCGACGCGTCGAGGCCACAGAGGCGTAGCCACTCGACACCCACCGCGCGGTGGCGCGGGAACACCATGTTCGGCCTGAACGACAGTGCCGAGCTCGACGGCAGGTTTTCGGCGAGCCAGCCCAGCGCCTGCCTCAGCCGCTCCAGATGCATCGGTTCGCAGACCGGCTTCAGGATGGAGAGATCGATGACCTCGCCCAGCCGCTCCGGCAGATAGGGGGGCTCCGGCTCGCGGCGCTGTGTCTGCACGAAGCTGCCGCGGCCGACCTCGCCGGACACCAGCCCGCGGCGGATCAGCTCCTCATAGGCGCGGCTGACCGTCTGCACGGAAAGTTGCAGATCGTCAGCCAACTGCCGGTGCGTCGGCAATCGCGCACCGTTGGCCAGGCGCCCGTCATGGATGGCCCGCGCGAACTGGTCGGCGAGCGATTGATAGGCCGGCCGCCGGATAAGAGCGGGATCTGGTCGCCAAAATGTCATGACTTATTAGAGATCGAAATCAGTGCAATTGACAATCGAAATAATGCGCCGTCATGGTGTCCGGCACTGGAAGTGGGCGATCATGGCTGCAGCGAAACTCGATCCGATCGATATGAAAATCCTCGACGCCGTCCAGCGCGACGGGCGCATCACCAAGCTGGCGCTGGCCGAGAAAGTCGGCCTGTCGCCGACGCCGTGCTGGATGCGGCTGCGCAAGCTGGAAAAGGCCGGCATCGTCTCGGGCTACCATGCCAGGATCGCCATGCGCGCCATCGCGCCGGTCGCTACCGTGCTGATGGAGGTGACGCTGGCTAGCCACCGCCAGGCCGACTTCGACCGTTTCGAGCGCGTCATCCGCGACATCCCCGAGATCGTCGCCTGCTGGTCTGTCGGCGGCGGCGTCGATTACCTGCTGAAGGTGATGGCGCGCGACATCGACGCCTATCAGCGGCTGGTCGACACTCTGCTCGAGCGCGAGATCGGCATCGACCGCTATTTCACCTATATCGTCACCAAGACGGTGAAGGAGGAGAGTGTGCTGCCGGTGGCGGACCTGTTGCCGGCGCAGTCGTGAGGTCGATCTGCCGGACCACACGTCTAGGAGATTGGTCGAGACATTTGTTGCTTCGTCATCCTGGGGCGAAGCAAGGAGCGAAGTGACGCGGCGCAGACCCCAGGATCCATTCCGTGACATCAGGGCGCCGCCACGGCGCAGAATTCTGCTCCGCTGCATTCCCTCTGCGAAGGTCACGGAATGGATCCCAGGGTCTCCGCGACGGAGCTTCGCTCCTGCTTCGCCCAGGGATGACGAGGCTGAGGAGGTGCAGCCAATCTCTCCACGGTTTGCTACAGTCTGACGTACGGCCGGAGAGATCGTCTGCCCGCTCGGTGCAATAGAGACAATCTCTCTACGTGCAGGCACGCAAACAGCCTCTCTGTTTGCGCGGCAGAGATAGTCTTGCGGCATCACCCGAACCGGGAGCCCGATGATGTCCGCACATTTTGCCCGCTCGCACCGCCATGAAGCGCTTGATCGCCTTGCCGACCGGCGGCTGCTGCGCGAACTCGCCTATGTCGCTGGCCACTGGACGGCGAGCGAGACCGCGGAGAGTTTCGAGGTGACCGATCCGGCCACCGGATCCACCGTCGCTTTCGTTGCCGCGCTCGATGCCCGGCAGACCACATTGGCGATCGATGCGGCATCGCGCGCCTTTCCTGCCTGGCGCGCATTGCTGCCGCAGGAACGGTCGAAAATCTTGCGAAAATGGTTCGATCTGATCGTCGCCGCCAAAAATGACCTGGCCCTGCTGATGACGCTAGAACAAGGCAAGCCGCTGAAGGAATCGCGCGGCGAGATCGACTACGCCGCCTCTTTTGTCGAATGGTATGCCGAGGAGGCCAAACGCCTCAACGCCGAAAGCGTCACCAGCCATCTGCCAAACGCCGAGATGGTGGTGCGACGCGAACCGCTTGGTGTCGTCGGCGTCGTCACCCCGTGGAATTTTCCCGCGGCCATGCTGACCCGCAAGGCGGCGGCCGCCCTCGCCGCCGGCTGCACCATCGTCGCGCATCCTTCCTCGGAAACGCCGCTGTCTGCACTGGCGTTGGCCGAGCTTGGCGAACGTGCCGGCCTGCCGGCTGGCGTGTTCAACGCCCTCACCGGCAGGGCTTCGATCATCGTCGGGCGGATGTGCGAAGACCCGCGGGTTCGCGCCATGAGCTTCACCGGCTCGACCGAGATCGGCAGGTTGATCGCCGCGCAAAGTGCGCCGACGATGAAGCGTCTGGTGATGGAGCTTGGCGGTCATGCGCCTCTGATCGTCTTCGCCGACGCCGATCTCGACAAGGCTGTGACCATCGCCGTCGACGCTAAATTCGCCACCTCCGGCCAGGACTGCCTCGCCGCCAACCGCATCTATGTCCAGCGTCCGATATACGATCGGTTCTGCGCTGCTTTCGCTAAACGCGTCGAGGCATTGCGGGCCGGCAATGGCCTCGCTGACGACACCGAAATCGGACCCTTGATGCACGAACGCGCGGTCAAGAAGGTCGAGGAGCAGGTGGCCGATGCGCTCGCCAAAGGCGCGCGTTGCCTGACCGGCGGCAAGCGCCATCCTGCCGGGCCGCTGTTCTACCAGCCGACCCTGCTGGCCGACGTTGGAGACGACGCTTTGATCATGCGCGAGGAGACCTTCGGTCCGGTTGCGGCAGTGACGCCTTTCGACAGCGAAGACGAAGTCGTCGCCCGCGCCAATGCGACAGAGTACGGCCTGGTCGCCTATGTCGTGACTGAAAACGGCGGTAGGCAATTGCGCATCGGCCGCGCGCTCGACTATGGCATGGTCGCCATCAACCGCGTCAAGATCACCGGCGCGCCGGTCCCGTTCGGCGGCGTCAAGCAGTCCGGCATCGGCCGCGAGGGCTCGCGTCACGGGCTCGAAGCCTTTACCGACTTCAAATATCTCTGCCTCGACGTGGCGTAACGCCCCGTCAGGCTTTTGCTTTCAAGGAGTAAAAAATGCTCGACCAGTCCAACGAACTCGCCGCCTGGGATCGCGATCATTTCTTCCATCCCTCGACCCATATGGGCACGCATGCGCGTGGCGAGAGCCCGACGCGTGTGATCGCCGGTGGCGAAGGCGTCACCATCTGGGACAATAACGGTCGCAAGAGCATCGATGCCTTCGCCGGACTCTACTGCGTCAATGTCGGCTATGGCCGCCAGAAGATAGCCGACGCCATCGCCGCGCAGGCCAAGAACCTCGCCTATTACCACGCCTATGTCGGCCACGGCACCGAGGCATCGATCACGCTTTCCAAGATGATCATCGACCGCGCGCCGCAGGGCATGTCGAGGGTCTATTTCGGCCTCTCCGGTTCCGATGCCAACGAAACCAACATCAAGCTGATCTGGTACTACAACAACGTGCTCGGCCGGCCGGAGAAGAAAAAAATCATCTCGCGCTGGCGCGGCTATCACGGCTCCGGCATCATGACCGGATCGCTGACCGGCCTCGACCTGTTCCACAACGCCTTCGACCTGCCCCGCGCGCCGGTCCTGCACACCGAGGCGCCCTACTATTTCCGCCGCGCCGACCGCTCGCTGAGCGAGGAGCAGTTTTCGCAATACTGTGCCGACAAGCTCGAGGAGATGATCCTCGCCGAAGGGCCGGAAACAGTCGCTGCTTTCATCGGCGAGCCGATCCTCGGCACCGGCGGCATCGTGCCGCCGCCGGCCGGCTACTGGGTAAAGATCCAGGCGGTACTGAAGAAGTACGACGTGCTGCTGGTTGCTGACGAGGTCGTCACCGGCTTTGGCCGGCTGGGCACCATGTTCGGCTCCGACCATTACGGCATCAAGCCTGACCTGATCACCATCGCCAAGGGCCTGACCTCGGCCTATGCGCCGCTCTCCGGCGTCATAGTCTCAGACAAGGTCTGGCAGGTGCTCGTCCAAGGCTCCGACAAGCTCGGCTCGCTCGGCCATGGCTGGACCTATTCGGCGCACCCGATCTGCGTCGCCGCCGGCGTCGCCAACTTGGAACTGATCGACGAGATGGACCTAGTGCGGAACGCCGGCGAGACCGGCGCCTATCTCCGCGCCGAGCTGACGAAAGCCGTCGGCGGCCACAAAAACGTCGGCGAGGTGCGCGGCGACGGCATGCTGGCGGCGATCGAGTTCGTCGCCGACAAGAACGATCGCGTGTTCTTCGACGCCACGCAAAAAATCGGGCCGCAGGTCGCGACCACCCTTGCGGCAAGCGGCGTCATCGGCCGGGCCATGCCGCAGGGCGACATTCTCGGTTTCGCGCCGCCGCTCTGCCTCACCCGCGAAGAGGCCGACATCGTCGTGTCGAAAACAGCCGATGCGGTGAAAAGCGTGTTTGCCGACATCTGAAGAACCGACATGAATGCCATGACCAAGACCCTCCCCGCCACCATGGCCGCCGTGCAGCTGATCGGTCACGGCGGACCGGAAAAGCTCGTCTACCGCACCGATGTGAAAGTGCCCTCGCCCGCCCGGGGCGAAGTGCTGATCAAGGTCACCGCTTGCGGCATGAACAACACCGACGTCTGGGTGCGCCAGGGCGCCTATGGAACGGAGGAGGATGCCGCCGCTGTGTCGACCTGGCGTCGTCAGGGCAATACGCTGAGCTTCCCGCGCATCCAGGGCACCGACACGGTCGGCAACATCGTTGCCGTCGGCGACGGCGTGTCGCCGGCCCGCATCGGCGAGCGGGTGATGGTCGATTTCTCCATCTACAATCGCGACGACGATTCACTCGCCGACATCGACTATATGGGCCACGGTCGAGACGGCGGCTATGCCGAATACCAGGCGGTGCCTGCAGAGAATGCCCATGTCGTCGATACCGATCTGAGCGACGTCGAGCTTGCCACTTTCTGCTGCGCCTATCTCACCGGCGAGCAGATGCTGGAACGCGCCGCATTGAAGGCCGGCGAGCGTGTGCTGGTCACCGGCGCCTCGGGCGGCGTCGGCTCGGGCATCGTGCAGCTGGCGCGGGCGCGCGGCGCCATTCCCTATGCGGTTGCCGGCAAGGGCAAGGAACAGGCCGTGCGTGACATCGGCGCCGAGGCGGTGATCACCCGTGGCGTTGCCGATCTGCCGGCCGCCGTCAGCGCGGCGACCGGGGGCCAGCCGATCGACGTGGTGGCCGATCTGGTCGGCGGCGCGATCTTCAACGACCTCCTGCGCATCTTGAGGCCCGAAGGCCGCTACACCACGGCCGGCGCGATCGCCGGCCCGGTCGTCCAGCTCGACCTGCGCACCATGTACCTGAAACAGCTCCAACTGCATGGCTCGAGCCAAGGCACGCGGGCGGATTTCCGCCGCATCGTGCGCTACATCGAGGACAAGAAAATCCGGCCGCTGGTCGGCGGCGTCTACAAGCTGTCCGATTTCCATCGCGCCCAGGCGGATTTCATCGGCAAGGATTTCGTCGGCAAGCTGGTGGTCGTTCCGGATGCGGCCGCCAAAATAGCGCGTCGACCACAAACGCCTATGACAGGCTCGGGCCGTTCGCGGACGCGGTGAGGTCGAGCGCCACATCCAAGCAGCGTTTTCGTGATGGCTTTGTTTATCTGAATGAGCAAAACCCATTCTGATTTGGCTGCACGCCGGCAACAAGGATTCCTGACCTCTCCTGCGGCATTATAAGGTTTTCGCGATTTTCTTATAACCCCCGCTTGCGTCCCTTGAGGTCATGGCGCTATAAGAGAACCGCATTTTTCTTATAACCGGAGCCGCCCGACATGAAGACGGTCGACCTCGTTTACCGCACGATGTATGCGGAACTCGTCCAGCGATCCTTGGACGCAGCCTTCGAAACGGATTTCCCTACGACGGGCAATCTCGTCAAGGTGCCCGTCAAGGGCAAGGTATACTGGTATTTCGAGGAAACGCAGCCGACGAAGACGCGACGGTATGTCGGGCCTGACAGCGATCCCGAGATTGCAAAACGCGTTGAATCCTTCCGTCAGATCAAGGACGACCTCCGCGCCCGCAGGAAGCTGGTATCCACGCTCGTGCGCGAGGCAGGGCTGACAGAACCCGAAAGGTTCACCGGGGATGTCGTCGAGGCGCTGGGGAAGGCTGGCATCTTCCGCTTGCGCGGCGTCCTGGTCGGCACAGTCGCCTTTCAGTCCTACGCGGGCTATCTGGGCGTGAAGCTGCCCGGTGCAGCGTTGCAGACGGGCGATGCAGACTTCGCCCTATTCCATTCCGTGTCGGCCGCGGTCGAGGACAGCCTGCCGCCCATCCTCGAAATCTTGAGGGAGATCGACCCAACCTTCAGGGAAATCCCTCACAGATCAGATCCCGGACACGCGACGCAATTCGAGAACGCAGTCCGATACAAGGTCGAGTTCCTTATACCGAACACGGGCAGCGATGACTACGCCGATCATGCAACCTCGATGCCGTCTTTGGGCGGTGCATCCGCGCAGCCTCTTCGGTTTCTCGATTTCCTGATCCACGAACCAATCAGAACTGTGCTGCTGCATCGATCGGGAGTGCCTGTCGTGGTACCGTCGCCCGGACGATATGCGGTTCACAAGCTGATCGTTGCCTCGCGCCGACAGAACAACGCAAACGGCGTGGGCAAGCGGGAAAAGGATGTCCACCAGGCAGCACTTCTGGTCGAGGCACTGGAAGCTACCCGTCGCCAGGACGATCTCGCCATCGCGTTTTCGGAAGCGTGGGACAGGGGGAAACATTGGCGTGAAGCGATACAAAAAGGACTTGGCTTGATTCCCCAGAAACAGCGTGGCGACGTCGAGGCGACGATCGTCAACGCACTTTCAGGAATCGCCGAGGAACTGGAAGGATTCAGCGGCTCATCTGCGAAAACAAAGCACGGAGACTAAACGGCAGCAACGGGTGTGGAGGGTAACCTTCTGCCAGCCGTCGCCGAGGCGTTTTTGTTTTTTTGTTTTCAGGTTTCAAAATCGACTTTGCCTATTCAGCTCTGCGATCGGACCTTCTTGGCGGCAGCCTCGAGCGACCGTTCAAACGCGTCGATCACCTGGTCGACCTGCGGCTCGGTGATGATCAGCGGCGGGCAGAAAGCCAGCGCATCGCCCATATTGCGCGAGATGACGCCGTTCTGCTGCATGAAGCCGTTGACGAGCCCGCCCAGTTCACCGGTCTTCCCCCACGGCGCCTTGTTCGCCTTGTCGCCGACCAGTTCGACCGCCGAAATCAGGCCGATGCCGCGCACCTCGCCGACAAGCGGGTGCGAAGCGAGCGTGCGCAGCCGCTTCTGCAAATGCGCGCCGACCGCACGCGCATTGCCGACAAGGTCGCGCTCCTCGATCAGCTTCAGGTTCTCGAGCGCGACCGCTGCCGCAACAGGATGGCCGCCGCCGGTGAAACCGTGGCCGAAGGTGCCGATACGGTTGCTTTCGTCGGCGATCGGCTCGAATACCTTGTCATTGATCAGCAGGGCTGAGATCGGCAGGTAGGACGAAGAGATCTGTTTCGACAACACCATGATGTCGGGCCTGATGCCGAAGGTCTGCGAGCCGAACATCTCACCTGTTCGGCCAAAGCCGCAGATCACCTCGTCGGCGACGAGCAGGATGTCGTACTTCGACAGGACCGCCTGTATCTTCTCCCAGTAGCCGGCCGGCGGAACGATGACGCCGCCGGCGCCCATGATCGGTTCGCCGAAGAAGGCGGCGATGGTTTCCGGTCCTTCGGCCAGGATCAGCTTTTCCAGCTCGTCGGCGAGCCGCGTCGAAAACTGCTCTTCGCTTTCACCCGGCAGCGCCTCGCGCCAATGGTGCGGCGTCGAGGTGTGCAGCACATTGGCGATCGGCAGATCGAACGAAATGTGGTTGTTGGGCAGGCCAGTCAGGCTCGCCGAGGCGATGGTGACGCCGTGATAGCCCTTCTTGCGGCTGATGATCTTCTTGCGCGCCGGCTGGCCGAGCGCATTCGACCGGTACCAGATCATCTTAATGGCCGTATCGTTGGCCTCGGAGCCGGAATTGGTGAAATACGCCTTGCTCATCGGCACCGGCGCCATCTGCACCAGTCTCTCGGCAAGATCGATCAGCGGCGAATGCGATTTGGAGCCGAAATCATGATAGTAAGGCAGCTTCGACATTTGCCGTACTGCCGCATCGACCAACCGCTTCTCCGAAAAACCGACCGCGACGCTCCAGAGCCCCGCCATCGCCTCGATATAGCGGTTGCCGGCAAGGTCCTCGACATAGATGCCGTCGCCCTTCTCGATGACGAGCGGCCCCGACTCCTGATGCTTGCGCGCATTCGTATAGCCATGCATGTGAAAGCTTATGTCGCGGGCTTCGGGTGAATTCGGTCGTGCGTCCATGACGGCTCCTGATGCTGCACGCGGAACAGTCCTGCCGCCGGTCCGGCTCGGCAGGTCCCCGTGCGTTATGCCGTTTGATGCATCTTTCTCGAACGGTATAGTGTCAAGCGCTTTCGGCAGGGCCAGCGGATGGATGGACGCATGCAGAACTTCGGCTTGACCTAACCGTGGACCATGTCGACTGCATTGTCGCCGGCGCCGGCGTTGTTGGCCTGGCGATCGCGCGAGAGATGGCGCAGCGCGGCATCGGTACGCTGGTCCTGGAAGCCGAGAGCGCTATCGGCACCGGGACAAGCTCGCGCAATTCCGAGGTCATCCATGCCGGCCTCCACTATCCGGTTGGATCGCTGAAGGCCCGGTTCTGCGTGGCCGGCCGGGAAAGACTCTATCGCTATTGCGAGGAGCGGGCGGTCCCACACGCGCGCTGCGGCAAGCTCATCGTTGCCACAAGTGCCGAACAGGAGCCGGTGCTCGCCTCAATCCGGGCCAATGCACGCGCTTGCGGGGCCGGCGACCTGGTGCCTTTGAGCGAAGCCGAGGCGCATGCGCTGGAGCCCAGCCTTAAGTGTACGGCGGCGTTGCTGTCGCCGGCCACCGGGATCATCGACAGCCATGCCCTGATGCTCGCCCTGTTGGGCGACGCCGAGGAGCACGGGGCGGCACTTAGTCTCAACACGCGCATCGCCTCCGGCCGCATCGAAGCAGGCCGCGTCGTGCTCGAGACGGTGGACGCTGCCGGCGGCGAGCGCTTCGAGATCGCCACTCCGCGTTTCGTCAATGCCGCCGGGCTTGGCGCCGCAGCACTTGCCGGTTCGCTTGAAGGGCTCAATCAGCAATTCGTGCCAAAGCTCCATTATGCCAAGGGCAATTATTTTTCGGTGGCCGGCCGGGCGCCGTTCTCGCGATTGATCTATCCGGTGCCCGAACCCGGCGGGCTCGGTGTTCATCTGACACTCGATCTCGACGGCGTCGCCCGCTTCGGGCCGGACGTCGAATGGACCGATCAACTCGACTATCGCGTCGACCCGGCTCGTGGCGAGCGCTTCTACAGCGAGATCCGCAAATACTGGCCGGACCTGGCCGATGGCAGCCTGCAACCCGCTTACAGCGGCATCCGGCCAAAACTGTCCGGTCCCGGTGAGGCCAATGCCGACTTCGTCGTCCAGGACGTGGCGGTGCACGGCGTGGATAGCCTGGTCAACCTGTTCGGCATCGAAAGCCCCGGCCTGACCTCCTGCCTGACGATTGCCGACCATGTCGCGCAGTGCCTCGCGCCGAAGTTGTAGCGTGCGGCGCCACGCGCCATGATCTGCACTGTATCAAGGCGCATTGCGTGAACTTTCAGACGCAAGTCGCCTATGAGGCACATCGCGCACTTGCAGCCCGCTCCGCGCTCTGATTCCCTGCATTCTGGGCTGTCCTGATT
Organism: Mesorhizobium sp. M0698; assembly: GCF_040320455.1. NCBI lineage: Bacteria > Pseudomonadati > Pseudomonadota > Alphaproteobacteria > Hyphomicrobiales > Phyllobacteriaceae > Mesorhizobium > Mesorhizobium sp. M0698. Next base: position 107,873 of record NZ_JAMYPQ010000008.1, on the reverse strand, counting down.
CGCACTGCCCGGTTCAGAGTTTTCGCAGTGCGCCCGGGACAAGCTTCCAGCGACCACTCGGCGTATCCAGGGAGAACGGCAATGAACACCGCGACGAGGCCGGTAATCTCGGAGATGAGGCCCAAGATCACCGTCGTCGGGGTCGGCGGCGGCGGCGGCAACGCCGTCAACAACATGATCGCCGAAGGCCTGCAGGGCGCGGAATTCATCGTCGCCAACACCGATGCCCAGGCCCTTGCCATGTCGAAGGCAACGAGGCTGATCCAGTTGGGCGCTCATATCACCGAAGGTCTCGGCGCCGGGTCCCTGCCCGAGGTCGGCCGTGCCGCGGCCGTGGAATCCATCGACGAGATCATGGATCACCTTGCTGGAACGCACATGTGCTTCGTGACCGCCGGCATGGGAGGCGGAACCGGCACCGGTGCCGCGCCTGTTATAGCGCAGGCAGCGCGGGCAGCTGGAATACTGACCGTTGCCGTCGTCACCAAGCCATTCGTCTTCGAAGGCAGGCGCCGCATGTACGCTGCCGATGAGGGCATCGAGCGCCTGCGCGAAAGCGCCGATACCGTCATCGTCATTCCCAACCAGAACCTGTTCAGGATCGCCGACGCCAGAACCACGTTCGCCGACGCCTTCGCCATGGCCGACCGGGTCCTCTATGCGGGTGTCGGCTGCATCACCGATCTGATCGTCAAGGAAGGCCTGATCAATCTCGACTTCGCCGATGTGAAGTCGGTGATGCGCGACATGGGCCGCGCCATGATGGGAACCGGCGAAGCCGCCGGAGAAGGCCGCGCCAAGAAGGCAGCGGAAGCGGCAATCGCCAACCCGCTGCTCGACGAAGCTTCGATGATGGGCGCCAAGGGCGTCCTTGTCTCGATATCGGGCGGCATGGACATGACGCTGTTCGAGGTCGACGAAGCCGCTACCCGCATCCGCGAGGAGGTCGACAACGATGCCGACATCATCGTCGGCGCCATCTTCGACAAGGCACTCGCCGGAAAATTCAGGGTGTCGGTCGTGGCGACCGGCTTGCGGCGTGGCCTGGAGATTCCACTGCTTGCCGAACCGGAAGTTCGCATGAACTGAACGCGTATCGCTGCAACTCGCGCAGCCGACTGCCAGCCTCGCGTCACCAGGGCCGCGCGCCGTCGATGACTTCCATGGCGCGTGCAGCAAAACGGCCGGCCAGCGGTGCCATGTCGGCCGCATCGGCCGCAATCGCGCTGCCGGCCAGCACGCGGTCGGCGATGCCGACGAAGATCACGGCAAAGCGGAACATGGCAAACACCAGATGGAACCGCTGCAGCGGCGCCGTCGGCACGGCGTGGGCGAAGTAATGATCGAGGAATTCGCGCTGTGTCGGAATCCCGAGGGCTACCTGATCAAGGCCGAGGATGCCGCCATATTCGTCCGATGAGGAATGCCAGGGCATTGAGCAGAAGCCGAGATCAGCAAGCGGATGGCCGAGGGTCGATAACTCCCAGTCGAGTATGCCGATCACCTCGGGCCGCTCGGGATTGAAGATGAGATTGCCGAGACGGAAATCGCCATGCGCGATCGAAACGTGGCCGTCATCTGGCGGAAGATGTCGCGGCAGCCATTCGGCGACGGCTTCGAGCGCGGCAATGCGCTCGCTCGGCGATTCCCGCAACTGTCTGGTCCAGCGCGCGATCTGTCGCTCAAAATAGTTCCCGGGACGGCCATAGTCGCCGAGCCCAACCTCTTCCGGCCGGACTGCGTGCAGCTTTGCCAGCGCCTCGGCCATGCCGAAATAGATGCCGCGCCGCTCGTCCGGCGCCAGTCCCGGCAACGCGCCATCGTGGAACACCCGGCCGTCGAGCCGCTGCATCAGATAGAACGGCGTGCCGAGCGGCTCGTCGCCGTCGTGATAGAGCACCGGCCGCGGCACCGGCACCTTTGTCGACGCTAGCGCCTTGATCACCCGGTACTCGCGATCGACCGCATGAGCGCTGCGCAGGATCGGTCCCGGAGGTTTCTTGCGCAGAACCATGCGGCGGCCGCCATAGTCGACGAAATACGTCGGGTTGGATTGGCCGCCGACGATCCGCTCAAGCGACATTTGGCCATCGCCAAAATGCGCTCTCAGAAAATCCTCCAGGCGTACTGGATCGAAATCCATCCTCATTGCCAGCTCAGCGGTTCCCGCCGCGACCTGTTTCGTCTTGTCTGCCGGCTTCGACATGCCAGCGCCAGAAGCCCGCACCTTCCTCGTTGAGAAAGCGGTTGAGCACCATCTTGTGGACCTCGTCGGCGCCGTCGACCAGGCGAGCCTGGCGGGCGTAGCGGTAGATCCATTCGAGTACAGTGTCTTTCGAATAGCCGCGGGCGCCGTTGATCTGGATCGCCACGTCGGCGGCGTCATGCAGCACGTTGGCGACCTGGATCTTGGCCATGGAGACCTCCTTGCGGGCAAAGCCGCCGCGATCGAGCTCCCAGGCCGCTTTCATCACCAGCAGCCGCCCGATCTCGATGCGCATGGCAAGGTCGCCGAGCATCAGCTGGATACTCTCACGGTCGGCCAAAAGCTGCCCGAAACCGCTACGCTCGGCGGCATAGGTGCGCGCGATCTCGATGCAGCGCTTGGCAAGGCCGAGCCAACGCATGCAATGGGTGAGCCGCGCCGGACCGAGCCGGACCTGTGTAACCATGAGGCCGCTGCCTTCGCCGGCAAGCACATCCTCGACCGGGACTTCAAGACCGTCGAATTCCAGCTCGCAATGGCCGCCATGTTCTTCCGGTCCCATGATCCCGATGCGCCGCAGGATCCGCCAGCCCGGCTGGTCCTTGTGGAACAGCAAGGCCGAAAGGCCGTGACGCGGATCGTCCGAAGTGCGCGCTATGAGAATGAAGTGGCTCGCCTCTTGCGCGCCGGTGATGAACCATTTGCGGCCTTTGACGACGTATCTGTCGCCGCGCCGTTCGGCTCTGGTCATGATCATCGACGGGTCGGAGCCGCCGCCCGGATGCGGTTCCGTCATTGCGAAAGCCGAACGCACCTTGGCCTCGACGATCGGCTTCAGCCATCTTTGCTTCTGCTCCGGCGTTCCCAACCGTTCCAGCATCATCATATTGCCATCGTCGGGGGCCGCGGAATTGAACACGACCGGACCGAAGATCGAGCGGTTCATCGCTTCATAGCAGACGGCCATATCCACCTTGGAAAGGCCGACCCCGCCGGTCTCGGGTTTCAGCTGCAGGCACCACAGGCCGGCTGCCTTCGCCTTGCCCCGCAGCGTTTCGAGCAGCGGCAGCGCGATGTTGCCATGGCCGTCGTAGGACGCCTTATCTGCCTCGAGCGGCAGGATTTCGCGCTCGACGAAATCGGCGATCCGGGTACGAAAGCTTTCGGTACGGACGGGAATCTCGAAATTCACGGCGCTCACAAAGATGAAACGAAACCCGCCATCGGCTCCGATGGTCGCTCGGCTACTGTAACTGCCGTCATTGAATGCGAGCAACAGCAGTGTGCTGGCGGAGCCTTGCGCACGTCAAAGCGCCGGTTCGATATGGACCGATGCCGGCGTGCTGCCGATGGCGGTCGAATTCCAGGATCAAAGAGTACTCAGGTTTCGTATCGCTAACGTCCGCGACAATGCTCAGATCAATTCGAGGACAGCGCAGCCATAGCCGTCCAGCGTCAACACTCCGGAGACAGGTCCTTCGCTATCGAGCAGGTTGCTGCCGAAGGGAACGCCGGTTACCGCAACGGGCGTGTCTTTGATGTTTTGCACGAACAGCAGCCGGCGTTCGTCATTCTCGCGCATCGTGACCTCGACGCCGTCCGGCAGATCCGGAACCAGAGGCTCCACATTCGCATCCACGAAAGTGCGCGTAGCGAGTTGAGCTGTCAGCTCCGGGGTTAGATAAGTGCCGACATAGAGCACACGGCCCTTGCCCACGGCGCGGGAGGTAATTGCAGGCGTTCCCGCCGCGTAGCGGTTCGACCAAACCCCTACAATTTCGACTTCCGGTTCGACTGCGAGGTTCTCGTAGAAATAACCGGCATCGAACTCGTGGTTTCCGACGGTAAAACGACGGATACGGCGGCTGGATTCGGCCGGCCTGTCGGGAGGAATGACGAGCCCGCCGGAGCGCGACATGGTATTGAACAGGCCATTGGCCCCAGGTGCCGCCAGCCGCCCGAAATCCTCGACGCGAACGCCGGTCAGCTTCGACAGCGACTGGCCCGGCGCTGTCTCGCGGATGACGTGGTTGTTTTCGTCGCGGGTTCCCGTGCGCGCGCCGATGATGACGGTACCGCCATTTTCGGCAAAGACTTGCAGCCGCTCGGTCCAGCTGTCCTTCCAGATCACCCAATGCGGCACGTAGAACACCTTGAGCCTCGACAGATCGTCTTCCGGGTGGATGAAGCCGCAGGCGATGCCGCGGTCATAGCAATACTGATGCAGCAAGATTGCATCATCCTGCGGACTTGGCAGGCCGATGGGGAAGGTCTTGTGGGCTTCCTGATTGTCGAAGTCCGAGCCGGCGATGCCGACATCCATCCGCACATGGGTGCCCAGGATCTTGTCTTTAAGCGCCGTCATCTCGGTGGCGAACTGCCTGGCTTCGTCATAGCGGCGGCGAGCGACATCATCGTGATCGATGATGCCCATCCAGTATATCTCGGCGCCGAAATGTGCGGGACGCCAGCGGAAGAACATGACCCCATCGGCGCCACGCGCAACCGACGACATCGCCATGCGTCGCATTTCGCCCGGCTCCGGCGTCAGCGTGCAGAAGCCCGGCTGGGCGCCAAAACCCGACTGTTGTTCCGGCACTATGTAGTTGCCGGAAAATCCCCTGCAGATGTCGAGATGCAGCGCCTGGATCTTGGCGTGATTGCCGAGGCGAAAGAACTCGTCATAGAGGAACGGATAGATGTCGTAGCCGACGAAGTCGAGATCGGTGGAGAATTGGCCGCGAAAGTCGATGTCACGCAATCCGCCGAGATTGTGGAAAATGAACCAACTGGCATTCGCTTTTCTCAGGATCTCGACCTGGTCGTGCTGGAACCGTGCTGTCGAAAAGGCGAGAAAACGGTGGTAGTCCTGGAGGTGACCGGGACCGGGAAAGGACGGGGAAAAATCCAGCGGGAAGACAATTTCGCCGAAATCGCCGTAAGCCGTCGCCCAGAAGTCGCCACCCCAGGCGAAATTCAGCCTGTCTATCGTCTGGTAGGTTTCCTGGAGATAAGCCTGGAATTCCTTCAACGCCGACGGCGAATAGGATTCCGGCATGCTGGTGTTGAGTTCGTTGTCGGTCTGCCAGCCTATGACATTTGCATTGTCGCGGTAGTGGTCCGCCATCGCCCTGGTAATCTTGCGGCTATAGTCGCGAAACACCGGGCTGCTGGTGTCGGCATACTGGCGCGAGCCGTGGCCCATCGACCGGCCATTTCCATCAAGCCGCAGGATTTCCGGATGCTTTGCGGTCAGCCAGCGCGGCGGAGTGGCGGTCGGCGTGCACAGGATCGTGTTGACGCCGTGACGCGCCAGCCCCTCGACTGCCCGGTCGAACAGGCCGAAATCGAAGGTGCCTTCACGCGGTTCGAAAATGTGCCAGGCGAATTCGCCGAGGCGGGCGACGTTGAAGCCGGCCTCGGCCATGCGCCGGGCGTCGTTGTCCCAGTAACTCTCGTCCACATGTTCGGGGTAGTGCGGCGCGCCGACCAGAAAGCGGTCGGTCTGGATCGTGCGCCAGACCGACACGGCGCGGCCTCTTGAAGTCTTGTTCACGAAGGATACTCCTGAAGATCAGTCGGTGATGGTGGATTTGCGGGCACTGATTGTCCGCTCATCGACAGAGGAAAAGAGATAGACGTCACGCGGCTCGACCTTAAAGCCGACGGTCGCGTCGGCAGCGACGGCACTCGCATGGCCGATCTGGACGGTGACGTTGCCGCTGCCGCTTTCAGAACTGACGCATTGCAGCGGGCCGGCGTCGGCATAGAGGATGGTCTCGCGGCCGAGATGCTCGACCAGCCGCACCCGTGCGGCAAAACTCGCTGTCCCTTCCGCGGCCAAGCTGATGCTCTCCGGCCGAATCCCCATCGTCACCCTATCGCCGACCTGTACGGATGCCGCTTCCGTCAGTTCGACAGTCAAAGGAGAAAGACCGGCGGTCGACAGCGTAGCGGCGCCGCCGGAGACAGCGGCGACGGTCACTTCGAAAAAATTCATTCGGGGTGCGCCGAGGAAGCCCGCGACGAAGAGATTGGCCGGATTGCGGTAGAGTTCGAGCGGAGCGCCCACCTGCTCGACCGAGCCGCGATTGAGCACGACGATACGGCTCGCCATTGTCATCGCCTCGGTCTGGTCGTGCGTGACATAGACCATGGTGGCGCCGAGCCTGGCGTGCAGATCGGAAAGCTCGACGCGCATCTGCGTGCGCAGCGCTGCGTCGAGGTTGGATAGCGGTTCGTCGAACAGGAACACGTCGGGCGAGCGGGTTATCGCACGGCCGATGGCCACACGCTGACGCTGGCCGCCGGAAAGCTGTTTCGGCCGCTTGTCGAGCTGGTCGGTAATGCGAAGGATCTTGGCGGCTCGCAGCACGGCGGCATCGATCTCGGCCTTGGGGCGATGCGCCATGCGCAGGCCGAAACCCATGTTCTCGGCGACCGTCATATGCGGGTAAAGCGCATAGGACTGGAAGACCATGGCAATGCCGCGCTCACCCGGCTCGGTGGTGGTGACATCGCGGTCGTTGATGAGGATCTCACCGGTCGAGACGGTTTCAAGCCCGGCAATGATCTTCAACAGCGTTGACTTGCCACAACCGGACGGCCCGACGGTGACAATGAACTCGCCCTGTTCGACGCTGAGATCGATGCCGCGCAGCGCGTGGTAGCTGCCATAATTCTTTTGTATCTGCCGGAGTTCAAGACTGGTCATGGAGCCCTGCTTGCGAAATGAGTTTCGGATCGGGTGGGCGACGCCTTGAAGCCATGGTCGCTCATCCCTTGACCGCTCCCATGGTGAGGCCGGTGATGAAGTGCTTCTGCATTAGGAAGAACATGGCAACCGGCGGCAAAGCCACGACGATGGTGCCAGCCGAGATCAGGTTCCAGGCCGAGACCCATTCGCCGCGCAGGTTGGCGAGGCCGGCGGTTACCGGTTTGACGGTATCGCTGATGGTGAGCACGACCGCCCAGAAATAATCGTTCCAGATGAAGGTGAAGAGCAGGATCGCCAGCGCCGCAAGAGCGGGCCGCACCAGCGGCACCACGACATGTACCAATGTCTGAAACGGTGTCGCGCCCTCGGCCCTGGCGGCCTGAAACAGTTCTCCCGGCAAGGCGGCGATGAAGTTGCGCATGAACAGTGTCGCAAACCCGGTCTGGAAGGCGATGTGGAAGATGATCAGGGCCGACATCGTGTCGTAGAGGTTGAGCCGCACCATGAGATCGCGCACCGGGATCATCATGATCTGGTGCGGCAGGAAATTTCCGCCGACGAACAGGGCGAAGACGAGCATATTGCTGCGAAACCGGTAGCGGGCGAGCACGAAACCGGCGAGCGTGCTCAAGATGAGAACGCCGATCACCGAGGGGATGGTGATCGTCAGGCTGTTGAGGAAGTAGCGGGCCATCGGCGTCTGGGTGAAGACCGCCGTGTAGTTTTCGACCAGGCCGAATTGGGTCGGCCAGCCCCACAGATTGCCGCCCATGACATCCTGCGTAGAGCGGAACGAGGTAAGAATGATGGCAAAGAGCGGCGCCAGCCAGACAATCAGGATGCCGACCACCAGCACGACATAGAGGCCACGCTGCCAAATAGCAGTTTCGGGAATCGGGCGGGGAAACATCAGCCGCCTCTTTCATCGGCGCGGATCATCCGCGTCAGGTACCAGGCGATGAAGACCGCCATGATCACGAACAGCACCGAGGCAATGGCCGCACCATAGCCGAAGCGGTAGGAAAAGATGGACTGCTCGAACATCTGATAGGCAAGCACCTCGGACGAACCGAAGGGACCGCCGCTGGTCATCACCGAGACCATGTCGAAGGAACGCAGTGCGCCGACGACGGTGACGGCGATGGCGATAAAGGTGACCTGCGTCAGCTGCGGTAACACGATGTGGCGCAGCATGTTCCAGCCCCTGGCGCCGTCGACCCGCCCGGCGCCGATCAGGTCCTCGCTGAGATTGTTGAGGCCGGCGAGATAGAGCACCATGCAGAAGGCTATCTGCGGCCATAACGCTGCGATCACGACGGCGAAGGTGACGAAATTTTCATCCGACAGCACTGCCGGGGCGGTCGCGCCGAAGGTGCGGAAGATCAGGGCGAGAAGTCCGAATTCTGGCGTATAGACCCAGGTGAAGACAACGCCGACGGCAACCGAAGCCAGCACCAGCGGAATGAAGAACAGCGATTTGAGGAGGCGCATGCCGCGGATTTTCTGGTTGACGAGCAGCGCGATGGCGAGGCCGAGCGGCGGCGCCAGCATGAACATCACCAACCAGATCAGATTGTTCTTCAGCGAAACATAGAACTGTGGGTCGGCGAACAATTCGCGGTAGTTGCCAAGGCCGATCCAGACCATCGGGCTGAATCCGTCCCATTCGTGCAGGCTGATCCATAGGCTCTCGACCGCAGAGGCCAGAATGACGACGGAAAACAGCACAGCGGCTGGCAGGATCAGAAGTGTCGGTGTCAACCACCAGCGATGGCGGCGCCAAAGCTTCGTCATTTTGGGGGACCTCATTCAGGGAAAGCATCGGGGAGCGGGCCACGAACCCCGCTCCCCTCCGCTGGGAGGCGCTAGATCTTGAAGATCCGGCGACGGGTTCCCTCGAGACGCTGAAGAATGGCGTCCCGGCGCTCCGGCTTGGCCATGAATTCCTGGAAGCCCACCAGGCCGGCCTGGGCCATGTCGGGATCGGTATCGCGGTCGTAATATTGCGACGTGCCGGCCACCGTCTTCAGGCTTTCCACAGCCGCGTTGACCAGCGGGTCCTTGCTGGCTGGAAGGTCGTTGCGCGGCGGAACGTTGCCGCCAGGTTCCAGATAGAGGCCGAAATTTTCCGGCTGGTAGAAGAAGGCGAGGAACTCGCGGGCACCCGCCTTGTTCTTGGCGTTGGCCGGGATGTGGACCGAATTGACCGAGAATTCTTCGTAGCGGTCGAGGGCGCCGTCAATCTTCGGGAAAGGCGCGAATGTCAGCTGCTCGAGATCCTGCTCAGGGAAAGTAGCCTTCACGAAGGCACCGAGGTTCATCATGCCGGCCTTCTTCTGGGCGAGGAAGGCGCCGGCCTCCTGCCAGCCGAACGACGTTTGATCCGGGGTGAAGAAACCCTGCTTGATAAGCTCTTCCCAGTGGTCGAAAACAGGCGTCAGCGCCGGGTCGGTGTAAGCCATCTTGCCGTTCATCAAGGCAAAGTGCTTGTCGAGACCGTTGATCCGAAGGTTCATCTGGTCGAACCATCCGGCCGCCGGCCAGAGTTCCTTGGTGCCGATGCTGACGGGGATTAGGCCTGCGGTCTTGGACTTCTGGCCGTAAGCCAGGAATTCGTCCCAGGTCGCCGGTGCCGTAAGTCCGTGCTCGGCAAAGACGTCCTTGCGATAGAACATGCCCCACATCGTGCCGCCGGTCGGCAGTCCATACTGCTTGCCGTCGACCGTGACGGCACCGGTCGTGGCACCCAGCACGTCCTTGTACTTTTCCTTCTCGAACAGATCCGAAATGTCGTCGAACAGGCCGCGGGTGACGAAGGCACGCATGCGGTTTCCGGAGAACCAGAAGCAGACATCCGGCGCGCCGGCGACAAGGTAGTTGCGGATCGCGGTCTTGTGGGCCTCGTGATCCATGTTGTTGATCACAACCTTGGTGCCGGACTGCTTCTCGAACTCGGCCGCGATGCGCCGCAAGATCCGCAGGGCATCGGCATTGTTTTCGTCTGAAATGATGGTGACTTCGCTCGACTGGCTGAGTGCCGGCATCGGGAAGCCCGCGAGGGCTCCAGCGGAAATGCCCCCAGCTCCCTTCAGGAAATTGCGCCGCGTCGACGGCTTTTCAATCCACTTGAACGTCATTGTTACTCCTCCCGTGTTGTCAATTCTCTACTGGCACACCGGCCGGCGCGGTTGTTCTTCTCAACGGCACGCCTCACCTCCCGGGCAAGGGAATATGCTTGCCCGCTCCTTCAGAGCGCGGTGACATTGCTAACCGGATTAATTTCGCTGACCCCCGGTTCGGGTGTTGAACAGTCGGGCAAACTTACGCATATGTTTTCTCGAGAGGCAATAATTAATTTACAAAATTAAGAAAGAAGATCCGTGAAGCTCAAGGGTGACCCGAGCACGACTCGGGCGATGAACCGCAGACTGATCCTCAATCTCTTGCGGCAGGAAGGAGCGCGCAGCCGGGCCGACATAGCGTCCGTTACCGGCCTTAGTCCGGCAGCGGTCACCTTCGTCGTGGCCGACCTCATCGAGGATGGCCTGCTGATCGAAGGCAAGACAGTCGTGGGCTCGGCTGGGCGCCGCCCTATCCCGGTGGATATCAACTATGCCAACGGCCTTGCCATAGGTTTCAAGCTGATGGTCGGATCGGTCGAATGCGTGGTCACCGATCTTGCGACCAATCCGCTGGGCTCTCTGCGCGTCAAGCTCTCGGACAGCGATCCCGACCATATCATAGCGACCTTGGCCAAGGCGGTACCGGAGCTGATTTCCATTGTCGATCGGCCCGCTGCCAAGCTTGCCGGGATCGGCATTTCAATGCCTGGCGTCATAGACAACCAGAAGGCTGTGTGTATCCGCAGCAATCGCTACAACTGGGACAACGTTCCCCTTGGCCCGATGCTGGCCGAACTGGTAGACGTCCCCGTGTGGCTTGAGGACGACACCAATGCCTATGCCATTGCCCAGCAACTCTTCGGCCTCGGACGCCAGCACCGCAATATGGCTGTGCTGGCGATCGGCGTCGGAATCGGCTGCTCGCTCGTCTTCGATGGCAAACTCTATCGCGGCGCGAACGGTGCCGCCGGCAAGTTCGGCCACAGCTCTTATGAGGAGAACGGCCGCCTTTGCGAGTGCGGAAAACGCGGCTGCCTGATGGCCTATTACGCCGAGCCGGCGATCCTGCGCACCTGGCGCGAAGCCACAGGCCACGACGAAGCGCATTGCAAAGCCACCCTTATGGCAGCTTTGGCAGACCGCGAACCGCGAGCCGTCGCCATTCTCGAAGAAGCCGGACATGGCATCGGCCGGCATCTCGCCAACCTTGTCAACATCACCGACCCGGAGGTCATTGTCGTCGGCGGTGAAGCCGTGTCGTTTGGCGATGCGCTGTTTGGCCCAATGCGGCTGACGCTTGGGAAAAATACCTTTCGCGCGGCACCACCAATGCTGCTGGACTGGGAGGACAATTCCTGGGCAAGGGGAGCGGCTGCTCTCGTAACGCAGAAGCTCTTTGATTTCGAAACATCTGCCGGCAACGCCGCTCCGCTTTCAAAGCCGGCCCTATGGTCGGCATAGGTGAGTGAAATAGACAGCCCTGCGCCTCAGGCCGCCCGAACGCTGCGCGCTCCACGCGCCCAGGCCGGCAGCCAATCGCCATGCGCAACCAGCAAATCATCGACCAGCGACCATATCTGGTCGAGGTCGAGCTCGGCCGCCGTGTGCGGGTCCATCATCGCCGCGTGATAGATGTGCTCGCGGTTCTCGGTCATCAGCGCCTGGACCGTCAGCTCCTGGACGTTGATATTGGTGCGGATCAGCGCGGTGAGCTGCACCGGCAGGTCGCCGATGAACGTGGGTTGAATGCCGGAGGCGTCGACGAGGCACGGCACCTCGGCCGCGCAATTATATGGCAATGACGTGATGCAGCCATTGTTGCGGACGTTGCCGTAGATCACCGACGGCTCGCCGGTCCAGACCGAGTTCATGATCGAGGACGCATATTCCTTCGACTGCTCCACTTCGATCTTGTCAGCCGAGCGATAGGCTTCCGCTTGCCCCTTCCAGCGTTCGATCTGCTCGATGCAGCGCTTCGGGTATTCGTCGAGCGGGATACCGAATTTCTCGATCAGATCCTCGCGCCCGTCCTTGATGAAATAGGGCGTGTATTCCGCGAAATGTTCGGAGCTCTCGGTGACGAAGTAACCGAGGCGCTTCAGCATCTCGTAGCGCACCTTGTTCGGGCAGCGCGGATTCCATCCAGGCTTCGGCGCCCGCCCTTCGCTGTAGGCGCGCAGCAGATCCGGATAGAGATTGCGGTAGGAGCCGTCCGGCTGGCGATGCTCGAACTTCAGGTAGAAGGCCATGTGATTGATGCCGGCCGAGCGGTAGCGAATCTCCTCGTAGGGAATGTCGAGATCATGCGCCAGTTCCATCGCCGTGCCTTGCACCGAATGGCAGAGGCCGACCTGCTTGATGTCGGGGTATTTCTCCGCGATCGCCCAGGTGTTGATCGCCATCGGGTTGACATATTGCAGCATGATCGCCTGCGGGCAGACCGCGAGCATATCCTCGCAGATCTTCCAGAGATGCGGCACGGTTCTCAACCCTCGCATGATACCGCCGACACCGAGCGTATCGGCGATGGTCTGGCGCAGCCCGTATTTCTTCGGAACTTCGAAATCAGTTACCGTGCAGGGCTCGTAGCCGCCGATCTGGAAGGCGACGACGACGAAATCGGCGCCCGCCAGCGCCTTGCGCTGGTCCGAATAGGTCTCGGCTTTGGCCTTTACGCCAAGCGTCGAGATCAGCTTGCCGACGACGATTGCGCTTTCCTCGAGCCGTTGCGGATTGATGTCCATCAGCGCGATCGTCGAGCCGGATAAAGCCGGACGCTGCAATATGTCGCCGACGATGTTCCTCATGAACACCGTCGAGCCAGCTCCGATGAAAGCGACCTTGGGATTTCTTGCCACAACAACCTCCAGCATAAGCAATTAGGCTACCTCGAAAGCGGCTTTGACCAGCCGTTCGGTGTAAGCGGTCTTGGGATGGGACAGGACTTCGTCAACCGGCCCCTCTTCGACGATCTTGCCGTGCTGCATGACGATGACGCGATGGCACAGCGCCCGCACGACCTTGAGGTCGTGCGAGATGAAGATGTAGCTCAGGCCCCGTTCGCGCTGCAGTTTGCGCAGCAATTCGATGATCTGCGCCTGGACCGAGAGATCCAACGCCGATGTCGGCTCGTCGAGTACGATGAATTCCGGTTCGAGCGCGACGGCGCGGGCAATCGCAATACGCTGGCGCTGGCCGCCGGAAAACTCGTGCGGGAAGCGCGAGAGGATATCGCCGGGCATGCCGGCGCTGATCAGCGCCTCGCGCACGCGCTCGATCCGATCGTTCCTGGTGGTGCCGATGCGGTTGACGACCAGCCCTTCCTCGATGATCTGGCCGATCGTCATGCGCGGGTTGAGCGACGAGAACGGATCCTGGAAGACGACCTGCATGCGCGACCGCAACGGCCGCATCTGCGCGCGCGAACAGCCATGGATCGGCTGGCCATCGAAATAGATCTCGCCGCTGTCCGTGGTGTTGAGCCTGAGCAACGCCTCGCCGAAGGTGGTCTTGCCCGATCCGGATTCGCCAACGAGACCCAGCGTCTCGTGCCGCCGAAGGGTCAGGCTGAGGCTGTCGACGGCGACGAGTTCGCGCAGGTCCGGCCTCATGAACGTGCCATGCCGCAGCATGAAGGAGACGCGCACATTCCTAGCTTCAAGAATAACGTCGGCGCCTTCCGGCAACGGATTTGCCTGGCCGCGCGGCTCGGAGGCAAGCAGGTGACAGGTGTAGGGATGCTGCGGATTGGCGAACAGCTTCTCCGTCACATTGTGCTCGCGCATCTCCCCATGCTGCATGACGTAGACATAGTCGGAGAACTGCCGCACCACGGTCAGGTCGTGCGTGATCAGGATCACTGCCATGCGCAGTTTCTTCTGCAGGTTTCGGATGAGATTGAGGATCTGCGCCTGAACCGTGACGTCGAGCGCCGTCGTCGGCTCATCGGCGATCAGCACATCGGGATCGTTGGCCAGCGCCATGGCGATCATCACACGCTGGCGTTGGCCGCCGGAAAGCTGGTGCGGGTATTGTTTCAGCCGCGCCTGGGGTTCAGGGATTTGCACCTGCCGCAGCAGCTCGAGCGCTCTTGCTTCGGCCTGTCTGCGGCTCATCTTGCGATGCACCCGTATCGCCTCGACGATCTGGCTGCCGATCGTGTAGATCGGGTTAAGCGAACTCATCGGCTCCTGAAAGATCATCGAGATGCGGTCGCCGCGCAGTTTGCGCCGCGCACGCTCGGAAAATTTCAGGATGTTCGCCCCGTTGTATTCGACAGTCGATTTCGGCGACACGACTGCGCGCTTCGACAACAGTCCCATGACGGTGCGCGCCGTCACCGACTTGCCCGATCCCGACTCGCCGACAATGGCGATCGTCTCGCCGCGATAGAGCTGGAAGGAGATGTCCTTGACGGCTTCGATCATGCCGTGTTCGACCTTGAAATCGACGGCGATGTTGCGGGCATCAATGACCGGGTTTTCCGAACGGCCGTCATGGTCGAGCCGGACAGGCGGTGCGAAGGATTTGACGAGCGCGTGTTGCATCATGTCATGCTCAATAAGGATCGACCGCATCGCGCAGTCCATCCCCAAGCGCGTTGAACGCGAAGACGGTGACAAGCACGAAGCCGACCGGCGAAAGGATCCAGGGATAAGTGCCGATGACCGAATAGGTCGCGGTGTCTTGCAGCATCAGGCCCCAGGAGATCAGCGGCGGCTTCACCGCGAAGCCGAGAAAACCGAGGAAGGATTCGAGCAGGACCACGCTGGGGATTGCCAACGTGACCGCAACGATCACGTGGCTCATCACGTTCGGAAAAATGTGTTGCATGATGATGCGACCATCTGTGGCGCCGACCGCCATCGCCGCACGAACGTAGTCGATCCGCGCCAGTGCCAGGGTCTTGCCGCGCACTTCGCGCGACATCTGCGCCCAGCCGAGTGCCGACATGACGACGATCACGAAGGCCAGGAAGACATTCGTCGGCGCCGTCACCGGAACCAGCGAGGTCAGCGCAAGATAAAGCGGCAATTGCGGAAACGCGAGCACCAGTTCGACGAAGCGCTGGACCCAGACGTCGAATGTGCCGCCGAAATAGCCCGACACCATGCCGACCGTCGTGCCGATCACGGTGACGATGAAGACCACGGTCAATGCGATCATCAACGAGATGCGCGAACCATAGATCGCACGAGCCAGCACATCGCGACCGAATTTGTCGGTGCCAAGGAAGTGCACCGGCTGGCCGTCGGTCGAGCCGAAGAAGTGCCGGTTCGCGGGAAGCAGGCCGAGCAGTCTGTACTCCGCTCCCTTGACGAAGAAGCCGAGCAGCCGCGGATGGTCGTAGTCCGGCCCGACGACGGGTTGGAAGGTAACCGGGTCGAGGTCTTCCGAATCCGCCAGGGCATAGACGCGTGGCTGGAAGACGAAGTTGCCGTCCTTGTCATGGAAGCTCATCATCTGCGGCGGGGCGAAGCCGACATCGGTCACCTTGGGATCCATCGGTGCGAAGAAGTCGGCAAACACCGCCAGCAGCACCAGAAACGCGACCAGGATGAGCCCGGCCATGCCGGTCCAGGACCGTTTCAGGCGGCGCCAGACGAGTGCGATGTAACTCTCATTGCCGCGCGGCTTGATCTTGGCCGGATCCTCGGCAAGTGGCGGCAGCGAGGGCTCGAAAGCAAGCATCTCAGGACCCTGCATATTGGCGCACGCGCGGATCGAGCATGACGAGCAGCATGTCGGCGATGATGTTGCCGACGATCAGCGTCGCCGACAGCACCATCATGAATGTCGCCGTGACATAGACGTCGCCCACCGCCATCGAGCCAACGATCGCCGGGCCGACGGTCGGCAGGGCAAAGATGATCGCGGTCTCGATCTCGCCGGTCAGCATATAGGGCAGCACCACGCCCTGATACATGACCAGCGGATGCAGCGCATTGGGCACCGCATGGCGCATCACGACCGCACCGCCGCTAAGGCCCTTGGCGCGAGCGGTTTCGACATATTGCGCATTCAGCGTGTCGAGCAGATTGCCGCGCATCACCCGCATGTTGTAGGCGAGCCCGCCGAAGGTGGCGATGGCGACAACCGGCCAGACATGCCGGACGAGATCGACGAACTTCGCCCAGGACCACGGCGCCCCGCCAAATTGCGGCGAGAAGAAGCTGCCGATCTCGGAGACGTTGAATTGGAAGACCAGCAAATAAACGATGATCAGCGCCATCAGGAAGCGCGGCACCGTCATGCCGAGGAAGGAAATCGCTGACAGCGTACTGTCGATCCAGCTGTACTGCCTGGTCGCCGCCCAGATGCCGAAGGTGATACCGAGGACCGATGCCAGCAGATGGCACACCAGCGCCAGGAGCAGCGTGCGCGGCAGGCGCTCGCCCACCACATCGGCCACCGGCTTATTGTAATAGAGGCTGTAGCCGAAATCGCCGCGGGTGATGATGCCGCCGATCCAGTTGAGATACTGGACGGGCAGCGGCTTATCGAGACCGTGTTCTATCCGATAGGCCTTGGCCTGCGCGTCGGCCTCGGCGAATGAGGCCCCGCCCTGATTGATCAACTGCGAGCGGATGTAGTCGGCATAGTCGCCCGGCGGCGCCTGGATGATGGCGAAGGTGACCAGGCTCAGAATGGCGAGGACCGGGATCGCCGACGCTATGCGCGTGAGCAGGAATCGCAACATCGGTCGGTCCGCTTCCTTGTCTAGCCGGTCGCTCTCTTTGAGCGTACGGAGGTTTGCTTTGTCCGGCCGCGCCCACAGGCGCGGCCGGAGTTCTCAGTCAGGGGAGGTAAACCTAGTTCATCGGGCCCTTGTCTCCGGGCTTGCCGGGAAGCTCTTCGGGGAACAGCTCGTATTTGGCCTGCTTGTCGGCAGCGACAAAGACCCGCTCGCGGACAATCGAATCCTCGGCCCAGTTGAACATGAAGATCGGCGTGCCCTGCGGGATGTTGGAGAAGCGTTTGTTGATGATCAGCGCGCCGGGATATTCCGTCAGGCCGACATTGTAGACGTGCTCGGTCGAGATCTTCTGGAACTCTCTCATCAGGCTGGCGCGCTCGTCATTGTCCGCGGACGAGACAAATTTGTTGACGATGTCGACGAGGTCCTTCTCGAAAGGCATCATATCGACCTCGCCGTTTTCCGGCGCACGATGGTCCCAACTGGTTCGTGGACCGACCGGGGCCAGTTGATCGGTATTCTGGACGACGGAAGTCAGCTCCTGATCGTTGCGCCGTACCAGCCAGTCGAAGCGGCCGGAGTATTGCGAGGCATCGCGCTGGGTGCCGTTGAGTCCGTTGAGCACGATCCGAAGCCCTAGCTTTTCCATCTGGGCGACTACACCTTCGGCAAGGCTCTTGTCGGTAGTGTAGTCGTTGTTGACGAGCATCACGATCTCGACATTCTTGCCGCCGGCGGTACCTGCAGGAAAATTGACGAAGCCGTCGCCGTCCGTGTCTTTCAGGCCTGCCTTGGCGAGTTCCGCCTTGGCGCCTTCGAGATCGAAGGGGTAGTAGACCGTCGACTTCCGGTCGTAGAAGCTCGTGCCCGAGGATAAGCCGCCCGGATAGATGGCAGTGAACGGACCCTTGACCAGCGAGTCGCCGAGCGCCTTGCGGTTGAGCGCCATGGTGACGCCCTTGCGGAAATCCTCGTTGCGGTTCAGCTCGCGTATCGCCTGTCCGCGCTCGTCGGGGTTGCCCCAGCCATTGGCTGAGAAATTCATGCGCAGATTATAGCCGATCAGCCGCGCGCCGAACGCAAGCCGTGCCGGTGCGTCCTTTTGCGCCGCGCGCTTCAGCGAGGCAACGAAGTTCTCCGGCTGCTCCAGATTGGAGAAGTCGCCGGCTCCCGCGACGGCCTGAACGTCGCGGTCGGCCCAGGTCGACAATTTGTAGTGCAGTTCATTGAGATACGGCAGTTGGTTGCCCTTCTCGTCGACCTTCCAATAGTACGGATTGCGACGCATGACGATGATGTCGTCGGGGCGGTATGCCACCGGCACCCAGGCACCCATCACCGGCATGTTCATATATTCCGGCGGGAACGCGTTCTTGAACTGCTCGTAGGTGTTCTTCGAATATTTCGGATGCTGCGGCTTGAGGATATGCGACGGGCCCGGACAGAAGGTGCCGTAAGCCATGGCGTAAAGGTATTGTTTCGGAAAGGCGTCCTTGAACGTCCACTCGACGGTGTAGTCGTCGATTTTCTTCAACGTCGTGCCGACGCCGAAGGTCTCCTGCGTCGCGCCGTTCAGCGGCGACACATTGGGGTCGATCACCTCGTCGTCCCAATAGAACATCACATCGTCGGCGTTGAATGGAACGCCGTCCGACCATTTCGCGCCCTCGACCAGATGCATCGTCAGCGTGTGGCCGTCCTTGGACCAGTCCCAACTCCTGGCGAGGTTCGGCAGCGGCTCCGTGTCCTTGGCCTCGACCTGGAAAAGCGGCGCGGTGCGCGTCAGGCATTCGGAAAGGCCGATGTCGATGCCGCCCCAGCCTTGCGTCTGGCCGGCGCCATAATTCCAGCCTTCCGGCCGGCCGCCGATGACATGGCGCATCGTATCGCCGTAAACGCCGATGCCATCCGGCATGTTGCCGGTCTTGAAGACCAGCGGCTCCTTAGGCAAACGGTCCTTGACCGGCGGCAGCTTGCCCGCCTTGACGTATTTCTCGGTGATCCAATCCGGTTCGTGATATTCCGGCAGTGCCTTGAATTCCAGGATGGAGTCGCGCGCGACGTATTTGATCTTTCCCTCGGCGGGGAATTGCGCGGGCACCGGCGGCACGGTCGGCTCGGATGCATACGCGTTCAGCGCCGAGGCCGAGACGCTAAGCGCCAGCCCGGCGAGAATGCCAATGTTTCGAAAATTCCTCATCGTCTCTCCTCCCTGTTGTTCAGGAGCGCGTTGACGCCGCTCCATTTCTCCTCGAACGAATGTACAGACGGGTGCGGAAAATCCTCCGAAAGCTCGCCGCGATCCGTCCTGGCGAAATTCAGACGGCCTGCTTGAGAGCCGTTTTTTCCGCACGCAATTCCTCGATCGAACGGACGTCGCGCCTTGCCGCACCGGCCCATTCGCGGGTCTTGACCCTGGATTTCGAAAGCCGCTCCCTCGCGGCCGGCACCGCATCGGCATATTGAGGCAGCCAGCGGGCCTGGGCGACGACCATTTCGTCCACCATCTGCCAAACCTCTTCCGGCGTCGAAACCGCGCCGACCAGCGGATCGTGCAGGACGGCGAGCTTCAGCAGGTCGATATCGCCGGAGATCGCCGCATGAACCGACATGCGCTGGACGTTGATCGAGGAAATGCAAGTGGCGGCGCAGGCCTCCGGCAGCGCGATGCCGGCGGCCATGTTGATGCCGAAGCGGTCGACAAATCCGGGCGACTCGACGATCGCATCCTGCGGCAGGTTGGTGATGATGCCATTGTTCTTGACATTGAAATGGCCGCGATAAACTCGGTTCGTCTCCAGCGCCTCGAGAATGTGGCTGGCGTGCTCGTTGGAGCGCTTGGCGGGGTCGATCGGCCTCGCGGCGGACTCCAGAAATTGAGGGAACTCCGTTTCGAACCAGTTGCGTGTTTCGGTCGAATAACGAAGGTAGCCGCCGGTCTCGCCGTGGATCCAGTCGGACATGTCGATCCAGCGGGTGATTTCGTCCGGCCGCTTGCGATACCAGGGCAGGTATTCGGAAAGATGGCCGTTGCTTTCGGTCGAATAGACGCCGAAGCGCTTCAGGACATCGATGCGCAGCTTTTCCTGCTGCGAATAGACCGGATGCGCCTCGAAGGCGGCAACCAGCTCGTCCTTACCGATCTTGCGGCCGTTGAGACGCAGGTCGATGAACCAGGTCTGGTGATTGATGCCGGAGCAGACGTAGTCGAGCTCGGTGCGCGACTTGGCGCCGAGCACTTCGGCGATCTGGTCGGCGCCATGCTGGACGCCGTGGCAGAGGCCGACGGTATCGACCCTGCCATATTCGATCGCCGCCCAGGTGTTCATAGCCATCGGATTGGCGTAGTTCAGGAATTTCGCCCCAGGCTCGGCGACTTCGAGGATATCCTTGCAGAAATCGAGGATTACCGGAATGTTGCGCTGGCCATAGAGGATGCCGCCGGCGCAGATCGTGTCGCCGACGCACTGGTCGATGCCATACTTCAAGGGAATGCGGATATCGTCCGCATAGGCTTCGAGACCGCCGACGCGAACGCAGCTGATAATGTAGCGGGCACCCTCGAGGGCAGCACGGCGGTCTGTCGTTGCCGTAACCTTGGTCGGCAGCCTGTTGAATTCGACGACCCTGTCGAGGATCGACTTGATCATCTGGAGGTTGCGCTCGCTGAGATCGGTCAATGCGAATTCGACATCCCTGAATTCAGGAACGCACAAAATGTCGGTGAAGAGCTTCTTGGTGAACCCGACGCTTCCCGCACCGATGATAGCGATCTTGAAACTCATCAGCCTCACCTCGACCCGATCGAATGCTACGGCAAAGGCGGCGAAAAGAGGCCTGGCCCGCCTGCCACGCTATGCAGGCTGGAATCCGGCACTTCCTCCCATCCGCTCTTTGACCGCGGTTTCTTTTGCTTTTCTCGAGGGATTATGCGCCTTATTCGGCACGCGACCAGAGAAGGATTATGCTTTTAGGGGTAATTTTGTGCTGCGGAACTTGATCGACATCGGGCCGGCGGGCAGGACGGTATCGCTGCCGCGCGGGCGCCAGCGCCTACACACCATGCCGACAAGCACCGGCTATGAAGTGCGCGAGAACGAGGTCTACGACTGGGATGGGCGCAAGCGCGGCCTGACGCCGTTTACTGTGCTCCAGCATACGATCAGCGGCACCGGCCGATTGCGCTACGAGAACCGGAACTACCGCCTGCAAAAGGGCGACACTTTGCTGGTTCTCGTGCCGCACAACCACCGTTACTGGCTGGCCAAGGGCGAACGCTGGGAGTTCTTCTGGATATCGATGAACGGCGAGGAGGCACTGCGCATCCACAAGTCGATCCTTGCCGCCGTCGGTCCGGTGCTGCGGCTGCAGCCCTCGACGATCGATCATCTGGCTGATTGCAGTGTGCGCCTGATCACGGGCGCGGTCTCGCCGGGAGCCGCCTCGGCCGTCGCCTATGAAGCAGCCATGGCGCTCTACGACGATGTCTTCGGCTCGCATGCCGTCACCGACGACAAGAGCGCCATGCAGCCGGTCATCGATCACATCAGGGCCAATCTCGACAGGCCGCTCCGCGTTGCCGATCTCGCTGAGATCAGCGGCCTGAGCCGCGCGCATTTCTCGCGCTGCTTCGCCGAGAGCGAGGGACTTCCGCCCGCCGAATTTGTGCTGCAGCAGCGACTGCAGCGCGCGGCGAAGTTGCTGACGAAGGCCGATTTCCTGCCGGTCAAGGAAGTCGCCATCATGTGCGGCTTTGAGGATGCCAATTACTTTTCGAAGGTCTTCCGCCGCCTCTACGGCATCAACCCGACGCAATTCCGCACCAACGGAATGTATGCCAGCCTGGGAACCGCCCGATAGATTGGCACCGCGCGTGGCGTCGGAAGCGGGAACGCTTTTGCTTCCCCTTGGTTTAGGACAAGAGAGCCTGCTCGCCGCTGCGGCAACCCGCTCTTGGCGGAGATCAGGTCACAGTTGTCAGGGGAGTGATCGATGAACAATCCCGATCCGAATAACCCGAATCCACTGCCGGACAATCCCAATCCGGAGCCGGCCCGGCCGCCTGCCCCGCCGGAGACTCCGCCGGGAGAACCTCCAGGCGTACCCCCGCCCTCGCCGGATCCAATTCCGACGCCGGACCAGGAGCCGATCGGAGTTCCTCCCGGCACGCCTTCCGAAATTCCTTCGGAACCGACCTTTCCCGGGCCGACCGCCTGAAGGGCGGTCGGGTGGAGGATGGCAAGGGTGATTTCGGCGAAGCGCTCGAAACGGGTCTTGCCATGGAACGTTTTGCGCTGGCGCTCATTCACCCTTCCATCATGGAAACCCGCGGCGGGCCCTGCAACCAACGGAGGTTAAAATGAAAGTTAGCAACTGCATGACAAAGGACGTCGAGATCGCCAGTCCGCAGCAAACCCTGCGCGATGCGGCAGAAATGATGGGTCGCCTCGACGCCGGCGCAATGCCGGTGGGCGAGAACGATCGGCTTGTCGGCATGGTAACCGATCGCGACATCGCAATCCGCGGCGTCGCCCAAGGCAAGACACCTGACGCCAAGGTACGGGAAGTGATGAGCACCGAGGTCAGGTATTGCTTCGAAGACGAAGACGCGGAGGATGTTCTGCGTAACATGGCTGACCTGAAAGTGCGCCGCTTGCCGGTGCTAAACCGCGACAAGCGCCTGGTCGGCATCGTTTCGCTGGGCGACCTCGCCACCAACAGCGAGACGGCGACAGCAGGTGAAGCGCTGAGCGGCATCTCGCAACCCGGCGGCGAGCATTCGCAAACGATACACTGACGGCGCACCACCGGCCGGCCTTTGCTACGACCGAACCGCCGGCTGGATAGACGCCGGCCTGCCGGCGAAACTGTTCAGAGCGAACTGGACTGCAAACCGACGAGGAGCAAGCCATGATTACGATGAAGGCCGTCCGTATCCACGATTTTGGTGGACCGGAGGTTCTTTCGCTGGACGCGGTTCCGTTGCCTCAGCCGCATGACGACGAGGTCACGCTCAAGGTCTACGCGGCAAGCGTCAATCCCGTCGACTACAAGGTTCGCGAGGGCTCTTCGGGCGCGGATCTGCCCGTCACGCTCGGCCGCGACGTATCCGGCGTGGTGGAACTGTGCGGCACGCGGGCCCATATGCTGAAGAAGGGCGATCCGCTATATGCCATGCTCGGCAACGACCGCGGCGGCAACGCCGAATATGTCGTCGTCAAGGCGACGGAGGCGGCGGCGAAGCCGCAACGCTTAAGCCACGCCGAAGCCGCCGCCGTGCCACTTGCGGGCCTTACCGCGTGGCAAGGCCTTTTCGATCACGGCGGCCTCAAATCCGGGCAGCGGGTCCTTATCCATGGCGGCGCCGGCGGCGTCGGTCATCTGGCGGTGCAGTTCGCAAAGGCCGCGGGCGCGTTTGTCGCGACGACCGTGTCCGCGCAGGATTTCGATTTCGTCCGCGCGCTTGGCGCCGACCAGGCGGTCGATTACAAGAACCAGCGCTTCGAGGAGCTTGTCGAGGACGTCGACCTCGTCTTCGACCTGGTAGCGGGTGAAACACAGGACCGCTCGTGGGACGTGCTCAAGCCCGGCGGGACGCTCGTCTCAACGCTTTCCGAGCCGTCGGCGGTGAAGGCCCGCCTGCATCGGGCTCGCGGCGTTTCCTATTTGACCAAGCCGAACGCGGCGCAGCTTGCCGAGATCAGCCGCCTCATCGACGCCGGGAAGGTCAGGCCATTCGTGCAGGCAATCTATCCTCTTGAGGAAGTCGCCAGGGCCGAGGAACAGCTCGAGAAGCAGCATACGCGCGGCAAGATTGTGCTTCAGGTAGCTGCCTGAGCACTCGCCGAACAACAGGCCGCAGGCCAGTTTGCGGAGTGCTCGGACACAGGCCGTTTTCTGCTGTCCAGAAGCCCGGCGGCCGAGAGTTTGACACAGGACGGCCCGCCGGGCCTGGCCGGCTTAGGCAGGTGCCGGCTGAAGCAGCATGCGCCGGGTTTGCCGGGATGCACAAATCAAACAAATCAAGGAGATGCAACGGATTGTGAGGCACGTCGCGACGACATCGTCGCACGGCCGCCGTCAGTTAACTGCGAAGCGAAGGACACAGCGTTTACCGACAGGCGGGCTAGGTTCCTACCGGCCGCAAGCCGCAAAAACCGCTTCAAACTGTCGGAAACCGGCGATAGGTTCGAACCATGTCTCAACCCGCCAATCCGATCTCCATTGCCCGTCGCGATCAGATGTTTCCAGTGCTGGCTGAGGCAGAACTGGACCGCATGGGCCGTTTCGGCGAAGCCGTGTCCTATGCTGCAGGCGAACAGATCGTCAAAGCCGGCGAGCTGGCGCCCGGTCTGATCGTGGTCCTGTCCGGCAAGGTGGATATCATCCAGGGCGGCAGCTTCGGCCGGCGCGAAACAATCGTCACGCACGGTGCAGGCAATTTCGTCGGCGAGTTGGCGCAGCTTTCAGCCCGACCCTCACTGGTGGATGTGGAGGCGGTCGAGCCGGTCGAGGCGCTCGTCATCCCCTCGCAAAGGCTGAGGGACCTGATGGTGCAGGAAGCAAACCTCGGCGAGCGCATCATGCGGGCGCTGATCCTGCGCCGTGTCGGCCTGCTCGAGAGCGGCACAGCCGGCCCGATCATTGTCGGACCGGTCGACAGCGGCGACGTTTTGAGGCTGCAAGGTTTTCTGGCTCGCAGCGGTCAGCCGCATCGCGTTCTCGATTCGGCTGCCGATCCCTGCGCCAGGACCCTGATCGAACGCTTCCATGTCGATATCCACCATTTGCCGATCGTGCTCTGTCCGAACGGCAAGCTGCTGCTCAATCCCGGAGAGAACGAGCTTGCCCGCTGCATCGGCCTGGTGAGGCCGATCGACGCCGGCAAGCTGTACGACGTGGCCATTGTCGGCGCCGGACCGGCCGGCCTCGCGGCGGCCGTCTACGCGGCTTCCGAAGGGTTGTCGACGATCGTGCTCGATTGCCGTGCCTTCGGCGGACAGGCGGGTGCCTCCTCGCGCATCGAGAACTACCTCGGTTTTCCGACCGGCATTTCGGGAATGGCGCTGATGGCGCGCGCTTACAACCAGGCGCAGAAATTCGGCGTCGAGATGGTGATACCGGACGAGGCGAAGCTGCTGGGCAGCGCAAGCGACACGTCCGGTGCCCACTACACGCTCGCCGTCGGCGGCGGGGAGACCGTGCGGGCACGGTCGGTGGTGATCGCCAGCGGAGCGCGCTATCGCCGCCTCGACATGGCAAACCTGGCGCAATTCGAGGGAACCTCCGTGCATTACTGGGCTTCGCCGATCGAAGCGCGGCTTTGCGCCGGGCAAGAGGTAGCCCTTGTCGGCGCCGGCAATTCGGCTGGTCAGGCTGCCGTCTACCTGGCGGCGCATGTGAAGAAGGTATGGCTGCTGGCGCGCGGCAGCAGCCTCGATGCGAGCATGTCGCGCTATCTGGTGGAGCGCGTCAGGGCACAGCCGAACATCGAAGTGCTGGCTGAGACGCAGATTGCGGCACTGGAAGGCGACGACGGCAATCTTGGCAAAGTGCGCTGGCGCAACCGCGACACCGAGACAGCACGTCCGATCCGCCACCTCTTCCTGTTCATCGGCGCCGATCCGAACACCGACTGGCTGGCGCAATGCGGCGTGGCGTTGGACGCGAAGGGCTTCGTTCGCACCGGGCCTGACATTGGCCAGGAACGTGGTGCACTGGAGACGAACCGCGGCGGGGTGTTCGCCATCGGCGACGTGCGCTCCGGCTCGATCAAGCGCGTCGCCGCTGCCGTCGGCGAAGGCGCCCAGGTGGTTGCAGCGCTGCATGCATATCTCGCGCGAAACGGCAGTCTCGCCGTGGCGCCACAACTGGTCAGGAGCGTATGATGGCAGACGAATGCAGGCACGCCGGGGACATTCGCGACGTGACACCGAGCGCGCTCGGCTGCGAGGAATGCCTGAAGAGCGGTTCGCAGTGGGTGCATCTGCGGCTCTGCCGCACATGCGGCCATGTCGGCTGCTGCGACGACTCGCCCAACCGTCATGCCACCAAGCATTTTCGGGCAACCGGCCATCCTGTCATCGAAGGCTACGATCCGCCGGAAGGTTGGGGATGGTGCTACATCGACGAAATCTTCCTCGACCTCGGCGACCGCACCACGCCGCAAAACGGTCCGATACCGCGCTTCATTTGAGCTTTTTGCGAGCGGGCCGCTACAGCAATTCCAGGAAAAGTGTGAACGGTTTTCATCCGGAATTGCGTCAAAACAAAAGATGGAGCTGTTCGGCGTTTCCGTGAAACGATGAACCATTCTAAAGCATGTCGCGCAAAAGTGCAGCGGTTTTGCGATAACGACATGTATAAAACAAGAATCTAAAGCGCGTCGCATGAGGCCGATCGAACGCGACGCGCTTTAGTCCAAGGCTGCTTCGGCTTGAGCGGGCGTATCGCGTCCCTCTGGTGGTGCCGATGACCGCTCGCGCATATGCCTGACGGTCTGGAGGACACGATCGGCAAGAAATGCAAGCGCGCCCTGTGCCGTGCGCGTCCCGATGACGGATTCCAGCGTAACCGCCTGCGTTGAGAATTTGTGTTTGAACGACTCTGCGCCACAGAGGAAATCGACCATGCTCAAGCCGTGATCGATCGACCACTGCACGTAATCCATCAACAGGATCACACCCGGCGACGCCCGGCCGAAATCCGGATCGAACGTCGTCACGAAGGCCATCATCACGTCGTGCTGGACGAAGTTGATCGACACCGCGACCATCACGCCATTGCATTCGAGGACGAAGATATGCAGCACGCCGGCGCGCGCCAACGCATCGACGAGCGCGGCGAGTACCGGCACGCCCTCTTCGAAGAGGTCTGATTCACGCATGCGCTCGGTCAGCCATTTCCGCTTCAAGGCCGCGAGGCGCTCCAGTACCGGTTGCAGCGGCTCGTCGGGCGCAAGCAGGCGAAATCTCACCTCTCCGGTTTCTTCCAGCGCCTTGATGCCGCGCCGATAGTTCTGGCGCGTCTTTTTCGACTGGTCCGCCAACCATGCCGCTCCGCTTTCCCATTGTCCGGCAACGCGATAGCTGACTTCCGTTCGGTGAAAGTGACGAAGCCTGATGCCGCCGGAAGCTCCCGGCGTGAAAATTTTGCGGGCCGCCGCATCCGGCGAGAGACGACTGATCAAGGCAAGATCGAAGCCACCTGCATCGCAGAGTTGCGTCCATAGCTCCTGCAGCGCCGATAACGAGCATTCCGGAGCAACGAGAATATCCCCATAGTCGGTATAGCTGCCGGCCGCCCATTCGAGAAACCGCAGCCCTCTGCGCCTGCCGATCGCCAGCGGAACGACAGCAACGAGTCTCTCGCCCTTCCAGACCAGGCCGATCCGCAACGCGCGCTGGTCACGGCGTTGTACGGTACTCCACCATGCCGAAATCCAGGCATGGCTTTGAAAGATCAGCCCGTCGGTACGATGCCAAAGCTCCATCCAAGCGGCTTCGACCGCAGCCAGGCGATCCGCCGAACGGACGATTTCCAGGCGCTCCGCGCCTAGGACGTCGATGGAAACAGCGGTGTTCATGAAGGAGAACTGTCCTGTGGCTGCGCGACCACATTGGGCCGTCTGTGAAACAGTCGCATGACATGCCTTGCCATCTTCTTGAGCGGCAGGATGTAGAGCCCAAAGAGCGACTGGTAATCGCGCACATCGCGATCGACCAGGCCAAATTTCAGGTCTTCATCCGGCTCCGGGACAAATTGCGTTCCGAACAGACGATCCCAGAACGAAAAAAGCAGGCCGAAATTCTTATCGTAGTGACGCGGGTCGATGCTGTGATGCACCTGGTGCCAGTGCGGACACAGGATGATGTTGTTCAACGGGCCGAACGATATCTTGAGATGCGTATGGCGAACAAAGTCCATCATCAGGATGTTGCGGATGACGTAGACGTTGATGCCGAAGATAGCGACCTCTACCGGATCGAGTGCGATCAGGCTCCAGACACCGAAGCAGATGCCCGGGATGACGCCATCCCACATACGGTTCATCAGATCGTCCAGCGGATGAACCCGGTCCTTGGTGATCCCCACCATCACTTCGGCCGAATGATGTACCTTGTGCAATTCCCACAGGAACGGGAAACGGTGCTGGGCGACGTGGTAGAGGTAGTATGAAATATCATAGGCGACCAGCATGGTTGCGGTGAAGATGACGATCGTCACCGGTCCCGCCGGGCCGCCGAGAAGCGGCGCGTGGATGTTAAGGAGCCAGCCAATTGCCTCACGTGTGCCATAGCCCACCGCGACGACGAAGGTGACGCCGGCAGGAATAAGCAGGAAAGGCATCATCGCCCGTTTCGTGATCCAGAACAGGGCGTCGGCTCGCGCCGACGGGTGCAGGATGACTTCCTGTGGGAAGGCGAAGTCGAAAAAGTCCCTGAGGGACTTATGTTCGGCAGTTCGCCAGTAGGCGATCACCGCGCTGCCCAGTGCGGTGAGGAGAAGCAGGCCGAGCGTGGTCAGATTGACGTTCGAAAGCTTTTCCACAATCGCTCTGGCAAATTCGGAAAACATTGATGCAGCGGCTCCTGGTCGTAAGTCGTAAGAAGGCGATCTGGCGAATAGCAAAGCACAAAATTCCCGCCAAACTCGCTACGCCGCCTGCAACCAGTGGCTGTTGCGGGCGCAGCGGGCAAAGCAGGCTGGAT
Organism: Mesorhizobium sp. M0698; assembly: GCF_040320455.1. Taxonomy (NCBI): domain Bacteria; kingdom Pseudomonadati; phylum Pseudomonadota; class Alphaproteobacteria; order Hyphomicrobiales; family Phyllobacteriaceae; genus Mesorhizobium; species Mesorhizobium sp. M0698. Next base: position 79,420 of record NZ_JAMYPQ010000008.1, on the reverse strand, counting down.
GGTGCGAGACTAGCAGATCAACGGTAACGAAACCGCTAAATGTCCAAACGTAATTAATGTCGAATACGGCTGGAACTCGCCCGGCAACTCTACGTTGGCACCGGTTTTTGCTGTTGCGGCGGGTGAATTGGGGCAAGATGGATATCGATCCCGGCTTCGCCCACTTCACCGTGCCAGGCGAGGCGTTCGGCTTGCTGCCTAGTGCCAAAACGCAGTGAAACCCAACCGCCTTGGCCCGGCATGTCACCGCCCGCGCCGATATCGAGCGCAGCATCAGGAAAGCGGATGGCCAACAGTACCTCGTCGCCGCGCAATACCGTGACCGTATCTTCGTGCCGGTCGGCATGGAGGCCGGCGGCCAGTTGGAAGACGATCTCGGACTGGCGCCTGCCGCCGAGCAGTTGGTCGGTGATGAGGATGCCATCGGCCTGGCGCGCCAAAGTGCGCTGATGCACGACGCCGAAGCGGCTTCTATAGCCGTCATGCCGGGCGCTCAGCCTCCAGTGCGGTCCCGGCTCGCTCTCCACCAGCGCTGCGACTGCCTTGTGCGACCAGTTGAAATTTCCAGCGATGGTGCTTTGGCTCTCGCCCTCGATGTTGAGCGTGTTGTGCGCCGGTGTGGAGCGGAACCAGTCGCGCCATGCGCCTCCCGAACCGTAGAGCCAGGTGCCGGGATCGACCAGCACCGGCTCATCGTCGATGCACAGGGTGAGCGACAGCGCGTCGGCATGGCCGTGCGCCGCTATCGAGAGATAGCCGAGCGGTCCATGGTCGAACGTCAGTTCGACATTGCGGCCATTCATTGCTCCGCGCCAGACGGAGAGCCCGCCTTGCGTGAATGTCTGCAAGCCATGCACCGCGGGCGCCGGGCCTGACGGCGCACCAAAGAAAAGCGAACGAAAATCGTCAGGCTCCGGCGCGTTGCCCGGCGTCCCCAGTAAGCCGTGGATGGCGGCCGCGACGGATCGGATATAGTTCGGCTCGTCGCCCAGCTTCAGCACATGGCCCTCATCGTCGTCGCCGAAGCGGGCGGCTTTCTGTGGCAGCCAGCCGACGAAATTGGCGAAGGCGCCCAGACGCGCTTCGACGGCCGAGGGAAACGGCGTTCCCGCCTGGCGTGCCGCGGCGGCGCACAGCAAGATGAGTTCGGCGCTGAAGGCTGCATAGGTCGGCGTTTGCTCGGCACCGGCGCCGTCGGCAAGAATCTGCTTGTGCGTCTCATTTAAGAGGGCGCTGCGGGCAATTTCGGATTCGGCCCCGAGCGCCAGGCAAACCAGATATTCGCCAGCCAACTCTGCGACGAGATGGTTGTTGGCGGAGGAATATCGCGACGGAAACCGCGGCAGCCAATAGGCGCTTGCCGCGAGTATCTCACCAGCTTTCCGCAGCGTCGCCGGGTCAAGCCGGTCACCGATAAGGTCCAGGGTGACGATCAGGCTGATGGCTCGCAGCGCTACTTCGATGCCGGAAGCCCAGCCAATGCCTCGGAACGGCGGATTGGCGGAATGCCAACTGCCGATTGCCGCCTCAATGGCACTCCGGGATCGATTGTCCTCGCTGAGGAGCAGGTGTGCAGCCAGTACTGGCAATTGCTGCAGCCGGTTGACCTCCCAGACATATTTTATATCGCCAAGGTCGCCGCCATCGCGAAAATCGATATCGAAAGTATGAGCCTCGGCGCCAGGCCAAAGCCTGCCGGTTACCGGATCAAGACGCCAAAGCTCAGCAGGAAACAAAAGATCGGGCTCACGCTTTGGCCATGTCCGCCCGAGTGCCGAAAACCGGCCATGAAGCATCTCTTGCGCGGCCGCCGCTATGGCCTGCCGTTGAGCGTCGGTCGCTGCCAGCGCAGCATGGCGAAATCCGGGCAGCACTGGGTGCAACTGCGGCGATGGATAGCGCTCCCACCCATCATCGCGGCGGCGCGACACGATCCTTCGACGTTGCTCGCCCAGCCGGTGCAACACCTCGGCCGGTCCCATGCTGCGCAATCGGTTGATGTACCAGCCGATTCTCATGCACGCCCCGTCAACGTTTCGGTCCTTGTATACCATGCCGTCGAAAAGCTGCGGGCCGGCAATCTTCTTTCCCGTTCGTTGCGGTTAATATCTCCCGCGAGCATGCGGAGGGAGCGATGCGAAAAGCGGTGTATGTTGTTGCCTGGGTGCTCGCCTTGCTTGTGGCGGCCGCGGCAGAGCCCATCCCTCTCAAGCGCGGCGTTGGCGTGCATCAGTGGCTCAACTGGTCGCCGGTGGAGAAAGACGGAACCTACGTTTGGCCGCCCTATCGCAGCGAAAAGGAGTGGCTTGCGGAAAGCAGGCCGCTCACCGACTGGCCGGCCGGGGAGGTGTTTGCCCACATCCGATCGATGGGCTTCGACTTCGTCCGGCTGAGCGTCGATCCCGGCCCGCTGCTTGCCAGCGGGGACGCCAAGCGGCAGCAGGCGCTGGACATACTTGCCGCCGCCGTTGAGCGGATCACGTCGACCGGCCTCAAGGTGGTTTTCGACCTGCATGGCGTCACTCAGGTTCCCGACTACAGCATGGAGATGATCTATGGCGGCGCCGACAGCGAGGGCGTTGCCCGCTATCGTCAAATGGTTGTGGCGGTCGCTGCCATGCTGGTCAAGATAGGCACCGACAAAGTCGCCCTCGAACCTTACAACGAGCCCGCATACTACCCTTGCGATGCGAGCGGCAGCGATCACTGGCAGCGGATCATGGCAGGGACCGTCCACGACATTCGAGCGGTCAGCAGCGAACTTACCATCGTTGCAACCGGCGCCTGCGGCGGCAGCATTGCCGGATTGGTTAACCTCAGCCCCGGCTTTGATGACCCAAACCTCTATTACAGCTTCCATATGTATGAGCCGCACAGCTTCACCCACCAGCGGCCCGATGACACGATCAGCTTTGCTTCGGGACTTCCCTGGCCGGCCGACAGTAGTACACCCGAAGTGGTGACCGAAACCCTTAGAGCGCGGATGGAAGCTGCCGGCTTGAGCAGGGTCGAGCAGGTCATGAACATGGCCACCGCGCGCCAAGCAATCGCGAACTATTTCGAGCAGAACTGGGGCCAGAGCCAACTGGAGGCGAGCTTTCGCCAGGCTGTCGACTGGGCTGAAGGCCATGGCATTCCCAGCCGGCGGCTCTTCATGGGCGAATTCGGCGCTATCCTCATGTCCGCGGACGGCCGCATGGGCGCCTTTGAGGCCGACCGTTCGCGCTATCTCAAGGCAGTGCGCCGAGAGGCCGAACGCTTCGCGATCCCATGGTCTGTCTGGGAGTTCTCCAATCCTTATGGGATGAGCCTCATCCCGCCCGATGGTCCCCCGGTTCCCGACCCGGAGATGCTGCAGGCATTGGGCCTGCCATAGGTGCCGTCACTCGCCCTCACCAGCGAACAACCGGTGCAACCCCTGACCGCCAGGCTCGATCGAGGAACGGCCCGTGGCAGCTTTCTCCCGGTTGGGTTGTATTGGCACGAAGTGTTTAACACATTTGTTGTACTGAATTGAGGAATGTGCGCGCCTAGGGGGAACAATGTGTGGAATTGCCGGATGGATCGGTCGAAGGGCTAAAAATCCACAAGAGCGGGCCGCCAGAATGTCAAACGCATTGCGGCATCGCGGTCCCGATGCCGAAGGCGCCGAGATATTGGACCTGAACACCGGCGAGCAACAATTGGCATTGGTCCATCGCCGCCTGGCGATCATTGACTTGGCGCCTGAGTCAAATCAGCCGATGCAGATTGAGGACGGCCGTCTCAAAATAATTTTCAACGGAGAGATATATAACTACATCGAGTTGCGGCAGGAACTGATCGGCCTTGGCCATCATTTTCGAACGCGCTCCGATACCGAGGTGCTGCTCCGAGCCTACGATCAGTGGCACTTGTCCATGTTCGACCGGCTGAGCGGCATGTTCGCCTTTGCACTCTGGGATGCTCAGAGGCAGGAATTGATCCTCGGCCGGGATCCCTTCGGGGAAAAGCCGCTTTACCTCATGCAAAGCGAAAGCTTGCTGCTGTTTGCCTCGGAGATCAACGCATTGTTGTCGGCGCAGCAAGATGCGCAGCAACTCGATCTGGATGCGGTGGACGAGTATCTGAACTGGCGTTATGTGCCGGGACCACGCACGCTTTTTAAACAGATCCGCAAGCTCAATCCCGGAAGCTATGCTGTCTGGTCGCAAGGGGTGGTCAAGGAAACGCGCTACTATACGCCTCCGGATCAGGCGGCCCTGGCCGAGCGGATCGACGGAAAAACCGCCAAGAAGCGATTTCTGGAACTGCTCGACCATTCCGTCGAGATCAGGATGCGCAGCGATGCACCTTTTGGGGCCTTTCTCTCCGGAGGACTCGACTCCTCGGCTATCGTCGCCCTGATGGCCAGGCATAGCGCCACGCCCATTCGCACGTTTTCCGTCGGGTTCGACGACGCAGCCTATAGCGAACTTGCATTCGCCCGGCGCGTTGCCGATCATTTCAAGACCGATCATTGCGAACTTGTCATCCAGCCAGGCGATCTGATGGATCAGCTGCCCGCGATGGTTCGCCAACGCGGGGGACCTGTTTCGCAAAGCAGCGATATTCCAATTTACCTGATGTCGGAGCGCGCCGCCCAGGACGTCAAGATGGTGCTCACCGGAGAAGGAGCCGACGAGATTCTCGGCGGCTATCCCAAGCATCGCGCGGAATCACTGGCCGGGATCTACCAGTCGCTTGTTCCAGCCTCGCTGCACGATAACGTCCTTTCCCCTTTGGTACGCGCCATGCCGGGCGCGTCGGCCAAGGTCGATACGTTTGCCCGCACCGCGGGCGAAAGGGACTTTGCCGCCCGGATGGTCTCCTGGTTTGGAGCCGTTTCGGCGCAGCAGCGCGCCTGCCTGATCGGCGCGTCCGCAAATCGCCGTTATGAGCGCAACGACTTTCCGTTCTCGTCAAGCGCTGCGGCTTCCCATCTTCGCCGCGTGCTGTTTTTCGATCAGACATCGTGGCTGCCTGACAATCTCCTGGAACGAGGCGACCACATGATGATGGCCGGTTCAATCGAAGGAAGAATGCCGTTCCTCGATCGAGACCTGGTTTCATTCGTCAGCAAATTGCCCGATCGCTACAGGCTGGGTTGGTTGCACAGCAAGCAGATCCTGCGCGACAGCATGGCCAATATCCTCCCGGAGGAAATTCTCAGCCGCCGCAAGGTCGGGTTCAAGGTACCGGTCGCCGAATGGTTTCGCGGATCGATGAGGAACTACGTGCATGACCATCTTTGCTCGCCTCACTCCGTCATTCGCAGCTATCTGAGTCCGAAACAGCTAGATCAAATCGTCTCGGAACACACCACGCGTGCTGCAGACCACGAAAAGCTGATATGGGCGCTGTTGAATTTGGAGATATTCCACCGCGAATTCAGGCTCGACGCGCCGCCGCGATCGTCGGCCTCAGCGCTTGACCGGTTGACGGCTTGACACGGCCGACCGCCAGACATCGCAGATTGCGCCAACAAACGGGGCGAGCTCAAGCCGTTCCCGATGCACGGCCATGGCACCGGCACCAAGCTTTGCCCGCAGTGCCGGGTTCTCCACGAGGCGGCTCAGCGCCTCGGTCAACGCTGTAACATCGCCTGGCGGCACCAGCAGCCCGGATTGCCCGTCGGTGATTATGTCTTCGACGGCGCCAACCGGGGTCGCCACCACCGCCAAACCGGCTGCCATGCCTTCGATCACCGACATCGGCAGATTTTCGGCGAAGGATGGAAGAACCAGAATATCGGCCGAAGAAATCAGCGATGCGACATCGTCCGGTCCCACCCAACCCGGAAAGGCGATCCGGTCTGCAATCCGCAGCGCGGCTGACTTTGCCCGTGCCGCCTCGACTTCGCCATCGCCGGCAATCGTGGCGCGCCAATTCTTGACAGGGCTCATGCGGTGCAGTGCCTCGAGCAATTGCGGTACGCCCTTGCGGTCGCCGATGCGGCCCAGGAACAGGATATGCACATGGTCGCCGCCGCCGACATGCGCCAGCGACGGGACTTCGGTCGCATTGGGCACGATCACGATATTGCCGGCTGCGCCCGGCGCCCGGCTGGCGACGAAATCGCGCCAAAGTCTGCCCAAAACGATCACCCGATCGGCATGCTCGAACAGAGCTTTGATACGGCGGCTTATGAAACCGCGGTCGGCTTTCCAGAATGTCTGATACTGCGCCCCGTGCAAATGCAGGACATAGGGTATCGACAGCAGCCGTGCGCAGGCGGCGATCACCATCTTGCGGTAGGTGCTGCCGGAAACTGAGATGTTGATATGAATGACATCGGCGCGTCCAGCCAGACGCGCTTTAAGCATCCGTAAGCAAAAACCGAGCATATAGAAGATCGAAAGTCCGACATGCCCCGGGCCACGACTGGCAAGAAAGCGCACATCGATGTCGGTGATTTCTTGCCGTTCGAACTCCTGCTTCAGCGCCCCCATGATGCGGTCGATGCCGCCCTGCCCCGAAACGCCCGAGGGCGTCGCGACCAGGACATGTATTTTTCGATCGGATATGAGGCGCTGCAACATGATGGTACTCTAAATAACACAGACCGGGTAACTGCAAAGCAAACGTTCCCGATAAGGTTTACGGCAAATCTTTTAGTTCAAACTGAATCTGTTCACCCTTCGGCATCATCGGGCTGGATTTTCCGCCAGTCGGCGGCTAGTCGAAGGTGAGTTTTCCAGGGACACGCCCTTGCTGCTCCGTTCCACGCTCATTTATGCTCCGGCGATCCTGCTGACGCGAATTTCGGCGCTTCTCCTGCTGGTCGTCGTGACGCGTTTGATCGACCAGACCGAGTATGGCCTGCTCACCCTGGTGGTGACCGTCGGGGAAATGACCGACATTGCCGTCACCAACTGGCTCCGCATCGCCTTGCTCAGGCTTGGCGGCAAGGGCGAAGTCAGCCGCGGCAGCCTGATGCTGGCCGGGCAGGTGTTGCTTGCCACCACGGCACTGGCGCTGGTCATATCGGTAGGCGCGTCGGCGGTGATCGTGCCTGAACGCTGGGTCGAGTTCGCGATCGCAGTCTGCGGCTATCTGGTCGCCGGGTCCATCAGCCGCTTCGCGTTGACGGTGCTGCAGATGCAGCAGCGCCATTCGGTCTATTCGATGCTAGAAGCCCTGCGTGCCCTGCTGCAACTCGCGTTACCGATCGGCGCTATCCTCGTCTTTCAGGATAGCTTTCTGACGGTGTCGCTCGGCTCGAGCCTCGGCGCCTTGATTGCCGGCATCGTGGCGGGCATCATGGCATCGCGACGGCTCGTTGCCGGTCCGCCGCGCTTCACCCACAGGGACTTCTTTGCGCTCGGTGTGCCGCTGATCATCATGGCGCTGGTAGGCTTCGGGCTCAACAGCGCGGAGCGTCTGTTCCTCAAGATCTATTACGATGCCAGCGCTGTGGCGATCTTCGCCGCAGCCTATGCGCTGGCCCGCCAGCCGATCGACATGGTCGCCAACGCCATCAACATGGGCGCCTTTCCCGAGGTGGTCAGCCGGTTCGACGAGGATGGGCCCGCGGCGTCGGGCCGGCTGCTGTCGCAACTGATGGCGCTGATGATGCGGCTTTGCCTGCCTATTGCAGCGATGCTGGTCGCGCTCAGCAGCGATATCACCGAGCTCATGCTGCCCTCGCAATATCACGGCCGCTTCGGCCTGCTGTTTCCGATCATTGCCTTCAGCGTGCTGTGCGCCAACCTCACCAGCTTCGTCTATGGCGTCGTAGTGCACGCGCACAAGCGGCCGTGGCTGCTGATCATCGCCAATCTCTTCGGCTCGGTGGCAACAATCGCATTGTCCCTGCTGTTGATCCCCCCGATGGCGGAGATCGGCGCCGCTTTGGCGCTGGCGGGCGGCTCGGTGGTGGGCTCCATAACCTGCATCATCATCAGCGAGCGGCTCACACCGGTGCCGGTGCCATGGCGCGACATCGGTGTCTCGGTGGTCATCTCGCTCAGCACGGGGGTGGCCGCCAAGCTTGCCAGTATGGTGCCCGGCGACGTGCCGGCAATCTTCTCGCTTGTCGCCGGCGGCACTGCCGGTGCTGCGGTTTTCTTCGGGCTGACCTCGTTGTTCCACCCTGTGGCAGCGACGCAATTCGTCGCCCAGCTGCGAGCGCGGCTACGGATCGCGTAAAGCGAAGTCCAGGGTCAACGCCTGTTTTGTGGGGGAACGCGAAACTATAAACCGGCGTTTCGGCGCCAGCGACGCTCCCAGAACTCTCGGCACAGCAGCCCTGCATAGGCAGTGTTGGTATCGTAGTAGCGGCGCCACAAGCGTCGCGGCTCCTGGACGACGCGGAACAGCCACTCCAGGCCGGCCGCTTGTATCAGCTTCGGCGCACGGGCAACCTTGCCCCCATAGACGTCGAAACTGCCGCCCACGCCCATCACGAAGCTTGAGGCGAGTTCATCGCGGTAGCGTTTGAGAAAGCGTTCCTTGCGCGGTGTCGGCATGGCCACCAGCAGGCAGTCGGCGCCCGAGGCGTTGATCGCCGCGACGATCCCGGCCTCGTCCTCCGGCTTGAAATAGCCGTTGCGCATTCCCGCTATGACGAGGCTCGGATGGTCCTTGGCAAGTCTCACTACAACCGCGTCGAGAACGTGCTGTTCGGCCCCCAGCAGATACGGCCTGAATCCACGCTTCGCGCAGAGGCTCAGCAGATTGATCATGATGTCGACGCCCGCCACCCGCTCGGGCAGCGCGACGCCGCACAGACGTGCACCCCAAAGCACGCCGATGCCGTCGACATTGACCACGTCCGCCCCAGCCACGTCCTCGCGCAGCTCGGCATTCTGGCGCATGGTCACCAGCTTGGCGACGTTCACGACCACATGATGCAGCGGCCGCCCCAGGGTCATCGCCTCGTCGGCGATGGCCAGTGTCTCGGCCATGGTCAGCGCATGGATCGGTGCGCCAAGGAACTCCCGGCGCCGTGATGCCAACAGGGAATGCTGCGCCCATGCCGGGGCGTGCGCGTTCATGCGGCCTGCTCCCTTGCAAGCGTCACTTGTGCGACCTCTGGTTTCTTGCCTTCGATGCGGGCGTCGGGCTTGCGTGCCTTGCGCCACGTCCACAGACCCCTCGTATCGACGAGCTTCTTGTCCTTGAGCGCTTCGGGGTCGACCAGATTGAACTGCCGATGGTCGACCAGGAGGACGACGATATCGGACTTGTCGATGGCCGAAAGTGCGTCGGTGAACACGATGCCCCTGCCCTCGAGCTCATGCGGCAGCGCATTTGTGTTGGGTTCAGCCGCAATGATCTTCACATTGGGGATATCGGACAGAAGTTTCACCACCTCGACGGCCGGGCTCTCGCGCAAATCGTCGATGTTGGCTTTGAAGCTGAGGCCAAGACAGGCGATCGTCTGTTTGCGGGAGGGGTCGAGCAAGGCCTCAATATCCCTGACCACCGACATGGGCCGTTCGGAATTGATCCGGCGTGCCGAAGCCATAAGCCGCGTGCTGTTGGGTGCGGCGTCGATGATAAAATATGGATCGACCGCAATGCAGTGACCGCCAACGCCCGGGCTCGGCTGGAGGATGTTCACGCGAGGGTGTCGATTGGCGAGATCGATCACTTCCCATACATTGAGCGACAGATCCTGACACACGGCGGCAAGCTCGTTGGCAAAGGCGATGTTGACGTCGCGGAACGCGTTCTCCGTCAGTTTCACCAGCTCAGCACTTTCGGCCGTTGTCATGAACAGGTCGCCGGTGACGAAGGTCGAATAGAGTGCCGCGGTCCGCTCCGACGATTTGCGGGACAATCCGCCGATCGAGCGATCGTTGTTGATCAGCTCGGTCAGCACCTTTCCCGGCAGCACACGCTCGGGCGAATAGGCGACCAGCACATCGGCGTCTTCGCCATGCTGGACAGGAAATTTGAGATCAGGCCGCAACTCGGCAAGCAGCCCGGTCATGATACGCGTGGTTCCAACCGGCGATGTCGATTCCAATACCACAAGGTCTCCCCGCTTCAGCACGGGGGCGATGCTTCGTGCCGCCGCGAGCACGTAGGTCACGTCCGGCTTATGATCGTGGGTCATCGGGGTCGGCACGGCGATGATATAGGCGTCCGCCGGCTGCGGCGTGCTGTAGGCCATGAGCTTGCCGTTCGCCACGACCTTCTGGATCAGACCGTCAAGGTCCGGCTCGACGATGTGGATTTCGCCGCGGTTGACCTTCTCGACCACCGCTCGGTTGACATCGACGCCAATGACGTTGAGCCCGCGGCTGGCGAAAATGGCGCAGGTCGGCAGGCCGATATAGCCCATGCCGATTACGGAAACGGTTTTGATTTCAGCCATGATGCAGCAGTTCCTCAACAATCCGGTTACTGGCCCGGCCATCGCCATATGGGTTGTGTCGTTCCGCCATGCCGCAATAGGCAGCCTGATCGTCGAGCAGGCGATTGGCGTTGAACAGGATTTTCTCGACGTCGGTGCCGACAAGACGGGCGGTGCCGGCCACGATCCCCTCGGGTCGCTCGGTATTTTCGCGCATTACCAGCACCGGCTTGCCGAGTGAAGGCGCTTCTTCCTGCACGCCACCGCTATCGGTAAGCACCAGATAGCTCTGCTTCTGCAGGTACAGGAACGGCAGATAGTCCTGCGGCTCGACCAGGTGGATGTTCGGCACGCCTTCCAGCTCTGCGTTGACCACTGAGCGCACATTGGGGTTTGGATGGACAGGGTAGACGATCTGCACATCTCCGCGCGCCGCCAATCCCTTCAATGCCGTACAGATGCGCTGGATGCCGCCGTCGAAATTCTCGCGGCGATGACCGGTGACGAGGATCATCTTCTTGGAAGGGTCGAGGAAAGGGAAGCGGGCAGCGAGCTTCGCGTTCATCAGCCTGTCAGCATCGATCGCGCTTGAAAAATGCAACAGCGTGTCGATCACCGTGTTGCCGGTCACGAAGATGGTGCTTTCGGCCTTTCCTTCGGCGATGAGATTGTCGCGCGCTTGAACGGTCGGCGCAAAATGCCAGGTAGCGATGTCGCCGGCAATCTTGCGGTTCAGTTCTTCAGGAAACGGCGAGTTGATGTTGTGGCTGCGCAATCCTGCTTCGACGTGAGCGACGGGGACACGCTTGTAGAAGGCAGCCAGCGCCGCGGCCATTGCCGTGGTGGTGTCGCCCTGTACCATGACGATATCGGGCTGCGACTTTTCCAGCACCTCGGCCATGCCCAGGAGCACGCGCGAGGTCACGTCGAACAGCGACTGGCCGGGTTGCATGATGTTGAGATCGTGATGCACCGGCAGGCCGGTCAGCTCGACAACCTGGTCGACCATTTCACGATGCTGGGCGGTGATGCATATTTCGGTGATGAAGCCTGGATGAGCAAGGGCGGCACGCGCCACTGGAAAGCATTTGAGTGCCTCCGGCCTAGTGCCGAACACGATCAGCAGTTTCTGCCTGGATGGCAGTTTTGGACGTGAAAGGACGTTCATCGCTGATCCTGGTCGCCTGCAGCCTTCGGGACATGCCGACTATTGCCCGCAAGAGCCATAATAGCGCCGGAAAGCGCCTTCGTGATCTCAATTCTTAATATATGATTAACAACCAAGGCCGCGTTCTCCCGGTTTAACTCTTGTGAAAGGTTGGGCTGACAAGTAGTCTATGACAGTAGTCTTGAAAAAGAATATATTGGATTGACTAATATTTTAATCATCGGCCACGCCGACACATCCCGGCGCTGGGAAAATGAGCTTCTGGCGCGGTTGAGTGCAGCTGGACATGCGGTTTCGAGTTGCCGCGCGCCGACGCCTGAACCCAATGCGCGCACGATGGATAACGTGCTGGCGCTCGAGGGCCGGCGCTTCGGCCCCTCACTGGCAAGCCGTTCCCGGCCGTTGCCGTCCGGCGACACCGGCCCAGTCGATCTTATGGTCGATCTCACCGCTACCGCCGCACGACGGGGCACGCCTGTCCTGACGCTCGAATTTTGCGGCCAAAGCAGCTTTGCCGCGGGCATGACCGAGATGCTGGCGAGCGGGCGGCTGCCCGAACTCACCGCTCGGCTCGACGGCGTTGCCGTCGCCAGAGCGCGGCCGATGATCAGCGACCGGTTGTGGCTGTCTCGAACCAGCAACGACCTGCTCGCCGGCGCCATCTCCCTGATTGCCCAATGTGTCGCCCGCTTTTCCGCGGGCAAACTTGCGCCGATTGCCGAGAGCCCGGCGCCGCCCCTGCAGAAAGGCGGATTTATCGGGCACTATCTGCCCTTTTTCGGCAGGGGGTTGGTCGACCGCGCCGTGCAAAAACTGCGACGTGGTCGGCGCCCCTTCTATTGGCAGGTTGCTTATCGGCTGATCGACGGTCCAGGCGTCGCCGAAACCGGACAGCTGGATGGTAAGCCGTTCACCGTGCTTGCCGATGACGGGCAGCGCTTCTACGCCGATCCGTTCGTTCTCGAGCGCGACGGCCGTCATTTTCTGTTTGTCGAGGAGTTTCCCTACTCCACCGGCCGCGGGGTGATTTCTGTCGCTGAACTTGGCACCGACGGCACTTTCGGCGTGCCGAAAGTGGTGCTGGAGGAAGCGCATCACCTGTCATATCCGCAGGTGTTTGCTCACTCCGGCGAGATTTTCATGATCCCTGAAAGCGCTACGGCGCGAGAACTGGTGCTCTACCGTGCCGAGCAGTTTCCGGATCGCTGGGTACGCGATACGGTGCTGATGACGGACAGGGATTTCAACGACGCCACGCTGCTCGAATCCGACGGTCGCTTCTGGCTGTTGGGGACTGAGCGGTTCGGTCACGGCAGCGCGTCCGACACGATGGCCGTCTATTCCGCCCCGGCGCTGCGTGGGCCGTGGGCTGCGCACGCGCTCAATCCCGTCGCAGTCGACCACTCCGCCACTCGGCCGGGCGGCGCCTTTATCCGCCAGGGCGACGCTTTGCTGCTGCCGGTGCAAAACGGGTCTAGAGCCTATGGCGGCGGCCTGGGATTGATGCGGCTGGATCGGCTTGATGATTTCGACGTCCGTTTTGAACTGCCCCGCTCAATCGATCCCGGGCCGGCATGGGCTCGGTCCGGCATTCACACGCTCAATCGCGCGGGCGGTGTCGAGGTCGTGGACAGCGCCGGCTGACCGGATCCGAGGTCCGTGCTTAACGAGGTCCAGCCGGGTTTGGGCTGGATGCAGCAGCCGAAGGCATGCTCTCGAGCGAGCCTCCATGGGGCTGCTTCCTGTAGGCAAGCAGCAACACCACGATGATCGTCATGTCCGGCGTTTTTGACGAAAGCGCGTTGTTTGACAGCGCGGCAAGCAAGAACGTTATGGTGCCGATCCATGCCGGCAGCGGCGCCCCGCGCAGCAGCCGGAAGACGAACCAGAATATCAGCGCTGTAAACAGCAGGGCTATGGGCAGGCCGAAGAGCAAGATAATTACCACCGGCGCGCTTTCGATGTAGGGCAGATGCAGCTTCTGCCGGACGATCGCCAGCAGGTCGTCAACGTTCATGCCGAACAGGATGTCGTTCCAGCTGACCAGTCCGAACACCTGATAAATGGTCACCCGGGCCATGAAGTTTTCGTCGAAGATGGTGTTGCTGAACCGATTCAGCAGACCGCCCGCAAACAGTACCGCTACGAGCACCGCGCCACCCGTCACGGTGAACATCAGCACGACAAATTTGGCCTGCCGCTCATATTTGAGCGACAGGCCCGGCCAAGGCACGAACAGCAGCAGAATGAGGATTTCGCCGGTGGCGAGCATCAGCGCGGCGCGAGCGCCCGATGCAGCGCAACCGATGAACAACAGGAAGATCGCCATCACCCGCGCCCATATGCGCCAGTGCGTCAGCGGCACGAATCCGATGGTTGTGGCGCAGAGCGCGCCCAGTGCCAGCGGATGGGCCGACAGGCCAGTTGGCCTGAATTGCAGTTCGTTCAACCCATAGGGCAACAGCCGATGTTGAGTCACCGCCTCGATGGTGCCGATGACAGCGCTCAGGATCGCCATTCCAAGCACGACGTCCCCCAGCGCCCGCCGCACCTCTGCATTCAATGCCAGCATCAACAGGCCTGTGGCGCCGGCCACCAGATAGGTATCGATGATGAACCCGGAGGAGCCCGCACGGCCGGTAACGAACAGATAGGGCACCAGCGCGAACATCAGCACCGAATAGCGGATCAACGCCTTGAATATTCCAATTTCGTCGCCGTGCAGCAGAAACGGCCGGCTGAAAAGAACGATAGGAAGCAGCAGGATGATCGCATAGGTGCCGAAATGCAGCTTCTCGTAGAACGAGCCTCCCTGGGCCGTATAGTCGACGACCATGTTCATCACCTGCGGTGATACCGTAAAGCGAAGCAGGAGCGCGAACGCTGCGCATAGGAAAAACAGCAGCGACAGCGCGTTCTGACGGCGCGCTCGGCTGGACGATAATCGTTCCGAAGCGGCAGCGGGATAGCTCATGGCCCATCCAAATGGCGATATTCGAACGGCATTCTGGGCAACGAAATCCCTTCAACGTCCGCCGGACGGACAGCGTGAGCGGTAAAATGGGCCAACTTGGAAAATAAGATGTTAACGATGTTTCTGTAGAGCAGGCCAAGCGTAATGATTTAACAAGGGTTGTCACCATGTCTGCCGGTTCCGGCACACCCCCCATCTCCGCGACGGCTTCCAATAACAGTGCATTCGAGCGTATCGCCAATGCACGGCGCAGGGCATTGCTGCAACAGCATGGCCCAGTCGCGGCGCTAAGCTCCGCGCCGGTGACGCCGCAACCTCCAGAGCCTGTCGCAACGGTGACCCTGGACAAGATCGGCGATTTCCTCGAGCTCGATTTTCGACGCCTGTTCGTCTGGCTGCGGGCCGGCCTCGCCCTGGCCTTCATGCTGGCGGTAATCGGCGGCATTGTCGGCGGCGCCTATGCATTGCTGAGCAAGCAGCGTTACACCGTCACGACCGAGGTCCTCATCAACCCATCCAATTTGCAGGTTGTGGAAAACGACCTCTACTCGCAACCGGGCCAGATCGATAGCCAACTGCTCAGCACGCGCAGCAAGCAGCGCATCCTGACCTCGGGCAACGTGCTTTCCCGTGTGGTGGACGAACTGAATCTGACTCACGATCCGGAGTTTTTCGATCCGGACCGGAGCACATCCTCGTCCGGCGCTGTGGCGAAGCCCGACCCGAGGCTCATCGCCTTGAAGAACCTGGCGGACCGGGTAGACGCCATCGCGGATCCGACCTCGTTTGTCACAACCCTCTCGGTATCTGCGGAAACCACCGCCAAGGCGATCCTGATCTCGCAGGCCATAGTCAAAAACTTCCAGGAAGAACTGGCTAAGGCGGAAGCTGCCGGCGCCAGCCGTGCCGCGGCTGCCCTTGACAGCCGGCTTGGCCAACTCAAGAGCGACGTGCAGGCAGCCGAAGAGAAGGTCGAGAGCTACAGGCGCAGCCACAACCTGTCGTCCAGCAATGGCCAGCTCGTCAGTTCGCAGACGCTGACGCAGCTCAATGGCGAAATCGTCGATGCGCAATCGCGTGTCATCGCCGCGCAGGCAAGCTACGACGCCCTGGTTGCCTCCGGTATCAACGGGGCCAATCCCGACCCCACGGTTTCGGAAGCGCTCGCGGCGCTGCGCGACAGGTCAAACAGCCTGCGGCAGCAGATCGATTCACAGTCGATGACCTTCGGTCCGCGCCACCCGACGATTGTCAGGCTCAGGACGGAACTCGAGACCGTCAACTCGCAACTCCGGGCCGAGTTCTCCCGCACCATCGGCACGGCAAAGGCCAGCCTGGACAAGGCCGGGGCCTCGTTGGCTTCTCTCAACGCCAGGATGAACGATCTGAAGAGCAATGTATTCACCGACAGCGAATCCGAAGTCGCCCTGCGTGAACTTGAACGCGATGCCGCCTCGAAGAGAGCGGTCTATGAGAGCTTCCTGTCACGTGCGCGCCAAATCAGCGAGCGCGAGCAGATCGACACCACAAACGTACAGGTGATTTCGACCGCGGTGCCCCCGCCCGCGCGCTCATGGCCTCCGCGCACTGCCCTGGTGGCAGGCGCAGGAGCGTTCGCAGGCTTTGCCCTGGGCATGCTTCTGGCCATCGGCATGGGCATCATCCGCGACATGCGCCGGCCGCCGAACCGATCAGGCCTTGCCGCCAGCCGAGCCTGAAGCAAGGCATGGCGAAGCGCATCGTTTTCCACATCGCCAGCCTGAGGGGCGGCGGCGCCGAACGTGTTTTCGTCCTGATGGCAAATGAACTGGCGTCGCGTGGCCACGAGGTCACGCTTTTTACCTGGAACGCGGAAGGCCCTAACGCCGCGCTGCGTTCCGCTGCCGTTCATCTGGTCGACTTCGGCCTTCTCTTGCGCGGCGAGGGTTACGCCAAGTCGGCGACGCTGAAAGGCATCGCGCGAAGCGCAAATTTGTTCCGCCGCCTTGATCCTGATGCGGTCTATAGCGCCCCGGAATTCGCCAATCTGGTGATGGCGCTGTCACTCATGTTGGCCAGAAGCCGGGCAAAATTCTTTCCAAGCTTCCATGCCGCCGCATCGCTGCCTGCCAGCGGCCTCGGCGCGAGGCTGGCGATCTGGCTTTCCGCGCTGGTTGCAGCGCGCGCAACCAAAGCCATCGCCGTTTCAGCGGGTGTCGGCCGTGACATCATCGCCCGCGGCTTCCCCGAATCGAAGGTTGTCGTCATCAACAACCCGCTGCCGCCGGCTGAAGCACCGCAGGGGAATTCCTATGCCTGGCAGGCAGCGTTGGCGGCGATGGGCGATGGCCCGGTCATCGCCACCGCCGGACGCCTGGTGCCGGTCAAGGACCACCGGACTTTGCTGCGGGCCTTCGCTGCCCTGCGCGCCGGCCGCCCTGCCCGGCTTGTCATCTTCGGCGAAGGTCCGCTGGCTGCCGAATTGCACGCCTGTGCCGAGCAGATCGGCATTGGCCAGGACGTACTCTTTGCCGGCTACGTCAACGATCCCGCAGCCTGTTACGCCGCAGCCGATCTGTTCGTCCTTACATCCACGAGCGAAGGCTTTGGCAACGTCTTGGTCGAGGCCATGGCCGCCGGTGTCCCCGTAATCTCCACCGATGCTCCGCATGGCCCGCGCGAAATACTCGCTGACGGCCGTTTCGGCACCTTGGTGCCGGTCGGTGACGCCGCGGCCCTGGCGAAGGCGATGGCCGAGATGCTGGACCACCCCACCCCTGCTGCCGTGCTGAAAAACAGGGCGGCGGATTTCACAGTCGACAAGATTGGCGATCAATACGAAGCGTTGCTCTAGTCGTTACGCACTGCCAGCAGATCGCGGTTGGATGCGGTCGACGTGGTCGGGCTTTGATTGCGATAATCTCTTCACGGGCTGGGGCGCAACGAATTTATCGTGAGGCATTCCCTCGTTCCTTGAGTTGTTGGGCGAGGAAATCCTTGACCGAATCGAGAACCGCATCCCGTTCATGAGATACGCCTGGCAGCAAATCGAAGCGCACGCGCGCCCCCGCCTCCTCGAACGATCGACACAATGCCATGAGGCGTTCCGGCCGTGTTCGCCCCGCATCGTTGGCGCCCGGCATCCAATGGGTGCTGCCTTGGACATGAGTGATCTCCCAAGTCTCCAGGTCAGCGTCGCCGACGATCATCTGGAAAGGCACTTTTGCCAGCGCTGCGGCATCGAAGGTGATGCCGAACTTCTCCGGCAGATCGCGAATGCCCACCCACCAGTCACGCGTCGGATCGAGCAAGGTCACCGAGCCTGGCGCGCCGATTGAGGCCGCCCAGAGCCTGTCGGGATGCAGGATAGCAAAACGATGCGTGAAATGCCCGCCGCCGGAAAATCCGAACATGGCAAACCGGCTCCAATCCTGACTGTATTTGGCGCTGACCTCCTCAACCATGGCGAGCAGCACCTGATCGTAGCGTATGTTGCCCTCGAGCAAATATTTGTATCCGCTGCGGGCATCATCCCCGAGAACGCCGATTGGAAACAGCGGACACAAAACGGCGCAGCCGTTCCAGCGTCCGAACTCGGAAAACGCATCGCGGAATCCAAGAAAAGAGGTGCGGCCGGTGCCATGGACAGCAACCATCAGATCGACTTTGGCCCCTTCCCCAACCGCGGGAGGCACATACAGGCAATAGTGAAAGCGCGGGTCTGATTTGGAAGCAAAGATGGCGGTCGCGCCAAGGTCATAGGTAGCGCGACCGCGATCCGCGACAGGCCCCTTGGCAACGCTTGTCAAATCGATAACTCCTTAATAGGCCCGGCATTCCGGCAACAATATACCGGTCGGCCGACCTCGTGAACTGGAGGCGCCTCCAGGCAGCCGCGAGGAGGACCTCGTCGTGCATCGGAAGCAGGGCGCCGGCGGGGCGATCAGGGGCAAAAAGAATGCCTCCGCCAACGCCTCGGGAAGCCGCCATTAACTTTTCGTTAACCATGCCGGGCTAGCCTTAACCAATCAGTAAGGACTCGCCTCTGTGACCTGCGTCGCTCCCATCCAAAACAAGTCCATACGCTTTCGAGCGCGCTCGTTTGTAGCCTTCACCCTCACCCCTGAGGCCCCGCTAGGGGAATGGCTGCAAAGCCTCGATCACTGGACCGAAAACTCTCCCGGCTTCTTTGCCGGCCGCCCGGTCGTGCTCGATCTGAATATACTCAAGCCCGAGGTGGGCGAGATGCGGGATCTGGTCTTACAACTCGCGGAGCGCGGGATTCGCATCTACGCGATCGAGGCCGATGGCAATGTAGCTCTCGATGCCGATCTGCCGCCGCTCCTCGTTGGCGCCAAGGAGGCCACCGCCGACGCGCTTTACGTGCAGCCGCACCCGAAGGCCGCAGCTGAGGCCAAGACGGAAGAGCCGCAGGCGCCGAACTCATTGATGATCAAGGCACCGATCCGCTCCGGCCAGTCGATCTTTCATCCCGATGGCGATGTGGTCATTGTCGGCTCCGTCAGTTCCGGTTCCGAGATCATCGCCGGAGGATCGATCCACGTCTACGGCACGCTGCGTGGACGTGCGTTCGCCGGCGCCACGGGAAATTCCGCGGCTCGCATCTTTTGCCGGAAAAACGAAGCCGAACTTCTGGCGGTGGACGGCTGGTACCGCACTGCCGAGGAGATGGACGCCTCCTCGCGAGGAAGGCCGGTACAGGCCTTTCTCGAGGACGGCGCACTTTGCGTCGCACCGCTCAACTAACAACATTGGAGGCACAAATATGGGCAAGGTAGTGGTTGTCACATCCGGCAAAGGGGGTGTCGGCAAGACGACCTCGACGGCCGCTCTCGGCGCCGCGGTCGCGAAAACCGGCAAGCGGGTGGCTCTCGTCGATTTCGACGTCGGCCTGCGCAACCTCGATCTGATCATGGGTGCCGAGCGGCGCGTTGTTTTCGATATCGTCAACGTCATTCAGGGAACCGCCAAGCTTTCGCAGGCGCTGATCCGTGACAAGCGACTCGAAACGCTGTTCCTGCTGCCGGCCTCGCAAACGCGCGACAAGGATGCTCTCACCGAGGAAGGCGTCGCCGACGTCATCGACAAGCTGCGCTCCGTTTTCGACTACGTCTTCTGCGACAGCCCGGCCGGCATAGAGCGGGGCGCGCAACTTGCCATGCGCTTTGCCGACGAGGCGGTAATCGTCACCAACCCGGAAGTGAGCTCGGTCCGCGATTCCGATCGCATCATCGGCCTGCTCGACTCCAGAACGATGAAAGCCGAGCAAGGTGAATCGATTGTCAAACACGTGCTCGTCACACGCTACGATGCTGCGCGCGCTGCCCGCGGCGAGATGCTGAGCATCGATGACGTGCTCGAGATCCTGTCGACGCCCTTGCTGGGAATAATTCCCGAGAGCCAGGACGTGCTGCGCGCATCCAATGTGGGCGCGCCGGTTACGCTCAGCGAAAACACCAACCCCGCCGCACGCGCCTATATCGACGCGGCAAGAAGACTCGAGGGCGAGGACCTGCCGGTCATTCTGCCTTTCGAGCGGAGGGGCCTCCTCGACCGGCTGTTGGGAAGGAGGGCAGCATGAACCTGCTCGATATCTTCAAGCGCCGCGGCAGCGCGCCGGTGGCGCGCGAACGCTTGCAACTGCTGTTGGCTTACGAGCGTCGAAGCCGCAACCAGCCCGATCTCGTCTCGGTGTTGCGCGAGGAGATCATGGCGGTGATCGCCCGGCATGTTCAGGTCGACCAGGATTTCCTGCAGGTGAGCATGGATCACGGCGAAACGACGTCGAGATTGGAGATCGACATCCAGATTCCCAACAAGGTCGCAATGCCCATGGCCGCGGCGTTCTAACGGAATCCTCCGGCCAGGGCTTGCGTCGGCTGCTGCCGAGGTTGCGGCGCCGTGGTTGGCGTGCTTGAGCCGGTTGCCACCGGCAAGTCTCGCAATTCGAGGACAGTAATCACTGCCTCACCAAAAACCCGCGGCCGTTTCCAGCCGCGGGGGGCCTTGGGAGGGCCTTTCGAACCCGTGGTCAAATGTTGGCGAGCAATTCGTTGACGCGGCTTTCCATGTCGGCAAGGGCGGTGTCGACGTCCTTCTGGCCACTGATTGCTGCACTCATCTCTTCGCCGATAATGTCCTGGATCGCAAACTGACGCTGTACGGCGGACGGCAGCGGCCTGCCGAGATCGGCGACCGCAGAGATCGTGTTGCGATGCGGCAGTGCCTTGAAGGCGTCCGAGGTGATCACGGCCTTATAGGCCGGCAAGTGGCCGGTGCGCGACCATTCGAAGTCGTTGTCGGCGAAGAACTTCAGGAATTTACCGATAGCCGCGATCTGTTCAGGCGTGCGGTCTTTCTGCGAAACGGCCCAAGTGTGGCCGTCGGCATATTGCGCGTGGGCGCCGCCAAACAGCTGCGGATACGGATAGACCGCATAGCCGCCCTTGTTGAGCGCCGTACCCTTGGTCTCGGACTGGGCGTTGTAATCGCCGACCACCCAGGTGCCGTTAAGGTGGACGCCACCCTCGCCTGCAAGGAAGGCGTTGATCGAGCCGCCATAGTCGAGATCCTTGGTGGTGTAGCCCTTCTCGAAGATCGCCTTGTACATCTCGACGACCTTCTTGGCTTCCGGCGTATTCAACTTCACATGCTTCGGATCGGCGAAGAAATCGGAATCCTGCTGGAAAAGATAGGTGTAGAGGTTGCGTGTGTAGAGTGCAGTCTCATTGGTCAGGTTCTGGACGAAATAAGGCTTGCCCGTCGTCTGCTTGAACTGTTCGGCCTGGGCGAGCAGTTCCTCGGGCGACTTTGGAAAAATCGGCGTGCCGTCGGCATTGACCAGGCCGGCTTGTTTGAAAAGATCCATGTTGACGTGATAGAGCATCGTCCAGCTGTCGATCGGCAGGCCGTAGATCTTGCCGTCTTTGGTGGCGCCATTGCGCGCCGCATCGGTGAAGGCGTCGGGTGTCACGCCGACCGACTTCAAGAGATCGTCGAGCGGCATCAACAGGCCCTTCGACTGATAATCCGACAGTACGGATTCATGGATCGTGACGATGTCCGGAGCGTCGCCTGAAGCGAACTGCGCGGTCAGCTGATCATAGCCGGGCCATTCCACGGTGGTGACGTTGACGTGGACATCGGGATTGTCGGCGTTGAACTTGTTGATCAGCGAGGTGATGATGCCGCATTCGCCAACGGCCTTGGTGGCATCGGTATTGGTGCCGAAATCGGCATCGCAGGCGCCGAAAAAGCGCTGCACGCTCAGTTCCGTGGCCGCGAAGCTTGGAGCTGCGAGCATCATTGCGCCCGCAGAAACTGCGGCAAACAGTATTTTCTTCAGTTTCATATCAGTTCCTCCTACTGAGTTTCCGCCGCTCCACCCTGGATTGGCTTTCGTGCTTCAATTGCTGCGCATTCCCCCGGCCGTCAGGCAATCTTCGTTATCTCACCGCAGCGCCGGAGACCGCCGTGACGATGTATTTCTGGAAGAACAGGTAGACGATCAGGATCGGTGCACCGGCGAACACCGCCTGCGCCATCAGGAAGCCGATGCCTTCGGACTGGGCGAAGTTGGTCTGGGTCGAGGCCATGCCGACCGTCAGCGTGAACATGTCCTTCTTCGTCGCCGAAATCAGCGGCCAGAAGTAGTCGTTCCAGGCGCCGAGAAAGGTGAAGATGCCGAGCGTCGCCTGCGCAGGCAGCGTGAGCGGCAGAAGCACCTTCCAGAAAATTCTGAGCCGGCTGGCGTTATCGAGCATGGCGGCTTCGTCCAGCTCCTTCGGGATGGCCTTGAAATACTGGGTCATCAGGAAGACACCGAACGGAGCCGAAAGGCCCGGCAGAATGAGCCCTTGATAGGTGTTGTGGAACTTCAGCATGCTGAAGATCTGGTGACGGGCGACAAGCACGGCCTGTTCCGGGACCGCCAGACCGAACAGCACGATCACGAACAGCACGTCTCGGCCGGGGAAATTCAGCCGTGCAAAACCGTAGCCGGCGAGCGACGACAGGATCAACGTGCCGAGCGTCAATCCGCCCGAGACGATGATGCTGTTGCGCACCCAGATGAACACCGACGAGGTGCCGACGGTGTTGATGTAGTTCTTCAGCGTATAGGGCGCGTGAAACACCGAATTCGGATCGGCCATCAGCTCCGTATTGTCCTTGAGTGACAGGCCGATGACCCACAGAACCGGCGCGATCATGACGATCGAAAGCAGGATGACCAGGGCCAATAACAAATGGTCGCCAAATGCCCGGCCCTTGATGGAAGCTGCTGTGGCGCTCATGCCTGGTCTCCCCTGCTGCGTGTCACCAGGTACTGGGCCATGGCCGCGACCAGGATGAGGATGAACAGGATTTCCGATGCAGCGGCGCCCAGGCCGAGATCCCAGCGACGGAATGCGGTATCGTAGATGTAGAGCACGATCGGCTTGGTCAGGTTGTTCGGACCGCCGCGCGTCATCAGCCAGGCCTGGCCGAAGAGCTGGAATTGCAGCACGATCTGGATGATGATCACCAGGATGAAGGTCCGCTTGATCGACGGCAGCGTGATCGAGCGTAGCGTCTGCCAGCGATTGGCATTGTCCAGCGCTGCCGCCTCGTAAATATCCTGTGGAATCTGCTGGAGCGCCGAGAGAAAGAGCATCATCGGCAGGCCGATACACCACCAGATGGTGGCAATGGCGATGCCGACCATCGCCAGGCTGGGATCGGAAATGAAGGCCGGAGCCGTTGCGCCGAACCATCCGTAGATCGTCGACAACAGGCCGACATTCGGAATGAAGACGATGCGCCAGATCAGCGTGACGATGGTGACCGATAGCACCGACGAGGAAAAGAACAGCGTCCGCAAAACCGCGGCAGTGCGCGTGCGGCGGTTGAGGCAAAGCGCCAGGAAAAGGCCGATCAGCGCCAGCGTCGGCACCGTCAGAAGCACGAAATAGAAGGTGTTCCAGATCGATTGCAGGAAGACCTTGTCGTGATACAGCCTGGCGTAATTGCCGAGACCGACAAAATTTCCGGACGAAAACGTGTCGGCCTTGTGGAAACTCAGCCACATCCCCCAGAGCAGCGGGAAGAGCAGCAGCGTGGTGAAGAAGAACAAGAATGGCGCAACGAAAATGACGTTTCGCCATTGCGGCGCATAGATGTCGGCGGTAGGGGCTCTGACGCCGACAGCAAGCGTCGCGGTCGGGGACATCGCCAGCCGGTCAGCCATCTCAGGCCTCCCTCGCATGCCAGGCGCGGCCGGTCTCGTTGAACAGATGCGATTTCTGGCCATCAAAGGCGAGCCCGATTCTGTCGCCGACGGCGACGCGGCTGTTGCCGGCATCCGAGCCGACGATCTGCTGGCCATCGCCCAGCCGCGCGTAGATCAGGGTGCGTTCGCCGAGCCGCTCGAGCACATCGACCACGCCGCCGGCATTGCCCTGTCCGGCGGCAACGATGCGCACGTCTTCAGAACGGATGCCGAAAGTGTACTTGCCATCGGTCAGTTGGCTGGAGGCGATCTCGGTCTGCACCGAGACGCCGTCCGCAAACCTGGCCGTGGCGTTCTTGCCGTATCTGTCAAGCGTCGCATCGACGAAGTTCATCGCCGGCGCGCCGACGAAACCCGCGACGAATTTGGTCGCCGGGCGCTCGTAGATCTCCATCGGGGTACCTATCTGGTCGATCTTGCGATTGTTCATGACGACGATGCGGTCGGCCAGCGTCATTGCCTCGACCTGATCATGGGTGACGAAGATCATCGTCGATTGCAGCCGCTGGTGAAGCTGGGCAAGCTCGATGCGGGTGCGGGTGCGCAACGCGGCATCGAGATTGGAGAGCGGCTCGTCGAACAGAAAGGCCTTCGGCTCCTTGACGATCGCACGGCCGATGGCGACGCGCTGGCGCTGACCGCCGGAGAGCTGGCCCGGCTTGCGATCGAGCAGATGCGGCATTTCCAGCATGCGGGCGGCTTCATTGATGCGCGCCTCGATGACCTTGCCTGGTACGCCGATATTCGCAAGGCCGAAGGCCATGTTGTCGCGCACCGTCATATGCGGATAAAGCGCATAGGACTGGAACACCATGGCAATGCCGCGCTTGCCCGGTGGCAGATGATCGATGCGCTCGTTGTTGATGGCAATCTCGCCGCTGTCGACAGCTTCGAGCCCGGCAATCATTCGAAGAAGCGTCGATTTTCCGCAGCCGGACGGGCCCAGGAACACGATGAATTCGCGTGCCCTTATGGAGAGCGACAGATGATCCAGCACCGTCATGGCACCGAACTGCTTGCTCACGTTCCTGATCTCGATATCGGCCGTCACGTCGACGCTCCTCCTCAGCGTTTGCGCTTTCTCGATGATCCGCCTGAACTCAGAGCCTCAGGCGTATGACCTGGTAGGAATAGGCCGGCAGTGACAGGCTCAGCTTGCCGCCGGCGAGCGAGGCGCCCTCACCCTTCCTGGGGCCGACATTGCCAGGGTTTTCGGCCGAATTGACGGCTTTCAGATCGGCGTGTGCCATCACCTGGTGATCGACGATCTCCGCCGCGCCGAAGCCGGTGAGGTCGACCACTGTTTCGATTGTCTCGCTCGAATGGCGGTTGACGGCGAAGAAGGTGACGTGGCCGGTTTGCCTGTCGTGCACGCCGGCAACATCGACATAGGCGACGTCGCCCGCAACGCTGGATTTGTAGGTCGGGCTTTCCACCTTGAGATCCAGCGCATTGCCGCGACCATAGTTAGAAGCAAACAGATAGGGATAAAAAATCGTCTGCCGCCATGCCGGGCCATTCGGAACGGTCATGATCGGCGCGATGACATTGACCAGTTGTGCCAGGCAGGCGATCTTGACGACATCGGAACGGCGGATGAAGGTGTTGAGGATCAGGCCGACCTGCAGCACATCCTCGAAATTATAGATGTCTTCGAGCAACGGCGGGGCGAACGGCCAGCCGTTGCTGCCGCCGAGTATCTTCCTGTCCTGCTCCTTGGAATGGTACCAGACGTTCCATTGGTCGAACGAGATGTAGACCTGCTTGTTGGAGCGCTTCTTGGCCTTGATATACTCGATGACGCCGGCGACCGAGACAATGTAGTCGTCGAGCTTTTCGCTCATGGCGAGATAGTTCGGAGCGTCGTTGGCGTCGTTGTCGAAATACATGTGCAGTGAGATGTAGTCGACCTCGTTGTAGGTATGGTCGAGAACCGTCGCTTCCCATTCAGGGTAGGTCGGCATCTTGGCATTCGAAGAGCCGCAGACCACCAGCTCGAGTGACTTGGAGAAGGCGCGCATGGCCTTGGCCGTCTCATGCGCCAGCCGGCCATACTCGTCCGCGGTCTTGTGACCGATCTGCCAGGGGCCATCCATTTCATTGCCGAGGCACCAGAGCTTGACGTCGAAGGGCTCCTTGCGGCCGTTGGCGATGCGCCTGTCGCTCCATTTGCTGCCGCCGGGATGGTTGGCGTACTCCAGCAGATTGCGGGCTTCGTCGAGGCCGCGCGAGCCGAGATTGACGGCAAGCATCATCTCGGTGTTGGCGCAGGTGCACCAATCGGCAAATTCATGCAGGCCGACTTCGTTGCTTTCCGATGTGTGCCAGGCGAGGTCGAGGCGCACTGGGCGCTGTTCCTTGGGACCAATGCCGTCTTCCCAATTGTAGGCCGAGACGAAATTGCCGCCGGGATAGCGGACGATCGGAACATTGAGTTCCCTGACGAGATCGATGACGTCCTGACGCATGCCGTTGGCATCCGCTGTCGGATGGCCGGGCTCATAGATGCCGGTGTAAACTGCCCGCCCCAGATGCTCGATGAAGGATCCGTAGAGCCTCGGATCGATTTCCGAGACGACATAATGCGGATGAGCCGTAACGGCTGCCTTCATGCATTCCTCCCATCGATATCACAAACGATGATTTAAATCATCTTGCCCGATATCAAAGAGGAATTAGCAGCCCTTCGTCAAGCCAAAATACCCAAATGTAGGACAATTAGACCAACGCTTTGGCACAGCAGAAAGCCAGATAGTTGAAATTGCTGCGTTATCTTCAGAACCCGGTTTCATGATATCAACCAGTTTTGATCCTGAGCAGGATGTCCTGATCGTAATTTCCAAAGCCCTTGCCGAAAATATTGATCCCGCCAGGGCGCTTGGCGTCGTCCTTGACGCCGATACGGACGCGGATTGAATGATGGCTCTTCAGATCGAGTGCGGCGAGGCCGGTTTCGGAAATCCTGAGGCCGTCGACATAGGTGCCGTCATTGGCAATTCGCCAGTTCTTCAGCTTACCGTATTGCGAGCCCTTGAGCTTCCACCAGGAGGGCGTGAAGACGCCGCGCTTGTCGCCGAAATCCCCCGGCGACGTCCAGGTGCCGACATCGACGCCATTGATCGTCAGCGTGATGTCCGAGGGCCAATCGGCGCTGGTGCCCGGCACTTCCGAAGACAGCTCTATCGCAACTTCGAGTCCGGTGATCTCGGCATTGGCGAGCTTGGCATTGTTGGGGAACTGGTATTCGACAAAACCGCGCGTGAACCATAGCAGACCGGCTTTCATGCGGTCCGGATCGAGGAAAGTGTTCGGCACATCGAGCAGACCGATGATGCCGTCCGGCGAACAAAGGCCGCAGGGCGCGGTAACCTCGAAGCCGGTATAAAGCCCGATCGGCATCGACACTTCGATCGCGTCGTTCTTGACCGCACGATATTCGCTCTTGAACACGACGAGCACTTCTTCGGCCGTCGGATAACAGATTTTCTGACTGCCTTTCTTCGCTTTCAGGTTCTCGGTGCGGATCAGCCCCGCATCCTCCAGCACCTGGATGTTGGTCGAGACGGTCGACTGCGGAAGCGACAGCACGGCGGCGATTTCGTTGACATTCATCGGCCCCTTCTCATGCAGCAGTTTCAGCATCGAGATCCGCGCCGAGGAGGCAAGCCCCTTGAGCACGGCAATGCCTTCCTCAGGTTCAATCACCAGAAAATTGCGACTCATGAAATTGCCCGGCCCATGTAAAATCTATATCCGAAATTACCCTGTATATCGGGATATCTGATTTAATCAATGTGCAGGCGGAACGCCGGGCAATTTGTTGAATCCGGCAGGGCGAGGGTCGCGCGGTGGCCCTGCACAGAATTTGTGCAGGAGCCATATGCAGAGTGGACACCTGAACGCCGATCGCCCAATCTAGTCCGGAGCCGAGCCCGGTGATGGCGGCTTGCACATAGAGTGGTTGGACGGGTCGTGACCAAAGGGTGGAAATTATACGATCAGCGACTGGCCTGGGTCCTCGTCGCGCCTGTGCTTTTACTGCTTACCCTGCTTCTGCTGCTGCCGATCGCGATGATGACGGTCTACACGTTTTTCACCTTCGTCACCGCGGGGGTGGAATCGGCGGTGCTGACCTTCGACAACTGGAAGGAATTCCTCACCGACAGCTACTATCACGGTTTTCTTTGGAAGACCGTTCGCGTCGGCGCCATCACCGCTGTGATCTGCGCGATCCTTGGCTATTTCCCCGCCTATTTCATCTGGGCCACGACCTTCAGGCACAAATGGCTGCTGTTGCTGCTGCTCATCGTGCCGTTCTGGATCAGCTTCACCATCCGGACATTCTCGTGGATCCATATTCTCGGCGAACAGGGGCTGATCAACGTCGTGCTCATCAGGCTGGGGGTTATCAACGAGCCGTTGCCGATGCTCTACACCGAGGGCGCCGTCATCATGGGGCTGCTGCATTTTCTGCTGCCCTATATGATCCTGAACGTCTATGTCAGCCTGGAAAGCATCGACCGCACGCTGATCGCCGCCGCCCGCTCGATGGGCTGTACCAGCGCGCAGGCGTTTCGCGAAGTGACCCTGCCGCTATCGATGCCGGGGCTGGGCGCCGGGCTGCTGCTCTGCTTCGTGCTGGCGGCCGGCTCCTATGTGACGCCGCAGCTGCTCGGCGGCAGCCGCGATGCGCTGTTCGGCAACTTGATCTACGACACCATCATGGGGCAGCTCAATTGGCCGATGGGCGCCACGCTTTCCATCGTCCTGTTCGTCCTGCTCGGCGCGGCCGCGGCCGCCTACAGCCGCTATATGGGCCTATCGCAGATCATGAAGGGCCTCAGTGCATGAGAGCGGATCATCCCAATCGCGAAGGCAGATGGGCGTGGCGGCTGACCGGCGCGATCACGGTGTGCGTCTACATCTTCATGTTTGCGCCGATCCTCGCCACGGTCGTGCTTTCCTTCAACGCCTCGATGTTCGGCGGCTTTCCCCTCACCGGCTTCAGCCTGCGATGGTACGAAAAGCTGCTCACCAACGAGCCGGTTCTCGACGCCTTCCGGACATCGATGTGGATTGCCCTGGTGACGGCAACGGTGACGACGCTGCTCGGCATCATGGCGGCATTGGCGCTGGTGCGCTTCGAGTTCCGTGGCAAGCAGGCGATCAACACGCTTGTCATTCTTCCCGCGCTGGTCCCCGAAACGATACTCGGCGTCGGCCTGCTGGTCATGATCAAAGCCGTCGACCAGCCGCGCAGCATGACGCTGCTGGTGCTCGGCCACATTCTGCTCACGCTCCCCTACGTGGTGCTGATCGTCCAGGCGCGCATGGTCGGCATAAAACGTTCCTATGAGGAGGCGGCGCTTTCGCTCGGGGCGCCGCGTGTGTCGACATTCCGCGAAATCACGCTGCCGCTGCTCATTCCCGCAGTGCTTGCCAGTGTTCTGCTCGCTTTCACCATTTCGTTCGACAACACCTCGGCCAGCCTGTTCTGGCGGCCGGCGGGCGTCGAGACCATGCCGACGCAAATCCTTTCGATGCTGAAGATCTCGATCAGCCCCGAGGTGAACGCGCTCGGAACCGTCATGATCCTTTTGACGGTCGGCATTCCCTTGGCTGGCGGGCTCGTCCTGCAAAGCCTCACCTGGTTCAAGGCAGGCAAGTGAAGATGAAAATGGGAGAATGGAAATGAAACTGACAACCACCAAACGACTGGAACGGCTCAACGAACGCTATGCCAATGGCGACATCAGCCGGCGATCGTTCCTGACGCTGACGGCCGCCGCTGCCGCCGCCACCGGGCTTTCCATGCCCTGGATGGGACGGGCGCTCGCCGCGGTTTCGGAAGTGCGCTTCGACGGATGGGGCGGCGTGGTGCAGGAGGCGATCGATAAGTACGCGTTCCAGCCTTACACCGCCAAGTCCAAGGTCAAGGTCGTCCAGGGCACCTTTGGCGACGAGAACGAGATCATCACCAAGATCAAGACGTCGAAACCAGGCGACTTCCAGATCGTCCATTCTTCCGGCGTCAACTACTATATCAAATACGTCAATGGCGGTTTCAATTCCGAGATCAACGAGGCGAACATTCCGAACATGGCGAATGTGCTGACCGCCATGATCGAGCCGTTCCGTAAGATCACGCCGAAGCTGTCGGCGGTGCCATATGATTACGGCACCACCGGCATCGCCTACAACAACAAGGTCATCTCGCCGGAAGAAGCCAAGGAAAAGGGCGCCAACCTGCTTACCGACACGAAATATGCCGGCAAGATCGGCGGCTACGCCGATATGACGACGCGCGTCTGGTATGCGGCACTGCAGACGAAACAGGACCCCAACAACATCCAGGACATGGATGCGGTCTGGGCCAAGGTTCGCGAGACCCGCGACCTGGCCAAGAAGTTCTGGAGTTCCGGCGCGGAACTCATGGACCTCCTGTCGCGAAACGAGATCGTCGTCACTGACGCCTGGTCAGGACGTGTCGCCGCCCTGCAGCAGCAGGGCCAGCCGATCGGCTATCTCGACCCTGCCGGCTCATACGCATGGATGGAGGACATGCTGGTGCTCAAGGGATCGCCGATGGCCGAATGCGAGGAGCTGATCAATTTCATGCTGGATCCGGCCACGTCGATCGCCGTCGCCGAGGGCCAGAACTATCCGCCATCGCTTGACCCGACCAAGGTGAAGCTGACCGACAAGATCGCGGCGCTTCCGGCCTTCGACCCGACTGGATCGATGAAATCGCTGACCTTCGCCGATCCGCTCTACTGGGCGAAGAACGAAGACGCCTGGACCAAGCAATGGGACAGGGTGTCGAAAGGTGCATGACGACAACAGCCACGACCAGCAGCCCCGGCCGGCTTCGGCCGGGGCTGATGGCGACCCGCTCGCCCAGCGCGAGCGGCAGCCGATAGGAAAGCCTGCGGTCGAGTTTCGCGACATCGATATTTTCTACGGCAAGTTCGCCGCTGTGCGCGATTTTTCACTGGCGATCCGCAAAGGTAGTTTCGTCACCTTGCTGGGGCCGTCCGGGTGCGGCAAGACGACGATCCTGCGCTCGATCGCGGGCCTGGTCGACATCTCCGGTGGCCAGATCTCGATCGGCGGAAAGCGGGTCGACGACATCCCGATCTACAAACGCAACATTGGTCTGGTGTTCCAGAACTACGCGCTCTTTCCGCACAAGAACGTCTTCGACAACGTCGCATTCGGCCTGAAATACCGAAACGTGCCTAAACCGGAAATCGTGCGCCGGGTCAAGAAGGCGCTGGATATGGTGCGGCTGCCCGGCAGTGAGACAAAGCTGCCGTCGCAGCTCTCGGGCGGCCAGCAGCAACGCATCGCACTGGCCCGCGCCATCGTCTTCGAGCCGGAAGTGCTGCTGCTGGACGAGCCCTTGTCGGCGCTCGACGCCAATATGCGCGAGGACATGCGCGTCGAGATCAAGAAAATCCAGAGGGAGACGGGCATCACCGCTATCTTCGTGACGCACGACCAGGAAGAAGCCTTGTCGATGTCCGACCACATCGTCGTGATGAACGCCGGCCTGATCGAGCAGATCGGCTCCCCCGCGCAGGTCTATGACCAGCCGGCCACCGCATTCGTCGCCAATTTCCTGGGCAAGGCCAACATGCTGCCCGGCAGCGTGACAGCGATGGACGGCAAGATGGCGACGATCGCGCTGGCCACCGGCCATGTCGTAAAGGCGGCCGCGCCGAAGGCGCTCGCGACCGGCAGCGCGGTCACCGTTGTCGTTCGCCCGCAGAAGCTTACCGTCGGTACCGCCGGTGCTGCCAACAGGCTGGCGGGACGGATCGTCTCGACCTCCTATCTCGGCGGCAATGCGGTCTACGAGATCGACATCGGCGCCGGCACGCTGGTGCGCGCCAACACGTTGATCGACGGCCAGCCGCTGCGTGAAGGCGAAGCGGTCGATGTCTGCTTCGACCCGCTGGGCTGCGTGCTTCTCGACGCGCAAGGCTTACGCATCGCCTAGCGAGGCGGAACTGAGCCGTTCAGTCTTTCGCGTCACCCTTTGGCCCGAGAAACCGCGCATAGACCTCACCGACAATACCGCGCCGGAAAACCAGCACGCAGACCATGAAGGTCAGGCCGGTGGCGATGGTCACCGGAAAGTTCGAGGTGGCGAGCGTGTTTTCCAGGCCGACGACCAAACTGGCGCCGATGATCGGCCCGACCATGGTGCCGATGCCGCCGAGGAGCGTCATCAGGATCACCTCGCCCGACATCTGCCAGGTGACGTCGGTGAGCGTGGCAAACTGAAAAACGATCGCCTTGAGCGCCGAAGCGCAACATACCGTCGGATCGTGCGGCGTCCAGATCGGCCTCTATTCTCGCCGAAGCGACGATTGCGGCTGAACGGTCCTGATCCGATATCGTTGAACGAGAATTCCCCTAGTCAACCGTCGGCGGGATGATGGCACGCGACCAGGCGGCCCTCGCCAATGCTTTGGAGAAGCGGGCGCTCGCTGCGGCAGATCGGGGTGGCAGCTGGGCAACGGGTGTGGAACCGGCACCCCGAGGGTGGGTTCATCGGGCTGGGCAGATCACCCTTGAGCACCAGCCGGCCGCGCCGCGCCCGGTCGATGCTGGGTATCGGCACGGCGGAACGCAGCGCCGCGGTGTAATGGTGTCTGGGCGCCGCAAAGACCTCGTCGGTCGGCCCGCTCTCCACGATCGATCCCAGATACATCACCGCCACACGGCTCGAGATCTGACGCACCACGGAAAGATCGTGGGCGATGAACACATAGGTCAGGTTGTACTCCTCGCGCAGGTCGGCGAGCAGATTGACGATCTGCGCCTGGATCGACACGTCGAGCGCCGAGACCGGCTCGTCGGCCACGATCAGCCGTGGCCGCAGCGCCAGCGCGCGGGCGATGCCGATACGCTGGCGCTGGCCGCCGGAGAATTCGTGCGGGTAGCGCGATGCGTGCTGGGGCGACAAGTCGACCCGGCGCAGGAGCTCGGCCACGCGGTCCGCCATTTCCGATGCCGAGAGGCGTTCATGGATGCGGAACGGATCGGCCAGCAGATCGCCGACCCGCCGGCGCGGATTGAGCGAAGCGCTGGGATCCTGAAAGACCATCTGCATCTGCCGCCGCAACGGACGAAGCTGGCGCTGGGAGGCGTCGCTGATGTCGCGGCCCTCGAATTCCAGCGACCCCGAGCTGATTTCGGTCAGACGCACCAGACACCGGCCAAGCGTGGATTTGCCGCAACCGGACTCGCCGACGATGCCGAGGGTCTCCCCGGGCCAGATGTCGAGCGACACCGTATCAACCGCATGCACGGTCCGGCGCTGCGCCGGGAAGATTGAGCGGCCGACGCTATAGCGCTTCGACAGGTCGCCGGCACGAAGCAGCGGACGTTCGCGTGGCCTGGCATTCATCGTTGCATCTCCACCACGCCGCCAGGCCTCTGGGCAGCGAATTGTCTGCGCGTAGGCTCCGGCAACAGGCACGCGGCGCGATGGCTCTCGCCTTGCATGATCGGCAGTTGAACCAGACAGGCGTCGTGGCGAAAGGCGCAGCGGGGGCTGAAGGCGCAGCCTTTCGGTAGGTTGGAGAGCGACGGCGGAATTCCCGGAATGGCAGCGAGCCGGGCTGGACGTGGTCCCTCCATCGGCGGGATCGAGCCGAACAAGCCCCATGTGTAGGGATGCAGCGGCGCCCGGAACACGCTGCTCTTGCCGCCCTCCTCGACAAAGCGTCCGCCATACATCACCAGTACCCGGTCCGCGACTTCGGCGACGACGCCAAGATCGTGCGTGACCAGGATCACAGCGGAACCGAACTGGTCGCGCAATCGTCCGATCAGTTCGAGGATCTGCGCCTGCACGGTAACATCGAGGGCTGTGGTCGGTTCATCCGCGACGAGCAGCGCCGGGTTGCACGAGAGCGCCATGGCAATCACCGCGCGCTGGCGCATACCGCCGGAAAGCTGGTGCGGGTAGCTGTCGATGACCCGATCCGGATTTGCGATGCCGACCGCATCCAGCGATTGCACGGCCCTCGCCCGTACCGCTTTCGCCGACACCTTTTCATGCGCGCGGACCTGCTCGCCGATCTGGTTGCCGATCGTATGCACCGGGGTGAGCGCAGACATCGGATCCTGGAAGATCATCGCGATCTGGCGGCCGCGAATGGCATCGAGCGCACGCCGCTTGAGCCCGATCAGCTCCTGTCCCATGAAACGGATGGAACCGGAGACGATAGCGTTGGGGCTGTCGATCAACCCCATAATGGCGAGCAAGGTCTGGCTTTTGCCCGAACCGGATTCGCCGACCACACCGACGATCTCGCGCTGCTCGACGGAGAACGAAACACCTCCCACCGCGCGCACCAGGCCCTCGTCGCTGCGGAAGGAGACGGCGAGGTCCTTGACCACCAGAAGAGGAGCATCAGCCGACATCGCGAGCCCTCGGGTCGATGAAGACGAAGACCACGTCGACGACGAAGTTTGCCATCACCACGAAGAAGGCGGCGTAGATCACCGTGGCAAGGATCATCGGCAGATCGAGCGTCTGCAGCGCCTCATAGGTCAGTTTTCCGACGCCCTGCAGTCCGAAGACCACTTCGGTCAGCAGCGCACCGCCACCGACCAGGGCACCGAAGTCGAGGCCGAACATGGTAACAAATGCGACCAGCGAGGTCCTGAGGCCATGATGCAGCACCACCCGCCGCTCGCCGATCCCCTTGGCTCGGGCGGTGCGGATGAAATCCTCCTGCATCATCTCGATCAGGCTTGCCCGCAGCACCCGGCCGTAGAGGCCGACATAAAGGGTTGCCAGCGTGAACCACG
Source organism: Mesorhizobium sp. M0698 (assembly GCF_040320455.1). NCBI lineage: Bacteria > Pseudomonadati > Pseudomonadota > Alphaproteobacteria > Hyphomicrobiales > Phyllobacteriaceae > Mesorhizobium > Mesorhizobium sp. M0698. Next base: position 44,856 of record NZ_JAMYPQ010000008.1, on the reverse strand, counting down.
GAATGACGAGCGCCTTGAACCAGCCCCAGGGATTCTCGGTCAGGGGGATGTAGCCGAGCGGAGGAACCCAGGAAAACAGCCAGCTGTCGTGCCAGCGGCTTTGCGTCAGCAGGTTGGCGACCTCGCCCAGCCAGAAGACCGGGATCGACACGCCTACCAGGCTCAGGATCATCAGCGCGCGATCAATGAATGTACCGCGCGTTGCGCCTGCGATCACACCGACGATCAATCCGCCGAGCACCCACAGCACTGCCGCGCCGCCGACCAGCGACAGCGTCACGGGAATGGCGCTTATCACGGTCGGAATGACGCGCTGCCCGCGATTGACGAAGGAGGTGAGATCGCGGCTGACGAAAAGCCGGTTCATCATCAGCCCATATTGCACCGGCAATGGCCGGTCGAGACCGAAATCGTGGCGCACCTGGATCAGCGTCTCTTGCGAAGCATTGCGGCCGGCAATGCGCGCCGATGGATCAGCGCCAGGCGTCGCAAAGAAGATCAGGAAAGCGACGACGCTGATACCGAACATAACCAGCACCATCTGGCCAAGCCGGAAGCCGAGCGCGGCAACCACTAGACGCCCCTCGGCGAGGATTTCGGATCGAGCGCGTCGCGCACGCCGTCGCCCAGAATGTTTAGGGCCAGCACCGTGATCACAATGGCTAGCCCCGGCGCCAGTGCCACGACCGGCCGCGAATAGAGCAGGCCCTGGCCGTCCTGGATGATCGTGCCCCAGCTGGCATCCGGCGGCTGCACGCCGATCGACAGGAACGACAGCGAGGATTCCGTCATCATGTTGAGCGCCAGGATCAACGGCACGAAAACGATGATGCGGGTCACCACATTGGGCATGATGTCGCGCAAAAGGATGCGCCAGGGCGATGCGCCAACGCCGATCGCAGCGGTGACGAATTCGGCATGCATTAAGGTCAGGATATGGCCGCGGATCGGCCGCGCCACATAGGGCACATAGACGATGCCGATGATGAAGACCGGTAGCCACAGGCTGCCGGAGCGGATTTCGAACGGACCGATCTGGATACTCTGCGCAATCAGCACGATCGACAACGAAATCGCCAACAGGAAAATCGGAAAAGCCCAGAGCACGTCGAGAATGCGCGACAGGCCGATGTCGACGATGCCGCCGAAGAAGCCGGAAACGACCCCCAGGAATGTCGCGAGGACAAGGCACAGCACGGCTGCAGCACCCGAGATCAACAGCGAATCCCGTCCGCCGTAAAGCAGCCGCGCCGCGACGTCACGGCCCTGGTTGTCGGCACCGAGCATATAGGGGCCGATGCGCCAGGTCGGCCCGACCGGCGTCATGCCGAGGCCAAGGCCTTCGGTGGAGGGCTGCAGCACCGGCTGGGTCACCCCATCGACGACGATCTCGCCATTGAGATTGGTCGCAAATGGATCGGTGCCGGAGACGTATCGCGCATAAAGCGGCGCCGCGAGCGAGGCGATCACAATGACGACGAGCACGGCGAAGGCAGATATTGCCGAACGATCGCCTTTCAGCTTGCGCCAAGCGGTGCGCCACGGGCCATCGGTGGCCCGGCGAACCGGGATGGCAGGCTGGTCCGCAATGACATTGACCATGAACAGGATTGCCTGGGAAAAATCGCGGCCTGGAAGATGCGCTGATCCGCCGGAAAAGGAAATGCGACGGAGAGCCAGCGGCACTCCGTCGCATTGGCTCCGGTCGGCTATTCCACCCAGGACTGGCTGACAATCCAGTAGAATTGCGGGCTGAAGGTGAAGTTCTTCAGCCTGGAAGAGATCACATCGACGCGCTTTGGCGTGAACAGGACAGCGACCGGAGCCTTGTCCGTCACAGCCTTGTCGATGGCGGTCCAGAGTGTCGCGCCCTTGGCCGGATCGGCGATGGTGGCTGCCTCTGCCTCGTCCATCGATGCGTCGATCGACTTGTCGCAGAACCCCGAAATATTGACCGAGGCGTCGGAGCCCGGCGTAAACGAGGCACAGCTGAACAAGACCTGCAGGAAATTCGATGGCGCCGGGTAATCCTGGAACCATTGCGAGATCGAAATCTGCACCTTGTTATTGGTGTTCTGGATGTAGGTGAACTGTATGTTCTGCGAGATCGGCTTGACCGACGTCTTGTAGCCAAGCTGGTTGAGCACATCCTGCAGGTAGACGCCGATCGCCTTGGAGACCGTGGTGTCCTCGGTGATGATCGTCACCTCCTGACCTGCGGTTCCCGATTCCGCGACCAATTGCTTGGCCTTGTCCATATCCGGCGCCGACCACTTCTCACCTGGATTGGCGGTGAACGAGCAATAGGCTGCGAATGACGGGAAGCCCGGCGGCAGGATCTGACAGGCCGGCTGCGCCAGATTGCTGCCGCCGAACAGCTTGACGATCGCGGCGCGGTCGATCGCGAAGTTCACGGCTTGGCGAACGCGGATGTCGTTGAACGGCGCCAGATTGGTGTTCATCGGCGCATACCACATTGCCGTCAGCGGGTGAACCGTGACCTGCGCGGCATATTTGGTGCCGAGTTCGGCGAGACGGTCGGACGGCGGTGGGTCGAACATCCAGTCCGCCTGGCCATTCTCGACCGCCGTCACCGCCGCCTCGTCGGTAAGGCCGAATTCATAGTCGATCTCGTCCGGATATCCGGCCGGCTGCGCTTCCTTGCTCCATTCCTTGAAGTGAGGATTGCGCACAATCTTCATTAGCTTGTTGGGGTCGTAGCTGGCGATCATGTACGGTCCGGTACCCGGGATCGGATCGGTGCCGGCGTCCTTCAGCGGCGCGCTCGCCGGCAGGATCGACGCGTGTGGAACGGCCAGCTTCTGCAGGAACTCGGCATCCGGCTGGACCAGGTTGAAGGTAATGCTTCCGGCCGCATCGTCGACCGACAGGCCACCTTCGAGGGTGCATGCAGCGGGGGCCTTCAAGCACGCATCCGCGCCGACGATGCCTTTGTAGAAGGTCCCGGCCGTCGGCCCGCTGATCTTGAAAATGCGTTGGAACGAAGCCACCACGTCCTTCGTGGTGACATCCGAGCCATCCGCGAATTTGATGCCCTTGCGCAGCTTGAAGACGTAGGTCTTGCCGCCGTTCTCGACCTGCGGGAGGCTTTCCGCCAGGTCCGCGACGACTTCGAAGCCAGTCTTGTCCCCGGCCTTCTTGTAGGTCACCAGGCCATCGTAGAGGACATAATTGATCTGGAAATACTGCAGCGTGTAGTTGATGTGCGGATCGGCGGTGCCTGCCGCGGCATTGGCCAGCAGTCGGAGTGTGCCGCCTGGCTTGCCCTCGGTGGCCAAGGCACTGCTTGCCGGCGACATCATGATCACGCCGAGCAGAGCCAGGCAGGGTATCAACGCTGCAAATGCTTTTTGGGGTCGCATATTTATTCCCTCATGGAGGCGTGTCGGCTTTTGCCGCGCTGAACCCGATCGATCGACCATTGCGCGGCTGAAACAGTCTGGGTTTGCGAACGGTGTCCGCTACTTGGCCCAATCACAAAAGACTACGGCGAGCGAAGCCGGACGGGATAGCTATTAAGATAGATAGGGTCGGACAGGCTTATCCCCGCCTATTTGTTGAGCAGCCGGCCGACATGGCTATTTGACAAGCAATCATCAGCGGGTAAGCTTGCCCGATGCAAAGCCTTCCAGGCGATCTAGAGAGCCGGTTCCAAACCGGAATGAGCATCGACGCTGCCATGGCGGTGGCAACGGAGGTGCTGGAGCCCATCGGTTTCACCGCATTCATCTACGACTATACGCCCGTGCCGGTCAGTCACAAGGGCGAGCTTATCACGCCCTCGTTGATGGCTCTGCGCAACGTGCCGCGCGACATGCAGGATCTCTGGTGCAAGGGCGGATATTATCAGCTTGACCCGGTGCAGGAGGCCGCGCTCACCGTATCGAGACCGTTTCTCTGGTCGCACAGCGGCGTTCAGAGCACCGTCATGCAGCGCGTGCTCCAGTCCAAGCACGATCCTGTGGTCAGCTATTTGCTTGACACCAGGATGACCTGCGGCGTCACCGTACCCATTCGCCTTGCCGGCGGCGATCTCGCCACCTTCACCGCGATCCGTGCCGACCCGGAGGCCGGGTTCGAGCTCGAAGCCAGACCCTTGATCGCCGAGATCGGAGATCTGGGTCATCTGCTGCATGACTCCGCCTACGCCGGTTTCGACGCCGGAATCCGCACCTGCCAACATGTCCATCTGACGTCACGCGAACGTCAGTGCCTGCGCCTGGCCGCTGCCGGACTGACGGCCAAGCAGGTCGCGCGTGAGATTGGCCGCGCGGTGCCTACCGCAACGCTGCACCTCAACGCGGCGACGCGAAAGCTTGGCGCGCGCAACCGCTTCCATGCCATCGCGCTCGCCGCCCATTACCGGCTGCTCGAACCGGAGCATTGAGGCTCGCGACCTGCGGGGGATCGGCCTTGCCTCGGGCAAACCCATAACCGGCGAACCTATAAAAAGTGCTAGCTGTAAATGCGCTGGGCCGCTTAGTACCGTCGGTCGCAAACAAGGCTTGGGAGGGGTGCACCAAAGTGGCTCCTGCCGCGCCATGATGCGGAGCTTGGACTGTGACGGCACATGCGATCACCGAAGGATTTAGCGACTACAAGGGCTATCGCACCTGGTACCGTGTGACCGGGGACCTCGGGTCGGGCAAGCTGCCCCTGGTCGTCGCTCATGGTGGACCGGGCTGCACCCACGACTATGTGGACTCATTCAAGGAGCTTGCCGGAACCGGGCGAGCCGTCATCCACTACGATCAGATCGGCAACGGCAAATCGACCCATCTGCCGGACAAGGGCGGCGACTTCTGGACCGTCGATTTCTTCCTGGGCGAACTCGATGCGTTGCTCGCCCATCTCAGCATTGCCGGCCATTATGCCCTGCTCGGCCAGTCCTGGGGCGGCATACTCTCGGCCGAGCACGCCGTGCGCCGCCCTGAGGGGCTCAAGGCATTGATCCTGGCCAATTCGCTGGCCTCGATGGCGCTGTGGGTGGAAGGAGCCCGGCAATTGCGCACCGAGTTGCCAGCCGATGTGCAAAGTGCGCTCGACCGGCACGAAGCGGCGGGAACCACCGATCACCCCGAATATGTTGCGGCGACGAAGGCTTTCTACGACCGTCATGTCTGTCGCGTCGTTCCGATGCCGCCAGAGGTCGCCCGGACATTTGCGGCAATCGAGGAAGATCCGACCGTCTATCACACCATGAACGGTCCCAATGAGTTCCACGTCATCGGCACGATGCGGAATTGGACCATCGTCGACCGCCTGCATCGGATCGAGGCGCCGACCCTGGTTTTCCGCGGCTTCTACGACGAAGCGACCGAGGCCTGCGTCCAGCCCTTTCTGGATCTTATCCCGTACGTTGAAGGCCTGGTCTTCCCGAATTCCAGCCACATGCCGCATGTGGAGGAAAAGTACGACTGCCTCAGCGCCGTCGGGCGCTTCCTGGCCAAATACGATTGACGTTCCAGCGCCAGGTCTTCTGTTCCAACGGATCGTCGACACGACGCAGTCGTCGTGAGGCAGGTTCAGAAAACCTCGAACCGTCCCATTTCTCTGCCGACGCACATTGCTATGCCTCGGTGATGGCGACGCCACGCTATGTGGATGTCCCGCAAAGGCCTGCAGGGTCGTCCGATGAGGCCAAATCACGGGCAGAATGCCAGATCACGGACAGCATAAAGGAGCCCATTCGAGCGCCTTTTCCATTGCCCGCGGAGGCAGGGGCCTAACGTTGCGGCGCAGATTGGCATGTCGCCGGCATGGCCGCAATCAGCCTGCCCTCCCCTGAACTGGCATCCCGTCGCTGAAAAACCTGACGGATACGGAGGACCAAGTTGCCGGTGGGTACGGAAAGTATCGGACCCAAAGTTTCGCCAAGCAGTTGCAACCGAATTCATTAGCCGGCGTTAAAGTGCGGGTGATCTAGCGGGGCATGGGGAGGCTTTCATGCAGACGTATCTCGTCGAGCGTATGGACGGCGACGATGTTATCTCGGTGCGCGTTGTCAACGCGCCGAGTCCGTTCAGAGCCGCAGCTATGATGACGGGCGGGCGTATTACCTTCCGAACGTGGGAAAAGGATTGGATCCGCGTGACCGACGAAAATCGGGGACAGATCTATGCCTATTGTTTCGTCCCCGGCAGCTATTCCGACACCGAAGCATCGCCGGTGTCGTCCGGAAGAACCACCGAATAGGCAATATGCCTGAATAGCGGCAATTCCATCTTCGACCCCACCTTGGTCTTCGAGCCCGCCTTGGCATGTGTCCGTGTCATGCGCACCACAACAGCCAGCGAGCCCGGCATGATTGGCTCGGCCGGCGGCTTGCGAAACAGGCGAAGTGACTAACCAAGCGCCCTTGAGGGAAGATCAGGGCATCATCAGAATGATCGATGAAAAGATTGGGGCGGGGGGCGATAAGTGACCCTAATCTTAGCGTAGGCAACTCATGTCTTCGGCATATTTGGGATCAGAAGTCGCGGATCAGGATCTAGCGGTGGATTGTCAGACAACGACCTCCGATAATTGGTCCAGTGTCCCACAATACGCACTGGATCAGGGTGGTCCCGTACTGCGCCCATTTCAAAGATTGGGCGTCGATTTTACCAACATTGCGGCCTTCGATCACCTGAGAAATGTCGTCCGCCAGTACCCCGACAAGCTTGCAATCAGCGACGGCGCCAATCGTCTGACCTATTCCCAGCTCCTCCGGTCAGTCGAGACGCTGTCCCACCAGATCGCGGCGACCGTCCCAGACGGACAGGCGATAGGGATTCTTCAGGCCAACTCGGCCTGGTATCCCATTGCCATGCTGGCAAGCATGACGGCTGGGCGGCCTTCGGTGCCACTCAACGCGCGAGATCCTAGCTCGCGTATCCTTGAAATCGTGGCCGGGGCGCGGCTCTCAGCTGTCCTGGGCGAGGGCAATGTCCGACCCGATGGATTGCCCCACCTGGTCAGTTGGATCGATGTGTCGACCAGTGCGGCCTCGCAGGCTGGGCAAGTGCCTCGTTCTTATTCCGTCTCGGTCGATGCGCCCGCCATCGTGCTTTATACGTCAGGGAGTACGGGCCGGCCCAAAGGCATCGTTAACAGCCAGCGCAGCTTGCTGTGCCGGGTCCAGCAATATGTCGATGCGTGCCACATCAACTCGGATGATGTTTTCCTGCCATTGACCGGACCCGCCACAATCGCCGGGTGCCGGGAGATTCTTGCTGCTCTTCTCACCGGCGCCACCTTGCATCTGGTCGAAGTCGAAGCGGTCGGCCTGCGCGCCGTTCAACGCCTGGTGCGATCCGAAGACGTGACAATCACCTATCTGGTGCCGGCACTGCTTCGCGCGCTTATGGCAGACGGACCTGCAGAAGCGTTCCATTCACTCAGAGTCGCCCGGATCGGTGGCGAGAAGGTGCCCTGGACCGACATCGCCCTGCTGCGCAAGGCCGTCTCCGATACGTGCCTTATCCAGATCGGTTACTCGTCAACCGAGACCACCGGCTCGCAATGGTTCCTGCCGCGAGACTGGCCAGAGCATGGAGATTCGGTTCCAGTTGGCTGGCTGCTGCCTGGAATCACCTTCGCAATTGTCGACGAAGCGGGCCGCCGCGTTCAACCGGGCCGCAGCGGAGAGCTTCTGATCAGGAGCCCGTATGTCTTGCTTGGCCATTGGGAGGACGGGGCGGTTGTGCCGGCAACATCAGACCCGCACGATCCAGGCCTTCGGATTTTCGCGACAGGTGACCTCGTTCGACTTGATGATCAAGGCCTACTGCACATCGTCGGTCGCAAGGGGCGCCAGGTAAAAATCAACGGTCGACGCGTCGAGCCAGCCGAACTCGAACGGGTGCTGCGTTGTGCACCCTCTGTCGCGGATGCCGTGGCAATCGTGACGGCCGCGAATGAGCTTGTCGCCTTTGCTGTTCCTCGGCGCTCGGCCGAAGCGACCTTTTCGGACGAGCTTCGCCAGCTTGTCAGGACCAATCTGCCGCCGCCGCTGCGTCCCTTGCGGTTGCACACGATCGCCGAGATTCCGCGTCTGCCGAGCGGCAAAGTCGACATCACGACACTTGCAGAGATGGATCTTTCAGCCAGAGAGACAGCGGCGACCGCGCGTCCGCTCGAGCCGCGAGGCAAGCTGACCGCGCAGCAGGTTGTCCAGCGGGCATGGACCAGCATTCTCAATACGCGCGTGGCGGCAGGACGCTGGGATGACGCCGGAGGAGATTCGCTGAAGCTGCTGCACTGCGTCATGGAAATCGAAAGCGCCATCGGGCAGGAACTCGGCCTTGAGGCCTTCACCGTCGGGATGAGCCTGGAGCAAATGGTCAAGGCGGTCGTGTCCGCCCAGGCAGGCGATCAAAGCGCGCGCGCCCAGAAGCACGACCCTCCCATTCTTTTTCTGTTCCCGGGGTCCGTCGGCTATGGCCCGAGCCTTGCAGCCTTTGCAGCAGCGATGGGCAAGGTGACCCGCGTTGCCCCGATCAGGTATCCGGCCCTGGCTATGATACTGCGCGGACAAGACAGCCTCGCCGATATGGCCGACGCCGCCGTCGACCAGATCCGCCGCGCCCAACCCTCGGGCCATGTACGACTTCTCGGCCATTCGCTCGGCGGCGCTGTTGCCTTCGAAGTTGCGGCGCGGCTGCTGGCAGCGGGGCGAACCGTAAAGTTCCTCGGCATCCTCGACACCAGCCTCGTCGGGGAGCGAAGCGCCCGCTGGGAGACGTTTACGCGCACATTCAATCGAATCCGAACCAACCGCGTGTCCGCTTACCGGATGGCATGCCGCGCCCTCGCGAAAGTCGCCGTGGCAATGAAGCGCGAGGCACAACTGGTCCAGTTTCTCGACCGCTTCGCTCAAGGACAGTTCAACGCGACGAGCTTTAGAACCAAACTGGAACTGCAAGAGGTTTTGCGCGCGCAAGCCTTCTTCCAGTGGGTGGCCGAGCCAAAGCCGGCTCTGCCGATCACAGGCACCCTGTTCCGCTGTGCTCGACCCGGAATGCCTCTGGCAATCGGCTGGGATAGCGTCTTCGCCCATCTGGACGTGATTCCGATCGTCGGCAGCCACATCGATCTGGTTGTAGAGCCTCACCTTACCACCAATCGTCCCCTTATCGAGAAAGCGGTGGCGAAAACCTATTCGCCAATCGAGTCTCGCAAACTGGAGTACAAGCCATCGACCTGATCTCAACATTCGGCAAAGACGCCCTGGTGCTCGACGCTGGCGCGGAAGTCGATCGCATCGTCCAGATCTTGCGCCAGCAGGTCCTCGGCACGCTGCGACGTCGAGGGGTGGTTGTCGGCCTCTCAGGCGGCATCGACAGCTCCGTCGTTGCGGCGTTGTGTGTTCGCGCCTTTGGGAAAGGCAAGGTCCTCGGGATATTCATGCCGGAGCGCCATTCCTCCGGCGACTCACTGAGGCTCGGCCGCATTGTCGCCGCACACCTTGGTATCGAAACGATCCTGGAGGATATAACGCCGGCCCTGGAAGCGATCGGCGCCTATAGACGGCAGACCGAAGCAATCCAGACCGTCGTTCCCGAATATGGGGACGGCTGGAAATGCAAGCTGGTGCTCGCCTCGGTTCTCGAGAGCAACGGTCTCAACATCACGCGCCTCACGGTTCAGGACCCCGAGGGCAGGACCGACACGGTGCGCCTGCCGTCGGCAGCCTATCTGCAGATCGTCGCTGCAACCAACTACAAGCAGCGCCTGCGCAAGATGACCGAATACTACCATGCCGACCGCCTCAACTACGCGGTAGCGGGCACGCCGAACCGCCTGGAGTACGACCAGGGCTTCTTCGTCAAGCAGGGCGACGGAATTGCCGACCTGATGCCAATCGTCCACCTCTACAAGACCCAGGTCTACCAGTTGGCCGAATATCTTGGGGTGGAGGAAGAGGTCCGGCGCAGACCGCCCACCACAGACACCTTCTCGATGGCGCAGAGTCAGGAGGAGTTCTACTTCGCGCTTCCTTATTATCTGATGGATCTGTGCCTCTACGGCTTGAACCATGGGATCGCCGACGAAGACGTCGCCGAGGCAACCGGCCTCACCGTGATGCAGGTCCAGAAGGTTTTCAAGGATATCGACAGCAAGCGGCGCGCCGCACGTTATCTTCACGCGCGGCCGTTGGTGTCCTCTTCAATGGGCGAGGGCTAGGCGATGTGCGGCATCGCCGGAATTGTGTCGCTGAGCGCCGCAGCGGCGCCCCCTTCCCGCGATGCGCTGATACGCATGGCGGGCGCGCTGGCGCATCGCGGCCCGGACGAACGCGGCCTTTACCGGGACAGACGTGCGGGATTGGCGCATGCCCGCCTGTCCGTCATCGATCTCGCAAGCGGCCAGCAGCCACTCGCCGGCGCGGGCGACACAATGTGGATCGTCTTCAACGGCGAAATCTTCAATTACGTCGAGCTGCGACAAGACCTGGTCGCGCTCGGTTATCGCTTTCGCACACGCAGCGACACCGAGGTCATCGTCCATGCCTATCATGCCTGGGGCGAGGCCGCCTTCGAGCGAATGAATGGGCAGTGGGCAGTCGCCATCTGGGACTCCGTGGCAGGTCGTCTCGTCTTGTCGCGGGATCGGTTCGGCATCTGCCCGCTGCACTTTTGCGAGCATGGCGGACGGCTTTACTTCGCCAGCGAGGTGAAGGCCATTTTCGCGGCCGATGCGGATATACCCCGCGCCTTCGATCCAGCCGGCATCGATCAGACTTTCACACTCTGGACTGTCGCGCCGCCACAAGGCGTGTTTGGAGGAGTAAGCGAACTCACGCCGGGGCATGTCCGCATTTATGACAGCGGCGTCGTCCGGGAGCGGGCTTTTTGGAAGCCTGACTATCCAGAGGTTGACGGACCCGGCGATGATGAATTCACCGGCTCGCTTGATGACGCGGTGGAGGAAGTGCGCAGCGCCCTGGAAGCCGCGACGGCGCTCAGGATAGTACGCGCCGACGTGCCGGTCGGCTGCTATTTGTCCGGCGGGCTCGACAGCTCGCTGGTCGCCACGCTGGGGAGACGCTTCGCGGGCGAGCGCTTCCAGACTTTCTCGCTGCGTTTTGCCGACGCCGAGTATGATGAGACGCATTTCCAGCGCCTGGTTGCCGGCGTGGCCGGCAGTGACCATCATGAGGTGGTTGTTTCGCGCAGCGATATCGCTGGCATCTTCCCTGAGGTGATCTACCACACCGAGCGGCCAATCCTCAGGACCGCGCCGGCGCCGCTGTTCCTGCTCTCGAGACTGGTGCGCCAGCACGGCATCAAGGTCGTGCTGACCGGCGAAGGGGCCGACGAAATGTTCGCCGGCTACGATTTGTTCCGCGAGGGCAAGGTCCGCCGCTTCTGGGGACGCCAGCCCGCCTCGACGCGACGCTCGCGGCTGCTGGAGCGCCTCTATCCCTATCTCAGCCGCTCGCCGGTGCAGCAGCAGGCGATGGCACGCCAGTTCTTCGGGCGCGACATCCACGCCTGTGACGCGCCTGGTTTTGCGCATGGCACGCGCTGGCGTACCACAAGCGCCATCAAGCGGCTGTTTTCGGCAGACATGCGCGCCCAAACGGAGCGCCGCAACGCCGTGTCCGAGCTGCTTGCCCGCCTGCCGCCGGAGTTTTCGCGATGGGGCTCTCTTGCGCAGGACCAGTATATAGAGATTCAGACGCTGATGTCGGGATACCTGCTTTCCTCACAAGGGGACAGAATGCTGATGGCTCATTCCGTCGAGGGGCGCTTCCCGTTCCTCGATCATGAACTCGTGAGACTCGCGAATTCGCTTCCTGCCGCCTACAAGCTGCGCGTGCTCGATGAAAAGCATGTGCTGAAGCGCGTAGCGCAACCGATCGTGCCGTCGGAAATCGTCACCCGCAAGAAGCAGCCTTACCGGGCCCCCAACGCGCTCTGCTTTGTCGCAGATGGCGCTCCGGCCTACATTCGCGAAGCACTTTCGGAGGCGGCGCTGCGCGAAGCGAACGTCTTCGATCCCAAGTCGGTTACCCGGCTCCTGAACAAGTGCCAGGCCAGCGCCGGCGACGGCGACCTGTCCAACTCCGACAATATGGCGCTTGTCGGGGTGCTGTCGACGCAGCTTCTTCATCGGCAATTTATCGCGAGCCTTCCAAGTGGGGCTCGCACGCTCAAGCTCAGCATCGATATCGACCGCGAACACCGCGAAGAGGTGCTCGCATGATGCATGGCGCCGTACCGCTCCTGCATGACTATCTCACCCACTCTGCCAGCCGGCTCGGCGAGAAGGTGGCCCTGGTGTGCGGCAATCAACGTGTCACTTATGGCGATCTCGATATGCGTTCGAACGCCATAGCGCACCATTTGACCGATGCCGGAATTGCGCGTGGCGATCGCGTGGTGGTCTTCGCCGACAACACTGTCGAGGCCGTCATTGCGTTCTGGGCGGTGCTCAAGGCCAACGCCGTGGTGTGCATCGTCAATCCGCTCACCAAAAGCGACAAGCTTGATTATCTGCTCAACGATTGCCGCCCGACGGCACTGATCACCGACAAACACCTGCACTCGATTTTCAGGGAGCCGGCGCGGAATTGCCCATCGTTGCGCCGCATGATCGTCTCCGGGCCGATCGAACACAGCGACCTGCAAGAATTGCCGCATGCTGTGCGCTGGGACGCCGCGGTCGCGGCAGCCCGCAGCACGCCGCCCTCGCGCCGCTGCATCGACATCGATCTCGCTGCGATCATTTATACATCCGGCTCGACGGGCGAGCCCAAGGGGGTGATGCTGACACATCGAAACATGATCGCCGCGTGCGCCTCGATTTCCTCATACCTGGCGCTTGCCGAAGACGAGGTGATCCTCAATGTCCTGCCGCTCGCCTTCGACTACGGTCTTTACCAGATGATCATGGCATTCGGCGCGGGCGCCCGGCTGGTGCTTGAGCGCTCGTTCGCCTTCCCGGCGCAGATCCTTGGGCTGATCAAGCAAGAAAGGGTGACGGGTTTTCCCGGCGTACCGACCATCTTCGCCGCACTCGGGGAGCTCAGGTCTCTCAGGGATCAGGATTTTTCGAGTATTCGCTACGTCACGAACACTGCGGCCGCCCTGCCGCTCAAGCACATTCTCCTGCTGCAGGAGCTGTTTTCTGGCGCCCGCATCTATTCGATGTACGGCCTTACCGAATGCAAGCGCTGCACCTACCTGCCGCCGGAGGATCTGGAGCGAAAGCCGTCGAGCGTCGGGATCGCCATCCCCAATACGGAAATGTGGATTGTCGACGAGCATGACAGGCGGGTCGGCCCCGGCATCGTTGGTCAGCTCGTCATCCGCGGAGCGACGGTGATGAAGGGCTATTGGGGCAAGCCGGAGGCGACAGCCAGGAAGCTCAAGCCTGGCCCGCTGCCGGGTGAGCAGGTCCTATACACCGGCGACTACTGCCGGATGGACGCCGAGGGCTATCTCTACTTCGTCGGTCGCGGCGACGAGATCATAAAATCGCGCGGAGAGAAGATAGCGCCGAAGGAGGTGGAAAACGTGTTGATGAACATTGCGGGCGTACGGGAAGCCGCGGTCATCGGCGTTCCGGACGAGCTGCTCGGGCAAGCAGTGAAGGCATTTGTCGTGATGGAGCACGGAAGCATGATCGGTGAAAAGCAGTTGCAGAAAGAGTGCCAGAGACGGCTGGAAAACTTCATGGTTCCGAAGTCCATCGTCATCGTACCCAGTCTGCCGATGACCGACACGGGTAAGCTCAAAAAAACGGCCCTGTCATGAGTCGGTACCAGGGCGAAGTTGATCAGCATTCATCTTTTGTACCGGAGGCGAAATCAATGTTATCTACCAAGGATAGAACCGATACCTGCAGCGAACAAATTCGCGCTTTCCTGGCTTCGAATTTCTATATAGCCGATCCCGAGAGCCTGGAGAGCGACACCTCGCTACTCGACCAGGGCATCGTGGACTCGACGGGTGTGCTCGAGGTTATCGGCTTCATCGAGGAGACCTTCGGCATCACGGTCGAAGACAGCGAGCTGCTGCCGGAGAATCTCGATTCCATCGAGGGAATTGCGCAATACGTCATGCGCAAGAGAAACTGACGCAAGAGAAACTGATCGCCGAAATCTCGCGCAACTCTGTTTCAACTTCCCGGCCGTTTCTAGCCGCGACAGCGCGTCTACCTGCCGCGGCTGCGATGCTTACGCCTGCGCCCTCGTATGTCCCACAACCACCCTGCCCTCACCGGCCTGGTTGGTGACTGCCCGGATACTCGAATAGGCCTTGGAACGCTCGAGCAAACTCATGACCTGCCGGTCCTGGCCAAGCCCCACCTCGAAAAGCAGGATGCCTCCGCGCCGCAAATAGCGCGGCGCCTCCTTGAGCACCCGCATGTGGATGCTCAGGCCGTAGGGGCCGGCTGCGAATGCTTCACGCGGCTCGAGCTCGACCAGATGCGAACGGTCGCCCTCGAGCCGTTTTTCCGAAATGTAGGGCGGGTTGCAAACGATCACGTCGATCGTGCCATCGAGCTCCAAGCCTGAGAAGGCGCTGAACAAGTCGCCCTGAAGCACCGTTACCCGGTCCTCGATTTCAAGATGGGTGACGTTGCGGCGCGCGACCTCCACGCATCCGTCGGTAAGATCGCTTGCCCACACGCGCGCGGTGGGAGCGTGGTGCGCGATGGCGCACGCCAGATTGCCCGCCCCACAGCACATGTCGACAACGCGAGGCACCGGCAGGTTCAGTTGGCTCAGGACATCGAGAGCGGCCTTGCCGAGCAGTTCCGTTTCCGGCCGAGGAACAAGCGCACCGGGCGAGACCAGCAACTGCAATCCCATGAAGGTGCTGCGCCCCCTGCCGTAGGCATCGGCAACATTGATCTCTTCGCTCACGACACTCGCCTCCCCGATTTAGCCGGCGTTGGTGGCCGACAATTGCGTACCGATGAAGTGTATCTCAAAACCGTTTAACTCTCGATCGACAAAATCAAAACCGATCCCTCCCCAGACGCTTTGAAGCCTTGATGCTACAAAGATGACCATAAGCTTCTGCGCCGTGTCATGATTAGGAATATCTCCTTACTCGACCCGGTTATCCCCAGCCTAGCGAGCCGGTTGCCGAATTCTCAGCCTGGCGTCACGATTTTGCTACATTTTAATCAAAGAAGGCACGTATGTAAGCAATTCGTAATGTTTCCAGCAGCGGGGCGGGGCTGCTGCTTCCCGGAAGGTTAAAGTTTGTCCCTCATCGAAAGAATCGACGAGATTGCGCGGCAATTTCGCGTCAACGAGCGCACATCATGAAGTCGACCAAAGGGCGCTCGCTCGATCTCCGCTCCGCAATGTTCGGCTGTGTGCACGGCCTCGTCGGCGTAGGCATTTTCTCGGCATTGATAAATATCCTCGCCTTGACCGGCTCCGTCTACATGCTCCAGGTCTATGACCGCGTGCTGCCTTCGCAGAGCGTGCCGACTCTTGTCGGATTTACAGTCGGGATGCTGGGACTTTACGCGGCCTATGGGCTCCTCGATTTCGTGAGGCTTCGCCTGTTGGTCCGCATCGGCAGCCGCCTGCATAGAAATCTGCAGCAAAAAGCGTTCGCAGCCTCGCTTTCCCTGCCCCTCGTCGCCGGGCCGGATGCGAACCGGGTACACCCGCTTCGTGATCTGGACCAGCTACGTGGCTTTCTTTCCGGGCTCGGGCCGACAGTCTTATTCGACGCTCCCTGGATACCATTTTATATGGTGGTCATCTATCTGCTGCACCCCGCGCTTGGCGTGCTGGCAACGCTCGGCGCATGTGCCGTTGTGTTTTTGACGGTGGTTGCCGAGATCATCGGCCGCAAACCTGCGGCTCGTGCATCTGAGACACTCGTAGCGCAGCGGCTTCTGGCCGACTCCGGCCGCCGCAACGCAGAGGTTGTTCAGGCGATGGGCCTTTCCGCCCCGCTTAGCCGGCGCTGGAACGAGGTCAGTCATCTTTATCTGAAGAACCAGGAACGGCTCTCCGACGTCGTCGGCGCAGCAAGCTCACTGTCGAAGACGCTCCGAATGGCCCTGCAATCATGTGTGCTAGGGCTTGGTGCCTACCTTGTGATCGGCGGCGAGGCCTCGCCTGGCGTGATCATTGCATCGTCCATATTGCTGGGCCGCTCGCTGGCGCCGGTCGATGTGGCGATCGCAAACTGGAGAGGGTTTCTGGCAACCCGCAAAAGCTATACCGAGCTGGCGGCAGCCCTGGATGCTTTTGATAGCCAGCAAGAGCCAATGGAACTGCCCGGCCCGAAGGCTGAGCTTGCGGTCGAGGAATTGACCGTCGCGCCACCAAGCCTGCAGAAGCCCACCATCTTCAATGTAAGCTTCCGCTTGGCGAGAGGCGCAGGGTTGGCGGTCGTCGGCCCGAGCGGCTCCGGCAAGACCACGCTCGTGCGCGCTTTGGTCGGGGCATGGAAGCCGCTTCGTGGCACGGTAAGATTGGACGGCGCCTCGCTCGATCAGTGGAATTCAGAACTGCTCGGCATTCATATTGGCTACCTTCCGCAGGACGTTGAGCTGTTCGACGGGACGATCGCTGACAACATTTCGAGGTTCGGCGGCAAAAGCGACGCAAAAGGCGTGCTGGCAGCTGCCAAGGCTGCGGGCGTGGACAAGATGATCATGCGTCTTCCGCAGGGTTTTCAAACACGCATCGGAGAAGGCGGCGCGGCCCTTTCGGCTGGGCAGAGGCAGCTCGTCGGGCTTGCCAGGGCACTTTACGGCGATCCATTCCTCGTCGTTCTTGACGAACCAAATTCCAATCTGGATGCAGACGGTGATGCTGCTTTGGCCGGCGCAATCCTGGCAGTGCGTCAGCGCGGCGGTATCGTGATCGTCGTTGCGCATCGCCCCTCCGCTCTCGTCAACATCGATCAGGTACTCGTCCTGTCGAACGGGATGCTCCATTCGTTCGGCTCGCGCGAAGACGTTCTGGCAAATGTGGTCCGGCCCTTCCCGCGCCCGGACAAGCCAAACATTGTCGTTCCGCTGCAGCACGGTGCAAGCGGGCATGCGTGAGGTATTGCTTAGTGTCTAACGTGACCATGTCGTCATATGCTGCGGTTGGCGGCGAAGGCCCGCCGACCGGGCAGAAGCCGCAGCCGGATGGGATTCAAGCCAATCTACCCCGGGGTACTCTGGTCCGGAGCCTAGCAGCACATTGTCGTTCCGCCGCACAAGCGTGCAGCCGGGCATATGCGAGGTATCGCTCTGCTGTTGCCGTGTCATACGTCGCAGCCGGTGGCGAAGGCCGTTCGTTGGAGACGAAGCCAGAGCCGGATGGCATCCGGGCCAATCTGCTCTTGGGCCTGGCAACCAGCTTGCTGTTGATCTTTGGCGGAGGGCTCTGGTTGGGATTGACCAAGATTGCCGGCGCGGTGATTGCGCCCGCAACCGTGGTGGTCGAAAGCAACATTAAAAAAGTCCAGCATCAAACCGGCGGCACCATCGGCGGAATCTTCGCGCAGGACGGCGATCATGTGAAGGCCGGCGATGTGTTGGTCAGGCTGGACAACACATTGACCCGAGCAAACCTGCAGATAATCACCGAGGACCTCAATCGCGCCACCATTCGTCTGGCCCGACTGGAGGCCGAGCGCCAGGGTCTGCCGGAAATGCAGATCCCGCCCGACCTTCGCGCTCAAATGGGCGACCCGCAAGTGGTGGCACTTGTCAGTGGCGAGCGTGCCTTGTTTGAAAGCCGTGCTGCGGCGCTGGCTGGCCAGAAGGCACAATTACAAAGCCGCGCGAAGCAGCTGGAACGTCAGATCGATGGCCTCAAATCGCAGCAGTCTGCAACGGACGAGTCTCTGGATCTGCTGACCAAGAACCTTGCGGATGTCGAATCTCTCTACGCAAAGAAGTTGGTGTCCAAGGAGAGGTTGAGCAATGTCAGCCTGGATAAGACCCGGGCTCGCGGCGAATCGGGACGCCTTGTCGCAGCGATAGCAGAGGTACAAGCTCACATCAGTGAAACGGACCTGCAGGTGCTTCAGCTCGACGAACAAATGCGGAGCGACGTGACCAACGAACTTCGCGAAACGGAAGCCAAGCAGACCGAGCTCAGCGAGCGCCAGGTGGTGGCCGAAGACGAACTCAGCAGGACAGACATTCGTGCCCCGCAATCGGGCACAGTACAAGAATCCTCGGTCCATACCGTAGGAGGCGTGATTGGCGCAGGAGAGGTGCTCATGATGATTGTGCCCGATTCCGACAACCTTGTCGTCGACGCTTCCATTCCTCCGTCGCGTATCGATGAGATTCATCCCGGACAGCAGGTGTCGATCCGCTTTCCAGCGTTCGACGCCGGCACCACACCTGCTTGCGAAGGCTCGGTCAAGCGCGTCTCAGCGGATCTGATCAAGGATCAGCAACGCCAGCTTTCCTTTTTTTCGGCGCGCATCGACGTCGAGAATGAAGCGACGTGCCTGACAGGAGAGAAAATACTCAAACCGGGCATGCCCGCCGAAGTCCACATAAGAACCGACGAGCGCAGTGTCTGGTCCTACTTGATGAAGCCCCTTACCGACCAGTTTTCCAGGGCCTTCAGGCAGTAAAGCGGTTGCGAAACGCGGCCCGATCTATCGGGTCGCCGCATTTTCGAGAGCGCTGCTGAATCTGACCTCGATCGTGTCTCCCGGCATGACCTCGGTGTCTTCTTGGGCAAGCTGTTTTCGCCATTCTTCGCCGACCTTGCGAATGATCGTGACCTCGGCCTGGACCTTCTCGCCGGCAACCGGCAACGGCAGTGCGGCAGCTCCCGTGGGCTGCAACTTTTGGCTGGCGGCGCGAAGCCTTGCGCTGACGTCGGCAAGGCGCACGTTGGTATCCTTCAACTCGATCAGCAGACCCATCCTTCTTTGGTTGTCATTGCGTTCGTGCTGTCTGGCAAAATCGTCCTGCTGACGTCGTGCTCTCATAAGCTCAACCGACGTTTCGAGTGCCCGGCTGGAAGAGAGAACCAAAGCGCGCCGAACGTCGGCGAGCCGGTTGTTGGTGAGATTTCCGGACTCAAACGCTTTCCTTACGCGCGCCAGATCGTCTTCGTCCGCCTTCACCCCATCCGCTTCGGCCTGCTCGCGTTTGAGCAAGGTCTCGGTTTGTGCGGCGGCATCCTTGCCGCTTTTATCCAGAAAGCCCTGCTCTTGCTGGAAGTTGTCCAACGAGAGCTTCAGCCCTTCCGCTTCAGCCTGCGCGATCGCCGACGCAAAACTTGCCGGCAAGGGAGATCCTTGTGGTGGCTGCATGTCGAAAGTCGGTTTGTCCTGAAGTTCGGCGCGGATGCGGGCGCTATGAAAATAATCTCTCGTATATTCCCCCCAAAGCGACTCGTAATCGCGCCGCAGATCCACCGGATCTGGGCCAACCTGGTTTGCCCGGGACCGCAAAAGGCTGAAACCGCCTGACACGGCAATCGCCTGCCGCACGGTCATCAGCGGGCGGTAGGCCTGCTGTCCGGGAGTGAGCACGTCGCCGGTCACATAGATCGGCCTGTACTCCGCAACCACGGCGGTCACGTCTGTCGGCTTGATGACGATCATTTGCTCCCGCCCATCAGGCAGACGCTGGTGGAATATCTTGGTCGGCAAGATCGTCTGCATGCGCGTTTGCAGTTCAGCCGGAGTTAAGCCGCCCACCGAAACCATACCGACTTCGGGAAGCGCGATCGTGCCGTCCATCTGGACCACCGCACGTTGCGTTCGCTCCGGGATGGAGGCAATTCCAATCTCGACGGTGTCGCCGGCAGAAAGTCGATAGGCGACCCGCGGTTCCGCTGCAGCAGCCGTATCCATGGCAGCCAGCATGCCGAGCACGACAATAAGGATTCGATCAGCGAGGACCATGGGCGACAATCTCCTTCTGGCTCGAATCCGGCGATACCGCGGCCGCAATCAACAGCGGAGCCAATCCTCCCGGGCGAAAGCTCATGTCATGTAACCCATTTCGTGTCGCACCCGGCCTTCGCTGAGGCGCCCTTGCCACCATCCGATGGTCCGCTCCAAGCCTTCGCGCAGGCTGGTCTGGGCACGCCATCCAGTCTTGCTTTCGAGGAGCGAAGAATCGGCCAGCAAGGCACGCACCTCGGAATTCTGCGGCCGCAGGCGGCGCTCGTCCCGGTGGATTGGTTTCTTGCAGCCACTCAACTCGATCACCAGATCCAATATGTCCGAGATCGTCACAGCGCGCTGGCTTCCGGCATTGTAGGCATGGCCAAATTCGAGCTCGGCGGAACCTGCGGTCAAAAACGCCGCCGCGGTGTCTTCCACGAAAGTAAGATCGCGGATCGGGCTTGTGTCTCCCACCATGATCGCCGGGCATTTTTTGTCGAGAGCCTGGCGTATAATGGTCGGTACGATGGCCCGCTCACTCTGGCGCGGGCCGTACGTATTGAAGGGCCGCATGATGACCACGGGGATGTCGAACGATCTGGCGTAGGACTCCGCCATCATGTCCGCGCCGATCTTGGATGCCGAATATGGTGACTGTCCCTGCAACGGGTGGGATTCGCTGATAGGCATTGTCAGCGCGGTGCCGTAGACCTCGCTTGTCGAAGTGTGCACTACACGCTCCGTCTCCCATTGGCGCGCCGCTTCGAGAACGTTGACCGTGCCCAGGATGTTGGTCTCCACATAGGACTGGGCAGCGGCATACGAATACGGGATAGCTATCAGTGCGGCGAGATGAAACACGACCGCCTGGCCACGCACGATCCGGTTAAGGAACGCGCTGTCGCGAACATCGCCGCGGACGAGATTCAACTGGCGTCGTATGGTGTCGGGCAAATCGTCCAGCCAGCCGTGGCTGTCGAAGGAATTGTAGAGTGCCAGCGCGGTGACGTCGGCGCCGCTGCGGACGAGTGCTTCGGTGAGATGAGAACCGATGAACCCGTCGGCACCCGTAACCAGAACTTTCCTGCCCTTGTATGCCATGACCCAAGCGTTCCCCCTATGACGTGAGGCACTGACGTTGCAAATCCACGAGAGCGCGGATGTCCCACCTGCTCTCAAGGTCCAATCGGCGGCGGCGAAACCACGCCAAGCACCGCCAGCAAGCCGCGCACCATCCACACAACATCGGAGCCGATCGTGCGCTGCGGATAATAGGAAAGGTCGAGCCTGGCTTTGGCAGGAAACAGAACCTGGCGATAGAACAGTAGCGGGTCCACCGATCGCGGATAGAAACGGGCTTCATGCCGGAAGAGAACCTGGGCTGGACCCAGCAAGCCTGGCTTGTATTGTAAAACGTCTTCGAAGCCCCCGCGAAAACAATCGGCGAAGGCAAGGCTCTCCGGGCGTGGCCCGATGATTGCCATCTCGCCTCTGAAGACGTTCCAAAGCTGTGGCAGTTCGTCGAACTTGGTGACGGCGAGGAACCGTCCTATCGGCGTCATGCGGCTGTCATCGGCCATGGTCAGAGCCAAGCCACCGGGGTCGCATTGCACGCTGAACTTGCGGAACTTGTACATGCGGAATGGGCGAGCACCGGCCCCGACGCGGGTCTGTGTGAAGAAGATGGGCCGACCGCCTTCCAGCAGCAGCGCCACGGCAATCAGCAGCATCAGCGGGGCGAAGACGATCGCCGCGGCTGCCGCAATGACGAGATCGATTGCTCGTCTCGCAGACCCATGGGCGGCGCTCGAGACGTTAGACCGGTGAATGGCTAGGTCCAGGGCATTCATGCGGCTGTTCCTGTCTGAGCGCAATTATTGACCGCCGCGGCAAGAGCGACGACTACCGATTCGACCAATGGCGCGGTGATCTGCGGATGCAGCGGTACAGTCAGTTCGCGCTGCGCGAAATCTTCAGTGCGCGGTAAGTGAGTACCGGGAATGAGCTCACGATAGAGCGTCATCTGGTGCACCGGCGGGTAGTGGATAGTGGTTTGTATCCCTTGCCCGCGCAGTGCGTCGATGACGTCTTGCCTGTCGGCGTAACGTGGCAAAAGGATAGGCATGATGTGGTAGGCCGACGTCCGCGGCTCGTGGAACGGGATGGTCACGGCCGGGCAATGCTTCGCTATGAGACGGCGATACAGCATGACCAGGATACGCCTGATCTCATTCCACTCCTGCAGATTTTGCAGCTGGACCAGTCCGATCGCAGCCCGCAATTCATCCATGCGATAGTTGAATCCGAGCATGGTGACATCATACTGAGGGGTGCGGCTGTTCAGCCTTTGACGCGTCCCGGTGGTCATCCCATGTCCACGCGCCTGGCGGATTGTCTCGAGCAGACCGGCATCCCTGGCGATCACAGCCCCGCCTTCCGCCGTGGTCATGTTCTTGTTGCCGTAGAAGCTGAAGGCGGCTGCGGCACCAAATGTCCCCACCTCCTTCAAGCCCGGCGCATGCGCCGCGTCCTCGACGATGTGCAGCCCCCGGGCACGGGCGAGCCTCTGCCATTGTTCCCGATCGGCGAGGTAGCCGGCGAAATGAACGAGAATGATTGCCTTGGTGCGGGCCGTGCATTTCGCTTCGGCTTCTACGATCGACATCAGCGGCACGTCGGCTGACTCGATGTCGACGAAAACCGGCGTCGCACCGACATAGAGGACCGCATTTGCGGTCGCCACGAACGTCAAGGATGGCACCAGCACCTCGTCGCCCGGTCCGATGCCAAGTGCGTGCAAAATGAGATGAAGCGCTGCGGTGCAAGAACTGACCGCGACGCAATCCTCCGCATCATGAACGTCGGCAAAAGCTTGTTCGAAGGCTCGTACCTGCTCCCCCATGGTCAGCCAGCCGCTGTCGATGACCTTGGTCAAAGCAGTCTTCTCCGGCACACCCAAGATCGGGGCACTGACCAAGAGCATCACAACCTCCTAGACTGATAACTGTGGGAACCGGGCTCGTGACTTCATCATGCAGCCGTCGCAGTGACCTCGATCGAGGCCGACTGGTCTTCCCAGGAAATGGTCTGTGCGTTCTGAAAATCGTCGACGCGCCCGATATCGAGCCAGAGACCCTCATGTTTGTACACGTGCACGGTTGTGCCGTTCTGCATCATCTGCAGCATCAGGTCGTCGAACCCAAAGGGTATGCCGGATGGGATAAACTGCAGAACATCCGGGTTCATGCAGTAAATTCCCATGCTGACCAGATGCGAAAGCGTCGGCTTCTCGCGAAAGACCTGCACGGTATTGTCGACTTCGTCGATGACGCCGAAATCCATCTTGATCAGGCGACAGGCTGTTGCGATCGTCACTGGATCGGTGTGCTTACGGTGCGCTGCTACAAATCGACTGAGGCTTAGATCCGTGAGGACATCGCCATTGAGAACGATGAATGGCTCCGTCAGTTCATCCCTGATCAAAGACAGTGGCCCGATGGTGCCAAGCGGCTCCATCTCCTGCGTATATCGAATTTTCAGGTTCCACTGCGAGCCATCTCCACACACGGTGCGGATCAAGTGGCCGAGATACCCGGTTGTAATATAAACTTCCTGAATGCCGTTGCGTCGCAACCATTTCAGAAGCATCTCGAGAACCGGCCGTGCCCCGATCGGCATGAGCGGCTTCGGCAAGACCGAAGTGAAGGGGCGGAGGCGTGTTCCCATTCCTCCACATTGAATAACCGCTTTCATCCTGGTCCTCCCTTGTTCATTCGGCCTGAACGCTATCGTCACGGGCCGGCTATCCTGCCCTGGTCAGCACCCGGGAAACGCGTTCTTGTCCCCTCAGAAGAACCGGTGAGATTTCCCGTAGAAGACCGGTGAGATTTCTCCACTGTCCCCTGATCCGGACATTGCATCTGGATGGTATGTGGCCGTCAGGGTGGATGTCGTCGTGCATTCGAATGGTAACAATTCAGCCGTTTTGCTGTTCTATATCTTTAGACCTATAGCACTGCTGAACGACCGGCCGGTCTGTCAGCTGTCCAAAAGGTCAGAACGTATGTTCGACGACGTTCGGCGGGTTTCGCTCACAAGGGGCAAAAAAAGAGGAGCGTTTCCCGTCATTTAAGATTATATTAGAAATCTGGCGTTTGCGGTGTTGGGGGTGCCGCAGCGTCGGCTGGATGAATCGACGAGATGATGGCCACGACTTTCAGGCCATTACCGTTCAATCCATTCAGATAGGCGTTGGGGTAGTTCAATGTATCGAATCGTCATCGCCGACGATCACGGCTTGTATCGTCGCGGCTTGCGATTGGCACTGACCGCAGGCATTCCAGGTGTGGAGATCTTTGAAGCGTCCTGTTTCGACGCGGTGCTCAGTTTGCTGGCAGAGCAGTCGTTCGTGGATCTTGCGATCCTGGATCTGAATATGCCGGGCCTGTTCAATCAAGAAGTGCTCGGCGGGATCCTGTCTGCCTATCCGGACACGCGATTTGCGATCGTTTCCGGAAACGATTCACGCTCGGAAATACTCACGGCTCTGTCGATCGGGCTTCACGGCTACATCGTAAAATCGCAGACGGACGAAGAGGTTGTTTTGGCCGTCAATGAAATCCTCTCCGGCCGCATCTATGTTCCTGCACTTCTGTCACGCCCGGGAGCGACGCAAACAACCCACGCGCATACCCATTCCGACGACAAAGGCCCACAGAGGCGTACCGCTGGCGTCAACCTTGGCAGGCTGACTTCGAGGCAAAAGGAAGTCCTCAAGCTGATGGCGGAAGGCTATTCAAACAAGGAAATTGCGCGCGATCTGGAAATCGCAGAGGCGACCACGAAAATCCACGCTGCTGCCGTTCTGCGTGAATTGGGGGTACGCAATCGGACCGAGGCTGCCGTTATGCTGAAGACTTGGCTTTCGAGACATGCCAGCTAGAGCGCCGCGCGTCCTTTTGGACGTGCAAACGGCGTCCCAAGACTCCTCATGCATTTTACTGCATATCCCAAAGCCGCGGCGCAGCTTTGGGCCGACGACATTCTTGGAAGGAACCCTGCGCATCTCAAAGGCCGCTCAGCGCGACCCGCCTTTAGATATCTGCTTTCCGATTGGAGCACTGCACTACAATCCGATTTCCTTGCGTGACAGCCGCAGCGAATACCGCAACCCTTGGTCCGATATTTCCAGCCTGGGAGAGTGACCGACAAGCGGCGCTCCATCCACTCCGATTATCATGGAACCGAAGCCATGACGGACTACGCTTGAGGTCCTACGCCGCCCCGATTCCACCCACTCGAACACGATATCGCTGCCTGTTTCTTCAGGTGCGAACGTCCAGCTTACGTCGATCCGGCCTTTTGGATCGGCAAGCGCTCCATATTTCATGGAATTGGTGGCAAGCTCGTGAACGATCATTGCAAAACTCTCGGCGGCGCCTCCCGACATCGCCACGGAAGGACCGCTGACCGATATCGCACGTGTTCCAATATATGGGTGCAATTCTTGCGCAACGAGATCGTTTATCGCCCCCGATACGCTGCCGTTGCGTGAAAGAAGCAGATGGGTTGCCTCGAGCGCGCGTATCCGGTCGATCAGCATTTCCTTGTATTTGGCGACGTTGTTTCCGGGAACATCGACCATTTTCACGAGCGCCGTGATCACCGCGAAAACGTTGCCGAATCTGTGACGCTGTTCGAGCATGATGCGCTCCCGCTTCTTTGCCGCGGCGCGCAGCAGCGTGGTTTGTCGTCTCTCGCTCAGGTCGGCAGCCACTCCAAGCCGCTGTCCACCATCATCATGTCTTTCCTCCCTTCCGCGCAGCGCAACCCAGCGGATATGTCCGTCCGGTCGGCGGACGCGTATCTCAACATCGTAATTCGTGACCGATGGTGCGGCCTTTCTCGATGCCGCCAGCTTTGGCCAGTCCGCCGGATGAACGACAGCTGACAGCTCCTCCAAACTGCGGCTATTGGCCTGGGCCAGGCCGAGAATGTCCCAGAACGTGTCCGAGCCCGTGACTATCCCGCCTTTAAGGTCTATGCGCCACGTGGCCAAGCGTCCAGCAGACAGAGCGAGGTCCAGCCATTCCTTCTGGGCCCGAAGCGCTTCGTGAACAGCGCGTCGTTCCGAAATATCGTCGACCACCACGAAGATGCTCTCCGAGAGGCCACCCTCGGGCACGGACGAAGAAAGCGTTAGCCTGGCCCAGAATGCCGTACCGTCCTTTCGTGACAGACGCACCTCCGAAACGAACGAAGAAATGTCATTGCCCAGCCTCGCCAGCAATTGCGCCAAGGTATCCCGGTCGTTCGGATGGGCGAGCGTATCGAGCTGCAGTTGGGCAAGCTCCTCCTCCTTGTACCCGGTCATCTCACAAAGGCGTCTGTTGGACTGCAGCAACTCACCTTTCTTGTTGGTGTTCGCGAATCCCATGGCAGCACGTTCGAAGGCCCAACGATAGCGGCTTTCGGTCGCCTCGACGGCAGCGAGCCTGGCCTCCGCGACTTCCAGCAACTCACGCAAGTCCTGCCGCAGACGATGGAAGGTCATGGCAATCACGCCACCCGAAACCAGAAGCAGGATTGCGCGTGCCCAATCTCCACTTGAAATCTGATCGTGTCCTCGTGCCCACAGCCCGACAGCCACCATCAGAATGGTCGCAGCGAGCGCCGGTACGCGGTCTTCGAGATAGGCGATAATAATAATAGCCGGAATAAATTCCAGAAAACTGGCGCCTTGCCCAATATAGGCTGACGATTTTATTTCAAATATCAGTGTGGCAGCTAACACCGATGCAGAGGCAATATGAGTTAGCAATCTGCCCGACGGGTTCGAATTCGACCTGCGCGACTGCGAGCTCATGGACACAGACTACAACCTTCTGACTAGCCCGTCGAGACTAGAGCAAAAAACGTACAGCTTAGTACCACTGCCGGATTGCCATACCGCTATCATAGCGCGCATTTTATCGGACGCAGCGGGGCCTAAGAGCTGCCTTAGAACTGTCGGATCATATTAAGTTTTCAAGGTGGTGATGAACGTATTATCCGTCAGCGCATAGAAGACTAGAATCCAGCTACACATAGAAGACTACATGAATCCCGAATACTTATTTCGGGCGTGTGAAACTTTGGGTTAGGGGTAGAAAATGAATCTGATCGATAGACAGGTCGATGCTTCTTCGAGCAATCGGTACATTGTTACGAGGACCAAGTATGATTTTGAAGCGCGGAATACGCGGCCCTCTTCTGGTCACCTTCCCGATCGCGCATCGGATCCATTGGACGCAAGGTTCGCCGAACCAAAAGGCCGCAGTCTGGAATCCATAACCGGCGTGCTTGATCGCATTGGCTGTGGCTATCTCGTGCTGAATCGCGAAAGAAAAGTAGTCGAGTGGAACGCAGCCGCCCAAACCACGCTTGAGCGCCAGGGCGAAGCGGCCGACACGGCGAGCGGACTTACGGCCGCCCTAAGGCGGCTGATCGCGAATGTTCCGGGCCAATTCCTGCCGGGCTCGTTGTCTTGGGTGGTGATCCGCAGCAGGGGCGACCGACCGGTGATACTGAACGAGAACGGCGTTATCGCTCCCGACGGAACGAGCATTGTGGCGCTGCTGGATCGCGACAACAGGTCGGGGCCAAATCCTCGGACGCTGCAAAGAATGTTTGGCTTGACGAGCGCAGAAACGCACCTCGCCTTGCGCTTGGCCCAGGGCGACGCACCTTTGGAGATCGCTCGCAGCTGGCGTCTCAGCCGCACCACGATCCGTTCCCAGCTTGCCTCGCTGTTCGCCAAGACCGAAACAAAACGCCAGGCGGAACTGGTGGCCCTTCTTGGGCGTATTTCGGTCCTGCCGTAAGGCCGGCCACTTAGATCCAATCGCCGGACGTCGGCATCCGCCCGGGATTCAAACTACGCAAGTTGGCGTGTCATGACTTGGCAGGTCGTGCACCGCATTGCGCACTCCACTAGGTTCGATGCGCCAGCGTAAATATCGGAAGCCGCAATCCCGGACCGGCTATTCGGTACTGTCGAACGGATTTCGAAAGGCGACAAGTGGACAACGATCTATGCAGCGATTCTGTCCTTGCCGCAGCGGAGAAGATGGAAATCGCTCGATCCCGTTCGGACCGCGCGGTGAAGAAACTTGCACGGACAGGACCGATCGTCGTCACCGGCGCCGCAGGCTTCATTGGTTTTCACGTGGCCTCACGGCTTTTGCGTCTTGGTGTCAAAGTCGTGGGCGTCGACAATTTCACGCCCTATTACGATCTGCGGCTCAAGGAAGCGCGGTTTGCACGCCTCTGTAGCGAGGCGAAGTTCACGCCGGTACGAATGGATCTGGCGGATGCCGCGCGCGTTCAGTTGCTGTTTTCAAACGTTCGCCCCTCACACCTCGTCCATCTCGCGGCTCAGGCCGGCGTGCGTCATTCACTTGTTGACCCGCACGCCTATGTGCAATCGAATATAGTGGCGTTTCTCAACGTCCTTGAGGGCTGCCGGCATCATGGCGTCGGTCATCTCGTCTACGCCTCTTCGAGCTCCGTCTACGGCTTGAATCGAACCATACCGTTTTCCGAAAATCACGGCGCCGATCATCCCGTCAGCTTCTACGCCGCCACCAAGCGTTCGAATGAATTCATGGCGCATTCATACAGCCATTTGTTCGGCCTGCCCGTGACCGGACTGCGCTTCTTCACCGTTTATGGCCCTTGGGGCAGGCCCGACATGGCCGTCTACTTGTTCACGCGCGCGATCGTCGAGAGCAAACCAATTGAAGTAGCCAATGCCGGCCGCGTGTGGCGAGATTTCACCTATATCGACGATATCGCTGAGGGCGTGGTTCGAGCACTTGCTACACCGCCGCAGCCGGATCCGAATTGGGACCCTTGCACCGCCGACCCTGCCACAAGTTCCGCGCCGTATCGCGTCTACAATATCGGCAACGACCGGCCCGAGGAGATCAACCGGCTGATTTCGATCATCGAGACCGCTCTTGGCAGGCGGGCAGTTCGCGTGGATGTGCCGTTGCCGCCTGGCGACGTTCTGGAGACGCGCGCCGACGTCAGCGATCTTCGCCAGGCCGTCGGCTTCGCCCCGGCAACACCGCTAGAGGACGGAGTGCGACGCTTTGTCGAATGGTACCGGGACTTTCATGGAACGGATGCCGCGGCCAGCATACGGCAACAGACGTTGGTGAATGAGGCCACCGTGTAGGCCGCGGGCCCTGTCGGGCGATGATCTGCCACTCGGCGCGTAACGCGTCGGCCACAAAGCCGCACTCGCCAGCCTCTATCCGACACAACCCTGGACTCGAAATTCCTGAACGCTGATGCCGTCGCGTATCGGGGCGCGACGGTCTCAAATCAGCGCAGGAACCAATGTCGCCGCTGGCCTTCGACTGCGTGCGTTCTGAACGATGTTAGCGCAAAGATCAGCCCAGGGATAATTTTCAGCCGTTTGCTGATGTAGATCGACATCGCCACATTCCAAATCGCCAACGCAAGCGCGAGGCCCACTGCGGCGCCCGGCGCGCCGTAGAGCGCAATTCCTGTGGCACAGCCTATGATACTGGCCGCAGCGCCGACGATCATGGTTGCGGCTGCCGCCCATTCGTTTCCGGTCATCATCAAGAGGAGCATCTGGGGTCCGCACAGCGCGACAAAGACATATCCGAGAATGAGTATCCGCGCGACGGGTGCCGCGGTACTGAAATCCCCGCCGAACCAGCTCAACAGAGGTTCAATAATCGCAAGCATCGGGATGGCCATCGTTAAAGCCCCACCAGAGGAAAGTAGGGCGGCCCGTGAAAACAGCTGCTGCAGAGCCAGCCGATCGCCTCGGGCATGAAGGGCGGCCGCTGTCGGCGCAAACATCGTAGAGACGGCAACCAGGGAAAGGCTCACAAGCAAGGCGACGTTCAATCCCAATGCGAAAATGCCTGCTTCGCGAATGTGATGCGTCCAGCCCAGCACCATGACTCCGGCCCGGCTGATGAAAACATCGAGCCCAGCCATGAGCATCATTGGCGGAACCGCGGACCACCATTCCCGCGACTCGTCGCCTGGCTGAACCTGCCGCAAGCCAGGCGGCTGAAATTTTGTCGCCATGACGAACACCAGGCCGACCGTGATGGCTGAACTTGCCAGCACCGCCTGCATCACCAAGGGTGCGTTGGGGGTCCATGATCCGGATAAGCCCGCCATTCCCAGTAACGTCAACAAGAGGCCGTCGCGCACTATGCGTTCCGGCAGGAGGGCCGAGACACCGCCGCCGAAAGCACGAACAAGTGTTGCGCCCAAAGCGTAGGCCGTGACCAAAGGCACTGCTGCCATGCCTAGCAGCTGGCTGATTTGAAGCTCCTTGTGAGAAGGATCTGAAAAGAAAAAGATCAAGGCGGCGCCAACGATGCCGAATAGTGTCGCCGCCGCCAGCGACCTCTGCAGAGCAAACCTGATTACGCCGTGTACCAGGTCAAGCCGCCCTTTGGCACTGTAGGCGGAGACGAAACGCAACAAGGATACGTGGAAACCAAGCGTTGCAAGATAGGCAAGCACCGAGGTCCAGGCCAGAACATAGGAGTAGATGCCATAGCTGGTGGAGCCAACGATGCGCGCAATCAATAACTGCGCCAAGCTGGTCAAGCCCGCACCCCCGATATAGACCAAAAGAGCGAAGATGCTGGCATAGCCGAGACCCCGGCCCGTGTCCTCCTTGTGCGGCAAAACCATATTCGTTGGAGCAACGGAGGCCGCAGGGAAGCGGGCGAGCTTCGGATCGCTGAAATCGTCGATGTCTTTTGCGCCGGCGTCGCGCATTTCATCGCCTTGATCGCCTTTGGCCGCGGACCCTGCTCCGGACTGCGAGATCGTCGATATTATCTTCCGCTCGACAGGTCGAATGCCGTGGCGGTCGTTACGCGGAATCCCGCATGTGACATTCATGATGTTCTCTCGAGCAAGAGATCCGCGCTGTCCCCAAACCGGTAGCCGGCGTGTTTCCTAAGATTGACCTGCGTGAGAACGCTGCCTACGGGGACCTGAGCCGTCTCGTCCTCCGTCAGCAACTGCAGAACACCACGCGCGATGCTGCGACGCGTCCTGGCCCAGCGAACAGCAAAAAGAACTGCGTCAGCCCAGCCCGTCAGTAGCCTGGCCTCAGGTCCTCCAAGTCCCAGCGGTCCATTTATGATGACGATGCTGTACATCGAGCGCAGCTCATCTGTGACCAGGGACCCGTCGATCATGGACAGTTGCGGCAGCAGATCCTCTGATGGTGCGAGTGCCATGAAGTCAATTCCAATTTCAGGCATTCCCGTGACCGCGTCGTGCAGC
This sequence comes from Mesorhizobium sp. M0698, assembly GCF_040320455.1. Lineage (NCBI taxonomy): Bacteria > Pseudomonadati > Pseudomonadota > Alphaproteobacteria > Hyphomicrobiales > Phyllobacteriaceae > Mesorhizobium > Mesorhizobium sp. M0698. Next base: position 13,669 of record NZ_JAMYPQ010000008.1, on the reverse strand, counting down.
GGACAACGGTCGCTCATATAGTCTCCAAAGGATTTATGCGGCTTGAACGCACCGAATTCGTTCAGAAACTCGTTCGTGAGGCGGGCGCCCGTGCCGTCAAGATCGAGAAAAAGCACTCGTCCCCCAAGTCGGGTAGCTGCCAAGGCGAGGCTCCATGCGAGCTCGGTCTTGCCATCATGCCGGACGCTGGACGTGACGAGGATGACGTGCGACGCACGGCCTCTCGCTTTGTTGAGAGCCACGGTGACAAGGAGAGAAGTGACGGCTCGGCTGTAGCTGCAGTTTTGCTGGCCGAGAACCAGCTGCTGTAGTCGTTTCGCGTGTAATGTGGGCGCTTCCGGTATCAGCCCCAGGCACGGGACCCCGAGCGCGGCTTCAGCTTCGGCCCCGCCGCGCAAGGTCTGATTGAGACGGCTGCGGACCAAGACGAAGACCCCGCCAATGAGGCCAAACACGATCATGCCGGGCGGAATAAGAAAGATGGGCGGCAGGGTTTTTGGATTCGTTGGCGGCCATGCCGCTGAAAGGATCGAGACCCCGGGCAAGGGAGTTGCGATGCGCTGCACCAGATCCTGTTGTTGGGTGAGAAGCTGGTTGTATCGCTGCGTCAGGATGCTGACCTGCGGCTCGAGCGCACGCAAGCCGGAAAGCCGGCCGGCTGTGTCGGCCACCACCGCATCGAGCACATTCTTACGGCCCTCCAGAGCAGCGATCTGGGCACGGTAGATGTTCCCCTCCGCCGCAATGCGAGCAGTGCCTTGTTCGATCTCGCCGTTGATCGCAGTGCTAAGGCCCACATCCGCATTGTCGTTGGCTTGGCGGGCCGCCATGTCGGCCAATACCGGAGACCCGATCGCTTCGGCGAGCGCCGCCACCGATGCTCCTTCCTCTCGCAAAGCCTCGATGTGCTGAAGGCGAGATTCCGTCGCTGAGAGATCCGCTTTCGACAAGGATATCTGCTGACTAAGTTCGGCTGTCTCCTTGGCAGCGTTATCCGCCGCACCCTGATCGACCGCGCCATGGCTCAGTCGATACTTTTCCAGGCGGTCGGTCGCTTTCGCCAAGTCGCTTTGTACGACCGGCAGGCTGGCGACGATCGAGGCGAGTTCCAGCCTGTCTGACGCCCTGCGCTTCTGTGCGAGATCGTCGATGTATACTTGGACGAACGTATTGGCCACCAGGGCGGCTCGCGCCGGATCGTCGTCGGTGAAGCCGACGGTGATCACCCTTGATCTCAGTTCCTGTCCAACCCTCATGCCCTTCCGCAATGCCTTGAGTTCGGCTGCATCGGCCGCCTCCGGCCTGCCCTGCGGCCAAATCCTTTCTAGCAGACCAGCTGCGAAGGTGCGTATGTTCTGCAGGTTGCCGCCTACCGGGGCGGCGCGGGAATTTCCGACATCACCTTGCTCAGCAATGTTGCCGATCTTTGTCTCGCGTAGGGCTGCCACCAGGCGACGCAGATGCCCCTGCGAAGAGAGCATGGTTAAGTGGTCATCAATGCTCGCATCCAGCATCTCCTGAGCAGAATCCGCACCTCCGGGAGCCGCGTTCCTGCCAGGAGCATCGACAATCACCTGTGCGGTCGCCTCGAACAGGACAGGACGCACAAAACCCGCAAGCCCAGCCAACACTCCGCCCAAAATCACCATTGCAAGCAGGAACCATTTTCTCCTCGCGATGGTAATGAGGAGTTGATGGAAGGGGGTCTGCGCGTCGACCTGTTCGCGCAGGAATGGCCTCATGCGCGGATTGATCTCGCGCGTCGGCACGTGCATTTCAGTGGCGCGCGGAAGGTGAATTCGGCTGACTATGGAACCTTCCATCTCATACTCCTGTCAGTTCGAGCGCTGTGGACATGCCCGTTGCCGGCCCGGCGGACCGCCCGGCCTCGTTGCGCCAGGCCTGGAACATCAACGCGGGCCACAAATCGCGAGAATGATCCTGTCTTCCGTCAAGATGGTCGCGCCAGCAGGTTTCGACCTTCGCAAAGTCGAAGATCCCATCTCCGGAGAGGCGTATATCGGCGACTAGATCGCTGGCCCAGATGCGCAACGGGCCGCTCAGCCAGACTGCTATGGGAACATCGAAACCCTGCTTCGGCCGGTCGATCAGCCGTTGCGGAACATAGCGGCTAAGCAGCTGACGAAGAAGCCACTTGCCTTTGCCATTGCGGACCTTCGCATGTGCCGGCAGCCGCCAGGCGAATTCGACAACCCGATGGTCGAGAAGCGGGCACCGGCCTTCGAGGCTATTGGCCATGCTGGCGCGGTCCAACTTCACCAATATATCGTCGGGCAGGTAACCGGCCATGTCGTCGTACAAGAGACGGGACAGCAGGCCATCAAGCCGGGGGGACCCTTGAATTGATGTGGGCGGCGTGTGGAGTGCGAGGCTCCCGGTCGATGCTCCGGTCAGCCGTCGATGCAATTCGTCCTCATCTGGCGCAGCGAGCAGCCGAGCGAGGCGATGCAGCCGGTCGCTCCGCAGCGCGTGCCGTCCACTCGCCGAAAGCGGCAGCTTGCCGACGAAATCGTGACGCGCTGCACGGGCCAGCAATCCGACCCCTGCAGCAAGCGCGTGACGCAGCGGCGACGGCAGCGCATGCTGTCGTTTCAACCGCGCAGCCATGAAATGACGAGCGTAACCGGCGAAGCATTCATCGCCACCGTCGCCTGATAGCGCCACCGTAACGTGCTGGCGAGCGAGCCGCGCCACGAGCAAAGTCGGTATCTGCGATTCATCGGCGAACGGCTCATCCCAGATCCGCGGCAGTTCCGGAATGACTTCACGCGCAGCGGCTGCTGAAAGGTGGAGTTCAGTATGATCGGTGCCCAGGTGCCGCGCGACCTCCGCCGCGTGGGGAGCCTCATCAAACCCGCCTTCTCCGAAAGCGATCGTGAATGTGCGCACCGGTTTTGGCGATTGGGCCTGCATCAGCGCCACAACCGTGGAGCTGTCGAGGCCACCAGACAGAAAGGCACCCAGCGGCACATCGGCTATCATGCGTTCCCGGACGGCAAGTCGAAGCAGATCGTCGAGTCCATCGGTCAGTTCTTCGTCGGTACCGGCGATTGGATTCTGTCGACCGTTCGCGGCGATTTCAGACAGCGACCACCAGTGTCGGGCGCGTTGCGAAAGGGATGCGGCGCTGCGCGCCTCGGCAAAATCCGCCGCCGTCACAGACAGGACCGAGCCCGGAGGTAGCTTGAACACGCCTCGCCAGATGCAACAGTTTCCCGGTACCCATCCTTTCGAAAGCATTGTCGCGGCCGCGTCGAGATCGAGCTCCTGACAGAAACCTGGAAAACGATGGATTGCCTTCAACTCGGAGGCAAAAACGAGCGCATCGCGCGTTGCAGCAACATAGAGCGGCTTCTTGCCCATTCGGTCGCGGGCGAGATGGAGGGTCCTGGTCTTTAGATCCCACAATCCAAATGCGAACATGCCAGCGAAGCGCGTGAGTGCGGTGTCGAGACCCCAGCTCTCGATTGCGCACAGCATCACTTCGGTATCGCTGGCGCCACGGAACCGATGGCCAGCGTCTTCAAGCTCGCGGCGCAGATCGCGGAAATTGTAGATCTCGCCGTTGAAGGTAATGGCATATCGGCCACTTGCCGAATGCATCGGCTGGCGTCCTGCTTCCGATAGGTCGACTATAGCCAAACGTCGGTGGCCGAAGGCAATGCCGGCTTCGCGATTGATCCAGAAGCCTTCGCCATCAGGCCCACGATGACGAAGGGCCGTCGTCATCTGGCCAATTGCCCTGAGCGGTTTGATGTTGGCGGCATCGGGTGCAAGGAGAATTCCGGTAATCCCACACATGCCATCACCTCAGGTCGCTAGAGGTTGCCGAAATCGTTCGCGGCGTTCCGGCAACAAGGCAAATGGTAAGCGCAAACCACACGATTGGATGGCGGATGATCAGATGTGGCATTCCGAAGATGACGATCGACACCACCAGCACGAACAGGGCATCGAGCTTCGCACGCCATGCGCATAAAGCCGCCGCGCCGACAATCCAGGCCAGGGCCAGGACCGCAACCAAACCACCTTGAGTGTACAGATCGAGAATCGTGTTGTGAGCCTCGAAAGGCCGGGGCAGAAATTGGCTGTAGGAAATGGGCGGGCGCTCCAGATGCGGGCCAGGACCAAGGCCCAGGGATCCTGACGTTAGGCCCTTGCCCAATGCATCTCCCCAGAGATGGATTCGAAGTGCAGCGGTTTCGGCGGTCGCTTCGCCGCCCTTGTCCTTGGTAAGACTCAAGGCGAACTGTTCGACGCTGCCCACCTCCGTGACGATGTAAGGCGTCATCGACATGGCCAACGGAAGGAAGCCAATCATCAGCAGGAGGGTAACTTGCCGGGACAGGCTGACCTTGCCGTCACCGGCTGCGAGCCATGTCCGAACCCGCAGCCCAAGAAATATCAGGCCGACCAGGACCGTCGTGTAAAGATAGGTATCACTCTTCGTCAGCCTTCCGACATAGATGATCAGGATAAGGCTGCTGAGCCCGGCCAACCTCGCCCACGGCTTGCTTGTAGTCGTCGCAAGATGCAAGGCGAGCGGACCAAGGAGTGCGCAATAGAGCGCGAGCTGGTTGGGGTTCTCGGACCAGCCTCGGAAGCGATCCCAGTACCAGGGATCGACGCCGGATTGGTGGATCCAACCCCATCCAAGTGCCAGCTGAACAATAAAGCATGCATTCGCAATCGCGACCACCCACCAGGCAGCACTGCGCAGACGGCGATCCGCGTCGGGCTCCGCGGCGGCCAGGCAGGTGACGCAGATCAGCAGCAGGTAGGCTACCCCATCGTGCATCACCACCGACAGATACAGTACCGTGGTCAGGTAGCCAACGATGGTGCCAATACCCAGAGCGAGCGTGATGATCAGCCAGAAGCCCGCAACACGGATCAGGGCGGGCCTGACTACCAAGTGACCGCCGGCGAGCACCCGCCCGATCGACAGCATGATCCAAAGCGCGAGAAACAATTCGCCATAGCCGAAGGGCAAGCCCGGAACTGAGAGCTGCGCCGCATACGACATGGCCACGCCGCAGGCCAGGATCGCGTCCCGGATCATCGGCGCGCTCCACCCGATCCGCGGTTTGCAGCAGGCTCTTCAAGCAACACCGGCGATGCCGGTCGAGCGAAGCCGCCCTGGGATTTGGCACTAAGGACATTGTCGTAGAGATCGCAATATTGCTCGACCACCCAGGGCAGCGAGAACTGCGTCCGGACGAGCTCGACAGAGCGAGCGCCCATGGTCCGTCCTTTCCGGCGGTCGGACAGGACCTCTATAATTCGAGAGGCAAGGCCGTTCGCATCGTGCGGGGGGACGAGATGGCCGTTCCATCCGTCCTCGACCACCTCATTGCAACCAGGCATCATCGAGGCGACGATAGGCAATCCCGCGAGCCCTGCCTCCAGCAGGACGCGCGGAATCCCTTCTCGGTATTGTGTTGGAAAGGCGAACAGATCGGCCATGCCAAGAAGGGCAGGAACGTCGCGTCGTGGACCCAAGGCGATGACATGCGGCACATGTCGATCGATCTCAGCCTTGTCCACTGCAAATGGGCCCTCGGATTCCAATGGGCCGACAAGCACGAAACGGGCATTGGGCCTTTCCGACAGGATGCGAGGGACTGCCTTGAGGAGTGTCGGGATGCCTTTCTGGCGCGTTAGCCGGCCGACAAAAATTACGATCTCGGCGGATTGGAGCCCAAGCTCTTCGCGCATTTTCATCGCCGACGGGGCAAGATGCCTTGCCATGGCGAACGCATCGACGTCGATTCCAGAACTGCGGATCACTCGTCCGCTGCCGCGTCCGATCAGTCGGTAGCGTTCAAAGAATGCCTGATCGTCCCGATTCTGGAACACCGTAGCCGCCGTCCATAACGACGAAAGCCATTGCAGTCCGCAAAAGATTGGGCGCAGGGCAAGGGCGCGCGGTTCCAGGGACGAGAACGTCCAGCCCAGACCGTTGATAGTGCGCACGACTGGAACGCTTCCGCGCACCGCAAGTGGCGTCACCAGGTTGGGCTTGGTGTCGAAGCTTTGGATAATGTCCGGCCGGAGTTCCGCCATCAGCTTTCGAATGGTTCTGATGGCGGCCCATTCTCCGCTGCTGCTGGAAAATCGGTCGAAACCGTAGCTGCGATGCGGAATGCCATGCCGCAGGAATGCGGCTTCACCGCCGCTCGACACCGCAGTAACACGGAATCCCTTCTCTCGCAGCGACATCAAGAACGGAATTCGCAGGGCATGATCCTCGCCTCCGACACACACCAGATGCGGATTCATCCTGCGTCTCCTGACCGTTCGCTGTAGCCCGATCGCGCGAAGTGGCCGGCCCTTGAATTTGCTTTCATGGTGTTGGTTTCGCTACCCATCTCGCCCAGGTCACGGTAGGGGCAGGTCTTGCCACTGTCCTCGTCTGTTTAAATGACGCAAACCCTGTCCCGGCAGCGGGCCGCCGTACCCAGCCGGTTCAGGTCGCCGCGCGTTGCATCAAAGAGGTCGGCACTGCCCGGGTGCCGAGCGCAGAGTGGTCCGCAGACAAACGGCTCGCGCTCCGCGGCACACTTTCCTGTCATTGCTGGCTGTCGTCGGAAAGCCGCCTACTTTAGCGCGGCTCCCATCATCGTCTGGATGCGCGAAGTTTGACCACGCGGGAGGTGATCGTCCGTGCCTCCGAGGCTAGCAGGATTGGAATGCCGTCGCGAACCGGATAGGCAAGTCCTGCGCTCTTCGAAACGAGTTCATCGCGATCCGAATCCCAGGCAAGTGAGCCCTTGGTCATTGGGCATACCAACCATTCTAACAACTCAGGGTTGAAAGAGGCATTCTCTTCGGCTCGCTTATCCGTATCCATCTGCTATTCCTTTCTCGGCCGTGACATCAACAGTGAGCTCCGGCGCGAGCGCCCTTGGCGATACAAGCCGTCACCCGACGTCATCGCTGTAATTCGTAGGATTCCGGCAAGTGTCATAAGCCTTGCAAACTGCACAATCACGCTAGGTGCAGGCTTGGCCACTGTCGTCGTCCGTTTGAATGAATCGACATCGAACGGAGCCGTATGGCGGCGAAGTTGAACGTGAGGCGTTAAAAGCGTGAATGGAGCAAGCACGATCGGCCATATCGCCATAGGCGACCGGAAGGTTTTGTTATTGAAGACCGCTCGCGGCTAATGCTCTCGAGCCAGTGTCTGATCCTTCCGGCCAGTCAATACGGGCGACGAAATCGTAAACCGGGCCGCCGGGTACTCCCCAATTGCTTGACCAGATCACCTGTGAACCGTCCGGGGACGGCGAGGCGTGGGTCTCACTCCAGTAGTCGAATGGAACGTTCTTCGTCTGCACAATGCGCCGGACCTCTCCGCTGCCGTCGATGCGCAACGCGATGACTTCCCGCGCATACGGCGCCCAAGCCGGATATTTCGATACTTCGTCCGGATTGCCCGAATAGGTAAGGAACACCCAACCGGGCCTGTCCAGCGACCTGAGCGATGCATGCTGTGCTTCACCATATCTCATGAGCGAGGTGACTTTCCCATCTGACAGCCTTCGCTTGATCACCTGGAATATGTCTGGATCGGACTTACTGATCCCCACATAGATTTCGCTGCCGTCGGCATCGACGGTCATGTCGCCATGGCCAGGCCGATGATGCTCAGTCCATTTCTGGCGCAGAACGCCGTCAACAGAAAAGATGAACGTCTGTTCAGTGTCGTCTTTCAGGTTCTGAATGCATAAGATGTTGACGCCCAGCGGCGAGATTGAGCAGGCGCCGTTGGCCCCGACAAGCTGTGCGAGATTGATTTCCGGAAATTTCCGCCGCTGTTTGAGATCGTAGGCAAAGACGACCGCTTTGCCGTCCCGGCGAACCGCGCGTACGGCAATACGGCTGCCATCTCGGCTTGGATTACCTTTGTATGGCCCGAACTGGAGATTGCTACTGTCAGTCGAAACAAACAGGACCTCCTCATGATTGGTGCGTGGCGCCCAGGTCGAGATTTTCCGACCACCGACGCAGATCATCAGGTCGGGATCGTGAGGATGCCATTCGCATTCGGTCGATCGATCACGGCGAAAAAGCGGGGCGTAGGTGCGCCCATCCAGGAAGCATAAGCCGCCGCAGCCGTTGCTGATGACAAGAAGGCTCTGATCCGCATTCCAGGCCTGGGCGCTCGAATAGCGGTGGCTGCAATATTTGCTCCCGCATGCGATGCCGGCGCCGAGGATTCCGGGTTTGGTTATTCGGGTGAAAGTTGTGCCAAATGCCGCATCCTTCGCGGCGTGCAGGTAATCCGGCAGGTCCATGGCTACCGGCGCGACGAACTTTGTTGATGCGACGTCTTCTCCACTCACCGCCCCGTGGATAACTATGGATATCGCGCTGACAGCAGCTAACGTCAACGCCAAGGCAGTCTGGTAGCGAGAAAAGCGCATGTCATGTCAACTCGCGCGGTTCCTTTTCAATAATTCGATTTTCCATATTATTGGATATCTTCTTATCGACGCTTCAAAACCGCATCTCTCTAAGCTTCAACTCTTTTAAATTTCGCCCGCGCCGCGCCGAACTTGTCGATTACTCCACGCGCTATCATTTCTGTGGCGGCTGTGAGCCCGTTCGAATCTAAACTTTCGACGCAAGTTGTTGGCACGGGAAACGATCCAAGTTGTTCCCCAATGAGATTAACGTGGTCAATATGATCAAGACTGCTCTGCAGATCGACTTCGAGGAACTTCTGAATGATACCGAGGTTACGCCGGCGTTCCTTCAGACGGACCTCTAGAATTTCCCTTGGCGCCTGCAATCGGACAAGCAGATCCGGTTTGGGTAGAAGCTCGAGCGCGCGCGACACCCTTTCACGATCCGTTACGCCGCTGAACAAAACCAGTGAACATACGAATTGCACCATACCCTGGTCAAAAATTGAGATCGTGTCATTGGACGCTATTGCCGCGCGCCAAGCTTGAAGAAGAGCTTCAAGATGCCAGTTCAGGCGAGCCGCCCACAGCTCATTCTTGGGTGGAAGAATCTTAAGCACTTCTGCACCGAGAGAACGCTGTCCGATCCACTTTGAATGCAAGCCGGAGACCAGTTTGAAGGCGGCCCTCCTAACCGGATGTCGGCGGTCACCGGTCTGCAAAACAACACAGTAGCCCTGAGCTCGCAAAACGTGCACCAGCTCGGACGCTAACGTCGTCTTACCAGCACCGGACGGCCCAAATAGCTCCAAGATCATCTTTCAATCCAGACTGAGGGAAGCCTACTGGCAGTGACGTCATGTCCATTTGCTGAAGCGAACGCCCATCTCTTCCTGGGATGTCTAGCCGACGAGCCAGGAATCCGCGCCATCCGTATGAATGACGGTGTGGTCACGTTAGGATATCGACGGACGCCAAAATCGTGAACGGAAGGAGTGCGTTTCGGTGACTATCCTTCCGGATTGCCTACCGTCCGTTTACCGTTCCGTCTCCGAAAGGGGTGTGCAGTAGCCCTATTCCCCAGCACACTTCCGCGCGGGCGCGGCAGTCATGAGTTCGGCATGTCTCATCCGTTCGAGGGATGCGAGACACCCAGCCTTCTGGAAACCTTCTCTGTGATGGACGCAGCCAACTGGCCGTTTATCCCCTCTATCGCCAATAGGGCAGCTTGGTCGGCTATCCAATGAACGTGTCGGACAAAAATCTTCGATCTCATCTGCAGGAGAAATCGTATGAAAGCAGGCATATGAGCGAGAACCTCGAGCCACATCAGACGGCAGCGGCAAATACGGCTATACCTGCCAATTACAACGCCAAGGTCGCGGCAGTCGCGGCCTATGAGCTCCCGACAAAACAGAGATATCAAGATCCGAGTTTTGCGAGCTGGTACCTGAACGGCTATGCAGGCCGGTTGAAGCTGTCCACCGTTGCGTCATACGTCATTGCGCGACGGGAGCAACGCTGCATCGCCAAGGCGCTGGAGAGGTGCAGCCCGCCTCCATCTCAGGTGCTCGATATCCCATGCGGAACCGGGAAGCTGGCCGGCGTGCTGGGCCAGCATAATTGTCGGGTGCTGGCTGCAGACATTTCAATGGAAATGATGGCCTTGGCTAAATCAGCATATGAAGGTCAATCCGGATTTCGGGGATTCATCCGATGTGACGTGACGCAGCTGCCGTTCGCCGACGAAAGCTTTGATACGGTGGTCTGCCTTCGCCTCATTCACCTTATCCCGCCACATCTCAGGCGCGACATTATCATTGAGCTCGCGCGCGTTGCCAGCCGTCGCCTGATCGTATCCTACGGCCTTGGCACCCGCCTCCAGAGAATACGGCTAAGGCTGCGGAAGTTGATCACCGGAAGGATGTCGGCGCCTCATCCCGTCAATCTCACCGTTGCACGACAGGATTTCGCGGCGGCGGGGCTCAAGCTGGTACGCTCTTTTAGCGTCCTGCGGTTCCTGTCCTGCGAGCAGCTGTTCGTACTTGAGAAGGTAAAGGCTTGACCTGCCGCCGGTTTGCAGTCTTCGCGTTAGCACTGGTATTGCGGATCAGGCCGCTGATGGTTGTCAAAAGCTGAAACGGCTGCGGGAGGTAGCTGTGGAACCGGCAGGCAAGGCCATTCCGGCGCGCATGCCATCACTCGACCTGCTGCGCCTAGCTGCAGCCCTCGCGGTCGTGCTCTTTCACTATCTTTTTGGCGGCGCGATCGCGGGCAATCTCGACGTGGAATATCCTGCCGCAGCACCTTACGCCATCTACGGCTATCTCGGCGTCAATCTGTTTTTCCTGATCAGCGGTTTCGTCATCGCGTGGTCGGCCGAAGGTCGAACCTGGCAGGAATTCGCGGTCGCCCGCTTCGCCCGGCTTTATCCCGGATTCCTCGTCTGCATGACCGCGACGTTTGTTGTTCTCGTCGTCGCCAAAGATCAGCGTTTTCCGACCGATGTTCCAACCTATGTAGCCAATCTTTCCATGTTCGCCCGCCTCTTCGGCAGGCCGTCCATGGATGGCGTCTACTGGTCGATCATGCTCGAGATCCTGTTTTACGGCTGGGTTGCAGTGCTGATCTTTGCCGGCGCCTTTCAGCGCTGGAAAATACCCATCGCGGCCATCTGGCTCGCAATTTCGGCAACCAACGAGTTCTTCTTTGGGAACCCGGTGATACGCATTCTCTTCATTACAAACTATGCGCCTTTGTTTGCCGCCGGCATCCTCGCGGAAGACATCGTTGCAAGGGGCCGTTCACCGGCTGCGTTCCTGTTTCTTGCCGTCGCGTTCCTGGTGTCTTGCCAGACCGCAATGTTCTCTCATAACTGGATGCAGGAGCACTTTGGCGCAGCCATTTCGTATCCGGCCCTCCTCGCTGCCAATATAGTGGTCTACGGAGTCTTCGCTGGCGCGATATTGCTCCGCTCCGTGATTGCTCCATCCAAGGCTATCATGATGCTCGGAGGGTTGACTTATCCGCTGTATCTTTTGCACCAGTATATCGGCTACATTTCGCTTAACGCGCTGGCGCCTCATGTCGGCAAGAACGCCGCATTCTTCGTCGTGTTGGCCGGGGTCCTCCTTGCCTCTTTTATCGTCTGGCGCTTCATCGAGACGCCGGTACGCAAGCCGCTCGTCCGCGCCCTGGTGTCTGGGATATATCGCCTTGCACCAGCCTCGCGGCCAATCCGGCCAACCTCTTCCGCGCGAACGTCATGATCAGGAGCTTTCGGTGGATGCCGCAGAAGATGTTTGAGTCCAACCGTCGCCTCGCGGAAAAGGCAACTGGGTAGCCCCACGACGCCTGCGCAAGCGAATACATGATCTGTGGGTCAATCCGCAGGCGAGCAGCAGGCCGGCGATCAGGCGAGACAGCACCGGGGTTCCTTCCAAGCCGCCGATGTTGCACGGCACCGCTGTTGCGGCAATGCCGGCTGCGAGGCGCATTCGCATTTCGGAGAAGCGCCGTCTAGATCGGCAGCTTCGTCGATTGTGTCACATTTTGTTCTTGCTTTGTGCCGGCAGCTATGCTAGTAATTTGGGTACGGTGCAGATTCGCACTGACGACCCGCCGCTAGGCGGGTTTTGTTTTTGGTCTGGTTTTCAGATTTCCCGGCCGTCCTGCGTCGGACGGCTTCTCGACCGCGCCATTCGAGCCAAGCTCCACACGGTCGGATCAAGTTAGCCGAGTCTTATCCCGAATAGAACCATCCTTGGCTGGTCGTCGATACCGTTGCGGAAACGAGTTCGAAGGGAGCGCCCCTCCAACGCTCAATCCTACTTCAAACCTCAATATTTCTGTCAGAGGGTGTCGGTATGTGATTTGGCGCTAATATACGCCGTCTGTAAGTAGGCACGGTCGAAACAGAAAAAGGAATATTGGATGACAACTCTGCATTACACGTCAGGTGGATCGGGCACGGAAATTTCGCAAGCCGGATTCAATCTGGCCGACGTTTCATCTGTTGACCAACTCAATGCGCTGCCGGACGGTATGAAGGGCTTGGTCTACCTCAACGAAACCGACGGAGCGACGTCGTCCTTTATCGACAAGATCACGCCTTTCATCGGCAATCCGAAGCTGTTCGGATTCTTCCTTGTCGACGAGCCGGATCCCACCGGCCAATGGGGCACCTACGCCTCCGCCGCGAATCTGAAGGCAGAATCCGACTGGATTCACGCCAATGTGCCGGACGCCAAGACCTACATCACGATGATGAGCTTGGGGACGTCCGCGAATCCGGATTTTTCGAACACGTACAATCCCGCCAATACCGGTATCGATTACTACGGCGTGGATGTCTATCCTGTCCGCACGGATGGCGCGGTCGACTATAACATGATCGATAAATTCGTTGCCGCCGCTCAGGCATCGGGCATCCCGACGAGCAAGATCATTCCAGGCTACCAGACGTTTGGCGGTGGCGACTATAACACCGACATGGGTGGCAAATATGTCGTGCCCACCGCCGCCCAGATGGAAACCATGATGGACCACTGGGCCAAGCTGGTTCCGTCACCCGCCTTCGAGTACGCGTACGCCTGGGGTTCACAGCGAGGCGACACCGCGCTTGAGAGCTCCCCGGAACTGCAGGCCGTTTTCCGGCAACACAATCTCAGCACCGCCGGGACTGCTCCTTCCGAAGCTGCGGCCACCGATCCCATTTCTACGGCGACGGTCCCTTCCGAGGCCACCACCGGCGATAGCACCGCGACTGTCACCGCTCCTTCCGAAGCCACCACCGGCGGCAGCACCTCGACCGCCACCGCCCCTTCCGAAGCCACCTCCAGCGGCGGCACCTCGACCGCCACCGCCCCTTCCGAAGCCACCTCCAGCGGCGGCACCTCGACCGCCACAGCCCCGGCCGAGACCATCACCGGCGGCAGCACCTCGACTGCCACCGCCCCTTCCGAAGCCACCACCGGCGATAGCAATCATGGCAAGACCACGCTTTCGCATCTCCTCGCCGGCAACGGCGGTTCGATTACTACCGCCGCCTCCGGCGCTACCGCCAGCGATGGCAGTCATGGCAAGACCGCGCTGTCGCCCCTCCTCGCCAGCGACGGCAGTTCGACTACTACCGCCGCCTCCGGCGCTACCACCAGCGATGGCAGTCATGGCAAGACCGCGCTGTCGCCCCTCCTCGCCAGCGACGGCAGTTCGACTACTACCGCCGCCTCCGGCGC
>NZ_JAMYPQ010000007.1:0-260619 GCF_040320455.1 Mesorhizobium sp. M0698 | reverse complement strand
CCAGGAAATTGCGACCGATAATCATCGGTTCGCTCTCGGGATGATTAATGTTGGCGGGAATGATCGCGCGTCCGCGCGCCACCTCGTGGCGGACTAATTCAGGCGTGACGAAGTCGGGGATCGCCGCGCCGAAGGCCTCGCCGTCGCGCTCAAGCTTGCCGTGCAGGATCTCGCGACCAAGGTTCTCGCGGATGGCGACGAACTCCATTTCGGGCGTGATGATGCCAGCGCGCGCATAGGCAAGCTGTGTCACCGCCTTGCCGGTCTGGGCCCGGAGTGGCCGGTTGCGGACTGGAAATTCCGGTGTTAGGCGCTCGCCCGCCGCAAACCCATTGTCTTCTGGCCGGACGTGGCGGCCGTCATAGGCTTCGACATCGCCGCGCGCGGTGACCCATTCATGGCGAAGCCGTGCAAGGCCGTTTTCGATGCTGGTTTCGACAGTCGGGTCGGTATAGGGGCCGGACGGATCGTAAGCGGTCACCGGCGGCTCGCCTGCCGTCGGATGGACGGAGATTTCGCGCATCGGCACCCTGAGCTGCGGGTGGATGGTACCGGATTTGTGGATTTTGCGTGAGGCAGGCAGCGGTCCCGTCGAGACGGCGGGGGTGAGAGCATTCATCTTGAGGCTCCTTTGCTCGTTGCATTGGAGACCCAGTTCTGTGCCGGAAGGATGAAAAGACGCTTCTAGCGACCTGCTGAAACAGGACCTCGGGCGTAAACTCCCGCAAAGCGCTTGCACCGTCCCTACGCCAGTATGAACTGGATCAGGTTCAACGGGTCACTGCGCCGCGAATGCCAGCAGTATCTCAGCCCCTTGCCGGGACTCCCCTGGTGAATGCGTGAGGTTGGACGGGACGGCTCCGGTTTGTCAAGCGCGTTCTGGCCGCGGCTGATCGGCGGCCGGTCAGACCGTGCGGAAAAAATCGTGCATGTCTCGGCGACAAGTCAAGCGTCGGAGATGAAGGCAGGGGACAAGGGAATCGCAAACCGTCGGACTAAAAATCAATCCTGATGATCACACCTTCAATGGGCACCAAAGGTTTGCGCGTAGATCGCCTCGATTCTTCCTGCCTCGTCACTGGTCAGCGCGGCGAATTCCTTTTCGCGCGCGCGGTTCGATAGATGTCCATCATTCTGGTGAAGAAAACGGAAGAGCAGATCGGTCAACCGCTCGGGCATGTCGATAAAGGCGTCCACCTGCTGCCGGAACTGATCGTAGCGCTGCAGAAATGCGGTTTCCTCGGGAAGGTCCCGTTCGATCGTCCGCTGAACGCAAGCATAGAGGAATTCGGCGTGCGGGGTTGCATCGAAGAACCGGTAGAAATCACCGGTGTCATTCAGCACCCGGACGTTGAATTGCGGCGTCGGTTCCCATTCCACCAACGGCAGAAGGCGCTGCGAATAGCTCTCGAGCACGCCCCTGTACTCGTTGATCTGGTCCAGGATCGCGGCCGAGACGGGAAAGACCACTCCCGGCGGATTGAAGCCGCGCATGGCAAGGACGTGGTGGATTAGGTAGCGGTGAATGCGGCCGTTTCCGTCCTCGAACGGGTGAATGTAGACAAAGCCGAAGGCGAGGATTGCGGCGGCTACGACTGCATCAAGCTTTTGCGCGGGGCCCTGATCGAACGCCGCCATTCCATCAATTAGCCGCGGCAGGTCCTCGGGCCGAGCGCTGATGTGATCGGGCAAGGGCGTGCCGTTGTCTCGGTCATGCTCACCGACGAAACCTCCTTCTTTTCGGAAGCCAAGTCTTACGAAACGAGCGTCACCAAGTACAATTCTTTGCAGACGCAGCAGCTCATCGCGATCGATCGGCCAGCGGCCGGCTTCGCCGATGGCGCGGCCCCAGCGCTGGATGCGATCTTGCGGCGGGTGCTCGCCCTCGATCGCATAGCTTGATCGCGAGTCTTTGAGCAAAAGAAAGGCGGCGGTCCGAGCAAGGAGGTCGCGCGGCACGTCCGCTACGATTGCCTCCGCGCGCCGCGGTAGTTCAAGGCCGATGAATTTTTCGAGAATCTTGGTGCGGAACACCAGAGGGCAGAACTCACGCGTGCCGGGGAGATTGTCCCTTACGCGATAGCGCGAAGCGGTCTTGTCGGGTCCGGGCCACTGCAGCTCGGGATCGACAACCGGAATGTATCGTCCGGCCTCCGCGTCCGGCAGATCGATACGCGCGCCCCTCAGCCATTCATATAAAAACCAGATGCGGCGGGCATAACTGCCGGTCGGGCTTTCACGGACCAGCGCCTCGATCGGCGCGGGACCGGTCACTTGGAACAGCCGCTTGAGGACGGCAAGGTCCAGTCCCTCGTACTTGAGCGCAAAGGTCAGGTGGCCTTCGAGGGTAGGATTTGGGGCATGGCGGGGGGTCATGATCCGCCAGCCTTCCCGTTCGGTAATGCGATGATGCTCGCCAGTGGCGAACAACCTACGGGGCAAGGGCGCGGCGAGCCTGTAGGCTCCGATCAGGGCGCTGTACCCGGCCGGGGTCGCCGTTTCAGGAAGGCGGATTTCCTGAAAAACGGTAACAGGACCTGAAAATTGGTGCTGTTGCACCGCAGGCATGAAAAGCGAATCCTTCCATCGAATTTTGGTTTAGTCGGCCAAAACCTATGAAAAATGATCCTATCCCATGAAAATTGATGCCACAAGACAAATTTTCCGAAAACCGATTCTAAAACGGTGCTGAAGTCGATCAAGCAAGAACTCCGCCACCGGCTCAAGGAAGCGACTTCAGACCAGAAAGGTGAGTCCAGGAACCGCCATTCGCCCGTCTCTTAGTCACGAGGCCGGCACAGATGGCCCGCCTTACGTCGAGCCGGATTGCTCGAGCGCGCCGTTCGGGGCTCACTCATAGAGCGCTCCGGTGCGCGATCCCGATTTGATAGCCGCGATCACGCTCGCGACTGATCTTGGTGACGTGGCGGCGTCGGAGTAGAAAAGTGATGCAGGATCTCGGTGGCGTCGTGTGTGTGTGTGACCTGAAGTGAGTTCTCTGCGGTATGGGGGGCGGCACGCAGCGCGCGCGTCTTCTCGGCAAACAGATCGACGAAGCGGCACCGAAGGGAAGTTCCTGGCATTCATTCTCGCCATCGCTGCCCCAATTTGCCGACCGGACTGCCGATCGATCTCGCCCAATACTTTGCGCGCCCAAGGGCCGAAGCTGAACTGGGCGGCACCTGCTCATTCGGGAGCTGACTCATGCTTGGCGCGCTAGCCCGAGAGAGCTGTGCCTGATCGAATGCGTGAAATCGTAGCTCGGGGTGGAGAGGCTGACGCGGTCATCTGTCACCCGCCTTCGGGCTGTAACGGAAAGCGCGACATCGTCTCCAATGCTCGTTCCCCACGTCGAGGGGCCCAGCGGCTTGGCTGCGGGGGGACTGTCAGCTAGTGGCCGCTGGGCCTTGACGACCAGCGAGCGTAAGAGGAGGCCCTGTGCTGGCTGACGAAAACTTGCGAGCAAAGCCACGGAAAAGCATCATTCGAACGAACTCTTTCGTCGAGACGAGGAGGGCAGTGAGGCGGTAGCCGCCGCTTTGAAGCTCTCCGGCAGCTGCTACGCTGGTCGTTCAGAGGGTCGCAGCTGCGCTTGCGCCGTCATATCAGATAAGTCTAATATAATCCGCGCCTGGCCATCGAACGCCGCGGCGCCCTCGGGTCGGCGCTATTCATCGGGTGGGCATGTCGGGCACGCAAGGGAGGACGAAATGAGACTGGTTCAGTCATTTGCATTTGCTGCTGTGCTGCTTCTTTCGTCTGCATTGTCTGCGGCCGCCCACTCGGCTCGTGAGGACATCGAAGCGGCGTTGGTAAAATTCATGGACGCCTTCAACAGCGGAAACGCAGCAGCGGTAGGTCAAATGTATACCGACGATGCCGCCCTGCTGCCACCCGACGGCAAACGCGTCGATGACCGCAAGGGCGTGGAAGAATTCTGGCAGGGCGCAATCAAGGCCGGGATGAAGAATCTCACCCTGAGGGCGCTGGAAGTGGAAGGGAGCGGGAATCTCGCCTACGAAGTTGGCGCATTTACGCTCGGTGTGCCGAGCAAAGGCGGCGCCCTCTCCACCGTCGCGGGCAAGTATCTCGTCGTCTGGAAAAAGGGCGACGACGGGACATGGCGCCTGCATCGGGACATCTGGAACTTAGGTGCGGCCGAATAGGGATAGATATCCAGGCCCTCATCGACCGTCTTGCGAAGGGTAGGGCGGCTGTATTGACCGGGATCTGGTGCTCTATTGCCAGCGCTGTCGAGTGGCAGGACGATGGGGACCGGCTAACCGCGCGGTATAGCTTCGGTCTGGCGCGCTTTCCAATGGATTTGCCGCCAATTTGGCGGATCGCTGATCAGTCGCGGTGATTGCGACCACGTCGCCAATTCCAATTCCCCGCTTCATGAAACGAGTCTGGAGCGTGCACGGCCTTAAGCAAGGGATTGCTAATGTGCGAGACAGCACGCTTCGCTCTAGCGGGTATGGCCCAGCGGCTTGGTTGAGGGGGGACTAGCAGCTAGAGGCCGCTGGGCCTTGACCAGCAGCATGCTTAAGAGGGGGCGCTGGCTGGCTGGCCAAAAACTTGCGCTCAAGGCAACGCAAAAGCATCATTCGAACGGACACTGCCCGCCAGAAGCTTATTCCAGCCGATAGAGCCACCATGGAATGCAAGCCCAGCAAACCAGATTCACCAAACATCGCATCAGGACCTGCGCTTGCCCGTCCATGGCCGCGCCAGTCCTTCGGCAATCAGCATTGCGACGCGGAGCAGCCAGCCGACCCATTATAGACCGCGACGGACGGTGATTAGGGCCAGCGCGGCGATAGGCAGCGAGCTTAACCGTTGGCGTAAGTGGAGTGTTTCACGATCTCAATTGGTTGGCTCCGCCAGGTTTCCAGCTGGCTGCCACCGGGCACGTGCCAGCTGGAGTAAACAATGAAATATTCGAAACCGGCTTTTTGGGCGGGAGCCGCGCTAGCTGCCTGCCTTTTGCCGAAACCGGCTTGGTCGAGCCAGTTCGGCTGCGCATATTGCAATGAGGGGTGAGAAACCTGGCATTCGACGGGAGCAGTGCAGTAACATGTGCGAAGCCTAGTCGAGTCTGCAAGCGGCAATCATTCGTCGTGAGTCGACGCTAGTGTGTGCGTTTCGCAGCACTCCGGCTGGCTATCTCGCGTAAGACGGCATGAAGAAGCGTTCCAATTTCCTGTTCGGCGCGCCCGGGTGCAATTCCTGATTCGGACAACTGAACGAGAATTGTCTTGGCGGTGCTGCGCCAGAACGCATTCGCCTCCTCGCCGTTCTTGGATTCCAGCACGCGGGCAACTCCCTCGACCAACTTCCGCCGCCGATACAGCGGAAACGCCCTTATGTTTGACACCGATCACCTCACCCATTCAGTCTCGCGATTAAGCATTGGCGGGTTAGAAAATCTGGTTAACGGCGTATTCTTTTTGGTAGTAGTAAGAGTTCTGTGCGGGCGGTGAACGGTGCCGCGATTAGCCAATGAGCGCGATGGCTTGGGCGCAAACTGTCGGGCAGGAATGGGTAAGAGCGGGCCGATCTCCGCTCTTCAGGGCCGGAAAAATCTCGACAATGCTCCCAATCGATTCCAGATCGAAGACGACGTCGTCAGAGCCGGTGTCATTGGCTGGCGTTCCGGAATAGCCGATGTCGTCACAATAGGATTTGATCGTCGCTGCTGCGCGACGGAGCAAGCCCGCACGCTCCGGCATCGTCAGCCGATCGACTTCATTGCCCCGCGCAGCAGTATAACCGCTGTTCCTGGGGCTCCCAAGCAGGATGTAGCTCCCCCTTTTGTTGACGCGATGTAGGTGGCCGATCATGATAACCAAGGGCGCAAAGAGCGACCCTCATGCTGGTGGGAGGATAAAAATGCAGCCACTTGTCATAGACGCGAAGCCTCAACCTATTTCAATTGATCCCGCTAACGCTGCAGTTCTCGTGGTGGACATGCAAAATGACTTCGGCTCCAAAGGTGGAATGTTCGACAGAGCCGGAATCGATATCTCCGGGATTCAACGGGCTGTCGACCCTACTGCCAGCGTAATAGCTGCCGCTCGCAATTTGAGAGTGCCCATCGTCTGTCTGAAGATGGGGTATTATTCCGACCTCTCGGACCTTGGGACATCGGACGCCCCCAACCTATCCGACATCTCCAGATCTTTCGGGTCGGTGAGAGCATGACAGCCCCGGACGGTAGCGAGGGCCGGATTCTGATCCGCGACACCTGGGGAACAGATATCGTTAACGACCTCAAGCCAGAGGCAGGGGATGTCGTCCTCTACAAAACGCGGTTCAGCGGTTTCTACGAGACCGAACTCGATTCTGTTCTGAAGACCGCAGGCATCAAACACCTCATCATGACAGGATGCACGACCAGCGTGTGTGTGGAGTCGACAATTCGGGATGCCTTCTTCAGGGACTATCACTGCATACTGCTAACGGATTGCACTAGCGAGCCCATCTCCTGGGAACGCCTCAAGGAGCAATCATGACGCCTCGATCACGCTCGTGCAGATACTCTTTGGATGGACATCGACGTCCGACCATTTCCTGAAGGCGATCGAGGAGCGAGTTCAGGGGGGTCTTGAACTAGCCGAATGAACTGGCGAGGCCGCGTATCACCCGAATTCAGATCACGGCCTTGAGATTGGGTGCGGTGACGTAGGCCCATGGCAGGAGATCGTCGATTCGGCTGTTAATAGCCGTTGACGATCCTAGTGAGGACGTCGGCGAGATAGCCGAGCGGCTCGATGCCGTTAAGTTTGCATGTTTATGCCGACCGTCGAACTATGCCGAGTGCCTCTTTCACCATGGCGGTCAGAGCGTGCTTCTCCCGCCGTTTTTTGGCCGCAGGCCAGTCGTTGACACTCGGCATAATTCTCATGCTCAAAGGGCGTTCAGGAATTCCAGAAGCCGGTCGTTTGGTCGAAATCGCTCGGCTTTGGCGCGTTCGTACGGCTTCAGCTTGGCGAGTGCGGATTCCTTCAGCTCAAGATGTGCGTGAAGATAGATCAGCGTCGTTTCCATCGTCTCATGGCCCAGCCACAGGGCAATGACCGAGCAATCGACACCGGCCTGCAGCAATTCCACGGCGGCGGTGTGCCGCTTATGTCTTGGTCGACATAGACGGCACACCTGCGCCATGCACACGCTGCAGGCGACCCGGGATGTCCGCAAAGTCTCGCTCTGGCTCGGTCACGCCAGCCTCCAAAGCACTGAAATCTACCTGCGGGCCGAGCCGACCGCTTGCCGCGATGGCGCCACCGTCGCTCAAGTCGGGTCGCTTCCGCACTCCCGCCAGGCTGCTGGCAGTGCTGAAGTCCGTCAGCCGATCGGCAGATTATGTCGAGTGATCGCTGCTCAAATACCGCAGGCGGCAAGCAATTGCCGCTGCGGACTCCGCATAATCAGACGCTCCACATAATTCCGGAAGTCGACTGGCCTCGTCGCCACCATGACCTTGACCGCACCAGTCGGCCCGATCACGACGTCACCGGGCGCGGCCTTGTCGCTGATCGTGGTTCTGAACGGCCTGCCGCGGATGGCGCCGTTCAGCCCGGTCTCCCGCATCAATCGTTCAATGGTGCAGCGGGCCACATCGAAGCCTTCGCGCTTCAATTGCCGCCACACCTTGCGCACGCCATAGACGGCGAAGTTCTCTGCAAACACTCTTGTGATCTCCGGCTTCAGAGCTAAATCCCGTTTCGCCCGCAATGACAGGCGGGAAGGATCGTGGTGTTGTGCCGCACGCGCGTGATAGGTGGACGGGGCAATCGGCAGAACCCTGCAGATTGGCTCGATCCCGTAGTCGCCACGATGATCATCAATGAAGGCGATCATTTTGAACGGGCGGTCGAGCTCCCCCTTGGCAAAATAAGCGGCTGCTTTCCGCAGGATCTCATTGGCCTGCCGAAGCTCCCGGTTCTCCCGCTCCAGAGCCTTCATCCGCGCCGTCATCTCGGTGGGGAACCCCTGCACGTTGGCCGCTGTCCACCTCCATCCGCTTCAGCCAGCCATCCAGTGCGGCTGGCGTGAGATAACGAGCCGCCACGTTTCACTCAGAACCCCGGCCCCCGCCGGGGTTTTTCATTTGCCCGGGTGATGCTAGGCTTGATAGTCTCTCTTCCGCATTTGCTTCGGGGGATGCCATGCGCACGATCGTTTTGCTGTGCAGTGCCGTGCTTTTCTCGCTCGCCCACATCCCGGCCCGCGCCGAGGAACCTTCGGTCGAACGCGGCCTCTACGTCTCGATTACCGGCAGCTGCCACGACTGTCACACCATGGGTTATCGGGAAAGCGGCGGGAAGATCGACCCGGAGAAGGCGCTCAAGGGCAGCAACATCGGTTTCCAGGGTCCATGGGGGACGAGCTATCCGGCCAACCTGCGGCTCATGGTGGCAGACGACGGCGAAGATGAGTTCGTGCGCATTGCCCGCTTTTTCGACGCAGCGCCGCCAATGCCCTGGTACAATCTCCGCAAGATGGACGAAACCGACGTGCGCTCGCTCTACCGCTATATCCGGTCGCTTGGCCCCGCCGGAGCGGCAGCACCGCAGCTGGTTGCGCCCGGCGAAAAGGTGATGACGCCCTTCATCGTGCTGGAGCCGCCGCAGATGCCGCCGCCCTGCAGTCGCGATCTCGATTGCGGCATAGGTGAAATCTGCGGCACAGCGGAACCGCGGATGTGCGTTAAGCGGTAGGCCTCAGAACAGCCGTCTGGCTCCGGTCGGGGTTTTTATTTGTCGCCATGGTGATATGTTGCCCGCATGGCGAAGTTTCGCAGGTTCTGGAGGCCAGGGGAACGGGGGAGAGGCAAAGATAGCCCCGGCCATAATTGCTCCCATCATGACCGAAATTGCTGCGGCAATGGACGTCCAATTTGCCCACACGGCGCCGGCTTTTAGTGTTTGACCGTGCCTTCAACTCTGCTGTCATACACGGATATCGCCACTCTCACGCTGCTGACGACGCCATGCTTGGACCAATGGGCACCTTCCGGTTGCGTTCGAACGCTTCGGCGCCCCATGTTTTGAGGCACAGCGCTGCCATGGAGCTGCTGCAGGCGGGCGTCGATTGTTCGGTCCCGCTCGACGGTGTTGCTGTCAATCTCGATGCGACCGTCGTCGAGGAAGCGCGAGAGGCCCTCCCAGCGCGTGAGAGTGTAGCGGATCGTCTCGGCGAGCTTTGTCTTGTGGCTGATCAGGCCGAGCTTCTCGCGCAGCCAAGGTTCGAGATCGGCGACGATAGCGCGGCTCCTTTCCTGGCGACGCACGGCGTTCGTCTGCCGACCTCGTCACTCCAAACCTGGTCGAAAACGCGTTGGCGAAGCTCTGGATCGGACGGGTATAAACCGGCCTGTTGAAAGGGATTTTTGGAACCCCCATGCTTCAGAAAGGCCGTCACTGGTGATCAAAATTAGCGCCCGTCGGGATGAACGAGTGAACGGTATGTAAAAGGAGGACATTTGCAATGATTGTCCGCCCCAACCGGCTACGAAAATTGTCCCCAACTGGCGGTTGGTAGACGCCAAGCAGCCGCGCACGTATCGTTTGTTACGATCGGGCCGCACCGGGCACAGCCCACCCCAGCGCCCACGCCCGTGCTCGGCGCAACGCTCGATCGACCCGTCGTGCTGTAGAGTGCGGCGGGTTTTTCAATGCCGATCGCGCAGCTCTTCACTGCCTTGGTGAGGGTCAGACGGTCGTTGCCGTTCTTTTTGATCAGCTTGCTGACCTGGCTCGGCCACACGCCATTTTCCCGCGCGAAATGTTCCACCTCATAAAGCGCATCGACCGACAGGCGGCCTCGGTCGAACAAGTGAACAAGTCTCGATTGCTCTTGTTCTCGTCCATTTCCGTTTTCCTACTCACTCGACATCCGACGCAGCTGGGAAATGAGGATCCGCCCGCCAATCGAGGAATGGCGGGCGGATCCTATCAGCGCAGGAAGGCACTTTTCTGCGCAGATACAAATTCGGGGCTGTTGGAGCGTCATTTCTGGCTAGCGAGCATCAGCTAGCAACCATTCCTCTCACCAAGAAGGTGATGGAGACGGCGAAAACCGGTGCAAGCAGCCAGCGAGCTTGGTGGACACTGTTCTCCATAGGCTCCTCCGTTGAGCCACGCCAACGAGTACGAACAGACACAGTTCCGGGTGGCTGCATGTGCGGGGCTATTGCGCGCTGCAGCGCAGACTTTGGTCCTACGCACGGCCAGACCGAAGACTCAGTGAGGAACGTCTGCACAAGCTTCATGTTTGGGGAAGCTTTGGCGCAAAGTTTCGCGTCCAGTGCAAGAGAGCTCACAAGGAGATAGCTATGAGAATGCGTCTTTCCACCGCAGCCGCGGGATTTCTGCTGCTGGCCGGTGTCGGTGCTGCCGCCGCTCAGGACGTGGTGATCGACCCGGAACAGGAGACGGTGATTAAGGAATATGTGAAAAAGCAGCCACTCGCTTCGGTGAAAATTCCTGGAGTGGAGCTCAATATCGGCTCAACCCTGCCCGACACAGTCGAGCTTCATGAGGTCCCGAACGTCAAATACCGCTACGTCGTCGTCGACGACCGGACCGTTGTCGTTGATCCAGGCACACGCAAGATCGTCAAAGTCATCCAGTGACCTGAACGATTTGGGGAGGAGAAGCCCGCCGTTACCAAGTTAGGCGGCGCGGGGACGAAGCGTGTTTGATAGGCTGTCGGGCGGCAATCGATCTATAGATCCGCCAGCACCAGGCCTTGGGCAACGCTTGATCAACCCGCCGTGCTGATGGGCACGGCGGGTTTTTCCAGATCACGGAGGGTTAGAATACGTTGTTAATTTATAATAGCTTTGCCGCGGGCGGCGATCAAACCATGGACAAAAGGGTCGAGGGAGACTCGGAGGAACTGCGCGGGGCGAATTTGAGCTCAGAGCCGAACGGTATGGCGTGAACGCCTTCCTTCTCGTTGTCGAACTTTTAAACCTGCTGGAAAAGCGCGGAACCATCAGCAGCGACGACGTCGCGAAAATGGCCGATGCCGCAGCACTGGCTGTTGCCGCATCCAGTCAACCTGACATGAGCAGCATTAATCTCTTGCAGGCCATCGCTGCCGCGCGCCACTCCAAATAACGGCTGTCGAGAGCGTTTTTCAGCTATTCCAAGTCCATGTCCAAACGGGGTTGCGAGGAGGTCCTATCGATTGCGCACTAAGCGTCCTTGCTGGCCGCGCCCCCGATGATCTCGTCGGCGCTGCGAGCATCGAGCACGGGCAGGGCGGCCCAGCGCCGGCGGCTGGCAGCTAGGTCTTCCAGCATTGCCGGCTTGCGAGCGTCGGATCCGAATCGACGTAGGCGCTCCTCCAGCGCGCGCTGCGAAGCGGAGCTAAACCCAACGCACGGGTTCGTTCCCGATAACGTCGCGCTTTGGCGCGGTTGCGGCAGTCTCCATTGAGAACCAGCGACGGTCCTGCAGCCGGCTTTCGTCGACAAATAGCCACCGCAGCCGCGATCATCTTGCAATTTGTGGATCTTATGCGCGGCTGCACGTGATCAGGTCGTCGGCAGACAGTGCGATCGGGCACAAGAGATCGAGCGGCTCTGGGCCGGACGTTCCATGTGCCAGGTGTCGGACCCCTTTCCCATTCGAGGCGCAAGTGGGATAGTTGTGCAGATCTGCGATTTAGTTGATCTCCTTCACGACCACCAGAATGAGAACAGTCACGATTGTTCCAGGTGGCGCAATGGCAACGACCCGAATCTGATCTCTCCGCCCAAGTGAAATACTTTCCAAAGAAGTCTCGCACCGAATTCTGCAAGTCTTTCTATCTCAAAGTACGTCCTGCCGCTTTTGACAACTCCTTCCGCTTGCATATCTCGACACTCGGTCTTTCTTCGTTGTTCGGGTGATTCAGATCGGAGAAACGACAAGTGCCGGCAACCAAGATTTTGTGGGGACAGGTCCTCACCACCCTTGGGTTCGTCCTCGTGACAACATGGGCAGCGACACAATGGACGGCATGGCGGCTCGGCTTTCAGAGCCAACTCGGTCCGTCCTGGTTCGAACTGGCGGGACGGCCCATTTATCCCCCGCCGGCATTTTTCTGGTGGTGGTTTTTCTATGACGCCTACGCGCCGAAGGTCTTTGTTGAGGGCGCGGCGATTGCGGCAAGCGGCAGCCTGATGGCGATCGCCACCGCGATCGGGATGTCGGTATGGCGCGCGCGCGAGGCAAAGGACTCCGCGACCTATGGCTCGGCACGCTGGGCGACGCGAGCCGAAATCAGAGCCGCAGGCATAGTCGGTCCTGATGGCGTGGTGCTCGGCAAGCTCGACCACGACTATCTACGCCATGACGGTCCCGAACACGTGCTGTGTTTTGCGCCGACCCGAAGCGGCAAGGGTGTTGGCTTGGTCGTGCCGTCGCTGCTGACTTGGCCGGGTTCGGCAATTGTCCACGACATCAAAGGCGAAAACTGGGAACTGACGGCCGGATGGCGCGCACATTTCGGCCGGGTGCTTCTGTTCGATCCGACCAATGCCGCATCCGCGGCCTATAACCCTCTGCTGGAGGTGCGACGAGGCGAGCGGGAAGTTCGAGATGTGCAGAACGTGGCGGATGTCCTGGTCGACCCGGAAGGCACATTGGAACGCCGCAACCACTGGGAGAAGACCAGCCATGCGCTGCTGGTCGGCGCCATACTGCATGTGCTCTATGCGGAGAAAGACAAGACCCTTGCCGGCGTGGCGAACTTCCTCTCCGATCCACAGAGGCCAATCGAGACGACGTTGCGCGCCATGATGCTGACCCGGCATCTGGGCGAAGCCGGCCCGCACCCGGTCGTGGCGTCGGCTGCCCGAGAACTGCTCAACAAATCCGAAAACGAGCGCTCCGGCGTGCTCTCGACGGCCATGAGTTTTCTGGGCCTCTACCGCGATCCGGTTATGGCCAAGGTGACCTCATGTTGCCACTGGCGGATCGCCGACCTTGTCGAGGAGAGACGGCCGACGAGCCTCTATTTGGTCGTGCCGCCATCGGATATCAGCCGCACGAAGCCGCTAATCCGCCTCGTGCTTAACCAGATCGGCCGCCGACTGACGGAAGATCTCCATGCGAAGGATCATCGACAGCGTTTGTTGATGATGCTCGACGAGTTCCCGGCGCTCGGCCGGCTCGATTTCTTCGAAAGCGCGCTGGCCTTCATGGCCGGCTATGGCATCAAGTCGTTCCTGATCGCACAATCACTCAATCAGATCGAGAAGGCCTACGGACCGAACAATTCCATCCTCGACAATTGTCACGTACGGGTAAGCTTCGCCACCAATGACGAGCGGACAGCCAAGCGCGTCTCAGACTCTTTGGGGACCGCGACCGAGTTGCGCGCCATGAAAAACTATGCCGGCCACAGATTGTCGCCCTGGCTCGGGCATCTGATGGTGTCGCGGCAGGAAACGGCGCGCGCTCTGATGACGCCGGGCGAGATCATGCAGCTGCCGCCCACCGACGCAATCGTCATGATCTCGGGCCAGTTCCCAATCCGAGCGAAGAAGGCACGCTACTTCGCCGATCAGCGGCTTGCCGAGCGTGTCCTGCCGCCACCGAAAGCCGGAGAGAGCATGCAAAACGCTCGCTCTGACGACTGGACCGGAACGACAGTCTTTGCTGAGCCGGAAGGCAATCCTCAAAAATCGTGGCGCGCCAAGGATCAGCAGGACGACGATCCGGCCAATGGCGGCATCCGCCGCCAGCCCGAGCTTCCCGAACATGAGGACATCGCACCGGAGCGAACAACACAGCGCGACGATGAGTTCGATCTTGACCGGGACGAGCCCGACGATGACGCCATGCGCCGTCGTGGTGTCGATCAGGCTATGAGGCGCGCAGCACGTCAGGCCGCTCTTGACCCCAGTGATGGCATTGAGCTTTGAGCCCATGAAGAACGCGAAGAAAAAACGTCTGTCTGCCTATCTTGATCCTGACGTGATGAACGGACTGGCCGATTACGCTGGGCGGCGCGAGGTCTCGCTGTCACTGGTCGCCGAGGCTGCGCTCGCATCGTTTCTGTCGCCGGATGCCGAAGAGCGGAAGCAAGCGGCGATAACTCGCCGTCTCGACCAGATCGATCGACGCGTACAGCGTGTCGAGCGTGACGTCGGAATTGCTATTGAGACGCTAGCATTGTTCGTCCGGTTTTGGCTCAACTCGACCCCAGCCTTGCCGGAATCCGCTCAGGCCGAAGCCCGCGCGAAGGGTTTGCAGCGTTATGACAATTTCGTCGATGCGCTCGGTCGCCGGCTGAGCAAAGGACCAAGGCTCAGGCAGGAAATAGCCGACGATGTTCCGCCAGTACCGCCAGTGAACGGATGAATCAGCCGGCAAGATAGGTTGGCAGAGGCGAGAATTCCTGATGCGACGCTATGCCCGATCATCGCGCGACGCCAGATTGAACCATCTCTCGGGACCATGATCTTTCCAACGGGTTTGGCAATCTGCTCGCGCACCATTTCTAAAATCGTGCCCACAGAATTCGAGTGGTGAGGGGAGCGGACGTCGTGTGTCTGCTTTGCTCCACTCTAGACAACAATAGTCTGATCAGATCAAAAAAGCCCATCGAATCGATTGCGCAAACGTTTCGATGACACTATGGTTATTATACCCGCCAGGACAGAGCGGGCTTAAAGCGCAACATCAGGGAGGAGCGCTTGCGTGCAGCACTCCGTTTGAGCCGCAATGGCAACGATGGTTGAGGTAGCCCGTCGTGCCGGCGTGTCGGTCTCAACGGTGTCCCATGTGATCAACCGCACGCGCTTTGTCTCGCCTGCGAAGTCGAAAGCAATTAACGAAGCGATTGCTTTGCTTGGATATCAGCCCAATGCGCTGGCGCGTTCTCTCAAGGTCGCTTCAACCAACAGCGTCGGCTTGGCGATTTCGGCGATCTCGAACCCGTATTTCACTGACATCATCTGTGCCGTGGAAGCGGAATGCGCGCGTCTTGGCCTCATGGTTTTCCTCTCCGACACGCAGGACGATCCTGATCGGGAGCTTGCGGTCGTTCGCGCCTTCCATCAACGACGTGTTGACGGCGTTATTCTGGCGCCCTCGGGTGCCCCAGAGCGAGCCACCAACTACCTTGCCGAGAAAATGGTTCCCTGCGTTCTGATCGACCGGTTTGCCGACGAACGATTTGACCAGATCGGCGTGGAGAACCAATCTGCGATGCGGGCTCTTATCGATCACGTCGCATCCTTCGGCCACCAGCGGATTGGGTTCATTGCGGGGCAGCCGGGCCTTGCTACGACTCGCGAACGTATCAATGCGTTCAAGTCAGCTTTGATGGCTAACGGACTTGCCTACGTGTCGGAATATCTGCCGCCAGGCAACGTCGACACGGCGAGCGCTACGGCATCGACCCGCGCGATGTTGTCATTGGCTTCGCCGCCTACGGCGTTGGTCACCGGCAACAATATGGCGACGATCGGAGCGGTCCGAGCGGTTCGCGAAAAAGGTCTCGCAATACCTCGGGATCTTTCACTTGTCGGCTTTGACGACTTCGAATGGGCCGATTGTTTTGAGCCGCGACTGACCCTTATTGCGCAGCCTTGCACCGAAATCGGGCGGCAGGCCGCATCGTTGCTTAGCGCCCGAATTGCATCAACGGATACAGAGCCCCGCTCGGTGCGGCTTCAGGCGACGCTGCATGCCCGCCAATCCTGCGGGAGGCCGGCATGAGCGCGCCGCTTCTATCGGTGACAGGGGCCGTGAAACGCTTCGGCGGCGTCCAGGCACTACGCGGTGTCGATTTCGATCTCAAGCCAGGCGAGATCCACGCCCTGCTGGGCGAGAACGGCGCCGGCAAATCGACATTGATGAATCTGCTGTCGGGAGTTTACGCACCCGACGAAGGTACAATCCAGATTGACGGCAAGCCGGTGCGGTTCAACAACCCGCGCGAGGCGCAGACGGCCGGAATTGCGACCATTTTTCAGGAGCTTGATCTCGTTCCAACGCTCGATGTGGCGTCAAACCTCTTCCTTGGCCGCGAATTGATGCGCTCGGGCGGACTGCTCGATGTGGCGCGGATGCGCCGCGAAGCTCGCAAGCGTCTGGAAGCTATCGAACTGGCTATCGATCCCGCCAGGCTAGTCGGCGACCTCTCGATCGGGCAACGCCAGGTCGTTGCGATCGTCAAAGCGTTGTCCTATGCGACGCGGGTCCTGATCATGGACGAGCCGACGGCGGCCCTAACGGTGGGCGAGGTCGAGAGGCTGTTCGACATCATGCGCAAGCTCGCCGCCAGTGGCGTCGGCATCGTCTATATCTCCCACCGTCTGGAGGAAGTGCCGCAGATCGCGGACCGGGTGACGGTGATGCGGGACGGACGTGTAGCCGGCATCACCGATCCGCACACACCGCAGGCCGAACTGGTGCGGCTGCTCGTCGGGCGCCCACTGGACGAACTCTATCCCCAGCGCACCACGGCCGTCGGCCGGGCTCTGCTCAGCCTGCGCGATGCCAGCTTCCGGCTAGCGCGCGACAGCGCCGGCTGGCAGGCCCCGACAGGGCTTTCACTCGAGGTGCATGAAGGCGAGATCGTCGGGCTGGCCGGCATCATGGGGGCAGGGCGCACCGAGCTCCTGAGCGCGCTTTACGGCACCGGCCTTTCCGGCCACTGGGAGGGCGGGGTCGCCATTTCCGGCCGTCCGGTCAAGCTTGATTCCATCAGAGCCGCGCGCATTGCCGGCATCGCCTTCGTCACCGACGACCGCCGTGGCAGTGGCCTAATGCTGAGGATGGCGGTTGGCCTCAACCTGGTCATGTCGGTGATCCGGCGAATATCGCCGGGCGGACTGATGTCGCCGCGCCGCCAGGCCCAGGCGGTGAAACAATCGTTCGGCCAGTTCGACATTCGGCCGAAGAATCCCGACGTCGCGGTCGGCGCGCTGTCCGGCGGCAACCAGCAGAAGGTGGTGCTGGCCAAGGAGATACTTGGCAATCCCCGGCTCTTGCTGCTCGACGAGCCGACGCGCGGCGTCGATGTCGGCGCCAAGGGCGAGATCTATCAGCGGCTGCGGCAGTTGGCTGCACAAGGCCTGGGCATCCTGGTTGCCTCCAGCGAAATGCCGGAGCTGATTGGCCTGTGCGACCGCATCGTGGTGCTGCGCCAGGGGCGCAATGTAGCGGAATTCACCGGTGGCGTTGACGAGCACACCGTGATGGCAGCGGCAAATGGCAGGGATGCGTGATGTCCGAGCAGAAGATTTCGGTTGCGAGCGGTCCGGTGCTGGCCGCACCGGCCGCAAAGCATCGCGATCCACTCGCGCTGATCGTGCGCTTCCAGAGCCTGATCGGCCTGGTGCTGGTGGCGATCGGCGGCGTCATCTTCTCGCCGAGGCGCCATGGCGAGATACTGTTCCTTGCGCCCGACAACATGGCCAACATCGTGCGCGCGGTGTCGGAGACCGGCATTATCGCCATCGGCATGACCTTCGTCATTATCACCGCCGGCATCGACCTTTCGGTGGGCGCAGTGCTTGGTCTCTCCAGCGTCGTCACCGCGACGATGATGATCTCCGGCGGCTTCGGGCTTATCCCGACCATCCTCGCCGTGCTGGTAATGGGCACCGTCTTCGGCATGATCCAGGGCACCATTTCCAGCCGCTTTCGGCTCGAGCCGTTCATCGTCACGCTCGCCGGGCTGCAGGCGGCGCGAGGTCTCGCGCTGGTCGTTTCCGGCAATCAGTACATTAATATTTCCTATGGCGACGGGCCCGGCCTGGCGCCACCTGTCTTCGCGGTGCTGGGCGAGCGCCTGTTCAACAACACGGTGCCGGTGGCGACCATTGTCTTCATCGCCTTCGCCACTATTGCTACCCTGGTACTGAATACCACGCGCTTCGGCCGCTATGTCTTTGCCGTCGGCGGCAACGAGCGAGCGGCGCGTATTTCGGGCGTGCCGGTCTCGATGGTCAAGATCTCGGTCTACGCCATTACCGGATTTGCCGCCGCCCTTGCCGGCATCGTGCATGCCGGTCAGTTCAACTTCGGCAGCGCCAATGACGGTATGGGCTATGAGCTCACGGCCATCGCGGCCGTGGTCATCGGCGGCACCAGCCTGTTCGGCGGCGCCGGCTCGATGGTCGGCACCCTTGCTGGCACGATCATGCTCGGCGCGCTCGCCAACATCCTTCAGCTCAACAACATTACCCCCGCCATGCAGCTGCTCGCGACCGCCGCGATCATCGTTCTGGCGGCAGTGCTTCAATCCCTCGTTCGCCGCCGCGAGGGTTTGGGACGATAGGAGGCCGGCGGCAGCATTTGGAAGACCGTGAAACCAAGGTCTGGCCCTAGGCCCGACGAGGAGGAGAGCAAGCATGACAACGATGGAAAAAGGATCGAGGCGCGCCCTGCAGGTCGCCTTTCTAGCAGGCTCTTGCCTGTGCATGGCGGGTGCTGCCCAAGCGGCCGACCCGATGGTCAAGACCTGCGCCAAGGACGGCCAGTTCATCATCGGCTTTTCGCAGGCGAACAATGCCGAGCCCTACCGCCAGCATGTCAATGACGAGCTGACCGCGGCGGTCAAGGAAGTGCCGCAGTTCACGCTTCAGATCGCCGACGGCGCCGGCAACGTCAACACGCAGACCTCGCAGGTCGACAACTTCATAACCCAGAAAGTTGATCTGCTCTTGATCTCGCCCTTCGAGGCAGCGCCCATGACACCGGCGGTGAAGCGCGCGATGGATGCCGGCGTTCCCGTCATCGAGCTAGACCGCAAAACGGTAGGCGACCCCGGCAAGGACTACACCGCCTTCATCGGCGGCGACAATTACAAGATCGCGCTCGAAGCGGGCAAATACACCGCAAAGACCCTGCTCCCGGAAGGCGGCGAGGCGGCGGTGCTTGAAGGCCTGCCGAGTTCAACGCCGGCGGTGGAGCGACTCAACGGCTTCAAGGACGGTGTGAAGGAGAATGCCAAAATCCAAGTGGTGGCCGAGCAGGCCGCCGACTGGGTGCCCGACAAAGCCCAAACCGCCTTTTCCGCCATGCTGCAAGCGCACCCGGACATCAAGGTGCTCTATGCCTCGAACGACATGATGGCGGCTGGTGCGCTGCTCGCAGCGAAGGGTGCGGGCAAGCAGGTCAAGATCATCGGCACCGATGGCCTGCCGGGTCCGGCCGGCGGCATCGAGGCCGTGGCCAAGGGCGACTGGGCGGCAACCTTCACCTACCCGACCGGCGCCAAAGAAGCGATCGAGATGTCGAAGAAGATCCTGCTTGAGTGTGCTTCGTCGGTGGAGCCGACGGTGACGGTGGACACGACCGCGATCACGCCGGAAAATGCCAAGCAGATGATGGGAAACTGAGGGCAGGGCCGACAGCAGAGTTGATACGGCAAGGCCCCCAGAGTGGGCCTTGTTGTTTTTGGGAGCGAGCCGGCGTGGTCGTCGTCGGTCAAAACTCCGGCTAGAAAATCCCGGCGGTCGAAGGACGGCACGCAGTTGAGCGCGTAGACGGCTTCAGCCCGTCTCGCGGCGATTTCAGCTGGATCTTGCAAGCAGCCTTGTCACGGGCTCGTTTCCATTTGGTTGGCGCCAGACACTCGCGGAAAGCGCGAAAAGCGCCTCTATTCCGGAATAAAGCAGTCTCGCCGATGACCGCCACCGTCACCGCCGCCGCCGTCTCGAAAAACTTCGGCGCTTATCAGGATACCTCTGTTCCGCAATCCGGTCGTCATCACCAAAACGGCCGCACGCGCACCGTGCTGCTGGCCTAGGAGGTTTTTGTCTGGCTGTTGAAGCGCGACAGGCGGGTCGAGCTGATAGCGGAGCTCAGCGAGGACGATATCGCTGCGGTCGAAGCCTCCGCATGGAGCCGAGTCCCGACTATCTCAACCACGAGCTCTCTGGGCCAAAACCAAAGTCGGACACGTCTTCTGTTATTCCTATCTCTGGCATTGGCACACCGGGAGGGCGCGAAGAAGGCGACAAAGACCAGCCCTGGCTGGTGCTGGCGCTGGTCGGCCCCCACGAAGCACGTGGACAATACTAGTCTAGCCCTTCGCCGGCGCCAGGTGTTGCTTGCTACGTCGCAGCTGCCTACCGCAGGTCCAGCTGCAGCAGGCCGCTATAGTCCTCCGTCGTCAGGAAGAAGCCCTCGTCGATCGCCTTGGCCTTGAAAGCAGGATCGTCGCCCAAGTCTCGGAATTCCGGCTTCAATGTGCCCGACGCGTTAAAATAACGATCGCGAAAGGCCGCCCGCTCAAGCTCGGCATAGTCTCCGCTCTTGCCTGCGACCGTGCAGGATTTCAGTTGAGTTTGGTCGGCGGCCTCCGCCGGAAACGACGTCCTCGCGAAGTCCATCGGCCCGATGTCGGGCGCGATGCCCCTGGGATGCGAGGTGACGCATCGGACGGTCGTATCCGCGCCGGCGACAGACAGGTCAAAATAGGGCGGGTTCAATCCCTTCGCCGCGAGGTAGGCGAAGCCGCGGATGCGGTTAACCGCCTTCAACGCTTCCAGGTCTGTTGTTTCGAGCATGTCATTGCCGATTTTCACCCCGCCGGCGGCGCCGAGCGTGGCCATCTGTTGCTGCAGCCAAGCCGGATCGCGGTCGATCCATGTCAGGAAATCGAGCGGCACGGCCTGCGGTTCCTTGAGCTGCTTGCTCATGGATTGCGCCGCCGCCGCTGCCGCAAACATGAGCACGGAACCGGCGAGGATCGCCGGAAGCTTCGGGAGTCGTCGCATGTCAAAGTCTCCATCCTTGGTCGCGGTCTCGGTTACCAATGGACGCGCGGCTTAATGCCGAGCATGTCGCGCAACTGGTTCTCCGTTATGTCGTCGGGTCGACGCGTGCCGCCGACACCGATGGTACGTGCTTCCTCGTTGCGATAAGCATATGACTTGCCATCGAGGCCTATGTAGGGCGCATCCTTGAACCCCGAATGCTGGCCGGCCATGCGGTGCGTGGCGTGGATTTGCTCATGACCGAGCACGATGCCAGGATCCGCCGGATTGGAGGCAGTCGTTCCCGAGGACTTGTCGAACTCGACAGACGTGCGCGTGCGCGACGCAGCCGGGTCATAGCCGATGATCACGTCGCCCTTCGTCGTTTCCGGGTTCCCCAACGGATCCTTGTTGCGGGCCGCGGTGACGCCCGGCTCGTTCTGGATCGTCGTGGTTTGTGGGTCGGCGATGACCCGGCGCATCAGCTCGCGGCCGCTGTCGAAGGAGTTGGATCCGACAAAGAAGTTCTTCACGTCCAGCCAGGCGCCATGCAGCCAGCTTTGCGATACCTCGCCAGTCTTGCTGTCGACCCGTGCGGTCGGATCGACTCGCTGGATGTCCTCTTCGACCTGCCGCCGGTAGGCCGCGTCGCCGGCGACG
Source organism: Mesorhizobium sp. M0698 (assembly GCF_040320455.1). NCBI lineage: Bacteria > Pseudomonadati > Pseudomonadota > Alphaproteobacteria > Hyphomicrobiales > Phyllobacteriaceae > Mesorhizobium > Mesorhizobium sp. M0698. Next base: position 239,240 of record NZ_JAMYPQ010000007.1, on the reverse strand, counting down.
ATCTCCTTCAGGCCGGTCGGGTCGATGAACGCCATCGGGTTGTTGTTGGCGTAGGCAAACAGGTTGCATGCCGTCGAATTACCCGTGCACCGCTCGGGGTCGCCGACATAGAGCGGATCGGGCGAGATGAAGCGCCCGAGCGCCGGATCGTAGTATCGGGCGCCATAGTAGTAGAGCCCGGTATCGTCATCGAGATACTTTCCAGTGAAACGGTGATGGGTCTTCTCGCGCGGGACGTCGGCCGCGACATCCGTCAGGTGCGTGGCCCAGGCCGGGGACAATGTCTCGGGCTTATGTTCGGTGCCGTATGCCTTGTAGAGCATCTGCTCGACCGGCACGCCGTTCGAGGCGATGACATAGTCGCTGCTCTCAATGTGATCCTTCAGGTAGTAGAACCATTTGCCGGTGCCGTGCTCCAGGCGGACAAGCTTGGCCTCCGCCAGGTTGACGTAGCTCTCTTCGCCCTTAGGTCCGATCTCGAACGTGTCTACCGGGTAGAGGTAGACCTGTTCCGGCCCGTTCGCCGGAATTACTTTCTTGTAGAGGCGGCGCCCGGTTTGGTCGTAGCCGTAAAGCACTTCATTGGTGGCCGTCTGAGCGCGGATCAGTCGTCCGTTGATATCGAACACCGTTCCCGTCAGGGTCGGCGATTTCGCAAGTTGGGCGAAACCGTCGAAGGTGTAGGGCTTGGCCGCGGTTCCTGCCGGAATAAGGCCGGTCACGGAACCGGACGCCGGCGCGATCGCCGCGCCGGGTTCGAGCTCGTCATTGCGGACGAACGTCCCCGCCGGCGAGTAAGCGAAGTCGGCCGGCCGTCCATAGCGGTCGATGCGGACGAGCTCGTTCTTGAAGTTGTAGTGGAACGTTCCCGACCGATCGACATGCCCCTCGTTGCCGACGCCTTGCGCCAATGTGTCAGCGATCTGGGTGATCGAGCCATTGGAGTTGAAGGTCATGGTGAGGTCCTGCAAGGACTTTCCGCCGGCTTGCGTCACGATATGCGTGAGGAACAGGGTCGCCGGATCAAAGGTCAGTTGCGTGAACGCCCCGAGGCGATAGTCGACCCGTTCAATGCGCGATTCCGCATTGTAGGTGATGTTCTCGATGATCTTCTGGGGTTCCGAAAAGTCGGGGTGCATCACAGTGACAGACCTCAGATTTTTGTCGGGCCCGAGTGCGAACTTTGAGGCCAGTCCGCGCGGACCTTCTGACGAGTCGATGCGGCCGTCGAGCGTGTGGTGGAAATGGTCGGCGTATTTCGCGCCGCCAATCTCCACCTCATGGGCAACCATGCGGCCGTTGGCGTTGTAGGCGTAACGTTGGATTGCATCGAACGCGCCGTTGGGATCATGGATGGTGATCTGCGTCGTCTTATCGAGCGGCAACACGATCGGCGCTTCGAACCCTGCTGCGGATGCGACCTCGACACCCCTGTCATACTCGTATTCGAGGTGCAAAACGCCGTCATTGGCTTCGGTGAGCTTGCGGTTCAGGAAGTCATAGGTGTAGGTCTGGACCGACGTTTCACCGTTGGTTCCGACGCGGGCGACCACCGATTGGCGACCGCGCGCATCGTAGAACGCGTAGCGGTCGCCCATTCCCGGGATCGACTGGAATTCGATGTCGCCGACGGAGTTGTAGATCAGCCGCCGCGGCGTCATCTCGCCCGGCAGCCAGATTTCGCTCAGGTAGCCGAAGGAATCGCGCACGAAACGCGAAATATGCGTCGTGCCGTTGCCGTCGCTGGCGATGGAAGCGGTCACGCCGTTCTCATTCCTCAGCGAATACTCGCTGTTTTGAACGGTGCCGTCGAACTGGTCGTTGTAGGTCGTGACCGTGAGCGTGCCCCAGGGTCGGAAGATCATGTCGGAAACCTTGCCCGACGGATGGGTTTCGCGGACCATCCGGCCGGCCGGGTCATAGGTGTAGGCATTGCCGATTTCGCGATCGGGGCGCGGAACATCGCCAAGGTCGAACACCTTCTGCAGGTTGAGATCGTCAACGCCGCCGAAGCTGGTCACCACAAAGGGCGTCCAGCGGAAGGTCTGTTTTTCGTTGCGGTTGTAGAGTGAGAAATTGAAGACCCTGACGCCGCCCTCGGCGACGTTTTCAAGTTCGGCGACCTTTTCGCTGCGCGCGTCGTAGGCGGCGAGGTCCGCGATGAACTCGCTCTCGCCTTCCGGTGTCTCGGCAACACCCGCATAGCGGCGGCGCGCCGTCAGGATGAGCGACGGCAGCCCATGCTCGCCGATCTTGTAACTGTAGAAGCGTTCGGCACCGTCCGTGGCGGTTTCCCGGGTTTTGCGGCCGAGAGCGTCGTAGCTGTTCATCACGACCATGCCCAAGGGTGTGGTCGTCGTCGTCACGGCGCCCTGGCGCGGCCCATCATAGGTCATTTTCGTCGTCTGATCGAGCTCGGCCGCACCGCCCGACAGCTTGGTGTGGCTGAGCGTCAGGGTGCCGGTTGGGTCGTAGATCGCTGACTCGGTGATGCCGAGTTCGTCGGCGATCGAAATACTGTTGCCGAAAACATCGTAACCCATAGTCTTCGCCAGCTTACGGCTGGCGTTGCGGAACTGTTCGAGCGCGGGCGGCAGCGCGCCAAGTCCCGACAGTACCTCAAGCGTTCGCGACCCCATCCGACCGCCGGAATTTGGCAGGTAGGTGAAACTCTCGCGGCTGAGCAGCCGGGTCCCAGCCAGGATACGCCGCTCGGACGCCGCGTTGATGATGCCGAGCGCCGCCAGATCGGCGCGCGACTGGGTGTAGTCGGTCTGGGTCGTACGGCTGAAGCCGGGAACCGTCAGGCTCTCCGGTCCCAGAATGTCGCGCACCCTGACCGTCTCCGACGCAGGCATGTTGAATTCGTCAAAACCGGCATAGGTCTGGGTCTTGACCGGATCCTTACATTCGGGATCGGCCACGTCCTGCTGTTCGGCCTCGCCGGCGGAGTCGGTCAGCGTCTCCTTGACCTTCCTGAGATAGGACGAGCCGTCGCCACGCGAAAACGCCTCCCACACCGACGATTCGCATTTCAGCATCATGCCGGTCGTCGGCAGCTTCTGGCTGCGCGTAGCGGTCGACAGCGAGTGCAGCGCCGCCGCCGACGGATCGAGCGTCTCGGTTGTCTCCGCGCTCGCGACGAGCGTCGCCTCCGACTTCACTTCATAGGTCTTGCGGATCTTCAGTTTGCCGGCGAGGTTCAGGTCAGCCGCCGTTTCCGCGAAGGTGTAATACTGTTCGCGATCGAGGCTTGAACGCTGCGTGATGCGCTGGCCGGCCGCGTTCTCGTCACCGTAAGCGACCTTCTCGACCTCCGAGAAGCCGATAAAACGGCGATTGATCACATCATAGAATGGATTGTGGTAGAAATATTCGTCCGTCTGCACTTGGGCGCGAACCTGGCCGGGTATGCCCTGCGACGTGACGAGCTGCTTGGCGACGACAACGGGGAAATGCAAGTTGCGCGTCAGCTGGCCGTTGGCGCGGTCGCGCAGCATCTCGTCGATCGAGGTCGCATAGCGAATGTCGTGCCGGCGGCCGGAATCGAAGTCGACGACAGTGAGCAGGTTGGCCTTGACGAGTTGCATCGTGTCGGTGCGATTGAAGTCAATGACGACGACCGGTTTCACCTCGTCGCCGGACGGCTTCTGGAACACGATGATTTCGGTCTGGCCGTCGCCGTCGATGTCGGCGACGCGCGAGGCGAAGGTCTGCGTCGACGTGCCGAGTTGAACCCGCAGATTGAGCGCGATGCTGAGCGGATCCTTCAGGTAGGTCCCGTCGCCGAAGCCGAGCCAGATGCGCATCTGGTCGGTGCGCTCGCCCATCGACGCGAAATCGATTATGCCGTCACCATTGGCGTCGATGTACCACATCGTGGCGATGCTATCGCCGGGCTGCATGCCGCCTATCTTCGAGAAGGTGCCATGACCGCAGACCGGGTCGTTGATCGCGGCGTCACCAAACAGGAGCGCATTCGGGTCCGTCGAGAAGATGTTGCCTTGGTGCTCGTAGAGACAGAAGCCCTGGTCGGCTGGACGGACGACAACGAGATCGGGCAGCCGGTCGCCGTTGATGTCGACCATCCGCACATTGTTGCGACCCAGGATCTGGCCGTCCTGGCTGTTGAATGGGAACGCCTTGGTCAGCCCGCCGAAATTGACGCTATAACCGCCATCGGGCTGGCGCCGGGTGAGATTGAGCAATATCCGCCATTCGGTGCGGCCATCGGCATTGAGGCGCGTCGTGACGATGTCGGACAGGCTGTCCATATTGAGGTCGGCGAAGCGGCCATTGCCGCCCGCGAAGGTCGTGGGAGAGACGCCGGGCAGCGGGATCGAGCGGCCGAGATAGGGGAAGGTCCCGTCGGCCTTGCCGTCATAGACATGCATCAGCCCGTCTTCGATTTCGACGATGTCGACGAAACTGTCGCCCAGTATATCGGCAAAAGCGAAGCGATTGTCGGTGAGCCGCGGCGTGATCTGACGAATTAGTCCAGCCTCGGTCGGACGCGACAGCACGAGCTGGGTTGTGTCGCCGAAGGCGCTGTTCAGGTCGCCGCTGCCCAGATGCACGGTCGCGCCGTCATCCTTGGTCTGCACGATGTCGACCAGGGCATCCATGTTGAGGTCGGCCAACTCGAAATTCTGCGGCGGGATGTCGCCGGCGAACGCCATCTTCGGCGCTTCGAACACGACGGGGCGCGATGCCAGTTCGGCACTTGTCCACGACGAATAGCCGAAATGGATATCCGGGAGCTTCAGTGTCGATTGCGCCAAGGCCGAGCCGCTGGTGTCGCCATACCGGTAAAGCACGCGCAGCTGGTCGAGCACATTGACCGACTGCGCGTCGATGAGCGGCGTGAGGTCGGCTTGAGCCTTCGCCAGGCAGTCCGGATGCGCCCGGACGACGAACTTCGACGTGTCACTGGTATCGCGGCCGACATATCCTATGCACCATTGGGCGTAGACGGTGTCCTTGAACTTGGCCGTTACCTTGCCGTAGAGCCGGGCGTTCTCCTGCTTGCTGCCATTGGTGTGGCTGACGAGTGTCGATTGCGTCTCGATCAGGTCGAACTGATAGCTGCTCTGGCCGCCGGCGAAGCTGGCCTTTGTCAGATAGCTGCGTCCACCGAAACGCTGGTAGTCGTAGCGGATGGCTTCGCGGTTGGCGTTGAGCTGCAGTACCAGCGGCCATTTCGTGACGTAGGGCTTGGCTATGTCGAAATTGCCCTCCGCTACGGAGGGATCGCCGCTAAAGATCAGCCGCGTGCCGTCGGCGTTGGTCACCTCGAAGCCGGAGGGGACGGTGTCGGTGTGCAGGCCGCCCTCGAGGTCGAGCGAAATGACGTCGAACGCACCGGTGTGGTAGAGGATCTTGACGAAATCCTCGGCGTATTCGGGCTTGTATTCCCAGACGCCGTTTTGGTTTCCGAGAAAGATGAGCCGCGCGCCCATATACGACAAGCGAGAGAAGAAATCGCCGCCCGGTTTGGTGCCTGGAACGGCCGTGCCGAGATCGTCATTGACGGCGATTGCCTGGGTATTGAACTGCCAACCGATGCCAAGCCCGTTGCCCGTATCGCCTGCGAACTGGCTATACGTGAGGCTCATCTGCGGCCCGAACTGGCCGCGCGTTGGCAGGGTGGGTAGCGGTAGGGTGAAGTTCGCCGATCCCGTGTTGTTGTTCAGCGAGAAGCTGCCCTCTTCCTGCGCGACGGTGCCGCCCGCGGTCGGCAACTGCACGATCGACGTTGCTGATTTGTCTTCGGCGCGAGCCGGGAAGCCGATTACTGCGGCGCCAGCGGTCAGGGCTGCGAGGGCGGTAAGGGTCTTTGCGAACATGGGACTACCTCTCCGGGTGTAGGCATTACTGATGAATTTGCGGGCCCACGATGATGAGCTGCAAGCAGTTCGGGCGCGGACAGATGACCGAAGGCTGGACGGCGATCGCGTCGTGCAAGTGAATGTTTCCATCGAAGATGCGCAACGGCTCGCGGTTGCACGCTTCGGCGACTTGCGGGAGGAGCGGCTGCGGGAAGGAGCAGATCGGATTGTTGCCGAGATAGGACTTTCCGATCACCGGATGGACGTGAGCGAAGTTCTCGATCCGGTTGCCCCTCAGATCGACAATCGACAGCGCCGGAAGCGAGCCGAGCGGCAGTGCATCAAAGACCCGGTTGTTGCGTAGATCGATATTCGACAACGCCGGCATGTTCGACAGATTGCCGACATTGGCGATCTGGTTGTCGTCCAGGTAGATGTATTTGAGCCCGCCCGAGCCGAAGCGCGGGATCGCCGACAGCCGATTGGTGGCCAGGTTCAGTTTCTGAAGCCCCGTCAGCGATGCGATCGGCGAGGCGTCGGTGATCAGATTGTCGAACAGGTTGAGTTCGCCCAGTGCCCGGAAATGGACGACGGGGTTGACGGCGATGATCGACTTTTTGTTCAGTGTCAGACTGGTCAGTGACTGCGCCCAGTTCTGCGCTGCGCTGCAATCGGCGCTGTCGACGTGGTCGGCCTGCATGCGGCTCTCAAGCGCCGCCATGAAGCCGCGCGCGTCCCCGAGCGCGATCGAATCGAACCGATAGACGATGCAGTATTCCGCGAAGCTGGCGTACTGCAGCGGCAGGTTGCGCATGCCGGCGTCATCAAGCAGCGGCAGATCCGCCAAGGGCGTCACGGATTGCACGTGCGTGTTCGAGAAATAGAGCTTTGTCAGCTTGTTGAGCACTCCGACACCGATCAGGTTCGACAGTGGATTGCCGTCGACGTTCAGTTGTTCGAGGCGGCGCAGTTGCAATACCCCCTGGATCGAAGGGATCTGGTTGTTGCGAATCCAAAGCTTCGTCAGCCCCGGTACTGCCGACAGCGCCGCGACGTCGGACAGCTGATTGTCGGACAGGTCGATGGAGGTCAGATTGCCCATCACCGGGAACAGCGAGACGCTGGTCAACCCGCGGTTCTTCGCATCGGCGAACTGGCGTGAGCTGAGATCGTCATAGGCTCTGCCGCAGACAGTCTTGCCTGAGATAGACAGCAGCGCGTTCACTTCTGAGGCTTGCGCGGGTGTCAGAAAGTCGGTCTGGTTCCGCATCAGGCAGGCCGACAGGAACTCGGTCGCCTGCACAGGGTTGTCGGAAAGATCGAGATTAATCAGGCCCGGCAGCGCCGCCAGCGGCCTGACATTAGTGATCGAATTCTTTGACAGGTTGAGTATGGCTAGGTTGGTCAGACCGGCAAGCGGCGCGACGTCGGTGATGTCATTGCTCGACAGGTTGAGCGAGGTGAGTTGCGGTAAGGTGGCGAGCGGACGCAGGTCGCTGACGATCTTGGACGACAGGTCGAGCGCCGTGGTCGCCAGCAGCTTGTTGCCGACCGCCAAGCACGTCCCGCCGCCCTCCAATTCGACCATGGCGCGAATGGTCTGCCCAAGCGGGGTCGCCGCGTCGCGGTGCAGCACGCACAGGTCAACGAAGTTCTGCCCGCCGCCCGCGACGATTGGATTGCCGCTAAGATTGATGGCTAGCGTCGAGGGGAAGCTGCCGAGATTGGCAAAGGTCTCGATCTTGTTGTTGGCAAGGTTGAGGCTGGTCAGGCCGCCGAGCGCACTGAGTGGTTCGAGCATGTCGCCTGTCAGTCCATTGTTGCCGATGGACAGTGTCGAGAGCGCCTGCAGGAATTGCAGCGGTTCAAGGCTGGCAATCTTGTTGTTGTCGAGCGAAAGGTTTGTGAGCAGCGCCAGTGCTGAGAGCGCGCGGATGTCCGTGACGTCATTGTCGGAGACGTCGGCCCGCGTCAGCGCAGTCAGCGGCGCCAGCGCGTTGATGTTGCTGATGTGATTGCTGGAAATGTCGAGGAAGGTCAGCACCTTGAGCTTGGTCAGCGGCCCGAGGTCGGCGATCGAGTTGTCGGCGATCGACAGGCTGGCGAGGTTCGCCAGCACCTCAATGGGCTCGAGTGATTGCACGCCCTTGCCGCTCAGGTTCAGCGTCGTGATCGATTCCAGGAAGGTCTGTGCGGTGGCGCAGGCGGCCGGGTTGCCGAGCGCGGAGACCCCGCCGGGTGTTGAATCGAGCACCGCCATCACCGTCGCCGTTTCAGCCGGCGTGCGGTCGCCCTTGATGCACCATTTCGCGAAGGTGGTCGGCTTGTCGACCAGCGGCGCGCCCGAGAGGCACGTGATGGTGTGGATCTTGCCAGCGAAGAACGGCGTGGGGTCGGCGTTCAGCGCCTGGTCGAGATTGAGCTTCAACTCGGTGACCAGCGGCGCGCAGCTGGGAATGTAGATCCGGTCGGAAAATGTCGTCGCGCCGAAGTCTGACGGAAATTGCAGGTAGTAGACGAGACCGCTGCCATTATCGTGCGCGAACACCTTGATCGGGTATGTCTCGCCCGATGGGCACAGCAGCGGGTTGGCGGCGGGATCTGCGGCGACGATCGCGCTGTCGACGGCGGTTAGCACCTCCGAGGGAACCGTCGCAAAGCCAAGTCCGCGGATCACCGCTTCCTCGTCCGCCTGGTCCTTGCAGCGGATGCGGTAGCCGCGCCCGTCGGAGATAAGCAGCGGATAATGCAGCCGGTTCGCCTCCAGTGCTGGATCCTCGAACAGCACAACCTTCGGCTCGTCCGCACGGGCCGGGCCGGCGCCGGCGGTCACGAGCATGACCAGAACAAGGAGCAGCGATTGGGCGATGCGGTTCATCTGGTTCCTCCTTTAGAGGCCCAAGCTGATCGATGCGGCTCAATCAGCCCGAACCACTGGCAGCGTTACATCTCGTCCGCCGCCTCGATGGTCCAATAGCTCGACGGATCGCGGTCGCAGGTGAACTGAAGGGCCGGGATGTTGTTCAAGTTGCTGACCCCGCCGGCAATGATCAGGCACTTGCCCGTCTGGACGTTTGCCGCCTGAACTCCATCGCGCGTCTCGACCAGGTTCCAGCGGCGTGAAGGATCGCCGTCACAGTTGAACTGCAAGGCTGGAATGTTGTTTTCGGTGCTGACTCCGCCGGCAATCGTCAGGCACTTGCCTGTCCGGACGTTGGCCACCTGGAAACCATCGCCTGTCTCGACCAGCCTCCAGCGCTGCCATTGACTGCCGTCGCAGTCGAATTGCACCGTCGGCGCATTGTTGTCGGTTCGTCCCTCCGCGACCGAAAGGCACCTTTCGGTTTGCCGGTTCACCAGCACGACTTCGGGGTCGGCCGCCCGGATGCTCCAGAACCGCGACGGATCGCGGTCGCAGTTGAACTGGAGGGCAGGGACGTCGTCATCAGTGCTCACCCCGCCTGCAATCGTCAGGCATTTTCCGGTTCGCACGTTCTGCAGTTGAAAACCGTCATCCGTCTCGACCAGCTTCCAGCGGCGCCACTGGTCGCCGTCGCAGTTGAACTGTACGGCCGGCGCGTTGTTGTCGACGCGCCCCTCGGCAACAGCCAGGCATTTGCCGGTCTGCATGTTTGCCAGCACCACGTCGGCCTCCTTGATTGCCGTGATGCACGCTTCGAAAATCTTCCCGGTGACCGCGGTCGATTGCTCGGGTCGGGTGATGCAGACCGGATTGCCGTCCAGCGAAGGATTGAACGGGAGGATGGCGCTGACGGACTGCGCCGTGGCCAGGCGGTTCGCGCGCAGGTTCGGAGCGGCAAGCTTGGTCAGGCCCATCAAAGCGCTCGCATCCGCGATCCGATTCTTCGACAGATCGAGCGCCGTGAGTTCTTGCAGAAACCGCAGCGGCGACACGTCGGTGATCTTGTTGCTGGCCAGAACCAGCCGCGTCAGCGCCCGTGCCGAGGCGAGCGGCCGCAAGTCGGCGATCTGGTTGGAACTGAGGTCGGCGTCGGCCAGATCCTTCATTACGGCCGTCACGTTGATGTTGCTGATCCGGTTGCGCGACAGATCGAGAAACGCAAGCTTGGTCAGCTTTTCCAGATCGCGCGTGTCGGCGATCTCATTGCCGGACAAGGTCAGGCGCGTCAGATGGGTAAGTGTCGCCAGCGGCTCGAGATTTGTCAGCCGTCGCCCGGCCAGGTCGAGCGTCGTGCTCGACGCGAGAAAGTCCTGCGCGCTTGCGCAAGCCGCCGGATTGCCCAGCGCGGATGCCCCGCCGGGTGTCAGATCGAGCAGTTCCTCGACCGTCGTCTGCTGGGCCGGGTCAAGGTCATCCTTGCTGCACCAGCTGGCGAAGGTCGTCGGCCGTCCGGCAACCGGCGGGCCCGCGACGCATGCGATGGTATGGACCTTTCCGGCGAAGAACGGGGTGGGGTCGGCGTCAGTCGCCTGATTGAGGTTGAGCTTCAGTTCCGCGACGAGGGGCGCGCAGCCGGGAATGTAGAGTTGGTCGGAGAAGGATGTTGACCCGAAATCCGTCGGGAACTGTAGGTAGTATACGATCCCGCTGCCGCCGTCGTGCGCGAAGACCTTGATCGGGTAGTTCTCGTCGGATGGACACAACAGCGGATTGGCGGCGGGTTCGGCGGCGATGACCGCGTTGTCGACGGCGGTCAGCACTTGTGACGGGACGGTGGCGAAGCCCAGTCCGCGGATCACCGCCTCTTCGTCTGCCTGGGCGCCGCAGCGGATGCGGTAGCCGCGTCCTTCGGAGATGAGCAGGGGATAGTGCAAGCGAGTGGCGTTCAGCGTTGGATCCTCGAACAGAACCACCTTCGGTTCCTCGGCGCGGGCCGGACCGGCGTCGATCGCCGCAAGCAGCACCAGCAGCAGAAGAAGAAGCAGCGATTGGGCGATGCGGTTCATCTGGTTTCTCCTCTCCGCTCTATTCGACCAGGCTGAAGTGGCCTGGCCCGCAGGCCCGGCTGGTGTTGTCGCGTGCGATGTCGTTGCCCGGCAGCAGGAAACTGGCGCTAGAGGCGCTGTCAGCGAAACTGACCGCGCAGCGGAAGCCCGACACCGTCGAGGTGGTGAAATTCGCTGACGAACCGCGCTCGAGCTGGATGGCGGAGCCGACCGCAAGGCCAGCTGCCATCGGCGCGAGCCCATCCGAGCGGCCCGCCACGACCGCCCCGCGCAGCACCAGCGGATTGGCTGCGGCGATGTCGGTGAAGTCCATCCGCATCAGGCTGTCGGAGGTAAGCACCGCGCCGAAGCGCGCGCGGACAATAGTGGAGCGGGCGGGCGCCTGGGCCGAGATCAGCAGCCGTGCCCGAACCCCCTGGATCGCCAGCATGTCTGCCTCCACCCTGAGCCCGCGCGCATAAAGATCGGCCAGGCACAGCGACGCGCCGCGCGCCATCGGCGACAATCCGTCCGCCACGGTGCCGATGGTCACATCGTCGAGCGCGACAGCGCCGTTCTGCGCGATCACGGCAACGACCTCGTCGGTTGTTTGAGCGGCTGCCCGCGCCAGATCGATCCGCTCGAGTTCAAGCCGCGGCAATCCGTCCGCGACGATGATGACGCCTGTTGCCGACAGGATGCATGAGGACGTGCCGGCCGGCACCCTGTTGGGGTTGCCGACGAGCCGTGCCCGGGCGACGCCGGGGGCCGGCGCCATGTGCACCGTTTTGAACGGCAGTCCCTTCAGGATCAGCGTCTGCGGCACCTGGACCGATGCGGGCAGTTCGAGCCTGAGATTCACCCGCCCGGCGCAATCGCCCTCAGAGGAGAACTGCATCAGTGTCAGCGTGCCACCATCATTGATGCGGCGAACGCACGTATCGCTGGCCGAGCCCCGGCAGTCGAAGCCGGTACCCGGCGACGGAGCGGCAGTCAGCGCGCGATCCGTCTCGTCCATCCAGTCGCCAATGCCGGGGGCGGACAGGCCGAGCGCCGAGGTCAGAAGCGGACAGCCAGTGAACGACAGGTTCCGCCCTTGCGCGAAGGTCCAGTCCAGCCGCGCATTGCCGAGGGGGTCGAGCGAGGTGATTGACAGACCGGCGGACAGCGGCGACAAGCCGAGGTCGACGCCCGGTTGCGCGAAGGCCGCGTGCTCGCGTTGATAGCCATCGCAATTCGACAGACACAGGTCGATGAAGGGCGCCGAGCGAAGCGCAGCTACCGCGTCGGCGCCGAGCGGGGTTACGGCTTCGGCCTCGGGGATGCCGAAGAATGACCGCAGTTTCTCCTCCGCCGCTTCCGCTGCGGGTGCATCGGAGATGATGTCGCGCGTCGCCTTGCCGTCGAGGCGCACAATCGGCAGGTAGGAGGGCTGCGCGCCTTCGCCCGGCGGCGTGTAGCCCACGACAAAAACCGTGTCGCCAATGCTTTCGGCGCTGAGGAAAGTTTCGAACCGGTGCAGGCTCCAGCGCGCCGCACTCGCCACCGCGACATCCGATGTGCCGCTAAGATCGCCGCGCCCGCAATCGAGTACGAACGGTGTCCCGACATCGGGCGGCGCGACAAAGCCCTGGAGCACGCCCGGCAGTTGCAGGCGCTCGCGGATGGCGAGCGCCGCCTTGATCTCCACACAGGCGGTGGGCACGGCGAAATAGCCGCCGCCCGAGAGAGAGGGGAGATAATAGTTGCCCGATGCCTCGACATCGGCCCAGATCGCGGTCGTCGCGGGCCAGGCGATATTGAATGCCGTGCCGGGACATGGCAACCGCGGCTGCGCCCCAAAGCCGTTTTCAGCCTGAAGCTTGGCGAGCGTCGCCTCCGAGACCGCGGCGGTGTCGGGCAAGTGCAGCAGCCGCTTCGCCTGGCTCCCGCTGGTGCAGCCGGCGAGTTCCACCGCCTTGCCGTCGAAAAGCGCGACATAGACGTCGTTGTTCTGGTCGGTGACGAAAGCGGCAAGCTGCGGCTCGGCGCGGGCCGCCGAAGCGCCCGCGAGAAGCAGGGTGAGCAAGACGGCCGCCTGTCTCATCGCAATTCGTTCAGGCAGCTTGCGGCGCGGGTGGGGTCCATATTGACCTCCATCATCAACGGATCGAGGCCAGCCGACTGGCACAGCGCCTTAACCGAGATTGAGTGCGGCCCCTGGAAATCGACCGTAAGAGTTCCATTGGTGACCTGCCCGTTCTGGCCGACGCACAGCGGATTGTTGGCGAGCGCCGGCCGACGACAGGTGCGGATGACGTCGGCCATCGCGCGGCGGTTGGTCAGTTCGCAGAAGTAGATGCGGCAGAGGGCGCCGACCGCGGCGCGGTTTTCGGCGTCAGCATTGATGATGCGCTTGATGTCGGCGATCAGCGCGCTCGCCTTGCCCCCAAAGGCGAGGCCTTCTACCCGCGTCTTCTCGCCCGCGATCTCGCCCGACCGTTCGGTGATCTTCGGCATCAGGTTGATGTTTTCCGAGGTTATGAACAGTCCGCCTTTCCAGCGGTCGAACTCGTCGAGGATCGAGGTCGCCCTCAGGATCGCCTCGCGGTAGGCGTTGTAGATCGGCCCCATCCTGGTGTCGCGCGCCGCTACGTAGACCTGGTTCAGCGCGGCGTATTCCTTGTTCACTGTGTCGGCGCCTGCCTTGATGTCGTCGATGCCGGCGCGCGAACTCTGCACCAGGCCTTCGGCGCGTTTCAGCTTGCGGGAAAACATCGCCGTGATCGGGCTCTCGACGCTGGCGAAGTAGCTCTCGATCACATTGTCGGCCGCCCCGTCGGCGAAGGCATCGATCTCGATGTCGGACAGATTGGAGATCAGGCCGCACTGGGCGTCGAAATCGGCGCTCAAGGGCCCAGCCTGGCAGGCGCTCATCTCGGCCAGCCTCTGCTCGAGCGTCCGGTTCGAAGCGAGCCCGTCGGCGTACTCGAACAGCGCATGGTTCCATTCGATCGCGTTCAGGTCTGCCTGGCTGTGCCGCCGGTCGCGGCAGAACAGCGTCTGCTCCATCCGGCTCTGGTTGCCCGAAGCGCGGTAGGCGTCGAGGTGACGCGTCGCCTCGGCGCAGATCGCCAGGCCTGAAACCAGCCCGGCGAGCTGCTGGTGGACGGGCGGCAGCCCGCGTGTCTGTGCCTCCCGCATCAGGCTGGCCGCGCGTTGGCTGTCGTCGGGACTGCGGGCTGGGCGGTGGAAGACGCAGAGGCCTTGCTCGAAGGTCTTCAGCGTGCCGTCAGGAATGGCCGGCCCCTCGCAATTTGGAGCGTCGAGAACGCGCGATTCGATTGTATAGCCGGCGAGATTGTCGACGAAGAGGTCGCGCGCGGCCGCTCCCGTCGCGCCAAACGCCAGAGCGAGCGCTGCTGTGGCGACGATGGCTCTCATGACGCGCTCGCGAAGATGAAATAGAGGGTGAACACAGCGCCGTCGAAGGGGCAGTCGCTCGGCTGCAGCGACAGCCGGTACGAGCCGATAAGCGGCGCGCCGAGATAGGGCAGGATCAGGCTGGTGTCGTTCGAAGGTCCGGGCGCGCGCGGAAACTTGCGCGCCTGGTAGCGATCCTGCACCCAGTAGCGGATGATCCGGCTGATCTCGTCGCCGCTGTCGGCCTGGTTGAAAAAGGTCTGCAAGGCGACCCGCTCTGGTCCGACCGAAATGTCGGCGCGGACCTCGTTCGACCCCTTGGTCAGCGGCTTGAACACGAAGCCGCTGCCGCGGTGTTGCAAGGCGAAGCGGTTCCACTGCGCGCCAGTGCACTGGTAGTCGGTGCCGACGAAGACATCGATCAGGGTCAGGTTCTTGCGCTCACGGAATTTGTTGGGCGCCCACAGCGCGAAATAGCCGTTCGCCTTCATCAGCGCGTCGGTCGACGCGAAGGGCGAAACCTCGAACTCGACATTCTCGTCGAGCGCCAGCTTGCGGGCGAAACCGGAATTGGCGGGCACTACGATCTGGGCGACATCGATATTGATCTGCCGCTCGTCGAAGAAGCGCTTGGCAACGATGTCGTCTATCATCGCCTGGAGCTGGGTTGCGTTGCGCACATAGACCACGGGCACGGTTGCGGCCTCGCCGGTGAAGGCCTGCACCACTTCAAAGCGGCGACGCATCAGGTGCATCAGCCGGTTGGCGGTCTCGAGCACGCGCCGCTTGGTCACCAGATATTCGGGAATGCCCTTCATCAGGTCGGCGACGGTCTCCTGGGTCGCGATGAACAGATTCTTGCGCGCCGCCGGATCGTCGATCTGGGTGACCAGCTTTGTCATGTCCTCCTGCTGCTTTGTCACCTCGGCCTGAACGTTGCCCTGGAACTTCAGAATGCTGTCCTGCAGCGCGCGGCTCTTGAGACCGAGATCCTTGGCTTGGTTCAGGCCTGCTACGAGTTCCTCGGTGTTGCCGCGCGACTGCGTGATGCGCTGCTCGACGAAGGCGAGTTCGGCATCGTTCAGCGCCAGCATCTTCTCCTTCTGCCGGTCGCGCAGCTCGTTGATCAAGTTGGTCGAGGCATTTGATTCCTCGGCGAGACCGGTCACTGTCGTCTGCGCAGCGCGGACGCGGTCGATGCGGCCGTTGGTTGCAGCGACCAGTTCGGCGACACGTGCATTATCCTGGTTGAGCTGGGCTTCCGACAGGGACAGCTTGTCGAGTTCCAGATTGAGAATCCCGATCTCGTTGGTCAGCCGGTCGATCGTGCGCTGCTGGTCGGTGATCTGGAAACTGAGCATGTCGTTTTCGCGCGCCTGAAGATCGAGCCCCGCGAGGATGCGTTCGTGGTCGGACTTGAGCCGCGCCACCTGCTCGTCGATGCCGAGATCCTGGCTCTGGCAGTCGACGGCCGCCATCGAGCCTTGCAGCGCCAGTTCCTTGATGTCCTGCGCCCCTTGCGCCAACCGGCCGGCCAATTGGAAATGCGTGTCGACC
This sequence comes from Mesorhizobium sp. M0698, assembly GCF_040320455.1. Taxonomy (NCBI): domain Bacteria; kingdom Pseudomonadati; phylum Pseudomonadota; class Alphaproteobacteria; order Hyphomicrobiales; family Phyllobacteriaceae; genus Mesorhizobium; species Mesorhizobium sp. M0698. The sequence goes on along the minus strand of NZ_JAMYPQ010000007.1, from coordinate 223,545 downwards.
AGCGCCCTTGCCTTGAGGGCCTTGTCAAGATCGAGTTGCTCGATCGCCTGGCGGAGCTGCGTAAGACGCTGCTTCAGCGCATTGATTTCATTTATATTCGCCTGAGTGATCTGGCCGGTGTTGATGATCGTCGACAGGATGGATTGGGCCGCTTCCAAGGCCGCCCTGATCGGTTTGGCGACGTCTATCACCGTCGCGACGCCGCTGCCCAAACCGCAGGCGCAGGTGATGATTTCGGGCACTGCGGCGCCGATCGAGTATGCACCTTGCACCGACGTCAGGATGATCTGCGCGGCCTGTGTGGTGCCGTTGAACGCGGCAAACCAGGTGATCACTTCCGTCAGCTGGCCGTCGACCTGGTCACGCGCCTCCTCAAGGTCCGCCTTCTTCTTTGCATAGACGTCCCGCTCGGCTTCGTACAGTTTCTTGGCGAAGTCGGTTTCCGTCTGGGAAAAAGAACCGCAATCGACGTTCGCCAGTTCCTGCGGCAGCGGGATGTTCGACGTGATCATTTGCTGGTCGGACATCAGCGGCTCGACATCGGCGAAGTCGGCGTTGCCGATGACGCACTTCATCAGGAACGCTCTCGCTTGTGTCTGCGTGTTCACGAGCTGCGCCCTGAGGCCCGACTGACCGTCCGGGCCGCACATCTGGGTAACGTATTGGTTGCGCGTGAAGGCCGGCGTCACAGTCTGGCATACCTGTTCGCCTGCGAGCAGCGGCGTGAACGGATGGTCGGCCGTGTCTCCAATCAGGGCAAGCTGGTTCTCGATGCCGCAAAGCTGCTCGCGGTCGACGGCCCGGCGGCGCTGATAGAGGTCGGTCTGGCGCAGTTGCAGTTCGGTGATTGCGTCGTTGGCGCGGCCGATCGCACCCTGGTTGTTGGTGATCTGCGTTTGAAGGATCTGCCGCTGGCGAACCGCCTGTTCGAGCTCGTTGGCGTTGCGTTCGGTCTGGCGGGCATATTCGGTGATCTGGCTCTCGAGCGAGGAAATCTGCAGATCGAGGTTCATCTGCGTCATTTCCCAGTTCAGCAGCCAGCGCAGTTCGTTGCGCCGCTCGACTTCGGCCTCCTTGGAGAGGACGATTAGGTCGAGTTCCTGTCTGTTATTGATCTGACGGCGCTGGTTCTCGAACTCGGCGATCTTGGTGCCGAGCTCGATCTCCAGCGACCTGATCTGCTGGCGATAGCCGAACGTGTCCTTCTCGGCGTCGACCGCGTTGATCTCTTGCTGGACGGTGGTGGCGAAGGTCTGCGCTTCGTGCTCCAGCTTGCCGATCTTGTGGGCGATCAGGTTGACTTCCTGGCTGCGGATCGTCCGCTCCTCGTCGAGCGCGCGCGTCGCTTCGCCTTCCTTGTTGGCGTACCACCGCTCAACCAGCGCCTCGACATTGCGCTCGACCTCGGTCAGTCGCTGTTCGCTTTCGGCCAGGGCCTGCTGCAGTTCCTCGAACGGGATCGTCGTGAACTGCATGGGGTCGATGTTGAGGAACAGGAAACCCTTGCGCACGCTTTCCATGCGCGCATCAAGGTCGCTCTGCTGAAGCAGCAGATCGGCGCGTAGGTCGTCGTAGGTGGACTCGCCCGGAATATCCATCTCCGTCTCGACCAGCACCCACATTGCGGCCTCGTAATTGGTGTAGGCCTTGGAGAGGTTGGGTTGACTGTTGAGGCCGGCGCCTCCGGCAGCGCCCAGCGTATCGCTGACCAGGAAGTCGAGTGCCTTGACGCGCGCCTCCGAGAGCGTCTGATACCAGACGTCGCCGGTGTTCATCAGCAACTGGATCTTCAAAGAGGACAGCGCCGTTAGCTGCCGCACGAAGGTGCGGTAACTCGCATCCTCTCCCGCCGCGGCTCCCTGGTCACCGCCTTGCTGTCGTGCGAGAATGCGAAGGCCCCGGTCGACGATCTCGATGCCTTGGCGGCCGAATTCCTGCGCCGCCTGCGGCGAAACCGGCGTATCGTTGCGGCTGACGCCGCTGGCCGACGACAGGAACGGCATGTCGGCGGCGAGGAACAAGCGATAGCGGCCGAGTTGCAGGTGGCAGTCGAAATCGCACACGATCGCCAGCCGTCCGGTCGCCTCGTTGCCGCAGGTCGTCAGGAACTGTTCGAGTTCGGTGGCGACTTCACCCATATATTTCACGTCGGCGCGGAAATTGGCGATCTTGAGCAGCGTCGTCAGCTCGCCGGCATGGCCGGCCGCCGCGTCAACATCGAGCGCCATGCAGTCCTGCGCGCGCGCCATTCCGGCAGCGCCAAAGATGAAGCCGACGACCAGTCCGCAAAGCAGGAAAAACCGTCTCATGGCTGCCCCGTCGTCAACAAGACCTCGGAAATCTGGCGCACGTGCCGGGCAAGTTCGGCCATCTGCACCTTGGAAAGCGATGGGTTCTGGAACCGCCCGACCACAGCCCGGGCATGGTTGATGCAGTCCTCGTAGGGGCCGTTGATCTTTGCGGTCAGTGCGCCGGTCTCGAGCGTGAGGTCGAGCGCCGAATACGCGCCGGCCAGTCCCGCGCAGGAAGAAAGCTCTGCCGTGATTGTCGGATCGTCGACGACATGCGCGAGGCCGGACAGGGCCGTCATCACGCCTTCGATCTGCCCGACGATCTGCGTCATCCTTGCCTTGCCGTCTTCGAATTCCTTCAGCGAATCCGGCTGGTTGAGGCTGGAGAGATCGACGGCTTGCAGCGTGGCGATCGTCTCGGCTGCCTTCAGCTGATCCTCCTTGACGAGCACCATGTTGGCCTGCGCGTTGCCGAGCACACGTTCCAACTCCATCACCTCGGCAGACTTGATCGACACGTCCATTTCGTTGACCAGCGACTGGTATTCGGTCGAAGCGGCGTTCATCAGGTTGAGCGTGTCGTCGACCTTCGTCCTGACCGCCTTGACGATCTGCCCGCGCACCCGCGTTTCGATCAGATTGGTCGTTTCGGCGCGCCCGCGCACTGGCTTGGCCGAACAGACCAGCTTCGCCAGCGCGTCCGAGCCGAGCCGTGCGCGTACGGCTTCGATTATCGGGAATAGCGGACGCCAGGCGGCAGGCAGCACATCCGCGCTTGCGCCCGATAAAGGCCCGGCATCGATCTCGTTCATCCGCGTCAGATGCCGGCATTTCTCCGGCAAGTCGGCCCCGGAGAAGTAAAGCCGCCCGGTAATCAGATAGGCCTCGACGCCAGCGGCGTATTGTCGGCCGACGAGGGCGGCGAGCTCTTCGGCGTTATCGGTCGAGACTGGGGCGAAGAAGCGGTAGCGGCTCAGATAGATCTCCGCCCAGGCGAGGCGTCGCATCAGCACCGAGGCGTCGTCGGCCGAAAGCGGGATGACCGGAAAGCCGACGCTGCGGCTGCCGCCGGAGGGGCCTGACGCCTCGCCGATCACCTCGCCGGTGAAGGGCAGGCCGAAATCGGGCTGCGTCGCCTCGTGACTCGGTTCGACGGCGGCGGGGCCGGGGGCGAGCAGGCTGAACCGGGTCGTCTCGGGCGTCGCGCTGGAGAGCGTCGCGTTCCAGAAACCATCGAGCTTCTCCGACGTGTAAGCGCGCTCCAGGATCGATCCGGCGCCGGCTTCGCCGGCCAACACGCAACTGACGATCACGAACAACGCAATGTCTCGGAAGCTTGTCATCGGCAGTACCACACCCTGTCGGCCGCGCCAGCCTGGGCGCAGATGCCGGTCGCAGCGCCGTGCGCCTTCCAGTCCGCCTTAATCTTGGCGAGATCGTTGAATGCGCCCTGTGCCGCGTTGTCGGCATGAACCTCGGCATCCAGTCGCCAGAAGGGCTTTGCCGGATCGGTCGGCAGCAGCACCCCGATCATGTTGATGTGGAAGGCGGAGACTTTGAGAAAGTCCTCGGCGCTTGCGACCGTCTTGCGATTGAGATTGGCGTATTGCTCAGGCGTTACGTCACCGAGCGCCCGCTTGAACTCTTCCTCCGAGACTTCGACGGAGCGCAGCATCTGCGTCGTCTTCGCCGCCAGCCCGTCGAGGATTGAGGTGTTGGCGACCAGCGTCGCGCCCGCACCGCTCACCGGTCCGAAGATCTCCGCGAAAATGACGCGGATCGCCTTCAAGTGCGTATCGGCCGATTTGATCTCGACGCGGCGCAAAGCGATGCCTGTTTCGAGATCGGACGCCCGACTGACGAAGCCGCTCAGCGCGCCTTGCAGCGTTTTGAACGAGGAACGGGCTTCCGGCGGCGGCTGCAGGAACACGGAGCGCGCATAGCGTACGGCCTCACTGCGGGCGATGTCCTCGACGGTGGCGCGTGTGAGCGCCGATTCCGGGCAACCGGTGACGTCGCCGAGGTCAGTCAGCATCTGCGCGGCATGATAGATTTGATCCATCTGTCGCACCGTCCCGAACGAGCCGCTGGTGGTGAACTTGGCCTCGACTCCGGACAGGTAGTCACTCAGGTATTCGCGCGCGAACTTCACCATCTCGCACTGCACGCCGGCGGCGCGTTCGCGAATGTGGCGGCCGTAGAACGAGGCGCCGACGAAGTATTTCTGGTCAGGCGTCGGTTCGAACCGTTCGACGAAGAGCGACTGGATGACGGTATCATATTCGCCGCACGCATAGGTGCGTTCAAGGCATGCGGGGTCGGTCTGCAGGTCGCACTGCGATAGCGCGGGGCCGCACATTTGCTGAGCTGCCGCAAGGTCAATCCCTTCGCCGTAGACAAGAAACGCTGCCACGACGATCGCCGGATTGAAGATGTATCTCTTCAGCAAGACGATCAAAAGAAAATGCACAAAAGCCCCCCGGCCACCGAAGCGGCGGCCTCATCGCTCCTCTACAGGCAATATTTTTGCAGGATTAGTTTTGTATTGGCTCGTTACAGCGAGGATCGGCCACGGAAAGCGTGGCCAATTCAAATTCAACTTCGCTTTAAAATGCACTGCTAAAGTAAGATAGAACGGTTTGTCTGTCGATACACGTGGCTTTTTGCATTCCGTTACGGAAATCCGTGCCTAAGTGTCGATGCAGTTAACGTTTCGTAAAGAATTGTCTTTTCCGCTCTCTTGGCCCGTCCAAGCATCGTTCGCGCCCACGGTTCGAATGCGGGAGGTCACGATCCGGCCTTGGGCCTAACCTCAACCAATCTGCGCGGGCTGCCAGGTTAGCTAGTCCAAGCCTGTGGCGGGCGCCCCAAAAACGCACCATACGCCTGCCTTCTTGGACGCTTCAAGCGGACGCACCAGAGTGGTGGGGGCACTGAACGCAACGACCGCAAAGGACCCTGCCAGGCCCGGCCATTCAGTGCGGGTCCAGTATTCGGTTTCGCTACGCGCGAGCGGCGGCAGCTTGTATTGCGCGAACGCCTCGCGCTGGCTTGGCCAGTCCGCCGAATCGAGGCTCGTCAGTTCCGCCATCGTCGGAAGCTGCCAGCCCATGTCGCCGTACGGCCCGCCTTGCCCGAGCGTAGCGCAGTACCCCATCGCGTCGCTCAGCGTTGCGGGTTGATCAAGCCTGTCTAGCCGGGCAACGAGGCAAGTGCGTTGGTCGACGAAGGCTTTGCCGTCATGTTCAGCGAGCAGCCAGAAATTTTGATCACTCAGCGGCTGGCGGGCCTGCTTGTGCACGATACCGCAAGGTGCGGCTTGGGATTGTGGCGCTGATATGGTTGCGAAAACGGCAAGCCCTATGCTGAAAGTCGCAAGAGTGGCGATCCGAAGCATGCCTTCCTCCTCCTTGGCCGCGCGTTCGACATGGCAATCGAATAAGCGTAGTTGAACCGGCGAACAATTGAAAGTTCCTGCACTTCCCCGGTTGCCTTGTAGATGATCGAAGCCTTGGCCCGACGAAGCGAATGCGTGCAGGAATCCTCGAGCCGAACACCGATCGTTTTCAACGCATTCATCGAGCACCCGGGAGTATTGCCTTGTGCTCATATGCGCCGAACGATCAATTCTGGTCTGGAAGTAATCCTCGGTCGTTTCTGCGCCGTCGAGCTAGAGAACAAGCTCGACCGCACGCGTCCGCATCTTCGGACCGATGAGCAAGCTTTCGATCTTGGTCTTCACAAGGTCACATCCGCGCAACATGCTAACGACGGCGAGATTGAACAAAGCTCGATGACGCGAGCGACCGTCTCGATCGAGGAAGCGTGGCATAAGGGGTGAGATCAAGCAGTCCTGGCCAGTCAGCGATGCGCTAGCGGGAAATGGCCTGCCGCGGAGAGGGCGCGTGTCTCAAGTCCCCAGGAATCGAGGGTAACTTTGACATAGTTGAACGACAACGCTGGCCGCGCCCTATGTGACCGAAGACATCTTCACCCCACTGGCTACCCGTTAGGTCGTGTGGACACTTGTGTGATCGATAGGACGATCCGCAGGCGTCAAAGCGGCAACAACGCGTCGGGCTTCACATCACCGATCGATGCGAAACGATGCGTTTCCCTGACACCAGGAAGCGGCAGAATGACCCGCTGCAGGAATTCCTGAAACGTCGCCATGTCAGCTATTCGTGCTTTGACCAGGTAGTCGAAACCACCAATCACCATATGGCATTCGATGATTTCGGGTGCCTTCGCAACAGCCTCCGCAAAGCGGTCGAAGACGTGTGGCGCGGTATGATCGAGCCTTACCTCGACAAAGACGCCTGTGATCGAACCCTCGAAGATCGGACGCGGCACCCTGGCGGTTCGGCTTCCTTGCAACCCAAGGGTGTCAGATCTTGCGTCTCGACGCAGGGCTGCCATTGCGCATTTGTGCCGTGGGGCTCCGCGGAAGGAAAGGGACGGGGGGGCACCCATTGAGACGCTGGCGCTGTTCGTCCGCTTTTGGCTCAACTCGACCCCAGCCTTGCCGGAATCCGCACAGACCGAAGCCCGCGCGAAGGGTTTGCAGCGCTATGACAATTTCGTCGATGCGCTCGGTCGCCGGCTCAGCAAAGGACCAAGGCTGAGGCAAGAAATAGCCGACGATGTCCCGCCAGCGCCGCCAGCGACTGGATGAGCTGCCGGCAAGGCAGGCGCTTCAACAGCCCAACGCCGGTGCCCGATTGCGGAGCTATTTTGCGCAGCTGATGCCCATCAGATCACCGTTCATCGGAGCGGCGGGCCTCGGCAAGGGTTATTGCCAGCGAAACCGGACATCGGACCACAATCGATGCTCAGGGCTTCCTTCTTAAGCGCAGTAACTTTGAAACAAATCCTGCCGGCAGGCCTTCCAGGATGGCGGGCGGCGTTGCCGGAGGACCCAATGCCCGACGAATACAATGACATCGTCATCCCCCAAGACCACGATGCATCGCCACTTCGGGAGGAGGAGTATTTCGTCGTCTGCCCGGCGTGCGGTCAGGCGTTCGACATCAGGTGTATGGCAGAGGCGCTTCATCACAACGAGCTGGGCCACGAGCCCTACGACCTTGACTCATAGTCGGCAGTTACCGACGACCCTCGACGAACGTCGAGCCTGGTCGAGACCCACACCGAGGGTAAGTTCTCGCTCATCTGGCCCGGCGTTGCCGTCTGATCGGCTTACAACGAATCCCGTCGCAAGGGCGGAGCTTCGCCGGCACGCTATGTCGTGACAGATACCTTGCGGCCTTTCAGCGACGACTTGATTGCCGTTGCGGTTGTTGTCGATGCGGTCGCGGCCGTCACCGACCGGGTTGTTAACCCAGGGGAGGCGCTTACTCCACCGCAACCATGTCGCCCAGTTCCGTCGCGACGCTCCGAAGCAGACCTATTGCCGGCATCGGGGCCGGGACGAACATGTGATCTCCATAATGGGTACGAGCCGGAGCCCATCGCGATTGAAACTGCTGACCGGCGATCAGGCGCTCGTTGCAGAGAAAGGTTACGATCAATCGCGATGCCCGCGCTGCCTTCACCCGAAATGTGCTGGGCGTCTCCTTCCACAGCGCACACGTGCGACACGTCCTGGACGGGCGCGTCGCCTGTTGCCGAGAGCGACGATCGCGAATCCGAACGCTGGACGGCAGGTGAGGCGCGGTTGCGACTTGCTTCACCAGTAATCCGAAGACGCCAGGGACGCACTACGCTGGACGCGTGCCCTAGCTGTCGAGTTCCCATTTATCCGTTCGTCCGCTCCATATCCGGCTGGACCGCGCCGCACCCTTGGGCTGTTCAAAGGCGTTGGCATCTTCCCTACGCCGACACCGGCCGTTGTATCGCCGGAGCGTCAACCCGCTGAAGTCCGGCGGTGCTTTCTCAGCCGAGTGATCGCCGACTTGTCGACCGTGATCACCCCGCCGCAGTCAATCCGCACAGAGAGTTTGTTCGCCCCGCAATCGATGCGGGTGACGTCCCCAACAAGAACCACTCGGTCGCCGGCCCGGACTTTGGGTGGCGGATCAATCGTATAAGGATGGTCATACGAAGGAATGCTCACCCTGGCGCGCCCGCTGGGGAGAATCGTGATGACGGTACCTGCCAGCGCAACCTCATCGCCGACCTCAAATTCGCGAGGCATGTTAACGTGCAGCATGGTCTTCCTCCCGATGCTTTCCAAATTGATGCTTTGCTAATGCCCGGCCAACCAGGTTGGTTGCTTGCAATCGGCTTCGTACGGTTCCGCACAATTCCAAGCTGGGGTATGCACTCCCAGTTGGCCTCGGATCGGCATTGTGTGCGTCGAATTCTGCAGAAATGGCTTTACATTCAGCGATGACCTTGGCGCGCCCAGGCCCGTGTTAGCGGAGCGGCGAACTTCCTCTCGGTCGGCGATGGCCATAAACGCGGAGCGTGGAGCGAAAATGGATCCTTCGCCTTCGGGTACTTCGTCCGGTAAATTCGAAGAACGCCGACGCTGGCTTCAGCTGCCACGCGGGTTATTGGAGCCAGATCATTGATGCGCGTGTCGCGCGCCTACGGCAGGTCAAGTTCGGTTTCATGCGTCCCGATCTTCAAGGCCAGCGACGCCATCATCCGGCAATGTTCAGCCAGCTCATATGTTGTTCGCAATTGCTGCACATGGAAGGTTCCGATCGGTTGACATTTCAACACTAGAGCAACCGGACAGACGCTGGAAGCGGCCCAAGCCTTGCCCTTCTTCGGGCCAGGCTTCGAGCTTTTTGGCGAGCTATCCTGAGTTCGGGCAGCGTTGGTTGCCACCAGCCTCGTTGCCGTTCCGCTAACTCGGCAGCACGCCGAGCGGGCCATGTTCTAATCAATTCAGCCAACGTCGCCGGACGCCATCTGCCCCAGACATGGTCGACGTTCGCCTCGATCAAATGCGGATAGAACGCTGCTAACTCCGAGGCGTCGACGAGTTCGCCCGAAATCTCGGTGAAGACCACAATGCCGTATTGCTCCGTCGCCACGGCACGGCCAAGCCGGGGTAAATCGTCAGGGGGCAGTGGATAGCGACGTCGCCTGCGTTCGGCATACCGCAATCTAGCGGCTTTATATTCCTCGGAGTCTTTGGACGCTTCCCGTCGCCGTTTCCTCGCCTCCGGTTCTGCGCGGCCTGCGGCCCTTTCGATGCTTGGCCAATGGCGCCTCAACTCCTCGTATGAGCGGAAAGGCACCCTCCAGGCCCGCAGTTCGTCGTCCCAGCTCGCCCATGGAACGGCTCGCAATTCCTCAAGAACCGTCCGCGAATATGGCGTGCGGATTCGTAGGTCGTCCGCGACTTCCAGATACCGGCTCGACAGGGGATCGAAGGCGAAGGCATCCCGTCCCTTGCTGTCATCATGTGCTACTCGTAGATCCGCCTCTTGCGCCTGCCAGCGCAGGATGCGCCGCGCGGCAGTCTTTCCCGGCACGAACCAGCTTTTGCGCTCGTAACTCCACCTGGCGCGCGGAAATGCCTGTCGAAACCGCTCAACCGCCGCGCGATCGTACGGAAAGCGCGCTTCGGCTCCAGGAGCTGGCTGCGGTGCAGCAGGGGCGTCGGATTTTTCCATCAGATTGCGAAGCACAGCACTGCTCGCAAACAACGCGGTGCAGTTCATTTGGGTCCAAGAGCACCAGAACGTATGGTCAGAGCCGCTAGGGGCAGCCAATGAGGCGATCGGTGAAACTGCTGAATGCTAGCGTGGGAAAGCTTCGCCGCGCCGGACCGTTTATTTTGCTCCAGGAGAGGTCCATTCATGCCCAGACTAGATGCAAAAACCCAATTGCCAGACGGCCAACGAGCCCTCGTTCGCGTCCCCTGAAAGCGAGGAGACGGAAGTGAACCGCTTCGTCGAAACGCAAAGTGTATCGCCAGCCCAGGCGCGGGAGCTTGTGCGGCGCCACGGAAACGACTGGCGTAAGATCGATAATGCCGCCAAGTCTTATAAGGACGACAGCTAAGCACTTCCAAGCCGGGGGAAGGGAGCTTTGTCACGACATCCGCGGAGTTGCAAACCGAGCGGATCGGCTTGAGGTGACGAATGACCACCATCGCCATATTGGTAGCTTTCTCAGACCGTTTGCACCGGCCCGGTCTGGGGATCGAATAAAACCATCGAAGGCCGCGTTCGAGCGGCGCTTTTGCTTCGACTGCGCTGCCGTAGAAAAGCCGCTCCGTCGTCATATTTTTTAATTAATACAGTTACTTCAACAGTCGCAGTGGAATCACGTGAGAGCTGTTGCAATCGGGCGCTCCGCCGCCTATTGTGCCTTGCAACAGCTCTGAGCTAAACGTATGGTAACTGTTGAATTGATTGATTTTGTTGAATTAAATAACGATCAGCGTCGGGAAAAAGTCAATTCCGACCAACGTTTCATTGCGCTCCAAGAGGCCCAAAGGAAGGCGAAGAGCTTTCGGGGATCCCTCGTCTGGCACACCGTGAACGGCATCGACCATTTGATGCGAAGCTACTACGACGCCGCTGGCGTACGACACCAAAAGGCAGAGGGTCGGCGCTCGCCGGCGAGCGAAGCTGTCAAGGCGGATTGGGAAGCAGCTCGCGCGTCCGCCCAAGAAACGCTCTCTGCGCGACAGGAGCAGATGGAGCGCCAATCTGCTGTCAATCGCGCGCTCCGGCTTGGGCGTGTTCCCCTGATCGCCGCAAGAATTATCAGAGCAATCGATAACGCCGGTCTTCTCGGGGAAGGCATTCGTATTGCAGGCACGAATGCGATCTACGCCTATGAGGCGGCGGCCGGAGTGTTCGTGGATCCCGGAATCACATCGACGCAAGATATCGATCTCCTCATGGACTCCCGCCAGTCCCTCAGGATCATGTCTGGCGCCAACGTCGAAGATGGAGCGCTCATCAACCTTTTGCGCAAGGTCGATCGGTCTTTCGAGCGTTCATCCGCCACATTCCGCGCGGTGAACCGCGACGGATATCTCGTCGATCTGATCAAACCGCTCGCAAACCCGGCGTGGAAGCCGAGCCGGGGAACTATCGGGAAGGCTGACGACGAATTGGTGGCCGCCGAGATCGCCGGCCTGGCATGGTTGGAAAATGCCCCTGCTTTCGAAGCAATCGCCATCGATGAAAAAGGCGGACCGTTACGGCTCGTGGCACCCGATCCGCGTATTTTTGCCGCTCACAAATTCTGGGTCTCAAAACGAGCTGATCGCGAGCCAATCAAGCGCCGTCGCGACCTGGCCCAAGCGCAAGTGGTTGCCCGGCTGACGTCGCAGTATCTCGAGCATCTCCCCTACGAAGCAAGCGAGCTTCGGGTCCTCCCAAGGGCCGTTTTCGACGAGGCCCATCATTTGTTCGCACAACCAGCGTCGCGGCCGTGAATGTCTGAGCAACATGTTTGCCGGCTGGATTGGCCCTCAACTTCCAACCGATCGAAGACGCGGCCCAGCAGCGCCAGATCGGAGGGACGAAAGACGCCAGCTTGCTCTGCTTTGGGACCAATTGGCACGACACCCCTTGATGCAGGCCCAGCCGACAGGATCGAAACTAATTGGCGCTATTACAGGGTTCAAGCTGGAGACAGCCGGTGATCCTAGAGTCTCGTGCTCATGCCGGTTCGATATTCGTTTGGAAGAAGTCTTTGCCGATGAAAAGCAGCGGTTCGTCTGCACGCTTTGCCAAAGCATAGGACAGGAAATCGGCAAAATTCAGCGCCGCCGGGTGGTGGCCTTTGCCGTAGGTCAGCCAAGCCTGGGTCGCCAGATCAACCAATTCGGAGTCGACAGGAATGATGTCGGCCTCGATTTTGCGCAGCCAAAGATCGATCTCGGCCAATGCGTGTTCGCCGCGCCTGCTGACCAGCACCATGCGTGCCTCGGGCACCCCGGTTGCCGGGACCAGTCGGATTGGGTCGGAGACCAGCGCTCGTTCCAGCCTTGCTGCCTCAGGCTCGCTCCGAAGGATCGCTACAACAGCTGAGGTATCGATCACCATCAGTTAGGGATTCCATGCTCGTCATACCCGATGATCTCCTCGTCGCTGCGAGCATCCAGTTCAGGCAATCGTGCCACTCTTTCTCGGATGGCGCGCAATTCTGCCAGCAGACGCTCCTGAGCGGTCTCTCCAAAGCCCAAGCGATGCAAGCGCTTGATGGATTGCTGCTGTCTTACTGATACCCTGGCGGCGTGCGAGTTCATCGGCGAGAGCAACGGTGGCCGGATTTTTGATATTCAGGGACACGAGAAACTCCAAAAATCTACCTTTCTGGCAATTTCCACCATAGTTCTCTAGGCTCTTCAACATACCTGCTAGCCTCGCCTACACCCGCGCCGGATTGATCATGACAATTGCCAGGCCGTTGCCTGCCAAGGCGGCGACCGCCAGTCTCTCGAAGCTGCCTGTCGACTCCAATCCGACAACGGCCGGCGAAAGGGCTGCCAATCGCCGAACCAGAGCCTCCACCCCGGCATGGTCATACCCACCGAGAACGCCTCGCCGGACGGCAAAACATGCACGTCGAGCCGATCCTTGGAACGTCGCTGCCAATAATGACTTCCCAATCGGGCTTCGCTTGCGGCCCTAGATACAGCCGGCTGTTCTGCTGGAGCGGAGATAGCCAGTCGGGCACCGGGTTGCTGAGCTATCGCGGTCGACGCACCGCATTTCGCAAGTCTCTGCACGTCATTCCACGATCGCCGGTTTTGCTAGTTGCAAGGCCGGCGCTCCTGCCTTTTCTAATGATCCCCGACCGCGCCACGAATCAGTTCGTGGCGAGAAACGGGGACCCCGCATGGCGACCAACCATCATGCCAGCAAGGGAGCGGTATCGCGCGGCGCGCGCATGCTGCGCACCGCCCTCGGCCCGGCGATCGCAGGCTTCCTTGACGATCCAGCCATTGTCGAGGTGATGCTCAATCCCGACGGTCGCCTGTGGGTTGACCGTCTCAGCGAAGGACTCGCTGCAAGCAATGAAATACTGATCGCGGCCGACGGCGACCGGATCGTCAGGCTGGTCGCGCACCATGTCGGTGCGGAGGTGCATTCGGGCTCGCCGCGCGTTTCGGCCGAACTGCCCGGGACCGGCGAACGGTTCGAGGGTCTGTTGCCGCCTGTTGTCACGGCGCCAACCTTCGCCATCCGCAAGCCGGCAGTCGCGGTGTTCACGCTTCAAGACTATGTCGCCGCCGGCATCATGACCGAAGCCCAGGCTGGCGTCCTGCAGCTTGCCGTGAAGACACGGAAGAACGTGCTGGTGGCCGGCGGCACGTCGACGGGCAAGACCACGCTCGTAAACGCGTTGCTGGCGGAGGTCGCTAAAACCGCCGACCGCGTCGTGCTGATCGAGGATACGCGAGAGCTGCAGTGTGCTGCGCCCAATCTTGTGGCGCTGCGCACCAAGGACGGTGTCGCCTCGCTTTCCGATCTGGTGAAGTCGTCGTTACGCCTTCGGCCCGATCGCATTCCGATCGGCGAGGTACGCGGTGCGGAAGCGCTCGATCTGTTGAAGGCCTGGGGCACTGGCCATCCCGGCGGCATCGGCACCATCCACGCCAATTCTGCCATTGGCGCACTGCGGCGACTGGAGCAGCTCGTGCAGGAGGTGGTCATTACGGTTCCGCGCGCACTGATTGGCGAAACCATAGATCTCATCGCAGTTCTCGCTGGCCGCGGCTCAGCGCGCCGGCTCGTCGAGATCGCCCTGGTCGACGGGCTCGATCCGGCCACCGGCGACTACCGCACCCTGGAAGCAAATTTCGAGACCACAACGACCGTGAATCGCCACTCTCCCTATGGAGCTTCAGAATGACCCAGATCCGCTTCAATTCATCGGCTATCCGCAAACTTGCCGTGGAGCTGTCGTATGCGGCGACCGCCGCGATCATTACGACTGCGCCCGCCCATGCTGCCGGTTCCTCCATGCCCTGGGAGGAGCCGCTTCAGCAAATCCTTGAGTCAATCGAGGGGCCTGTCGCCAAGATCGTGGCGGTGATCATCATCATCATCACCGGTTTGTCGCTCGCCTTCGGCGACACGTCAGGCGGATTTCGCCGGCTGATCCAGATCGTCTTCGGGCTGTCGATCGCTTTCGCGGCAAGTTCGTTCTTTCTGTCCTTTTTCTCCTTCGGTGGCGGAGCTCTGATCTGATGGATGAGGAGATCCGTGGCTTTTTCGCGCCGGTGCATCGCGCGCTCACCGAACCGATCCTGCTCGGCGGCGCGCCGCGTGCGGTCGCCATCGCAAACGGCACGCTGGCCGGCGCGATCGGATTGGGGCTTCGCTTGTGGATCGCGGGGCTCATCATCTGGGCGGTCGGACATCTCGTGGCCGTCTGGGCGGCAAAGCGCGATGCGCAATTCGTCGATGTGGTTCGCCGCCACCTGCGCTATCCCACGCATTTCGGATGTTGAGGTTTCGCCATGATGAACCTCGCGGAATACCGAAAGAAGAGTGCCAGCCTCGTCGATTATCTGCCGTGGGCTGCCCTGGTAGCGCCGGGCGTGGTGCTCAACAAGGACGGCAGTTTTCAACGGACGGCGCGTTTTCGCGGGCCGGATCTGGACTCCGCGACGCCGGCGGAGCTCGTCGGCACGACCGCGCGGCTCAACGGCGCGCTGCGCCGGCTCGGCTCCGGCTGGGCACTTTTTGTCGAAGCCCAGCGCAATCCTGCCAGCGGCTACCCAGACAGCCGGTTCCCGGATTGCGCATCCGCACTTCTCGACATCGAGCGTCGCGAACAGTTCGAAGACTCCGGTGTGCTGTTTGAAAGCAGCTACTTCCTCACCTTCGTGTGGCTGCCTCCGGCCGAGGAAGCGTCGCGCATGGAGAGTTGGCTCTACGAAGGCCGGGAAAAGACCGGCGTCGATCCTTGGGAGCTCCTGAAGATTTTTGTCGACCGCACCGACCGCGTGCTCAACCTCATCGAGGGCTTCGTTCCCGAAGCTGACTGGCTCGATGACGGAGAGACGCTGAGTTACTTACACTCAACCATTTCGACCAAGCGGCATCGCGTTCGCGTGCCAGAAACGCCGATGCATCTCGATGCTCTGCTTGTCGATCAGCCGTTGGCCGGCGGGTTAGAGCCGAGGCTTGGCGATGCGCATCTGCGCACACTCACCATCACCGGGTTTCCGACGATGACCTTCCCGGGGATTCTCGACGATCTTAATCGCCTTGCCTTCCCCTACCGCTGGTCGACGCGGGCGATCATGCTGGACAAGACCGACGCGACCAAGTTGGTGACGAAGATACGCCGTCAGTGGTTCGCGAAGCGGAAATCCGTCGCCGCGATCCTCAAAGAGGTGATGACCAACGAGGCATCCGTTCTCGTCGACACGGACGCCGCCAACAAGGCGGCCGATGCGGACGCGGCGCTCCAGGACCTGGGCTCTGACCAGATCGGCGAAGCCTACGTCACCGCCACCGTTTCGGTCTGGGATGCCGATCCGTCGATCGCCGACGAAAAGCTGCGTCTGGTCGAAAAGATCATTCAGGGCAGGGACTTCACCTGTATCGCCGAAGGCGTCAACGCTATCGAAGCTTGGCTGGGCGGTATTCCTGGCCATGTCTATGCCAATATTCGCCAGCCGCCGCTTTCCACGCTCAACCTCGCGCACACGATTCCGCTCTCCGCGGTCTGGGCAGGTCCGATCGAGAACGAGCATCTTGGAGCGCCGCCGCTGTTCTTCGCCAGAACGGAGGGCGCCACACCGTTCCGGTTCAGCCTGCATGTCGGCGACGTCGGCCACACCCTCGTCATCGGCCCGACGGGCGCTGGCAAGTCGGTCCTGTTGGCGATGATCGCGCTTCAGTTCCGGCGCTACGAAAACAGCCAGGTCTTTGCCTTTGATTTCGGCGGCTCAATCCGCGCGGCCATACTCGCCATGAATGGTGACTGGCACAATCTCGGAAGCGATACCGCAAGCGGGCAAGGGTCTGACGATCCGTTGCCCTTGCTCACTTTGACCGATCTGTCGGACGACGTTGACACCGTGTCGCTGCAGCCGCTTGCCCGCATCCATCATACGCCGGAGCGGGCCTGGGCGGCCGACTGGCTTTTCGACATTCTACTGCGCGAAGGCGTGCCCATCACGCCGCAGGTCAAGGAACATCTGTGGTCGGCGCTGACGTCGCTGGCTTCTGCGCCAGTCCAGGAGAGGACACTGACTGGCCTGTCCGTGCTGCTGCAGTCCTCGCCGCTGAAACAGGCGCTTGGTCCCTACTGCATCGGCGGCGCTTTTGGCCGGCTGCTTGATGCCGAGTATGAGCGTCTCGGCGAAGCCTCCGTCCAGGCGTTCGAAACCGAGGGCCTGATCGGCACGGGTGCTGCTCCCGCGGTGCTTGCCTATCTTTTCCACCGCATCGAGCAGAGGATGGACGGCCGGCCGACACTGCTGCTCATCGACGAGGGCTGGCTGGCGCTCGACGATGGCGGTTTCGCCGACCAGCTGCGCGAATGGCTGAAGACGCTGAGAAAGAAGAACGCCAGCGTGGTCTTCGCCACGCAGTCGCTTTCCGACATCGCCGGATCGCCAATCGCGCCGGCAATCGTCGAAAGCTGCCAGACGCGGCTGTTCTTGCCGAACGAGCGCGCTATCGAGCCGCAGATCGCCGAGATCTATCGACGCTTTGGTCTCAACGATCGTCAGATCGAGATCATCGCCCGGGCGATACCGAAGCGCGACTATTACTGTCAAAGCCGCCGCGGCAACCGTCTGTTCGAACTGGGACTCGGTCCGATCGCGCTGGCGCTCTGCGCCACATCGTCCAAATCAGACCAGGCCGCGATCGACCGGACAATCGCCGAGGCCGGCCGAGAGCATTTCCTCGAGGCCTGGCTAGCGGAGCGCGGTCTCTCCTGGGCGGCCGACCTCATCCCAGGTCTCACCAACGTGATCGACCAGTCCACAGAGGAGATTTCGTCATGAATTCCAATCTTGCAGGCAGCCGAATCCGTCGCAAGGCGGCAGCCGGCGCCATCGCCGTCGCCATGGCGCTGTCATCGGCACCAGCATCGGCGCTGATCGTGTTCGATCCGAGGAACTATGCCGAAAACCTGCTTTCGGCATCGCGTGCCCTGGAGCAGATCCACAACCAGATCACCTCGCTGCAAAACGAAGCGCAGATGCTGATCAACCAGGCGAAGAATCTCACGTCGCTGCCGACCTCGCTGCTTGGCCAGATCGAAGGCAATTTTTCCGAGATGAAGAGCCTGCTCGGCGAGGCCGAGAAGCTGGCCTACAGCGTCCAGGACATCGAGAGCCAGTTTACCTCCGCTTACAAGAATTTCGGTTCGGAACTCTCCAGCCAGCAGCTTGTCGAGGGCGCGCGTCAGCGCTGGCAGACCTCGGTGTCTGCCTTTGAGCATTCGCTGAAAACCGGCGCCGTCGCGGTCGACAACATCGCCGGGACACAAGAGCAGACGAGTGCGCTGGTCGGTGCCAGCCAGTCGGCCGTCGGCGTGCTTCAGGCAACGCAGGCCGGCAACCAGCTCCTCGCCGTGCAGGCCAAGCAAGTTGCCGATCTCACTGCGATGCTGGCCGCACAAGGACGAGCCGAAGCCCTTGAGCAGGCGAGGCGGGCGGCCGCGCAGGAGCAGGCACGCGAACAGTTCAGCCGTTTCATGACGGGCAGCAGTTACAGCCCGTCATCGGTAAAAATGTTCCACGACTGAGGCGAGAATCGCATGGATCTCAAGATCGCCGCCCGGATAGCAGCCGTTCTTGCCCTTGGCACCGCCATGACCGCCGCCTCCATGGCGCTGCGCGGCGACGGCTCGCACGACGCGTCCTCCCCGCGCTCCGCATATCCGGGCGGCGAGCCGGCTAAGGTCGAGCTTGCCCGATGCCGGGCCATCGGCATGGCGGCCGTTGACGACGAAGCCTGCAGGAGAGCCTGGGCGGAAAGCCGCCGACGCTTCCTGCAACCATCCCTCCGCCCCATCGCGCCAAACGCGGCTCCGTGGATCGAAAAGGACCAGAGCCGAATGCTGCCGCTCCAACCGCCAACTCCGCCTCGCGCGGAAGACCGGCTGCATCCGGAAACGGTGGCGCCATGAACGACACCGGCGTGATCGATCGCTTCCTGGAGACCTTTACCCGCTATATCGATTCTGGCTTCGGGCTGCTCGGCGGCGAGGTCGCATTCCTCACCTCCACTTTGATCGTCATCGACATCACGATTGCCGGCCTGTTCTGGGCTTGGGGTGCGGATGAGGACGTCCTGCACCGACTGATGAAAAAGACGCTCTATATCGGCTTCTTTGCCTTCATCATCGGCAACTTCAATCGTCTGGCCGGGATCGTCTTCGAGAGCTTTTCCGGGCTCGGTCTGAAGGCGGGAGGTTCGGCACTTTCGGGCGCCGCACTGCTGCAGCCGGGCCGCGTCGCGCAGGTCGGCGTCGATGCCGGCAATCCAATCCTCGAAGCCGCCAGCCAGTTGATGGGCTACGTCTCGTTCTTCGAGAATTTTGTTCAGATCGTGGTCCTGATGATTGCTTGGGCGATCGTGCTGATTGCGTTCTTTGTTCTCGCCGTACAGATCTTCGTCACGCTGGTCGAATTCAAGCTGACGACGCTTGCCGGCTTCGTGCTGATCCCTTTTGCGCTGTTCAACCGGACCGCCTTCCTCGCTGAAAAAGTGCTCGGCAACATCGTTGCCTCCGGCGTGAAAATCCTGGTGCTTGCCGTCATCGTCGGCATCGGCTCGGGCCTCTTCGGCGAGTTCACTCAAGGCTTTGGTGCCGAACAACCGACGATCACCGATGCGCTGTCGCTTGTTCTCGGCGCATTGTCGCTGATGGGCCTGTCGATCTTCGGTCCCGGCATCGCGACGGGGCTGGTTTCGGGTGCTCCGCAACTGGGCGCAGGTGCCGCTGTTGGCACGAGCCTCGCCGTTGGTGGCCTTGGCGTAGCCGGCGCTATGGGCGCCCGCGCCGGATTGAGCGGCGCAGCAGGCGGGCTCAGTGCAGGCGGGCGCATGTCGGCAGCCGCCGCACGTGGTGGCGCGCATCTGGCCGGCAGCACTTCGGCCGCCTGGGAACTCGCCGCAGCCACGTCTGGAAGAGGTGGTGCAGGCTCAATCGCCGCCGGCATGGCGGGTGTCGCAAAGGCTGGTGCCAGCGCTGCCGTTCAACCCGTCAAGCAGGCAATGTCGCGCGCCGCGTCAGCCCTGTCCGATAGCTACGAGGCCGGCCGCTTGGCAGCTTGGGCCGCGACGAGTGGAGAGCGATCGTCGCGAACGGCTTCCTCCGGTGACTGGTCGACCACCCAAACCAGTGCCGACGCCCCGCCCGCATGGGCAAAACGCATGAAGCGCGGCCAGGCTATGAGCCATGGCGCCAGCATCGCCGCGCATTCAGTTCATTCGAGCGATGATGGCGGCGGCTCAATGAATGTTTCCCTCGATCAGGACGACCGCCGATGACCCCCTTTAGACGCCCTTTTGTTCGTTACGGAAAAACGCCTCAACCCGAGACGCCCTATCAGCGTGCAGCCCAGATTTGGGACGAGCGCATCGGCTCGGCTCGCGTCCAGGCGAAAAACTGGCGGCTGATGGCCTTCGGCTCGCTCGTCTTGGCCGGCGGTTTTGCATCCGCATTGGTCTGGCAGTCGACGCGCGGCTCAGTGGTTCCCTGGGTGGTGGAGGTCGACAAGTTCGGCGAAGCGCAGGTTGTCGCTCCGGCCGTTGCCGACTATCGGCCGACCGATCCGCAGATCGCCTGGCATCTGGCCCGCTTCATCGAACAGGTCAGAAGCATTCCGGCCGACCCGGTCATCGTCCGCCAAAACTGGCTGCGCGCCTACGATTACACCACAGACCGCGGCGCCATTTCCCTCAATGATTATGCTCGCTTGAACGACCCTTTTGCCAAAGTGGACAAACTCCAGATGGCCATCGAGGTTTCCAGCGTCATCCGTGCTTCGCCGGATTCCTTCCGCGTCGCCTGGATCGAGCGCCGCTACGAGAACGGCACCTTGGCCGGCACCGAGCGCTGGACCGCAATCCTCACAGTCGTGATCCAGCCAACCCGCGACGCCGACCGGCTGAAAGCCAATCCGCTCGGCGTCTACGTCAATGCCATCAACTGGTCGAAGGAGCTTTCATGATGTCTGCGGCACGAACATTGGCGAGACCGGCCATGCGCAATGGGCCCAGGGCGCGCATGCTTGCCCTGGCACTAACGTCAGCAACGGCGCTCGCCGGCTGTGCTTCGAAAAAATACATTCCACCCGAGATCCAGTATGACGATGCCAGGCCTGCCGTGCAGAAAGTCCACCCACCTGCTCCAGTGAAGGTGGTGGAAGTGCCAAAGCCGCTTCCACTGCCTGGTCAGTTGAAACCAGTAGAGGCCACGAAGGTGAAGCCGGAGCCAGCCGATCCGAAGCAGCGGATCAGCCAGGCCAATGAGGCCGCACGCATGCAGCCGGTTCGCGACGGTTTCGTCAATGCGATCCAGCTCTATCCCTGGAGTGAGGGCGCGCTCTACCAAATCTACGCCGCACCCGGCCAGGTCACCGACATCGCCTTGCAGCCCGGCGAGCAGCTTGTCGGCTCCGGGCCAGTCGCCGCAGGTGACACAGTGCGCTGGATCATCGGCGATACGCAAAGTGGGACAGGGGAGCGCCAGCAGGTCCACATTCTCGTGAAGCCGACACGGCCGGATCTCCAGACCAACCTCATCATAAACAGCGACCGCCGCACCTATCATCTCGAGCTCCGCTCGACCGAAAAGACCTACATGGCCTCCGTCTCCTGGCAGTATCCGCAGGACCAACTGATTGCGCTGCGGCGCCAGAATGCGCAGGCTTCCGCCACAAAGCCGGTCGCGACCGGCATCGACCTCCAGAGACTGAATTTCCGCTACCGCATCGAGGGCGATGCCGCAGCCTGGCGGCCGCTTCGCGCCTTCGACGACGGTGCAAAGGTCTACATCGAGTTCCCGTCGGGCATAGGGCAGGGGGAAATGCCGCCGCTGTTCGTCGTCGGCCCTTCGGGTGGTTCGGAACTGGTCAACTACCGCGCTCGCCAGAATTACTACGTCGTCGATCGGCTGTTTGCCGCCGCTGAATTGAGGCTCGGCGACAAGACGAGTGAAAAGCGCGTCCGCATCGTGCGTACCGACGGGAAACGAACCTCGCCCAGCACGAGGCTGTTTCGATGAGCGACCCCGCAAATGCACCCAACCAGGACATTCGAGCCGAACTGCGCCTGCGGCCCGAACCGGCCAGGGTCACGCGATTGTCGCGCAAGGCGCTGATAGGGGTTGGTGGGGTTGCCAGCGCTGCGATCCTCGGCACGTTGATTTGGGCGCTCGACACTGGACGGCGCGGCACCGAACAACCGCCCGAGCTCTTCACCACTGAAAACCGCTCCACCGCCGACGGGCTGCAGAGCCTGCCGAAGGATTATGCCGGAATTCCGCAACTCGGCCCCGCGCTGCCTGGCGATCTTGGCCGGCCGATCTTGCGTGCGCAGGAACGCGGCCAGCCGACCGGGGCGCCGACCATCAGTGGATCGCGCGCCGATCCGGAGGAGCAGCGCCGACTGGCCGAGATCGAGTCCGCACGCGTGGCGAAGCTCTTCACCGATACGAACACGAGAGCTGGTCCGGCACGACAGAGTGCTGGCAGCAGAGTCGCCCAATCTGGTCTGACTCCGCCCCCCGGGCCGCCACCGATCGATCCTGGTGCCGCGCAAAACGTGCAGGATCGCAAGCTGGCCTTCGTCAAGGCCGAGCCAGACGGTCGCACCGTCAGTCCCAATCGGCTCGCCGAGAAGGCCTCGCCCTATGTGGTGCAAGCCGGCACCGTCATTCCAGCTGCCCTTATCACCGGCATCCGCTCCGACCTGCCCGGCGACATCACCGCTCAGGTCACGGAAAATGTCTACGACAGCCCGACAGGATCCCATCTCCTGATCCCGCAGGGTGCGAGGTTGATCGGCCAGTACGACAGCCACGTCGCCTTTGGTCAGTCGCGCCTGCTGCTGGTGTGGAACCGGCTGATCATGCCCGATGGCACATCGATCGTGCTGGAGCGGCAGCAGGGCGCTGACACGCAAGGGTTTTCTGGCCTTGAAGACGAGGTTGACCATCATTGGGGCCAGATGTTTCGGGCCGCCGCGCTCTCGACATTGCTGGGCATTGGGACATCGCTTGGGTCCAGCGACGACGAAAGCGAAATCGCCAAGGCCATCCGCGAAAGCGCGCAGGACTCGGCCTCCGATATTGGCCAGCAGATCGTGCGCAATCAGCTCAACGTGCAGCCGACGCTCACGGTGCGGCCCGGTTTTCCGGTTCGCGTGATCGTCAATCGCGACCTTGTTCTTGTGCCGTATGGTGCGCCGAAGGATCCGTCATGACCAAGCTGAAACGCTCCGCCATTCCCGATAATCGTCCGGTCAAGATCACGGTCGAACTGCCCGGCGCCGTTCATCGCGATCTCGTCGCCTATGCTGATTATCTGAACAGTCAACATGTCTTTGTCTCACACGCAGGAGGTGAACAATGCCAGATCTGAGGCTCGGTCGGCTGCCGAAGGTTGGTGTCGTCCGCATGACCATCATCCTGCCAGAGCCTCTCAAGGAGGAACTCGATCAGTATGCGGCCGAGCACAGCCGGCTCTATGAACCCGTGGACACCGCTGCCCTGATTCCGCACATGCTGGAAGCCTTCGTCAGTTCGGATCGCGGTTGGCGCAGCCGTAAGGCGAAGGCCGGCCGTGGCCGTCAACGAGGGGCGTCTCCAGCCAGCAGCACGACGCGAAGCGGTGCTGAAGGTGATGGCTCCGCCTGAAGCTGTCCTAATGGCTTTACCCCAAGCGGAATATCGGTTCCGGCCCTAAGCGGAAGCTCGCATGCTCCGGGCCAATTCACGGCCATGACCCAGAGCGGACATTTCGCGCTCAGAAGGGATTATCACGGTGACCGGAGGGATACCCCTCCTGTCATCCTGACCGTATTTGTGCTGGATGCGCTCTGACAGGTGCGATGCCGTGGCAGGTTTTTGCAGACCTTGGCGAGAAGGAATGATCCAAAATGTAACCCTGGCCATGCCAATTGCTTCAATGATCGATGCAATCCACTCAGAGCAGGTTGATCGCAATTTGAACGTTGCCGCGCGTCGCTTTCGAGTACGGACAAATGTCGTGCGCCTCGTCGATCAGGGCTCGTGCGGTATTGTACTCCACGCCGGGCAGGCTGACGTTGAGCCGAGTGCTGAGAGAGTAGCCGTCGTCCCCGAGATTCAGATCAACCTCGGCATCGATTCTCACTCCGGCCGGCAGCGCAATTTTTTGTTCGTGAGCCACAGACGCAACCGCGCTTGCGAAGCTGGCCGACCAGCCGGCTGCAAGCAGTTGCTCCGGGTTGGTGCCGATGCGCGCCGATCCGGGTATGGAAAGCCTGATGTCCAGAAGGCCATCAGAGCTGCGCGAGGCGCCATTCTCGCGGCCACCTGTGGTTGCGGTCCTGGCCGTATAAACAACCCTCGCGATCCGGTTCATAGGCATTCTTTTGGTGGTTGTAGTACCTGCCGGAGGGGCGGCGCCGCGAACTCGATCACGCGTCGACCTCGACAACGGCGTCGGCAAAGGCCTGTGGCGCTTCCTGAGGTAGGTTGTGTCCAATGCCGCCCATGACTACCCGGTGGCTATATCTGCCTGAAAACATCTTGGCGTAAGCGCTGGCGTCCGGATGCGGCGCGCCATTGGCGTCGCCCTCGAGCGTCATCGTGGGCACGGAGATGACGGGTGCCTGAGCAAGCCGCTGCTCCAGTGAATCATATTGCGCCTCGCCTTCTGCCAGGCCGAGCCGCCAGCGGTAATTGTGGATGACGATCGCGACGTGATCCGGATTGTCGAAGGCCGCAGCACTCCGCTCGAACGTGGGCTCATCGAAATTCCATTGCGGCGAGGCGAGCTGCCAAATCAGCCTGGCGAAATCGCGCGTATATTTCTCGTAGCCGACACGGCCGCGATCGGTAGCGAAGTAATATTGGTACCACCATTGCAGCTCGGCCTTCGGCGGCAGCGGCAGTTTGCCGGCTTTCTGGTTGCCGATGAGGTAGCCGCTCACCGAGACCATCGCCTTGCAGCGTTCCGGCCACAGGGCGGCGATGATGTTCGCCGTCCGAGCGCCCCAGTCGCAGCCGGCAATCGTCGCCTTCTCGATACCCAGCGCATCCATCAGCGCGACGATGTCGCCAGCGATGGCCGACTGCTGACCATTGCGCATCGTCTCGTCCGACAGGAACCGCGTCGTGCCGTATCCGCGCAGGTAGGGCACGATCACGCGGTGGCCTTTCACCGCCAGAATGGGCGCAACGTCGACATATGTGTGGATGTCGTAAGGCCAGCCATGGAGAAGGATAACGGGCGGACCGTCGGCAGGGCCGGCCTCTGCATAGCCGACATTAAGGACACCGGCATCGATCTGCCTGGGTGCGCCGAACGAGTTCTTTGCCGTGTGCATCGCAGACGCCGTCGTCTGGTCGACTCCGCTGGGTGCCGCCTTCGCTGTCGCGGTCATGCCGAGTTCGGCAAGCGTCATGCCCATTGCGGCTGCACCGATCAGGCGACGGCGGCGCTCATCGATTTTGTCGCAAACACTGATCGTGTTCATGGTGATGTCTCTTTGTGATGAGGCAATGTGCTTTGTTCCTGCGTAGTCACGAGACGAGCTGCTGGCCGCCGTCGACGTCGTATGTCGCGCCCGTCAGCGCCGTGTTGCTCATGATGTAAACGGCGAGCGCGGCAACATCAGCCGGTCCGACGACACGTCGGATCGGCAGCGTCGCGCGCAGTTCGTCGCGCCGCTTGTCGAGGTTGTCGCCGAGCAGCGACGCCGACAGTGGCGTGTCGACGAAGCCTGCGGCGATCAGGTTGACGCGTATCGGCGCGAGCTCGAGCGCGAGATTGGCGATGAGCGCGGGGAACGCGACGGTAACCGTCGAGACGATCGCGAGGCCTGGTTTTGGGCGGCGTGCGCCCGTGCCGCCC
The DNA here is from genome assembly GCF_040320455.1 of Mesorhizobium sp. M0698. Lineage (NCBI taxonomy): Bacteria > Pseudomonadati > Pseudomonadota > Alphaproteobacteria > Hyphomicrobiales > Phyllobacteriaceae > Mesorhizobium > Mesorhizobium sp. M0698. Next base: position 198,267 of record NZ_JAMYPQ010000007.1, on the reverse strand, counting down.
ATGAATATCAGTGAGCCGGCCGACCCGACCTTGCCAGCGGCGCTGCGTGCCACATTGAGCGCGAGCAATAGGTGGTCCGTGAGATCGTGTCGTGCCTCCTCGGGAGGAATTTCGAGGGGTGAGCGATAATGGGGAGCGCCGGCAGTAACCATCACATGGTCGATCAAGTCCGGCAGATCTTGAAAGAACGACTTCAGCTGGGTCGCATCGTTGGCGTCGAAGGCGGCGGTGCCCTCAGCGCTAATCTCGCACGCTGCTTGATCGAGGCGGTCGCGATTGCGTCCGGTGAGGATGACGCGGGCGCCTTCGGCGCGGGCACGCCGGGCGGTCTCCAGACCGATGCCGGCGCTACCGTCGATGACGACGACCGTCTGGCCAAGAAGTTCAGGTTCGCGCTGAGTGGGGATGGCTGCGGTACTCATGATTTCCTCCGATAAAGGCCGTCAGGTCGCCACGATCTCCGCAGGCCGCGGACGAATACGGCGGCAGTGTGCCGCCGTCTGGAAGCTCGTCCTACTGCGGCAGTTCCTCGGCAGACTGCTCGGCCACCATGTATTCGGCGTACCAGTCCGGCCAGTTCTCGTCGCGCTGGCCGCCGGTCCGCTTCTCGTGCTCTCCGTGGGCGACCGACGCGCGCCGCATTGCGGCGGCCAGGTCGCCCTCGGAGGCGAAGCTCGTCGCCTTGGAGTCGATCCGGCCCGGAAACCGGGTGGTGATCTCCTGGAGCAGCCAGCCGTTCCCGTCGGGATCGCTGAACGTTGCAAAGGAGACGTAGCTGCGTCCCTCCGGGTCCCGACCATTGACAGCAGGCTGTCCCGGACCGGCACGGTGGAACACTTCGCTCACATCTGCACCATGAGCGATGAGCTCGGCGCGCGCCGCCACGATGTCGGACACGATGAGATAGAGACCCTGTGTCGACCCCGGCGCGGCCGAGGTGACACCCTTGCCGAAGTGGATCGAGCCAGGCGAGCCCGGAGGCGTGAACTGCACAACCCGGAACGTGTCGCCGACCGCGAAGTCGGCATCGAGCCGCCAGCCGAGGCCCTCGTAGAACTGCTTGGAGCGGTCGACGTCTGCGACCGGAATAACGACAACCTCGAACTTCAGGTCGACGGGACGTGCGCTTGCGGTGTCGGAGGTCTTTTCGCCCTGACGGGCCGTTGCGATGTCTGACATGGTCGTTTTCTTTCCAGTTGGGTGGGACCTGGTCCTGCCCGATCGTTGCCACGTAATGACCGAGCCTGTTCTTGATCTCTCTGCTGGATGTCGGCGAGAGCCAAGTTCTCTTCGACGTATTTTGACGCGTCGAGCGCACGGAAACGGTCCGCCGGTGTGAAGAGTGAGATGCGCACGGTTGGCCATTCCCTCGCGTGTGAGATCGATCATCACTACGCCTCGGCGGCCGAGGTCTGGACGGCAGAAATCGAGTCGATGATTTCGTCTGTCGTGACAATCGCGCTGGCGTAGTTCGGCATGTTGACGTCGAGAGCCGCGTGCATCTCCTCATCCGAGTAGTCTGCCGTCGCGTCCCTCACCACGGTTACGTCGTAGCCGAGCTCGGCGGCGAAGCGAACGGTCGCTTCGACGCAGGTGTGTGCGATCAGTCCGATGACAATGAGTTTCTGGATTCCGTGCCTTTTCAGCTGCAGATCCAGATCCGTATTGGCGAACCCACTGGAACACCAATGTTCGGTGGCGACAGTCTCGCCTGGCTTGGGCTCGAACTCGGACCGAATCTCGCCGCCCCAGGTGCCGTATTCAAAGCTCTTGCTCTTCCATGCTCTCTTCTGGACGGGCGCGACGTAAGTCCATGTCTCATAGTCGCCCGGACGGTATTGATGATGCATTGCATAGAAGACGCGAAGCTTAGCTTGACGCGCGGCATTCAGGACTTGCAGCATGTGAGGCACGCAGCCGTTCGCCTCTGCGACAGCCCGGATGCGGGGCCATATCTTGCCCCCATCGGAAATGAAGTCGTTGTACGGATCGATCACCAGAAGTGCGGTGACCTCCCGGTCATGTGCGTGCCTCGTCATTGTGCCTCCTCCATGGAGCGGCTAGATCACAAGCCAGATGCTGCCGCTCAGTTCCTGAGCGCGGCTCGTTCGATGCTGGCCGCAAAAAGCGGCGTCTCGCCCTTGTTGTGAGCGATCGACATGGGCTGGCGCTGTGACCGAAGCACCTCGAACGGGATGCCCTGGCGCTCGAAGAAAGCCATGAATTCCTTCGTGGCCCAGGACCGGACGTGGTTGGTAAACTCACATCGGCGACTGTCGATAGCCTTGACGCTCAGCTCCCAATGCACATGGATCGTGGTGCGGCCAGTAGGCGTGAAGAGGTCTGAAACCGACTCCAGGATGAGGTGATCCTTGCGGCCGAGCGTCTCGACATAATGTTGCACCATCAGGCTGCCGCCGATGATCTCGACATTGATCGACATGCGCTTGCCATCCGGCGTCGTCGTGAAACCCGCCGCTATGTGGGCGGGCGAACACCCCTGATATTCATGTTCCGACAGCGCGAAGCACCAGTTGGGAATGTCGATCTTCTCGATCGGCGCGTTGATGATAGCCGTAAAGCTTGAATCGACGATTTCATGGTCCTCGACGGGGGCTGCCATCTTCGTGATGGGTTCGTGCGATGCGGAAGATTGCGCGATTGCTGACATGACGTTCTCCTTTGTCCCGGGTTCAATCGGGTTGCCTTGGGCAGTCGAGCAGGTGTGACTGCAAGCGGAACCCTGTTGGGGGTTCAGATTTGCTGGCGCAGCGGACGAAATGCCGTCCGGAGTTCGGCGGTGAAGGCCGCGGGCTGCTCCCAGGCTGCGAAATGGCCGCCCTTGAGGAGCCGGTTGTAATGGATAAGCTTCGGATACGCCTTTTCAGCCCAGCTCTGCGGCGCCTGGTAGATCTCGTCCGGGAAGGCGCTCACAGCGACCGGGATCTTGATGCCCCTGGGGTCGAAGAAGCCTCCCGTCGGGTGGTGCGCGTTGTCCCAGTAAAGACGCGCCGAGGAGATCGCCGTGTTGGTCAGCCAGTACATCGTGACATTGTCCAGGATATCGTCCTTCGTCAGCCCTTCCGCCTGCCCGTCGAAGACGCGTGCGATCAGCTCGTAGCTGCGGATGTCGTGGTCGAGCATCCAGGCTGCGAGACCAACCGGCGAGTCGACGATGCCGTAGAGCGTCTGCGGGCGATTGTTCATCTCGATCGCGTAGCCCAGCCCGTTCTTGTAGAAGTCGTCGAGCTGGTCGTAGGCCCGCTTCTCGTCGGGCGAGAGGCCGGCGGGCGCCGGGCCGCCGGCGGCAAGCGCCTTCGAGATGTCGGCGGGCACGGTGGCAGCCATGTTGGTGTGGATGCCAAGCAAGCCTGGAGGCTCTTGCAGCGCCATCGTCTCCGACACTGCGTTGCCCCAGTCGCCGCCCTGTGCGACGTATTTCGTGTAGTCGAGACGCTGCATCAGCGTAGCCCACGCCTTGGCGATGCGGGCAGGGATCCAGCCAGGTGCCGTCGGCTTGCCGGAGAACCCATAGCCCGGCAAGGACGGGATCACCACGTGGAACGCATCCGCCTCGGTCCCGCCGTATGCAGTTGGATTGGTGAGTGGCTCGATGACCTTCAACTGCTCTATGATCGAGCCAGGCCAGCCATGCGTGACGATGATCGGCAAGGCATTCTCATGCCTGGAGCGGACATGGATGAAGTGGATGTCCAGCCCGTCGATCTCGGTGATGAACTGCGGCAGGGCATGGAGCCGGGTCTCCATCTTGCGCCAGTCGTAATCCGTCGCCCAGTACTTCGCGAGCTTCTGCATTGTGGCGAGCTGCACGCCCTGGGTGTCGTCGGCCACATTCTCCTGGTCCGGCCAGCGGGTCGCGGCGACGCGTCGGCTAAGCTCGTCGATTTCCTCCTGAGGAAAGCTGACCTTGAAGGGCCGGATCGCATCGCCCGCGGCTGCGGCGACCGATGGGAGCAGGCTGGCAGTACCTACGGCGGCAATGCCCATTGCGGCCGTGCTCAAAACCAGGCGGCGGTCCTGATCGATTAGTTCGGGAGTCTTGTTCGTATTCATGGGTCTCTCCTGGGGGGTGCTCGGTGCTGCCGAAAACTTACGCCCGCAGGACGAGAATCGCCCGTTATGTGTTGTGAGCCCCCTGTTAGTCGCTGTCAGCGCTGGTGGCTCCGGGCAGCGGGGTCCTGCCACCGTTCGCCTATGGCGCAGGTGTTGTACTTGACTTAGACTATAGGCTTGGTGGCGGGCGGCTCCGAGAGAAGCGCCATGACGATAGTGGCAGGTCAGGCCAAGGACGGACTGTCGTTCGGTCCTTTCCATCTGGTTGCGAGCGAAAGGCTCGTCACAAAAGACGGCGCTCCCTTGGCGCTGGGCTCGCGTGCACTGGACATTCTCATTGTCCTGATATCCACGCCGAATGAAATCGTCGGCAAAAAGGATCTGATGTCGCGGGTTTGGCCCGATGTCGTAGTCGAGGAAGGCAGCCTGCGGTTTCACATGGCCAGGCTCCGCAAGGCGCTGGGTGACGGAAAGGACGGCGCACGATACATCGCGACACTACCAGGGCGGGGTTATTGCTTCATCGCGCCCGTCTCGCAGATCGGCGGTCCGCGCGATGAAGAGCCTGCAGCTGCCGCCAGTTTTCCGCACGCGAATCTTCCGAGCCGCTTGGGCCGAATGGTTGGCCGGGACGACGACGTTCTCCAGCTGTCGGCTCGACTGAATGCGTCGCGCTTCGTCACAATCGTTGGCGCGGGCGGCGTCGGCAAAACCACCGTCGCGATCGCGGTCGGACATCACCTCATTGACGCCTTCGCGGGCGCTGTGCTGTTCGTCGACCTGGGAATGCTCGGCGATCCCGACCTGGTGACGACAGCCGTCGCCTCCATGCTTGGGCTGTCGGTTCAATCGAGTGACGCGACGCCCAATCTGATCGCCTACCTGCGCAACAAGCGGATGCTTTTGATCCTCGACACCTGCGAGCATCTCGTCGATGCGGTGGCGCCTCTGGCCGCAAGCATCATCGACGCGGCGTCGCAGGTCCACATTCTGGCAACAAGTCGCGAAGCGCTTCGGGTCGAAGGCGAGCATATCTACCGATTGGATGCCCTTGCCTGTCCGCCGGACGACCCAAGGCTTACGGCGGCGGTTGTCCAGACGTTCCCGGCCATTCAACTGTTCGTGGAGCGCGCGGTGGCAAGTGGCGCGCGCTTGGATGTCAGCGATGCGGAAGCCCTGATCGTCGCAAGCATCTGTCGAAAGCTTGACGGTGTGGCGCTCGCAATCGAGTTGGCGGCCCGGCGGGTCGAGTCTTATGGATTGCAACAAACCGCCGCGCTTCTCGATCAACGTCTGACTTTGCTGTGGTTGGGATCGCGGACCGCGCCACCGCGTCAAAAGACCCTGCAGGCCACGCTGGATTGGAGCTTTGGGCTACTTACCGACCTGGAGCGCGCAGTGCTTCGCAGGCTCGCTGTATTCCTTGGTCATTTCACGCTCGATGCGGTCTTGGAAGTCGTCACAAGCGCTGCCCTCGACAGGTCGACCGTTCTTAATGCCATGGATAGTCTTGTTGCCAAGTCGATCATAGCGACGCGCCCGCTCGGAGCGATGATGCGCTATCGGCTCCTGGATACCACGCGCGCCTATGTCCTCGATATCAGCATAGATGACTCCGAGGCCGCCGATCTGGCGGTGCGCCACGCCGCCTACTATCGAAGATGGCTTGAGCAAACAGGTATCGAGTGGCCAGGTCTGGCGACCGGCGAAGAGCGGGCTCCTCACTTCGCCGCCATCAACAATGTGCGGGCCGCTCTGGAATGGTGCTTCGGCGAGGGCGGAAACGCCGATATCGGCATCGGACTTGCCACTGCTGCCGCGCCTGTTTTCCTGGCGATGTCCTTGTTGCCGGAGTGTCATCGCTGGTCAGAATGCGCGATATTCGCTCTCGACGATGCCGCTCTTGGCGGACTTGACGAGATGCATCTCCAGGCAGCCTTGGGTGTGTCCCTGATGTTCATGCGGGGAGGGCGTGATGCGGCGCGCGTCGCCCTGGAGAAAAGCCTGGCGATTGCCGAAGAACGCGGTGATACGTTGGATCAAGTGCGCCTGCTGGGTCCGCTCAACATGTTCCACCTGCGGACAGGCAATTTCGTGACCGCCCTCCAGTTTGCAAAACGCTGTTCAGCCATAGCCGCGACCCTGGAGGATCCGGTCGCGATTGCGTTGGCGCATACCATTCTGGGGATATCGCTTCACCTTCGTGGTGACCTGGCCGAAGCCCGCGCGGAGCTTGAGGCGGCGCTGGATCGCGGACCGCGCGCTCAGCGAACCACGACGATCTATCTCGGTTTCGAAGGCAAAATCCTGGCCAAGGCTATTCTGGCCAGGAACCTTTGGCTGCAAGGCCATCCGGATCAAGCCATGGAACGCGCCCGGCAGGCCGTCGAAGAGGCCGCCGCCATGGATCATTCGCTGACGCTGGCGATAGCCTTGATCTGGGGAATATCGGTATTCCTGTGGGCAGGCGAACTGGAGAGTGCTGAGGCATACATAGACATGCTCATTTCCCGCGCCGAGTCCCATTCCATGGCCCCTTACCTGCTGGTCGGTCGGGGATTCAAAAGCGAAGTCGCAATCCGGCACGGGGATGCGACAGGTGGGGTCGGGGGCCTCCAGAGTTCTCTCCAAAAGCTCCACGCAGCACCTTACGAATTGCTCACGACCGAGCTCAACCTCTCGCTGGTTAGAGGACTATCCGCGATCGGTCAGGTCGACGAAGCAGTCGCGCTGATCGGTGATTCAGTTGGTCAAGTCGAAAAGAACGGTGACCAATTGTACCTTCCGGAGTTGCTGCGGATGAAGGGAGGCCTTCTTCTCCAACAACTGTCGGAACCCAATCGCGACGAGGTCGGCGCATACCTAATGCAGGCACTGGAGTTGAGCCGGAGTCAGGGCGCGCGGGCATGGGAGCTGCGAACCGCAATTGATATGGCAACGTTGATGGCTGGGCGAGGGGAGATCGACGGCGCTCGCGAGCTCTTGCAATCGGTTGCGGAGCATTTCGTAGAAGGCGCGAGTACGGAAGATTTGAAGGCTGCCGCGCGCCTGTTGGCGACGCTGAGCTAGCTACCGCCGATACGCGTTTACACTTTTGCAGACGGTCCGACGGCAGCTATTGGCGCACCCAAGGCAATGCAGGCTCAACTGTAAAATTGCCGGGAGAATTTAATCGAAGGACTGACTCGGGTGGAAACCGGAAGTTCGACGCGAACCCAACAGAGAGCTCGCCGGCTGTTCACGGCTGCTCTACTCGCTCAGTCCTCGGACAAGCCGGCCAGAGAACTATCCTTCCAGAAGCGACACGGGATCAAGGGACGTCGCCTGGCCGGACGTGACGCGCAGGAGAGGGCATCTTTGCAAACGCGACGATCACTCCGGCACGCCGGAGATGCCCAGCGCCTCGACGTAACGCTCGGCGAACACCTTGTCCCGCCACGGGTTGATCTGTCTCTGCAGGGTGAGCGTGTAGGTCGGGAACGCCTCCATCAGCCGCCGCGCCGCCGCCTGCGCTTCGTCCAGCCGGTTGAGTTTGACCAGCGCCATGATCACCACCCGGTGCGAGGAGCCGTAGTTCGGCATCTCGTGCAGCGCGCGTTCTCCCCTTTCTGGGAAACATTCACTGTCTCAAGCGGCACGGGATTGCGGAAGGTTGACCTGGATGTTGGGTCCATTTCGACGGCCCTCGGCGTCCTCGGAATGCCAGGCCAGACAGCGTATACCGGAATGCTCAATATCGGCCGGCCGAAACAGGGCGAAACACTTGTGGTTGCAGCGGCCAGCGGGTTGGTCGGCTCATTGGTCGGCCAGATCGGGAAATTGCACGGCTGCCGGGTGGTTGGCGTTGCCGGCGGCGCTGAGAAATGCCGCTATGTCAGGGAAGAACTCGGCTTTGACGTCGCGCTGGACCATCATGCTGCCGACCTCGCGGAGCAGTTGCGCTCCGCCTGCCCGGACGGCATCGATATCTATTTCGAGAACGTTGGCGGGCATGTTTGGAATGCCGTGTTTCCGCTTCTCAATGATTTTGCCCGCATCCCCGTCTGTGGCTTGGTTGCCCATTACAGTGATGTAGGACCTCCGGCTGGTCCAGACCGTCTGGTTGCGTTCATGAGAGCAGTGCTGACGAAGCGATTGACGGTCCAAGGCTTTATCGTTTCTGATTTCGGCGCGCAGATCGACGACTTCCGCAGGGACGTTTCGGCCTGGCTCCAAGCGGGGAAGGTCAAATATCGTGAGGACATTGTCGAGGGACTCGCGAATGCGCCGATGGCCTTCATCGGTCTTCTCAAGGGCCGCAATTTCGGCAAGCTGTTGGTCAGGGTTTCACAGTGAGTAGAAAAGCGTCTCCCAAACCTAGATTGCCGAAACCACATGGAATCGTTCGAGGGCGAATATGCGGGGCGCTTTGCTGTCATCGGTGAAGGGGCAAAGACTCATTCACGCCGTGCATCGGTTCGTATCTTGCAACGCCCGTAGTATCTGCCAAGGATACGCGATCCTGATCCGATGGAGCACGGGATGTCGAGCCAAATGAGAAAGCTGACCTTGACCGCGGACCACGTCGCGCGGGTCCACAAGGTCGTTCAGGACCAGGGTTTGACGCCAGGTGCCGAGCTACACACCGATGCCGACTACGACAGCTGGGTCGAGCAAATGATCCGAACTCATCCGGCCCCGAAAGCACCGACCCGCCTGTTCGCCTACGGCTCCTTGATCTGGAAGCCGGAGATCGAGCATATCGGTGAGCAGGTAGGCCTCGCTCGTGGGTGGCATCGCGCTTTCTGCTTTCGCATGACCCGTTTTCGGGGCACGCCGGAGCAGCCAGGCCTTATGATGGCCCTCGATCGTGGGGGGCAATGCAGCGGCGTCCTGTACGACCTGCCAAAGGACAACCTCGAACGCCAATTCGGCAAACTCTTTCGACGCGAATTCACCTACAAGCCGGCCAACAGCATGCCCCGGTGGATCACGGTGGCGACCGCTTCCGGGCCTATCTCGGCCTTGGCCTTTGTGATGAACCGCGCGTCACCTCTCTATGCCGGTCGTCAGTCGCTTGAAGCCGTTGCCGATGTCCTGGCCCTGGCCTGCGGTCATTGGGGAAGCGGGGCCGAATACCTGTTCAACACGGTTTCTCACCTCGAAGCCAAAGGCATACATGACAGCAGCCTCTGGCGGCTTCAACGCCTTGTGGCGGAGTTGATAGAGCGAAACCCGGCGGAGCGGAACGTTCTTTGAGCCGACGGAGCGGTCGCTTCAAGCATCCGCAGTTGGCGCGAACATGACCTCCAGCATTGTCACCCGCGATGTCCGCTTCCGGGCGGAGGCTGAAGAGACTGCCACCGCACTTTTCAACCTCGCCAAGGAACACCTCGAACGGCTCAAGGCGAGGCCATCGACTTAAGCCTAGCTGTGCGTGTTTCGACATTTCGACGTTGCGGTGTCGGATTATTTGCATGCAAACCAGTTTTACGACGCTATCCTCCCATCCTCAACGGAAGATTCTGGGAGGAATGCATGGCTGCGCATGAGCAACATGCCGTTGAAATCATTAGGGACAAAGAGTGGTCGGTTCGCGTGACGGTCAACGGCACCACCACCACGGTCCCTTTTACATCTGAGAGCTACGCGCGTTCGTTCGCAGACGGTCAGGCGTTCCGACTGGGCGTTCAGGTCGCGGAGATCAAGAAGGCGGCCTAGCTGCGCGCTTGCCCCAAGAGCCCCACAGCGATTGAACCTCGAGTGACCAAAGCCGGTTGAAATTAGCCGTTGCGCGGCATAAGAGCCTGTGCCTATAGTTAGTACGTGGCTCGCACGAACAAACAGACTGACTGTGACGACCTGTAGATGGCGCCGAAGCTGGGCTGCTGCGCGGTCTGGAGGTGAGCCGGAACACTCGGTCAACAGGGGATACGCACAGTGAACCGCTTTCAGAAACTCTCGACCGCAGCGCTCGTCGCAGCATCCTTCACGTCGACCGCCCTCGCCACGAATGACAAGCTGACGATCGGCATCGTCACCTTCTCGACATCCGACGTCGACACAAACCAGATGGTCGACACGATGAGCCAGGAAGCCAAGTCTAAGGGCTGGTCGGTGGAAACGCTCAATGCCAATGGCGATCCTTCGCAAGCGATCACCAGCATCAAGCAGCTGGCAACCAAGAAGGTGGACGCCATCATCGTCACGGTCTTCGATTCGACGGGCCTGGCGGCCGGGCTCCAGGCGGCGGCGGACGCAAAGATCCCCGTGCTTTCGGCCGGCGGCGGCATGGCAGACGGGATCGCGCTATCTGCAAGTACCGGTGCTGCGCAACCGCTGATCGACTTGATGCTGAAGGACATCGGCAAGTCCGGAACTGTACTCGACCTCACCTACCATCCCGGCATTCCGTGCCGCGAACGAGCCGACGCCTTCGATGCGGCGGTCAAGGCAAATCCGGGGCTCAAGGTGACCTCGCACGAGATCAGCATCCCAGGTGCTGCCGAATCGTCGCAGGCCGCGACCAGCGCCTGGCTTGCAGCCAATGCCAACGCCAAGGGGCCGTTCGCCATCTTCAACTGCTATGACGACAACGCTATGGGCGCGATCGCGGCGCTGAAGCAGAACGGCCGCAGCGACGTGAAGGTCTATTCGTTCAACGCCACGGCGCCCGCTGTCCAGGCTGTCAAGGACGGGACGATGACCGCCACGCTCGGTGTCGATCTGACTTCGGCAGGCAAAATGCTAGTCGATCAGATTCCCGACATCCTGGCAGCTGGCGACCAGTGGAAGCCCAAATCCTTCGTGCCAGGCTATACGCTCGTTACCAAAGAGAACGTCGACAAGTTCATCAAGGACAATCCGCAGTAAGCTCTCCTGATTGTGGGTCTGGGCCGGACTTGCCTGGCCGGGCCGGAGTGCTGTCATGAGAGCCGCCATGTCCGCTGATCATTCCCTGCCCGAAACCCACGCTCCGGCAGAGCCGCCCCGCGTCCTGCCGTCAACGCAGACCGGCTATGCCTCGCCCAATGCCCGACAGCGGCGCGCGTTGCTCATGCGCCTGCTTGGAACCTACGGCACCATCATCGTGCTGGCGTCGATGCTGGGGATCTTCTCGGTGCTGGAGCCGGGGACCTTCGCAACCATCGGCAATTTTCGCAACATCGTAAACGACATGGCGATCGGCACCATTGTCGCGGCCGGCCTCACCGTGCCCCTCGTCGCCGGTGATTTCGACCTCAGTATCGGCTATGTCGCGAGTTTCTGCGGGCTTCTCGTGGTCGGGCTGTTGAGCAGCAGTGGCTTGCCGATCCTACCCGCCATCTTCCTTGTCGTCGGCCTCGGAACGGTCATCGGCATTGTCAACGGCATTGTCGTTTCGAAGATCGGGGTGAACGCCTTCATTGCCACGCTTGGCACGGGCACCATCGTCGTCGGGCTGAACTACGCCTATTCGGGCGGAATTCCGCTGCAGCTCACCCAGTCGCGCGAATTCACCAATATCGCGATCGGCCGGATTGCCGGAGTGCCGCACCTCGTCATCATCATGGCCGTCGTGCTTGCGCTGCTGTGGGTGATCCTCAACCGAACAGTGCAGGGCCAACACATCAAGGCCATCGGGGTCAGCCCGGAATCAGCGCGCCGCGCCGGCGTCGCCGTCGATCGCAGCCGCATCGTTGCCTTCGCCATCGCCAGCACCTGTGCTGCTATCGGTGGCGTGCTGATGGCCTCCAATCTCGGCTCCGGCCAGGTGACGGCGGGTGACAGCTTCATGCTGACGTCGTTTTCGGCCGCCTTCCTCGGTTCGGCGGCGCTGCGAGAGGGTCAGTTCCATATCCTCGGCACCTTGATCGGCGTGCTGACGGTCGCCGTCGGCAACAATGGGCTGGCCATGATAGGCGCGCCGATCTTCACGCAGTTCCTGTTCACCGGCTGCCTTCTCGTCGTCGCCGTAGCGCTCGGCGGTATTGGCCGCCGCTATGCGAGGGGATAGGCCATGGCGCAGAAGATGCTGCTCAGCCTGCGCCGGATCTGCCGCAGCTTCGGCGGCATCCAGGCACTCGATGACGTTTCGCTGGACATCGCCAGGGGCGACATACTCGGCCTCGTTGGCGACAATGGTGCCGGCAAGTCGACGCTGATCAAAATCCTGGCCGGCGCGCATGACCCAACTTCCGGCGACGTGATCCTCGAAGGGCGGCCGCAAAAGTTGTCGCCGCCGTCCGAAGCGCAACGCCTCGGCATCGAGACGGTCTATCAGGACCTGTCGCTGATCGGCACGTTCACTGCCGCCGAAAACTTCTTTCTCGGCCGCGAGATTGCGCTTGGCCGCGGCCCGGCGCTGCTGCGCTGGATCCGCCGCAAATCGATGGGCGACATCGCGATGCGCGGCCTCGAGGAACTGCACATCGAGATCCCCGGGGTGCGCAGCAAACCGGTGGATCGCATGTCCGGCGGCCAGCGCCAATTGGTGGCGATCGCGCGCGGTGCCTTTTGGGGCCACAAGCTGCTGCTGCTCGACGAGCCCACCGCGGCGCTCGGCGTACGCGAATCCCGTGAGGTGCTCGACCTCATCAAACGACTCGGCGCCCAGGGGCTGACGATCGTCATGGTCACCCACAATCTCGATCATCTCTGGCAGGTGTGCAACCGCGTGGTGGTGATGCGCAGGGGCCGCAAGGTCGCCGATCTCGCAAGTTCCGGCACCAACATGGAGGACGTCGTCGCTTATATCACCGGCGCCAGGCAGCCGGCGACCGCGCAGGCGGAAGCATGAGCGCGGCTGAAACGATGACGCTGCGCCGGCTGCTGGGCAATGCGCCGAGCCGCTGGGGGCATTGGGGTGCCGACGACGAGATCGGAGCGCTCAACTATCTGACCGCCGACGAGGTCAAGCGCGGCCTGGCGTCGGTGCGGGACGGCCGCACCTTCACCCTCGGCGTGCCGGTCGGGACTTCTGAGGGCGATGCCGTCTTTCCCGGCCGCTGGCCGGCGAAGCATTTCATGGTCGCCGACAAGGCCGGCTTCGAGAACGGTCACTGGCAACCGCTTGCCGGCGGCCTCGAATTCGCAGACGACTATATCACCAGCTTCGCACAGGCCGGCACGCATTGCGACGCGCTCGGCCACATGTGGTTCGACGACACGCTTTGGAACGGCTTCGCGGCAAGCAGTACCAATGGCGGCATGACCAAGGCCAGCATCATGCCGATCGCGGAGCGCGGGATCGTCGGACGCGGCGTGCTGCTCGACATCGCCCGGTTCCGCGGCAAACCGGCCCTTGAGCGCGCTGAAACATTCACGCATCGCGACCTCATGGAATGCGCCCGGGCCCAAGCGGTCGATATACTGCCGCGCAGCATCCTTCTCGTTCGCACCGGCTGGGTCGGCGCACTGGCGGCGGGAAGCCAGCGCGTCGGCGATGGATATTGGGAACCCGGACTGACCTTCAGCCTCGACCTCGTGCGCTGGTTCGACGAGATGCAGATCCCCTGTCTGGTTACCGACACACTGGCCAACGAGACAACCTACGAGCCCGAGACCGGGTTGATGCTGGTGCTGCACGCCGCGCTGATGCGCAATCTGGGCGTGGCGTTCACCGAAATGGCATCGCTCGACCTGCTGGCCGCCGACTGTGCCTCGGACCGCCGCTACGAAGGCTTCTACTGCGCCAGTCCGGTCAAAGTGAGCAAGGGCACCGGCGGCGCGGCAAATCCAGTGTTCATCAAATAGCACCCAACAAGGTGGAACGGCTTATGACTTCTGCAGACGACCAGATCTGTTTCCTGCCGGCCACGGAACTGGCCCAGCGCATCCGGCGCCGCGACCTGTCGCCGGTTGAAGTAACCGAGGCTTATCTGCGCCGCATTGAGGCGCGCAACCCGGTGGTCAACGCCTATACGCTGGTTCTCGGCGACCAGGCGATGGAAGCTGCGCGGGCCGCCGAAAAGGCCGTGATGGCAGGCGGTCCGCTTGGACCGCTGCATGGCGTCCCAGTCGGCATCAAGGACCTCGACGATATGGCCGGCGTGCCGACCTCGATGGGGTCGTGGGCGGTGCACGACCGGGTGCCCAAAACAAGTGCTGTGGCGGTCGAGCGCCTGCTCGACGCAGGCGCCATCGTGCTCGGCAAGACCAACACGCCGGAGTTCGGCCATAAAGGTATCACCGACAATCTGCGCTTCGGGCCGACCAGCACGCCCTTCGCGATCGGCTACAATTCCGGCGGCTCGTCCGGCGGCAGTGCGGCAGCGGTCGCCGACGGCATGGCGGCCCTGGCGCAAGGCACGGACGGCGGCGGTTCGGTCCGCATCCCCGCCTCGTTCAGCGGCACCGTCGGCTTCAAGCCCTCTTTCGGCCGCATTCCTTCGGTGACTCGCCCCGACGCCTTCTTGTGGGGACATCCTCTGGTCCATATCGGACCGCTGACCCGCACCGTTGCGGACGCCGCGCTGATGACCAAGATCATGGCCGGGCCTCACAACCGCGACCCGTTCTGCCTGCCGGATCACGGCGTTGACTATGTCGGCGCCGTTGCCGGGCGGACGCCGAAACTGCGCGTGGCCTACAGCCCGCGACTGGGCAATTTTCCGGTCGAAGCCGGGGTCGCCACCGTCGTTGCCCGGGCCGTCGATGTCGTGCGAGCACATGGCATTGAGGTTGATGAGGTCGAGCTCGATTTCAGGGCCGATCACAAGGAACTGGCGGCGCTTTGGGTGCGCACGATCTCGATCCACTATGCTGCCATCGCCGTGTACTGGAAACAGGAGGGCATCGACCTAATGGGCAAGCACGCCAAGGTGCTCACCCCGCAGTTCCTCGCCATGCTGGAGGGCGCCTACAAGGTGTCCGCCGTCGACCATGCGCTCGACGATCTTTTGCGCACCGGCGTCCTTGACGGCCTCGAGGATGTATTCGAAGCCCATGACCTGATCGTCTCGCCGACGCTGGCCGTTCCGCCCGTCAAGAATGCCCCCGACGGCAACACGATCGGGCCGACATCGATCAATGGCGAGGCGGTCGATCCGCTGATCGGCTGGTGCATGACCTATCCGATCAACTATACCGGCCATCCGGCGATTTCGGTTCCGGCCGGCCTGACGGCGCAGGGCCTGCCGGTCGGCCTGCAGATCATCGGGCGGCGGCACGCCGACGAAACCGTTCTGGCGATGGCGGCTCAGTTCGAACGTATGCAGCCCTGGTTCCAAAGCTATCCGGGGCTCGCTGGATAGTTGGGTGTCGGAATACCTAGATCGGAAGCTGCAGCAGCTCGGAAATCACCAGACCGGCTGCGCCTAGGAGGGCGGCCCGGTCACCTGCATCGCCGGCAATGAATTCGATCGCGCCGCCGGGTCGTGACGGAACCATGGCGCGGACATGCTCCGCGATTGCGCCGAGCAGGCAATCGCCGCCGAGCACGACATCGCCATGCATGATGAAAATGTTGGGCGCCACCGTCTGCTGCAGATTGGCGATGCCGACGGCGACGTTGCGGGCATAGCGGTCGAGCAGCTCAGCCGCTCCCGGCAGCCGCCGCGCCGCCATGTCGACGAGGCGGGCCGAGTCGATCAGGTCTGGCTCTGGCAGAGCCGTGCGGGCGGCCTCCCGCCGGAGCCAGCTCAAGGTGGCAATGGTGTCCCAGCAGCCGCGCCTGCCACAGCGGCAGGGCTCGCCGTCGAGCTGCACGAAAGTGTGTCCGAGTTCGCCGCCTGCGCCTGCCGTGCCACGATAGAGGTGCCCGTCGAAATAGAGTGCGCCGCCCAGCACCTCGCCCGTGTAGACGACCGCGAATTGCCTGACGCCGCGCCCGGCGCCGAACCAGCGGTCGCCGACCAGCAAGGCGCGCGGATGATGGTCGAGCTTGACCGGCAGGCCGAAGCGTCGCCCGAGATCGTCGGCGAGCGGGTAGCGGTCGAGCGCCGGCGCGAGATTGACAGCGACGATCGACCCGCGATCGGTGTCAACCATGCCGCCGACGCCAACACCGATCCCGAGAGGCATGCGCCGCGCCCTGGAGAGAGTGTCGCCGACGCATTCAGCGATCGACTCGATGATTGGCCGGACCGGCCCCCTGCCGTCCGGCAGGGCCATCTTGCGTTCCGATTCGATCTTGCCGTCGAGCGTCGCCACGCAGGCATGCACGGCATCCGGCATCAGCAGCACACCGCAGATCGGACGGGCATTGGGCGAGAACCACAGCGGCCGGGCCGGCTTGCCGCCGCCCGGACTGGGAGGAACCGGGTCGCTCTCGACCAGCACCTGATCGTCGATCAGCGGCTGCACGATTCCGGAAATGGTGGTGCGGTTGACCCCGGCCAGGCGGGCCAGTTCAGCCCTGCTCGTCGGCCCAAGATCGAACAGGGCCTGCAGCACACGGCCGCGATTGGTCGAGCCGACCATCGAGGACGACAGCAGCGCCTTGCGCCGGCGCGAAACCCGCTCCGCGCCGGACGCATCGCCGGGCGGCGTGAACAGAGCGCTGCGTCCGCCATTCGGGCGCCCATCGTCGGTATCGTCCATCGTCGGGTTTTTCATAAGGGGCATCCTGCCAGCTCTTCTAACCCAGGACCTTACCGGTTTCGAGCACTTTGTGCGAGCAGGCAACAAACTCGTGCATTACCAGGACAAGATGCGTCGCAAATGTTCAAAGACACGCCAGCTCGGCGTCTCCTGACTAATTGGTGTCACAATAAGTTCCTGACCCACTTCGGCTTTGACACGTTGCGCGACCTGCCGGATTTCGAGGCACTCGAGGACGCTGGCCTGCTGTCCAAGGACAAGCTGCTCGCCGGCGATATTCCGGTTGGCCAGACGAGCGGGGAGCGTGATGATGAGGTGGACATCGTCGCTGAAGGCGAGATGCCATGAGCAGACAGGTCTCTTCGACTCTCGGCAATCTCACGTCCAGGATGACCGATCGCGTGGCAATCGGTGATCGGGATCATGGACTTCAACCACATCGCCTTCGACAAGATTGGCTGGAAAGATCACCAGATTCGTCCCGCCGGCATGACGCAGCGACGGAAACAAAATACCGCGAAGCCCCTTGATGATCACCTGGTCTGCGAGCTTCCGGTGGCCTTGACGTCGACCCGCACCAAATCGCGCGCCACGAAGCCAAGCAGGTCGCGATGCTCATCCAGCCATTGCGACATCGCCTTCAACTCGCGACCGATCTCGTGCGTGGCGAAAAGATCGAATATGCTGGCTTGGACGGTGCGTTCTTGGCGCATTGTCGGCTCCGGCGGTGGCAGGGCTTTGGAGTCAGTCGCATGATCCAAGATACCTGAAACCGCCGGGCCTTGCTCGCGCAAAGCCGCGGTTCATTCAACAGAATCAACCGTTTGCCGTTGATGGACGGGAACTAGCTAGCACTTTTTCACGATGATTTCGCCCGGCGTCGCTGACCAGACTGGCAAGCCACGGACGCTGGGATCGTCGAACGTCGGCATGCAAAAGGAAAAAGACAGGACGTTGGTGGTTTCAGGTTTTGCGATGGTTTCGAGGTGCGAGAAGTCGGCTCGAGCATTGGCGCGCAGAGCGGCTACCTCGCTGCCCCTTGCGTCCGGGCGTCTATAAGTAATCTCTAGTAAACGAGCTGAATGATTAGGATTGGGACCGCAAGAGCAGAACTGCAAATGCCCTCTCACGCTCCACCCATATAGATATCCATGATCTGCCGATCGTCGCGCACATCCTGAGGCTTTCCCTCGAAGCGCCTTTCGCCGGCCGCCAGGATGTAAAGCTTGTCTGCCATCGGCATCGCCTCACGGATATTCTGCTCCACCATCACGATGCCGATGCCGTGCGCGGTGAGGCTGCCAATGCGCTCGAGCGTCTCGATGACCATGGCCGGCGATAATCCGGCGGAAGGCTCGTCGAGCAGAATGAAGCGCGGTTCCGAGACCAGCGCTCGCCCCAGCCCAAGCATTGCCTGCTCGCCGCCAGAAAGCGAACCGGCCGCGGTTCGCCGTCGCCGCGCCAAAGAAGGATATTGCTCGATCACCGCCTCGATGCGCTGTTCGACTAGCCGGCTGTCCGCGATGGCGTAGCCCCCCATGCGCAAATTCTCCATCACTGTGAGGCGCGGAAACACACCGCCGCCCTGCGGCATCAGCACCAGCCCCTGGCGCACCACCTCATGGACGGCAAGGTTGGAGAGCGTTGCATCGCCCAGGCTGGCCGTGCCGCTCCACACCGGCAGCGCGCCGGCAATCGCCTTGAGCAGGGTCGACTTGCCACAGCCGTTCGGTCCGAAGATGCAGGTGATCTTACCAGCCTCCGCGCTTAGCGAAACGCCATGGACGATCTCCTGCTTGCCGTAGCCGGTGACGATGTTTTCGGCGGTGAGGGTGGTGCTCATTGCGGCCGCCCCAGATAGGTCTGCATAACTTCCGAATTGCGAACGATGTCGTTAAAAGAGCCGCTGGCCACGACGCGCCCTGCATCCATGACGATGATGCGATCGCACACGTTGCGTACCATCTCCATGTCGTGCTCGATGACCAGGAAGGTGATGCCGTGTTCGCGCAGCCGCGCGATGGCCTCTAGGATGATCTTGCGGATGTTGGGATGCACGCCCGCCGTCACCTCGTCGAGCAAAATGAGCGTGGCCTGGCGCATGATGACGCGCCCGAACTCCAGCAGCTTCTGCTGGCCGCCCGAAAGGTCCGAAGCGCGATTGTCGGCGACATGGTCCAGCGTGAGCAGCGCCAGCGTTTCGGCTGCCCGATCACGGGCGCCCTGCCAATGGCCCTCGGCCGCTGCCGCTAGCAGGTTTTCGGTGACGCTCATATTGTCGAACATGGCCGGAATCTGGAAGGTGCGCGCAAGCCCCAGCCGCGCGATCGCGTGAGCCTTTCGGCCGCCAATTTCGTGACCGTCGAAGCGGATCTGGCCACGATCCGGCGCCACCGTGCCCGACACCAGGCTGAACAGAGTGGACTTGCCGGACCCGTTGGGCCCAATCAGGCCGGCGATCTCGCGCCGACCGACCTCCAGAGACACACCGTTGACAGCCTTGATGCCGCCGAAATGGCGGTAGAGTTCGCGCACGACGAGGATAGGGTCGCCGGCCCCGGCCGTTTTGCCCTCGACCACGCTCAATTGGGCCCTCCTTGGCCGTCGCCGACAACCTTGCCGACCGCCTTGTCCAGCACGGCGCCGGACTTGGCCCCGTGCCGCGAAAACAGACCGGCGATGCCGTTCGGCATGAACAGCACCACCAACACGATGGCCGCGCCCAATATGGCGATATAGAAGGCGGTGTCGCCCCAGTACATCCAGATCACGCGGTTGACGACGAACAGCCCTACACCGCCCAGTGCCGGCCCCCACAGGCTGCCTAACCCGCCCAGCAGCACCATTACCACCATCTGGTCGGTGATGTCGCCGCCGAAGACGCTTTTCGGATTGATGAAGGTGACCCAGTAGGCGAAGATCGCGCCGAACACCGAAGCGGTGACGGCGCTGAGTACGAAGGTTTGCAGCTTGACCAGCGACGTGTTGATACCGATTGCCTCGGCAGCCGGCTCGTGGTCGCGCAGCGCCTTGACCTTCAGCCCGAAACGCGACCGCTCGAACAGCGCCCAGGTGATAAGGTAGGTCAGCGCAGCCGCGCCGAACATGGCGAAGTAGAAGAAGCGCTCGTCGAGAAAGGGCGGCAGCCCAATTCCGCCAATGCCGCCGGTGAAGTCCATCACCGAGGTGAACTGGATGAGCACCTCGGCGAAGGCCCAGGTGGCTATAGCGAAATAGGCGCCGCGCAGGCGAAGTGTCGGCGCGCCGATCATGATGGCAAACAGCGCCGTCACCACGACACCGGCCGGGACGGTGGCAAAGAAGGGCCAGGCGAGTTTGTCGCCCATCAGCAGCGCCGTGACATAGGCGCCGAGCCCGAAGAAAGCCGAATGGCCGAAATTGATGTAGCCGGCATAGCCGCCGAGCATGTTCCAGGAGCAGGCCAGCCCCGCCCACATCAGCGCGCCGGTGGCGATGCGCAGCCAATAGTTGTTGACCAGCATCGGCAGGAGCGCCAGCACAATGATCACCCCAATCAGCAGGAGGAGGCCGGTCCGGCGTTGCTTCATGTCCGGCCTCACAGGCCGTGTCGCAGAATCCCGCTCGGGGACAGGAGCAGGACGAGGAACAGCGTGGCGAAGATCGCCAGCAGCGAATAGCTCGACCCGACATAGGTCGCGACGAAGGCTTCGATGACGCCGAGCAGCAAGGCGGCGACAAGGGCACCGCCGACGGAGCCCAACCCGGCAAGCACAGCCACGAAGAACGCGAACAGCGTATAGCGCAGGCCGACCTCCGGATTGACTGAAAAAATTGCACCCATCAGCACGCCGGCCATGGCGGTGATGCCTGCGTAGAGCCCGTACACATTGGCGCTGAGGCGGCGAATGTTGACGCCCATCAGCGCAGCGTTCTGCCGGTTTTCGGCCGTCGCTCGGATGGCCAACCCATAGCGGGTGCGGTAGAGGAACAGGAACAGCCCGCCGGCGATGGCGATGGCGAACACCGCCGCCGCCACGCGGATCAGCGGCACCGTCACCGGCCCGACGGCAAGGCTCTCGCCGCTCAACGCCGTCGGAACGCTGTGGGTATTGAAGCCCCACGCGGTCAGCATGCCGCCGCGTAGCAGCGTGAACAGGCCGAAGGTCAGTGCCAGCGCCATCAATTCCGGCCGCGCCGTGCGGCTGTTGCGGACATTGTAGAGGATCGGCCCAATCAGATAGCCAATGGCGCCGAACAGCACGAATGCCACGGGGATCGCCAGGAATCCGTCTACGCCCAGTCCGGCGGCCATGTAGTACCCGAGATAGCCACCCAGTACGACCCAGCCGCCCACAGCGAAATCGATGACGTGCAGCACGCCGAAAGCGAGCTGGAATCCGATCGTAAAGGTGGCGATGACGCCGCCGATCAGAAGGCCGTTCAGCAAGGTCTGTAGGAAAAGATCCAAGGCGGGAACCATCCGTCAGTCAGCCAAACCAAAAAAACGCGGGGTGCCGCGGCAAGGCGGCCGCACTCTAGGCACGGTCCGTTATTTCTGAGCACGCGCAACCGTCGTCGTTCCCCCAGACAGGGTGATGGCGATGAGGCTGCCCACCCCCTGTCCGAAGCCGCTTATTTCCAGGCCGGCAGCGGGTAGGTGAGGTTTGCCGACGCGGCCTCCTTCGGGCCCACCGCCACCGTCTTGCCGCCCTGAATCTGGATCAGCACCGGAACCGGTTGGACGTTGTCATGGTAGTGGTTGCCTTCCTTCTCGAACTTGATCGGCCCATAGAAGGTCTGGATGTCTGTCTCCGCGATCGCGTCCTTCAGCGCCACCCTGTCTTCGGGCGTTAGTGCCGGCTTCTTGCCGAGTCGCTTGACGGCATCGCCGAAAACGAGCCCGCTGGCCGCGCAGGCCGCTTCGGTGTAGTCGGGCTCGTGCCCGGACTTCTTTTGCGCCATCTCGGCAAACTCCCTTGCGGTGCCGAAGACGTCGTCCTTGTACGGAACCGATGGCAGCCACACCGAGACGCCGCAGGTGCCGTCGGCGTCCGCGGCCAGCGCCTCGGCGAAGGCCGGGTCGGTGACGCCGTAGTGCATTATCAGCGCCTTGGGCCGGAAGTTTAGCGACTTCGAGGTCTTGACGACATTGATCAGCGGCTCCTCATGGCCGCCGACGGCGACGATGTCGGGATTGAGCGCTGCGATCTTAGAGATAACTGGGGTTAGGTCGCCCGAGGCGGGCACCAATTCGTAGGCGACGACTTCCAGCCCGGCCTCCTTGGCTCCGTCGCGGAAACCTTCGCCGGTTTCCTTCGAGAAAGGCTCGTTGACCCCGATCACCGCAATCGTCTTGGCCGTGGGGTTGGACAGTTTCGCCAGCACGGCCAGCGACTTACCGGCAGTGGTGTCTACGGCCGGGATGATGCCGAAGTTGAATTCCGGCTTGGCCTTCCAGACGTTCGGCGATTCCGCGGAGCCGGAAATCATCGGCACCTGATACTTCTGGCAGATCGGCTGCACGGCGATGGTCGAGCCGCTGGTGTAGGGGCCGAACAGCACGTCCACCTCGTTCTGCACGATTAGGCGCTCGGCGGCGTCGGCGCCGGTCGCCGGGTTGCTCTGGTCGTCACCGTAGAACATGTCGACCTTGAAACGCTCGCCGGCGACCTCGACGCCCCCCTTGGCATTGATGGCCTCCGCCCACAGGTCGTAACCGCGCTTGGTCAGGTTGCCGCCGAGGATGTTCTCGCCCGACAGCGAGGTAATAACGCCGGCCTTGTAGGTCGCCACCTGCGCGTGTGCCGTTCGCACGAACGGCATTCCCAACGGACCGGCCGCGAAGGCGACAGCGCTGCCGCCGAGGACCCAGCGACGCGAAAAACCTTTGCTGTTCGTGGACATCATTCAACTCCCTTTGCCCGGCTATGAGATTTGGAAACCGACCATATTCTTGTTCCTACCACTATATGCCCTTTGTGCGGATAAGGAAGATTTCGCTGCCGTCCTCGGATCACGGCGGCGCAGGCGGCGATGAAAGCCATCTGGAATGACGATGGCTCCCGCTCGGTAGCCCTATGTTGATGACTATCGCAAACTCGCCAGCTGATTGCTCATCGGCTTGATTAATGCCAGCGCGGGCCGGCGCTTCCCCAATGCCGCGCCGCTCGCCGTCAACTGCAGAAAGGGGACAGTCGTCATCAGGACAGGTCAGCTCGTCGCTGCTCGACTCCGCGATCGAGAGGAGAAACGCCGGAAGTGGCGGCTTAGCTCAAGCCAGGATGGAGCGACCCGGCGCCCGCAGGTCAAATCCTGCTGTCGCAACGATTAGGAGGGCCCGAGGACGAATATGGCCAGCAGGGCAACAAGAGGGTGATCGCGATGCCCCACAGGAGAGTGCTTTGGCATTGTCCAGAACTGGCAGTTTGGCGCAGGTTCCAGACGGCCGACTGGACGCGTGAGCGAGCATCCAAGAATCTGCCAAAGGGGCCGACCACGCAGTGAAGCCGGGCCGGGGATCATGGTCCCCGTGGAGCATCCTCTCAGGGGCGAAGAAGACTTCCGCCATGCCTCACTGCAGGATTTCTGAGATGACGAGTATCCCGCCGTTTCGATCTGACGAGTTCAAGCAGCTCAGCCTCATCCGCGTCAGCCTCCTGCAAGGCGACCAAAATTTCCAGGGCTAGGTGCTCGGCGTCCAAGGATGACCGGGCGATATGCTGGTCGCTGCATATCTGGTCGAAAATCCGCTGGCAAAGATCGACGTCGGAAGGATATGGGCCGGCGCGTTTGAAAGGCATTTTGAAAGGGCCATTGGGCTGGCTAAGTCAACGGCGTGTAAGAAGCGGACATTCGCGATGATCGTCACGCCCCAACCGGCTACGGACACTCGTCCCACTGGCGTTGGTAGACGCAAACTGGCACCGCGCGTATCGTTTCTCACGATCCGCGACACAGGGGTAAAGCCCGACCAGACCCCAAGCCCCCGTGCTTGGTGCAACGCTCGATCGAACCGTCGCGCTTCGGAGCGCGGCGGGTTTTATCTTGAGCACTCGTTCTAGTCGCGAGACTTTTGCTGCCATAGTGTCAGCCCTGGACCTTGCAATAGTGCCGCCGGGGATGTCGTCGACGAGATCAATCAGCTTGCCGTAGCATTCGGCCACGCCGCGGTCGCTGCAACCGACATGCACAACTATCTTGCAAATGGCGCCGACAGCCGAGGTTCTATTGCCTGTTCATCGCTGCACGCTCTTCACGGTCGGAATCTGTACCCGTTCATGCAACCTCGGGCCCTGCCTTCGCGTTGAGCCGCCCAACGCGGAGAGCGACAACAATGCCGGCGTCTACCTTGATCGCAACGCCACGGTAGTCAAGACGATAGCTGACGCCGCGAAAGCGCTGGAACAACCATGGCCATACATGGGCAGGCAAGGGACGTTGTGGAGGCGTTTCATCAGGAAGTGGGTGGCGCCCATGCGGGCCTTGATCGTGCCGAAGGGATGCTCGACCGTCTCGCGCCTTGTCCGCATGGCGTCGGGATTGGCGTCGAGCCGGCGCTGGATCTCCTCCACGACATGCTCGCGCTCCCATCGGGTGATCCGGCGCTCCTTGGACGGCGTGCATTGCCGCTTGATCGGGCAGGCCGCGCAAGCTGCGGTCGACCAGTAGCGACGCAGCGTCATGCCATTCTCGACGTTGCTGTAGTGGTAGGTCAGCAACGCTCCGGACGGGCAGCGATAGACATCCCGATCAGGTAGATAGGCGAAGTCCTGCTTGCCGAACCGTCCGTCGGCCTTCGCGCCGGCTGTTCACGGCTGCTCTACGCGCTCAGTCCTCGGACAAGCCGGCCAGAGAACTATCCTTCCAGAAGCGACACGGGATCAAGGGACGTCGCCTGGCCGGACGTGACGCGCAGGAGAGGGCATCTTTGCAAACGCGACGATCACTCCGGCACGCCGGAGATGCCCAGCGCCTCGACGTAACGCTCGGCGAACACCTTGTCCCGCCACGGGTTGATCTGTCTCTGCAGGGTGAGCGTGTAGGTCGGGAACGCCTCCATCAGCCGCCGCGCCGCCGCCTGCGCTTCGTCCAGCCGGTTGAGTTTGACCAGCGCCATGATCACCATCCGGTGCGAGGAGCCGTAATTCGGCATCTCGCGCAGCGCTCGTTCTCCCCAAACCAGCGCTTCCTCGTAGCGTTCGAGCATCAGGTAGCTCATCCCGATGCCGGAGAGCGCGATGCCCTTCTCGGGGTCGACCGGACTCAGCCGCATTGCCCTGTGGAAGTGCTCGATCGCGACGAGGGGGTGGCCGGAATGGGCGTTCACCCAGCCGCTGCCCGTATGGCCCTGCGCCGAATTGGGGTTAAGGAGCAGGGACCGTTCGATCGTGTCCAGCGCCGTCTCGCAATCCTTGGCGCTGTAGGCGATCACCTGCGCGGCGAAACGCAAGCTTGTCGGGTCGTCTCGCGCGTCCGCCAGCACCTCGCGAGCCATGCGCACGGCGACGCGGATATCGTCGGGCTCGTGCCAGCACTGACTCACCGACAGGCTGCGGATATAGGCACCGAGTGCCTTCGCTAGGGTGAAGCCTGGGTCGATGCTGAGCGCCTCGTTGGTGAGCCGGCGCACGTCGGCGAAGCCTTCGCGCCTCATGCTGTAGAAGCGCGGCAGCGCACGAAGGTAGAGGTCGTAGGCACCGATGTAGTCGGTCGGCTTCATGCGCGCCTGCTTGATCTCCTGCAGCCGGATGCTCGGTTCGACAGCGCCGACGACGCTCTCGGTCACCTTGTCCTGCAGGTCGAAGATATCGCTCACGTCGCCCTCGAAGCGGTCGGCCCAGACATGGTGTCCGCTGATCGCGTCCACCAACTGCCCACTGATGCGCACCCGCGATCCTGCTCTGCGGATGCTGCCTTCGAGCACGTAGCGGACGCCCAGCTCGCGCCCGACCTGGCGAAGGTCTACCGCCCGGCCCTTGTAGGTGAAGGACGAGTTGCGGGCGATCACGAAGAAGGAGTTCACCCGGCTCAATCCCGTGATGATGTCCTCCACCAGCCCGTCGGCGAAGTATTCCTGGTCGGGATCGCCGCTCATGTTGGTAAAAGGCAGAACCGCGATCGAGGGTTTCGCGGGCAGCGGAGGCGATGCAGCCACCGAGGCACCGGCGTCGGTCTCGACGCGGTAGGCGCGCACAGGCCGCTCGATGTTCTTGAGGCGCAGGTCGCCGAGCGGCGTGAAGCCGCAGTCGAGCTTGCCCTGAAGGTGGTCGTAGGCGGTGCCTGAGACGACCACGGTGCCGGGGTCGGCGATGCTGTCGAGGCGCGCGGCGATGTTGACCCCGTCGCCGTAGAGGTCGCCGTCCTCCTCGCAGACCACGTCGCCGAGATTGATGCCGATGCGGAAGCGAATCCGCTCTTCCTCGGGCATCTCCGCCTCGTGTTCTGCCAGGGCCTGCTGGATCGCCATCGCCGAGGCCACCGCGTTGACGACGCTCGCGAACTCACACAGCATGCCGTCGCCGGTGAGCTTGACGATCCGACCCCGGTGCTCAGAGACCAGCGGTTCGAGGAGGTCCTTGCGGTAGATCTTCAGCCGCTCGAGCGTGCCGCGCTCGTCGCACTCCGTCAGGCGCGAATAGCCGACCACGTCGCAAACCATGATCGCTGCGAGGTGACGCTGCGTGGTCATTGCACCGCTCAGCCAAGCGCCTGCACGCGGGCCGCCCCGCGTCCATGTCCTGCCAACTTCCAGACGCCCCATGTGCATGGTATCCGTCTCTCCCAGTCGCCGCCCGTCGCCGATACAGAACGGAAAACGCAGCTCGACCTTGCCTTCACGAGATTTCGCTATCCCGCTTGCGAGGCGTGGAGCGTTCCAGTCGCCGCGCTAACAGCCAACCGGCGACACGCCCACGCAGCCTCTGGGGACGCTGACATGCCACTCCCAGAAGGCCGGAGATATTTGCTATCCTTGGTAACCGGTTGACGCCACCGTCGCGGTGCTTTTGTCACCGCGATGTAACAGCGAGATGGCCCTACGAACGCGCGCATCGGGCATCACACCAGACGTTCGCGCTTAGAGGTGCTGAGGTCGGAAAGTGGCGCGTTCTTCCGCTTGGCGAACGCGTAACAATGACCCTCGTTGCTGCCGTTTAGTCGCAAAATCCCAAAGCCCGGATCGGGTGACGCGCATCTACTGTTCCGAGACACCGGCCGCGCGGTGCGAGGCCATGTCTGCGGCCATCCGCTCGACATCACTACGGAACTGCGTTCTAAACCAGGACGTGATGGTGAACGTTGGCCGCGCCGCGACAAGCTGCGCCGCCCATCCGACGAGCTTCTTCGATGCGCCCCGCCTGCTCCTGGATCATCATGATGTATTGGCATGGCGCGACCCCAACTACGGCAATGTCGCATATTGCTATTCAGGAATCACTCGATTGCAAGGCCGTCGAGCGGATGGAGAAAGTCAGCGACGAACAATACCGCCGCTGAACCTTACGGGGCCGCAGCGTCTCGCACTTGGCGAAGTCTTGCGCTGCCGAGTTCTGCAATAGTGACAGGCAGGCTGCCAACTCACCCCAGCCAATACCTCGGCCCCGGCCCCTTGCGTCCTGCCATATCGGCAGGGTTCGCAAGGCTACACCGGTCGATCGACAGGCAGCCGCAACCGATGCACTCGGTAAGCCCCGACCTCGGCGCTGCAACTCGGCGATGCGCTGGTCGATGCGCTTGGTCCACTGGCCCGATAACCGCGACCAATCCCGACGCGACGGCACGCGATCGGCTGGCAACTTGGCCAGCTCGCCGCCGATCTCCTCAAGCGTCAGCCCAATGCGCTGCGCGAAGACGATGAAGGCGATCCGGCGCAGCACGGATCGCGGGTAGCGTCTGTGTCCCGAGCCGGCCCGCTCGGACGCGATCAGCCCGCGCTCCTCGTAGAAGCGCAGGGCCGATGATGCGACGCCGCTGCGCCGCGCCACGTCGGTGATGGTCAGCATGGAATCCATGCATGAACGAAAGCACGATTCCCGCTTGACTTCAAGTTAACTTGAACTTGTACCAAGAGGCATACGGATTAAAGGAGCACTGGCAATGGAGACGAATGTCGAACTTCAGGGACTTCGCGTGGCGGTCACGGGCGGCACGTCCGGCCTCGGACTGGCGCTTGTGCGGCAGCTTGCCGCGATGAATGCGTGCGTCGCCTTCGTCGCCCGCACCGCCGCGAATGTCGAACGCATCGCCGACGAGACGGGCGCGCACGGTATTGTCGGCGACGTCGGCAAGAAGGAGGACATCTACCCGATCGCGTTGCAGGTCACTGCCAGCCTCGGCGGGCTCGATGTCCTGATCAACAATGCGTCGAGCCTCGGCCCTGTCCCTCTGGCGCTCCTTGCCGATACCGAGTGCGAGGAGCTGGAAATGGCGCTCGCGGTCAATCTCGTCGGCGCGTTCCGGCTGACGAAAGCCCTGTTCGGTGCGCTTGCCGCGTCCGCACGCGAGGGCCGCGGCGCGCTGGTCATCAACATTTCCAGCGACGCCGCGGTGAACGCCTATCCCGGCTGGGGAGCATACGGCGCGAGCAAGGCCGCTCTTGCCCATCTGACGGCGATTTGGGACGAGGAGGCGAAAGCAGACGGCATCCGGCTCCTCGCGCCTGACCCCGGCGATATGGACACCCCACTGCACGCGCTCGCGATCCCTGATGCTGATCCGGCGACCTTGAAGCGCCCCGAGCAGGCAGCTGCCGAGATCATCGAAAAGATGCTCGACGCGTTGCCGGTCCGCTCTACGCTTCTCGCCGGAGCACATGGATGATTGCCGCCGATCGTCCCGATCGGCGCTCCGCCAGGCTGTTCGTCGTCGAGGCGGACGGCACGATGCGCGACCTGCCGCGAGTTGGACTCGCGACGCTGTTCAACCCCGGCGATCTGGTCGTCGCCAATGACGCCGCGACCTTGCCTGCCAGCTTGCACGGCACGCATGTCCCAAGCGGTGAGGCGATCGAGATCCGCCTGGCGGGCTGGCTGTCACTTCCCGATCCAACCCGTTTCGTGGCGATTGCCTTCGGCTCGGGCGATCACCGCACGCGCACGGAAGACCGGCTGCCTCCGCCTCCGCTGTCACCAGGCGATCGCCTCCGGCTCGGCTCGCTTGACGCCGTCGTCGAGCGCCTTCTCGACCATCCACGCCTTCTCGAGTTGCACTTCCCAGGCAACCGCGCAGCGGTGCTTGCAGGACTGGCGCACTACGGCCGGCCGATCCAATACGCGCATGTTCCCGAGCCGTTGGCACTGTGGGATGTTTGGACGAAGATTGCCGCCGGGCCGGTCGCGTTCGAGGCGCCGTCGGCAGGCTTCGCGCTCGACTGGCGCACGCTCCAAGCCTGGCGTCGGCACGACGTTGGCTTTGCAACCCTCACGCATGCCGCCGGCGTCTCTTCCACCGGCGATCCCGCGCTCGATTCGCGTCTTCCCTTCGACGAGCCCTACCGCATCCCTGGACGCACCGCAGCGCAGGTCGCGCGGGCGAAGCTCCGCGGCAGCCGCATCATCGCGATCGGCACGAGCGTAGTGCGCGCTCTGGAGGCAGCCGCCAATCCCGATGGCGGTGTGCGTGCCGGAAAACGCATTGCGACAGGGCGCATCGCGCGGGGCACGCGGCTTCGCGTGGTCGATGCGATTCTCACAGGCGTCCACCAGCCCGGCGAAAGCCATTTCGAGCTCCTGCGCGCCTTTGCCGACGATGCTCTGCTCGCCAAGGCCTCCGCAGCCTTCACCGCGTATCGATACCGCGCGCATGAATTCGGCGATTCCATGCTGCTCAATCGCCAACCGCTGCTTCTATCGCGCGAACGGAACCGTGCCGAGGTGCTCGAGACGAAGCCTCTACTCGAGGCGTGGCTATGATGTCGGCAGGTTCGGTGGCATTCCGGCCGCACCGCGAACGTCAGCTTCGGAGAAGCGCCGGAAAGGTCGGCAATTGGCGCGATCGAGGCGATGCGGACTTCGCCTACTCAGCAGTTGCCAGCTCGGGTCAAACGGCTTGGTTGGGTGGCAGTCGGTCATCCGCGTCGGCCTTCGGAAGGAGCAGATCGCCGCCGTGCCACGCCACGTCCCGCAGGTGAACTATTCCCAGATTCACGACCCGTCGTATGCTATCCTTGGCCGATTGGTCTGCTTGAGGAGAATTCTTGGAGAGAAGGCTCGCAGCCATCCTGGCGGCTGACGTGGTTGGCTACTCGGCGCTCATGGAGAGTGACGAGGCAGGGACCTTTGAGCGTCTCAGAGCGATACGCACGGAACTGTTTGAGCCCAAAATAGCGGAACGACACGGACGCATATTCAAGCTCATGGGCGACGGACTGCTCGCCGAGTTCTCCAGCGTGGTGGATGCGGTCGAGTGCGCGGTGGCGCTGCAGAGTAGCTTGGTCGAGCGCAACGCGGATTCCGTCGCGAACGATCGCATTGAGGTGAGAATAGGCATCAATCTCGGCGAAGTAATTGTCGAGGGCGAGGATCGCTACGGCGACGGCGTCAACATCGCAGCGCGCCTGCAGCAACTAGCGGAGCCTGGCGGCATCTACATCTCCGGTAAAGTTGCTCGCGAAGTCGAAAGGAAGCTTCCCTTTGGCTTCGAATCGATGGGCGAGCAGCATGTCAAGAACATCGCTGAACCGCTCCCGGTCTATCGCGTTCTTCGCCAGCGGTTCGTCGCCGACATGCAACAGCTCAGATCGCCTTCGTTGCCCAACAAGCCGTCCATCGCCGTGCTGCCGTTCACCAACATGAGCGGTGATCCCGAGCAGGAGTATTTCACGGACGGGCTGGTGGAGGACCTCATCACGGGCCTGTCGAAGATACCCGGTCTGTTCGTCATCGCGCGGAACTCCACTTTCGCCTACAAGGGCAGAACGCTCGATATCCGGCAGGTCGCAAGAGAGCTTGGCGTCCGCTACGTGATGGAAGGGAGCGTGCGGCGGGCTGCCGACAGACTGCGCATAACCGCACAGCTTATCGAGGGCAAAGATGCAACCCATGTTTGGGCAGACAAGTTCGAGGGCGCGGCGGAAGACGTGTTCGACCTGCAGGACCGATTGACCGAGAGTATTGTCGGGACGCTTGAACCCACCCTGCGGCGCGCTGAGATCGACCGAGCGCGCCGCAAGCGGCCGGACAGCCTTGACGCATATGATCTCTTCCTGCGCGCCTTGCCACATGCCTACGCCAACACGCCGGCCGATACCAACGAAGCCCTGCGCCTGCTGAACGAGGTCTTGAGTCTCGACCCGAACTACGCTTCCGCACATGGCTATGCGGCCTGGGGATACGAACAGCGCTTCCTGCGCGGAGGCTTCCATCCCGAAGACAGGGCTGCCGCGCTGAAGCACGCCAACATCGCAATGGCGATCGGCGCCGACGATCCCCAGGCGCTGTCGATGGGGGCGTTCGTTCACGCCACGATTACCCATGACTACGCACGGGCCATCAGCGCTCTCGATAGAGCTTTGAAGCTAAACCGCAACTTAGCTCTGGCATACGGCTTCAGCGCGATGGTGCACATGTACAGCGAAACCTATGAACGTGCGTGCGATCACGCGTTCAAGGCACTTCGCCTCAGTCCTTTCGATCCCCTGAACTATCATTCGTACCTGGCGCTGGCCTGGGTCCACCTCTTCACTGGCCGGTATGATGACGCGGTGAACTATTCGACGCTGGCGATCCAAGTAGCGCCCGGCTTCAGCGTCCTCTATGCCAGCCTCGTCGCAGCCTATGTCAATCTCGACCGCCTGGATGCCGCACGCGCAGCCGCCTCGCGGCTGTTGGAGGTCGCGCCGGGCTGGACAAACAGCGCATTCGTGCGGATGAGCGTCGTCCGACCAGAACTCATGGAAATGCTGGCGTCGGCCCTGCGAAAGGCGGGATTGCCGGAATGACCGGGCGAAGCAAGCGCAGGCAGGAAGGGCTGTCGAGAACCATGAAGCCGGCGGCTGGGGCGCCGTCGGTGCACCGGCTAGGCGTATCGTTGCGGCGTCTGCAGAAGGTGTGCCGAGCGCGGCGAAACGATAATGGCCCGCCTGTGGGACGAGCCTCTGAATCGTGCAGCCGGGCTGCTCATCGTGCCGGATGCGGCGAAGCGGACCATAACCGACATTGCATTCCGCTGCGGCAGGAGAGCCGGAGCGTCGCGCGATCAATAGTCTCAAGAGGCGTGATCTGTGGTATCAAAGGCCGGTAAGGGCACGCCGGAGGCGCCGATCCCTACCCGCCTCTGACCTGCGGCTTGCGTGTCGCGAATCCTAACTGAGGCCCAACATGGAGCGGAAGCTCGCTGCCATCCTTGCCATCGATGTTGTCGGGTACTCGACGCTCATGGAGGCGGATGAAGCGGGCACCTTCGACCGGCTAAAACGTGGCCGCAAAGAGCTGTTCGAGCCGGAAATCGCAACACGACACGGGCGAATCTTCAAGCTTATGGGAGACGGCCTGCTGGCGGAGTTCGGCAGCGTGGTGGATGCGGTCGAATGCGCGGTCACGCTTCAACGCGGCATGGCGGAGCGTAACGCGAGCGTCGCCGAAGACCAGCGCTTCGAAGTCAGGATCGGAATCAACCTTGGAGAAGTGATCGTCGAAGGGGACGATCGCTATGGCGAGGGCGTGAACGTGGCCTCGCGCCTCCAACAACTCGCCGAGCCCAGTGGCATCTGCGTTTCAGAGAAGGTGTCCAAGGAAGTCAGGCAGAAGCTGGCGTTTGCGTTCGAGCCTATGGGCGAGCAGCGGGTGAAGAATATAGTCGAGCCGATATACTGCTATCGCGTAAACCTGCAGCTTCCGAGAGCCGCTCCGGTCGGCCGACTGGCATCGCTGGAATTGCCCGATAAGCCCTCGATCGCGGTTTTGCCTTTCACTAACATGAGCAACGATCCGGAGCAGGAAACCTTTGTCGACGGCTTGACCGAAGACCTGATCACCGACCTATCTCGCTGCGCCGGCCTCTTCGTTATCGCGCGCAACTCGACCTTTGCTTACAAGGGGCGGTCGGTCGATGTGCGTTTGGCCGCGCGTGATCTTGGGGTGCGCTATGTGGTTGAAGGCAGCGCCCGGCGCGCCGCGGGGCGCGTGCGCGTTAATGCGCAGCTGATCGACGCAATCGGCGGCGATCATATCTGGGCCGAGCGCTATGACAGCAGCCTCGAGGACATCTTTGCAGTGCAGGATGAGGTCACGGCCAAGATCGTCGAAGCCCTAGTCGGCCGATTGGCCGGACGGCCGGCGCGCAAACGGCCGACGAGTCTCGAAGCCTATGACCTCTGCGTGCAAGCCCGCGGCGTCAGTTTTCAGACCGGGTTAGGCGCGCGGGAAGCGCGCATGCTCCTGGAAAAGGCGATTGGTCTCGATCCCGACTATGCCGAAGCACATAGCTGGCTGGCCCTCAATCTTTGGCTCGGCTGGCTGTTCTGGGATGAGCCGAAGGAAGCCAACCAGCCTCGCTCGCTCGCGGAAGCGCAGCGGGCAGTGGCGCTCGACCCTAACGATGCCGGGAACCGCTGGGTGCTGGGCATCATACTTGGTCACGAACGGCGTTTCGCGGAATCGGATGCTGAGTTCGAGGCGACCTTCAAGCTCGATCCCAATCATGCCGATGCCTGGGCGATGCGCTCGGATCTCATCACCTTGAGGGGCGACGCGGTCAAAGGCGTCGAATTCGTGAAGCGGGCATTGCGGCTCAATCCGCGCCCACCGGGGTGGTATTATTGGATGGCGGGCCAAGCCTACTATGCGCTCGGCGACTATCAATCCGCGGTCGAGGCTTTACGCAAGCCGGAAACCTACCGCACCACGTCGCGGCGCATGCTAGCGGCAGCCCTCGCGCAGCTCGGGCGCCAGGATGAAGCCCATCAGGAGGCGGAATTCTTCATGATGAGCAATCCCCATTTCAGCATCAGGCACTGGGCAACATCGCAGCCATTCGACGACGAGGAATTGCTCCAGCGCTTCGTCGAAGGCTACCACAAGGCTGGCCTTCCCGACTAAAGGGCGTATCGCTTTGGATCGCCTACTTGCTCTCGTCAGACATAGGCTCGTTTTGGTTGTGAGGGCGATGGCCGTGGGTTCCGATCAA
This sequence comes from Mesorhizobium sp. M0698, assembly GCF_040320455.1. Lineage (NCBI taxonomy): Bacteria > Pseudomonadati > Pseudomonadota > Alphaproteobacteria > Hyphomicrobiales > Phyllobacteriaceae > Mesorhizobium > Mesorhizobium sp. M0698. The sequence goes on along the minus strand of NZ_JAMYPQ010000007.1, from coordinate 164,589 downwards.
TGTCCGTTAAGGGCGGGTTGTGCCCCATTGTGAAGGTGCACTTCATCGGCACCGACAACCAACAACTCTCAAACCGAATCCTTTGTAGCGCTTCCAGGTGAGACGCTAGAATTCGCGGGCTCACGTCGAGCGCTGCGGCTGCGGAGGGCGGCATGGAGAAGAACCATGCCCAGCTGGAACAGAGGCCACATTGTCGGTCAGAAGCCTCCTCTCAAGCCGTGCGAGGTCTGGAGCATTAGAACACGACTGCAGGTGTCAGGCGCGGCACGTGATCTGGCACTGGTCAATTTTGCCATAGACAGCAAACTTCGATGCTGTGACCTCGTCACGATCACGGTCGGCGACGTGGCACTATCCGGCACGTTTCGCGACCGGGCGGTAATCGTCCAGCGCAAGACCGGACGACCAGTACAATTCGAGATCACGGAGCAGACTCGAGCTGCCATCAGCGCCCAGCGTCGGGCTCGATCCCAAGCGATACCGAACTCATTCGATGAGGCGTACCAAAGCCGCGCAGATCTACACGAAGACGGGAAACATTCGCGCGGTGCAACTGCTCCTGGGCCATACGAGAGCACGGTCCGCTATCTCGGCATCGAAGTGGACGACGCTTTGGCGATCTCTGAACAGATCGACCTGTGAAATGAACCTGCGACAACGGACAGAGCGACGCGGGCTGGAAGCGTCGCTTTGTGACCCTTTCGAGACCTTCCGAGGCCGATTTTCCTTCCCGGAACCGGACGTTAAGCGCAACCAGTACTGATGACCCTGTGCAGACCTTTGCGTCGATGACTCGGCCCGGCCGCAGTAAACTCGAAGTGGCCATTCTGAACCGCGCAAACAGTCTCCCTGACAGCGAGGTGCTGGCGGGACGTTTGGCGGAGTAAGTTTTGCGCTCGCAACCAACGCAAATTGGGCGTACCGTGGCATATCGTCGGTTGCTAATACTGGGCCGGCGACTGAGAGCGCAAGACTCCCGCATCAAGACTCTGGGCGCGCTCGTAATTCGCTGTGTTCGGCGCGCTCACAAGACTGTCTGTCACTGCCGGAACCTCTTTTGCTCGGTTCCGGCCAGAATTGCCATTTGCGATTCGGAAGAGGAGCGTTCGGATGCAGATCATGCAAACCCGCCGCCGATTCCTGGCCGGCGCTGCAGCGGTAAGCGCTGCCGGTATTGTCGGTTTTCCGGAGTCGCTTCACGCGGAACCGCCGCTGGAAACGACCACGGTTCGGCTGCCGCGGTGGGTTGGTGGTTCCTACTGCTGGGCCGGCGCGTACATCGCCGGAGAACTGATGCGCGCAGATGGCTTCACCGACGTTCGCTACGTAGAAGCCGACAGAAGCGTCGACCAATCGGAGTGGATCGCACGCGGTGAGACGGATTTCTCGGTCAACTTTCCGCCGAACCAAATCGCGTCGATCGATGCCCGCGTGCCGATCAAGGTGCTAACCGGGTTGCACTCGGGATGCCTCGAACTGATCGCCAAGGAGAGCATCCGCAGCGTCACGGATCTGCGGGGCAAGAGGGTGGGCGTTGATGGTTTCAACAACTCGCGACACGTGTGGCTGTCCCTCATGTCCGCCTATGTCGGGCTCGATCCCGTCAACGATATCCAGTGGGTCTTGACTGAGGGCGTCAAGCCCACGGAACTCTTCGTCCAAGGGAAGATCGACGGATTCCTCGGCACGCCGCCCCAGCCGCAGGAGCTGCGCGCCAAGAAGATCGGCCACACCATCCTCAACAATGCCGTCGACCGCCCATGGTCACAGTATTTCTGCTGCATGATCTCCGCGACGTCGGACTACGTGAATAGGTACCCGGTGGCGACCAAGCGGGTCTTGCGATCCATCCTCAAGGCCGCTGACCTCTGCGTGTCGAATCCGCAGCGGGTGGCTCGGCAGATGGTCGATCGCGATTTCGTCCCATCGTATGACTACGCGCTCCAAACGCTGAAGGATATCCGGTACGACCGGTGGCGGGAATTCGATCCTGAAGACTCCCTGCGGTTCTACACACTCCGCATGCAGGAGACGGGCATGATCAAATCGAGCCCGCAACAGATCATCGCCGACGGAACGGACTGGCGCTTCCTCGACGAGTTGAAGCGTGAGCTGAAAACCTGATCCCATTTGTCTCAAGGGGAGACGTGGACATGGAAATCATCCAGAGCCGCCGGCGCTTCCTGGCCGGCCTTTCGGCAGCCGGCGCCGCGAGCCTAGTCGGGGTCCAGCAATCGCTCCCCTCAGAGCCACCGCCGGAAACGACTAGCGTCCGCAGGCGAGCCGCTGCGGAGCCACCGCCTGAGACGACGCGGATCCGGCTCGTCCGGATTCCCAGCATCTGTCAGGCCCCCCAGTATGTAGCCGAAGAACTGCTGCGCAGCGAAGGGTTCACTGAGGTGCACTACCTCCAAAAAGAGGGGACCGCAGACATCGCGCCGGCCCTCGCCTCTGGTGAAGCCGACCTCAGTGCGCATTTCGCCGCCCCGCTCCTTCTCAGCCTGGAAGCGGGGGATCCCATCGTCATCCTGGCAGGACTCCACGTCGGCTGCTTTGAGCTGTTCGGCACCGATCGCATCCAGTCGATCCGCGACCTCAAGGGGAAGACCGTGGCCGTGCCAGCGCTAGATTCCAGCCGATACGTCTTTCTCGGCGCTATGACGGCTTATGTGGGCCTGGACCTCCATAAGGACATACACTTCGTCACGCATCCGGGACCCGAGTCCATCCGGCTCCTAAGTGAGGGGAAGATCGATGCCTACCTAGGCTTTCCCCCCGAACCGCAGGAGATGCGGGAGCGGCAGATCGGCCATGTGGTGATTAGCAGCACCGTGGACCGGCCCTGGTCGCAATACTTCTGCTGCATGCTGGCTGGGAACCGGGAGTTCGTCCGCACGTATCCGGTGGCCACCAAACGCGCCCTCCGCGCCATCTTGAAAGCGGCGGATTTCTGCGCCAGCGAGCCGGAGCAGTCCGCGCAGTACTTGGTGGAGCAGGGCTATACTAGGCGCTATGACCATGCCCTCCAGGTCATAAAGGGGCTCCCCTACGGTTGGCGTGGGTATAGCGCTGAGGACACCCTGCGCTTCTACGCCTTGCGCCTCCACGAGGTCGGGATGCTAAAGAGCACCCCCCAGAAGCTCTTGGCCCAAGGCACCGACTGGCGCTTCTTCAGCGAACTGAAGGAGGAGTTGAAGACGTAGGCAATCGCCAACACGCCGTGCGCCCTATCGAGGGAAGGAGTGGCTTATGCAGATCATCCAGAACCGCCGCCGTTTCCTAGCCGGCGCTGCGTCAGCCGGCGCCGCGGGGCTTATCGGCACCTCTACGCAAGCCTGGGCTGAGCCGCTGCCGGAGACCACCTCGGTCCGCCTGCCGCGCTACATCGGCGGCGCCTATTGCTGGGCGGGCCTGTACCTCGCCGGAGAGATGCTGCGCGCCGAGGGATTCACCGATGTCCGCTATGTGCAAGGTGACAAGAAGGTTGATCATTCCGCGTGGATCGCAAACGGCGAGACGGATTTCAGTGTGAACTATGTGCCGATTCATCTGGCGTCGATCGATGCAGGAGTGCCGATCAGGGTACTAAGCGGACTGCACTCCGGGTGCCTCGAACTGATCGCCAACGACAGCGTCAAAGGCGTCTCGGACCTGCGGGGAAAGCGGGTTGGGGTCTTTACGCTTGATTCGCCGCAACACGTGTTGGTTTCTCTGATGGCCGCCTATGTTGGGCTCGATCCCGTCAACGACATCGAATGGGTCATCGAAGAGCACAATTTTGCGGAAGGCTTCGTCGAAGGAAAGTACGATGCAGTGCTCGGCCAACCGCCCCGCACGCAGGAACTTCGCTCCAGGAAAGTAGGCCACACAATCCTCAACTCGACCACCGACCCGCCGTGGTCGCAGCACTTCTGCTGCATGATTTCCGCGACTGCGGATTATGTAGACAGATACCCGGCGGCGACAAAGCGCGTCCTGCGGTCCATCCTCAAGGGCGCCGACCTCTGTGTCTCAGATCCGTCATGGACTGCAGGGCAGCTGGTCGATCGAGGTTTCGTCCCCAGCTACGAACTCGCGCTGCAAACGCTTGGCGACCTCCGGTACGACAGATGGCGGGATTTCGATGCCGAAGCCTCGATGCGCTTCTACGCGCTGCGCATGTACGAAACGGGCATGATCAAGTCGAGCCCGCAAGAGATAATCGCCACCGGAACGGATTGGCGCTTTCTCTATCAACTAAAGCAGGAGTTGAAGACGTAGGCAATCGCCGAACGTCGTGTCCCATCAGGGAAGGAAAGGCTTATGCAGATCATCCAGAACCGCCGCCGTTTCCTCACAGGCCTGTCCGCGCTCGCAGGTGTGGGTCTTGCAAAGGGCCGCAACGCGGCCGCCGCCGAAGCGGCACCTGAAACCACAATCGCCCGCTTTGCGGCGGCGCCCGGTATCTGCATTGCTCCGCAGTACGTCGCCGAGGATCTGATCCGAGCAGAGGGGTTCTCAGATTTCGGCTTCGTGGCCGCCGAGGCCGGTATCGCCCAGACCGAGATGCTGGCGCGCGGCGACATCGACTTCGGCATTGACTTTGCCACGGCCCTAATCATTCCAGTCGACACTGGCGCCCCGATCAAGGTGATCTCCGGAGTGCATGTCGGCTGCTACGAGTTGTTCGGACGCGAGAACATCAAGAGCATCGCGGATCTCAAGGGCCGCAAAGTCGGCGTCGGCGGCAATCTATCGTCGGATCCGCATATCTTCGTCAGTGCTATGGCGACCTATATCGGCCTCGATCCGCAACGCGACATCGAATGGATCGTCGGCGAGGCAAAGCCGGCGGAGCTCTTCGCCGAGGGCAAGGTCGACGCCTTCCTGGCTTTTCCGCCTGAGGCTCAGGACCTACGCACCCGCAAAGTCGGCCACGTCATCCTCGACAGTTCCAAGGACCGGCCGTGGTCGCAATATTACTGCTGCATGCTGGCGGTCAACGCTGCGTATGCCGAGAAAAATCCAGCTGCCACCAAGCGCGTCATCCGGGCCATCATCAAATCGGCCGACATCTGCGCGGCCGAACCGGAACGGGTGGCACGCCTCCTGGTGGATGGCGGACACACCGAACAATACGACTACGCCGTGCAGTCGCTCCGCGAGCTCCCATACTCTAATTGGCGCGACTTCGATCCCGAGGACACGATGAGGTTCTTCTCGCTGCGGCTGCATGAAGCCGGGATTGTCAAGTCGAACCCAAACGAGATCATCGCGAACGGCACGGATTGGCGCCTTTTCAACGAGGTCAAGCGCGAGATGAAAACGTGAGCGAGTGGGCGGCGCGCATCTTGGTGCTGGCGCTGATGGCCGGGCCGGCACACGCGCACGACGCGCCGCACGACGAGCGCCTGCCGACGATCGGACAGGCGCCGGACTTTACCTTGGTATCGCAGGACGGTGTGCGTGTGTCGCTGCACGACTTTCGCGGCAAGGTGGTCGCCGTCTCATTCATCTATACGCACTGTACCGACGTCTGCCCCATGCTGACCGCCCATATGGCCAGCGTGCAGGAAAAGTTGGGTAGTGCATTCGGACCGAAAATCGCCTTCGTTTCGATCACCGTCGACCCGGAGCGCGACACGCCCGATGTTTTGAAGGAATATGCGCAGAATTTTGGCGCCGATCTGAAGGGCTGGTCGTTTCTTACCGGTGATCCGGCGATTGTCCATGAGGTTGGACGGAAATACGGGGTCATCGCGAAGAAAGCGGCGAACGGAGATGTCGACCATACCTTGTTGACGTCGCTCGTGGACCCCGGTGGCATCTTGCGAGTACAGTATCTTGGTGTCCGGTTCGACCTGGAGGAGTTCCGGGATGACCTTCTCAGCCTCTTGGACGAATCCAAATAGCATAACGAACCGGCTCGTTGGCTGGGTTGCCCGGCTGCCGGCGCGCGTCCAGACCAAGCTCTTGATCGCGTTCCTGTCGATTGTCGGCCTGCTGATCGTGCTCGGGGCCGTCGGGTTGCAGGTGCTGAGTGGGGTCAATGATCAAACAAACGAGCTGATCAAGTTGCAGCGCCGGATAGCAGCCTATCGCCAGGTCCAGCACGATACGACCACCCAGCTCTACGGCATCTCCACCGCCCTTTTGCTTCAGGACGACCGGATGCTGGATGCGGCGCTGCGCCAGCTCAACCAGTTCGGCTACGACCTCGACCGCATGGAGTTCGTCGCCAAAGCCGAGGTGGAAGTGCTTGGCCAGGTCAGGGAAGAGTACGAACGGCTGACGGCCGGGGTGACGCACGTGGCAGAGCTCGTCCGCGCCGGCCGCACTGAGGAGGCGCGCAAGGTTCAGCTTGATGAAATCATACCGTCGGCTGATAGCCTCGAGCGGCTGACAAACCAGCTGGTCAACATGGCCGAGGCCGACATGGTAGTGGCCATCGAAACGACCGAGGGTGCGTACGGCACGTCCAGACTGATCGTGGTCTCGTTTGCTGTGGGCAGTATCCTGCTGGCGTTGGGGCTCGGCTACATCATCTCCTGGTCGTTGATCGAACCGGTCAAGAAGATCGAGACGCGCCTCAGCCAGATAGCGGCCGGCGACTTCGCCCAACAGGTTGCCGTCGCCAATCGCGACGAACTTGGAGTGCTCGCCGCTAACGTCAACCAGACCTCCGACCAGCTGGGGCGCCTGTATCAGGAGATTGAGACACGCACCCAGCAGCTCGACGAAGCCCTTCAGCAGCAGACCGCCACTGCAGACGTTCTGAAGGTCATCAGCCGCTCTACCTTCGATCTGCAGGTCGTGCTCGATACGTTGGTGGAATCGGCTGTCAGGCTCTGCCGTGCCGACAAGGGTGGTATCGTGCAGTTGCTGGATGGCGTATTCCGCTATGTGTCGACGCATGGCTACCCGCCCAGTTTCCGTGCTTATGTCGACGCCAATCCACTTCCAGCGCTTGCCGCAGGCCGAGGCTCCGCCGTAGGGCGCGTAATCGAAGATCGGCGGATCGTGCAAATCGAAGACGTGACCGCTGATCCGGACTACCGCGTCGCCTTGATCGCTGAGGCAGGCGGATTCCGCACCGTCCTCGCTGCCCCGCTGTTGCGGGAAGGTGATCTCGTTGGCGTATTCGTCATGACGAGGGTTGAGCCGCAACCTTTCAATCCCAAGGAGATCGCGCTCGTCGAGACATTCGCCGACCAGGCGGTGATCGCCATCGAGAATGCGCGGCTTTTCGAGGCGGTGCAGTCACGGACGCGCGAGCTTGCCGCGTCTGTTGGTGAGCTCGAGGCGCTTGGTGAGGTGAGCAAGGCGGTCAATTCGACGCTGGATCTCGACACGGTGCTGAAAACGATCGTCGCGAAAGCGGTCCAGTTGTCGGAGACGGATGCTGGCACCATCTACGTGTTCAGCAGCACGCGGCAGCAATTCCGTCCGCGCGCAAACTTCGGTATGAGCGATGAGCTTATCGCCGCAGTCTCACACCAGACGATCGGGCTGGCCGACATGGGGATCGGCGACGCACCCGGGCGCTGCATGCCGGTGCAGTTTCCCGACCTCAGCGAGGAGGCCTCATCCTTCCTTGTAAGAAAGACGATCCTCGAAGCCGGATATCGCGGTATCCTGATCGTTCCGCTGCTGAGGCCCAACAAGATCGTCGGTGCACTGGTCGTCAGGCGCTACAAGCCAGGTGCCTTCCATGAGCAAGTTGTCCACCTGCTGGAGACCTTCGCAGCCCAATCGGTGCTCGCGATCCAGAATGCCAAGCTGTTCCGGGAGATCGAGGAGAAAGGCCGGGAGTTGGAGGCTGCTAGCCGCCACAAGTCGCAGTTCCTAGCGAACATGAGTCACGAGCTCAGGACACCGCTCAATTCGGTCTTAGGCTTCACAGAACTGCTGGTCGACGGCATCTACGGCGAACTCCCGGACAAGGCAAAGACGACCGTCGCGCGCGTGCAGGCAAACGGCCGTCACCTCCTCGGGCTCATCAACGACGTACTCGACCTTTCCAAGATCGAAGCCGGCCAGCTCACGCTGGCGATCGAGGACTACTCCGTCGCGCAGATTGTTCGTTCGGCCGTTACGGCTGTCGAGCCGCTGGCACGAGCGAAGGGTCTCGAGCTTTCAACGACTGTTGCCGAGAAACTTCCAATCGGCCGCGGGGACGAACGCCGTTTGACGCAGGTCCTGCTCAATCTTGCAGGCAATGCCGTCAAGTTCACCGAAACGGGTGCGGTCGACATTCTTGCCGATGCGGTCGACGGGCACTTCGAGATCACCGTCCGAGACACCGGTCCCGGCATCGCGTCCAAGGACCAGGCTCTCATCTTCGAAGAATTCCAGCAGGTCGACAACAGCAGCACCAGGCAGAAGGGTGGCACAGGTCTTGGCCTGGCGATCTCGAAGCGCATCGTTGAAATGCATGGCGGAACCATAGACGTCGAGTCCGTGATCGGGTCAGGGTCGACATTCCGTCTCAAGGTACCAATCCGGGTGAATGAGGACGTGAGGGCCGCATGAGCAAACGAATCCTGATGGTGGAAGACACCGAGGACAACCGCCAGATCATCCGCGATCTCATTGCCACCACCGAATACGAACTGATCGAGGCAGCGGACGGCGCCGCCGGCATCGCTGCAGCCGGAGCGCACAGGCCAGACCTGATCCTTATGGACATTCAGCTCCCGGTGATCGACGGGTATGAAGCGGCCCGCCGCATCAAGGCCGACCCGGCGCTCCGGCACATTCCGATTATCGCCGTCACCTCCTACGCGTTGTCGGGCGACGAGGCGAAAGCCCTTGCTGCTGGGTGCGATGGTTACATTGCCAAGCCATTCAGTCCGCGCCAGCTGCTTTCCGAGATTCGCGGGTTCCTTTCTTGAGGGAGGCAGCGCTTTGCACGATCCGCCTCGCATTCTCGCGGTCGACGATACTCCGGAAAACCTCGAGATCCTGCGCATGCGCCTCGAGGCGAATGGCTACGAAGTTGCAACCGCCGCCGATGGGGAAGAGGGGCTTGCGAAAGCCCGCGAACTCACGCCGGATCTGATCCTGCTCGACATCATGATGCCGAAGCTCGACGGCATCAGTGTGGTACGCATGCTCAAGCATGATCAATCGCTGCGGTCGATCCCCGTTATTCTGGTCACTTCGAAAGCCGACACGCGCGACGTGGTCGATGGGCTGGACGCCGGTGGCGACGACTATCTGACAAAGCCCTTCGAGCACAGGGCGCTGTTAGCGCGGGTGCGCTCGATGCTGCGTCAGAAGGCGCTTCACGACACTGTCGCGAGCCAAGCCAAACGCCTTGAGGACCAAGCCGCGCAACTTTCCGACTGGAATCGCTCGCTCGAGCAAACCGTGGCCGATCAGGTGACGGAGCTCGAGCGAATGGCGCGGCTCAGGCGGTTCCTGCCCGAACAGGTCGCCGACCTCATCGTTGCGGCGGGCAATGGAGATGCGCTCTTGCAGAGCCACCGTCGCGAGGTGACCGTTGTCTTTTGCGATTTGCGCGGCTTTACTGCCTTCGCAGAGACCGCCGAACCCGAAGAAGTCATGACCGTTCTTGCCGAGTATCATTCCTGTCTTGGTGAACAAATTGTCCGCCACGAGGGGACTCTCGAGCGGTTCGTGGGCGACGGTATCGTCGTGGTTTTCAACGATCCACTGGCATGCGCCGACCACAGCGAGAGAGCTGTCTCAATGGCTGCTGCGATGCGCGACGCGATTGACGAGCATTCAGAGCGATGGCGCAAGCGGGACTATTTGCTTGGCTTTGGGATCGGCATTGCCAGGGGCCACGCAACCATCGGGCGCATCGGTTTTGATCAGCGCTCGGACTATGCCGTCATCGGCACTGTGTCGAACCATGCCGCCCGATTGTGCGAGGAGGCCAAATCGCGCCAGATTCTTGTTAGCCAGCGGGTCCTCGGCGCTGTCGAGTCGCTGGTCGAATCCATTCTTGTTGGCGAACTGACGCTGAAGGGTTTTCGCCGCCCGATGCCTGCCTATGAAATCGTGCGGTGGATCGGTCGGCCAAGCTAGCTTAGACGCATTCCGGCTTCTTTCGGACGATGCGGCGCGTCGAACCGTCGGCACAAAGCATCCCAGCCACGACCGATCTCGAATCCGCCCGCAACGGGGAGAAAGTGTGCGTTCTGCCAGCAGCAACCCGATGGCAGCCTGTGGCGCGACTGCGCCCATTACCGCGGTCAGCTTCAACGGGAGAGCCGGTATCCGACCTATTGAAGTACCCCTCATTGTCGGCTCCGGAGGCGCTAGAATGCGCGAGCCCGCATCGGGCGCTGCGGCTGTGGAGGGCGGCATGGGAGAAGGACCATGCCTAGTTGGAACCCAGGCCACATTGTTGGCCAGAAGCCTCCGCTCAAGCCACGAGAAGTCTGGAGCATCCGGACGCGACTGCAGGTATCAGGCGCAGAACGCGATCTTGCGCTGTTCAATCTCGCGATCGACAGCACGCTGCGCGGTTGCGACCTGGTTACGATCACCGTCGGAGACGTCGCCCTTTCGGGTAGCGTGCGTGATCGGGCGGTTATCGTACAGAAGAAGACAGGGCGGCCAGTGCAGTTCGAGATCACGGAGCAGACACGCGCGGCCGTCGGTGCATGGATCGCAGGCCGAGGCCTGACCGAAAGGGATTTCCTTTTCCCCAGCCGGGTTCGCGCTAAGCCGCACATGTCTACGAGGCAGTATGGGAGGATCGTAGGCAGATGGGTGGCCAGCATCGGCCTCGACCCGAAACGATATGGTACGCACTCAATGAGGCGGACAAAGGCATCACAAATCTACAAGAAAACGGGCAACATCCGCGCCGTCCAGCTGCTACTCGGTCACACGAAGCTGGAGAGCACCGTCCGCTACCTCGGGATAGAGGTCGATGACGCGCTGGCGATTTCCGAGCAAGTCGAACTATAGGCTACGCGGAGCGGCGCCGGCATGAAGCGTCGCTCCGTGACCCGAACCGGACCTTGCTGACACGCAGACAGTGTCCGCCGCGCGACGTGGCCGCAGTGGTTGCCGGTTCCAAGAAGACGCCCGCCGCAGAGTCCGCCTGCGATCCGTTCCGACATCACACACCAATTGCAGAGGCTATTACAGCGGTATAGCCAGCGAGTGGGCGAGCTTGATGAGATCGGCCTGGCGGCTTGCTCCCGTCTTGAGGAAGATGTGCTCGAGATGTGTCTTAACGGTCGTGCGCCGGATCCCAAGCGCCGCTGGCGTCTCCAGCGTCGTCCTGCCGGCAGCGATCTGCTCGAAGACGTGCGCCTCGGCGGCGGTAAACCCGCAGCATGCTCACCGAAAAAGACGATCGCTGATCACCCCTCACCATAGCGTCATGGTCCAAGACAGCGGGGATCCTTGTCCAACGCATTGTCTGAATCGATAGCCGACAATCGATTCACGACATCGATGGAAATCTGAGATGTCGTCCCAGCCTATGGAAGGGCCGGCATCTCCCCGTCACCGACCCGCCAGGTCCACGCACCCATCTCTGGCCGGTTCGCGATCATGTCCTGCAACGAAGCCTCGAACGCTTCGTCCGCACCGGCCGGGATGACAAAGAGTGTCGTCGCTGGCTTGGAATGCCTCCATCCCCACAGGAATATGCCCGAGGGTTAAGAACGGCCTCGATGACCGACCGTCTTTCGTCCACCAAATCGGCATAGGTCGAGCTGACGAAGATCTGGTATTTAACGTCCATGCGGCTTCACCCTTCGATCCGCCCTTGTAAGTCTGCAAGCAGGCTGGGGATAACGCCGTGCCCGCATCAAGAAGCCGAGTCATGATTCTTGCAAGGGGTGAAGCGATCAAAGCCCGACCCGCGCGCTGGCACGCTAGGTTGCCCGGTTTGCCGGAAGGAATAATCACTTGCGGCCGAGGAGTATGAAACGTGCGGTGCCCCCCGCCGCAGCGACAGCCTTCGCTATTCCTTCTTGTCGACCAGCGCCCGTAGTGCCGAGACGTCATGCAGCAATAACCTGCTGCCGCGCTTTTCGATCAGGCCTCTCTTGGCGAGGTCGCTCATTTCGCGCGAGACCGCTTCCCTGTGCGTGCTCATCGTTGCCGCCAGCTCGGAATGCGTCGGTGCCGGGCTTATGGACACCTCGCCGTCCACGAGTGCGGCTTTCTCCGCCCGATGCAGGAGCTCGACGATCAGCCGTTTTCGCACGACCAGAGTGCTGTATTCGAATACCCGCTCGGTCATGCGCCGGAGCTGGGCAGACAGATGCTCAAGCAGCATCCAGGCAAAAGTCGGGTGGGTCATCACGATATCCCGGAATGCTGTGCCGGACAGCCGTGCAGCGCGGGTTGCCTCCAGCGCGACTACGCTGGCAGAGCGTGCAATCCCGTCAATGCCTCCGAGCTCCCCGAAAATGTCACCCGGTTCGACATCGCGATACGCTATCTCCCTGCCGTCCGCTGAAACCAGTGTCACGCGAGCCCGTCCTTCCAGCAGGAAGAAGACATCGCGACCAGTGTCGCCGTGGGAAATGATTAGCTCGTTGTGTCGATAGCTGCGCTCATGCCACCGTTTGGTCAGCGCGGCGAGGTCGGCATCGCAAAGTCTTGAGATGAAGGCCAGAGAGCCTGTCACAACGGTCTCTTGTTCAATCAAGGGTACTTCACCTTACTCCCTATCCAAGGAAATTTGATGGCCGCGGGCCCCGCTTTCCGGGATGCAAACTGGGAGCGGATTTCGCCAATGTTTTCCCCGGTGTGGGAATTCCCACAGCCGAGCCTGGTTCGACTGTCATATCCTTGTTGCAACGTCAGGCCCGCCGGCTCGTGTGCAAGCCGGCGAAGGGAAAGGGAACAGTCATGAAATTCTTGGCTCCCGTCACAAAACTTGCTGCGGGGTTTCGCAAATTCGTCGCGCCGCGCTACCGCCCGGAGCTTTATTACATGCGTGGCCCGGGGCCAGCCACCGCCCGCCGTATGGGCACGCCGCGGCAAAACCAATCCATCGACCACTACGCCTAATTTGCCTCGCGGACGGCTGACGCTCTCGCCGGGAGTGCCGTTCGCGCCGTTCCGTACCGGTCAATTCAGATCAATGAAGGGACGATCTGATCATGGTTATAATTCATGCTGCCGCCATTGGTCCATTTCGCAGGTGGTTACGCCTCCGCGCCGAGCGAAAAGCTCTCTTGTCGGCAACGGACCAGTTGAGCCGTTTACCCGATGACGTCCTTGGCGACATCGGCATCTCACGTGACGAAATCATGTGCGATTTGCGAAGCCGCGCCATCCGTCATGCGGAGGCAGGCGCGGCCGGCACGACGATCGAGCGCACCAGGATCGCTTCGGCCTCGATCCCGAAACGGTTGGCCGCCGGCAGTGGCTACGCCTCGGCCGAGATCCCCTTTGGCTGGTCCACGAGCGCGCGATCGAGCCTTACATCGCGGCTTCGACAAGCAGCGGCGCGCGGACGGGACCTTCGAACGGCACTACACCTGCGACCCCAAGGACTGAATGTTGACCGACGGGAGCTGGGGAGGATCTCAAAATGATCATGTCAGTTGTTAAGTCCCTCGCGTCTGTGACGCTCGGCACCGTGCTGATCGCAATCAGTCCGGCTTCATTGTCGGCTTCTGACGCTCAGGATCTCGCGTTCGCTCACGCTGACATGCCAATCAAACAGCTGAAAGACGTCTATTTGGATTGCGAGCGGGGAGGCCGCCGGTGCGCTGGGGACGGAAGACGTGATGTACTGTTCGATGCGCGAGTTCCGACTAGGCGCGAGATAGCAGTTTGCGCATAATCAACGATGCATGGCCTTCTGCACCGTGCGACGCGGCCCTGCGATCGATCACTTCGAACCATGTTTGCGGTAAAAGGCCATTGCCCGGTCGTTTCCCTCGAGCACTTCGAGTGCGATGCTCGGGATGCCGGAATGGGCGGCAAAGACAGCGTGCAATATATTAGCGGCTAGCCCGGTGCCGTACTCGCTTTGATCGATGTGGAGCCCGTCAAGCATGACGTCGCCGGCTTCATTCATCTTAGCCATCGCGTAGCCGGCAATCGAGCCGTCTGGCCGTTCTGCCACGAACGACATTTTGTTGGTGTCTGTCAGTTTCGCCGCAATCCGCTGCAGCGTGTGATCTTCATCCGAAATCCGGGCCGCGGTCTCGGCACCCATGATTGGCGAGTACGTCCTGCGCCAAGACTCTCCAATGAGCAGCGATACCGACGGCACGTCCTGCTCAGTCATGGCTCTGATTTGCGTCATCGATAATGTCCCCTGCCGGTCAATTATAGCGTTGCCGGACGGGCCGCTCAAATTCGGAGCGGCGGCCTACCGCCGCTTCATCGCATGGGGTCACGCCGTTCCCTTACACCTACCATCAGGCATGGTCCGCAGGTCGACTCCTACCGATGAGCTAACGTCCGCTCTGGAGAAGCACCGCGAATGTCTGAACATGGCGCTCCTTGCCCGTTCGGGTGGACAAAACGAACAGCCGCTGTCCACCTCTGAGCGGCAGTTTAGTTGGGTGCCAAGCATTAGATTTTGGCAGGAAGCGGCCGGCTTTGCGACCGCCAAGCCGACCGCGGTCGATCAGCCCGCGCAGTTCTGGAACAGGTTCGGTAGCCGGTGGACCTCGTCGAGCATAACCAGCTTGTCCTGATGCTCGGCCAAATAAAAGCTCCGGCTCGGCAAGCCGTGCGCGGTCGGCGTCCGACTCGAGGTCAAGGTAGATCGAAGGACGCCGTTCGGCTATTTCCGGCGCCAGGGTTGTCTTGCCGACCTGAAGCGGCCCGAGCAGCGCAACAGCGGGCATGCTGTCCAGCGTCTCGGTGAGTTCTATGCTGATGCGGCGTCCAATTATCCTTGCAATTATGGAGTACAGTTCCAGTTTTGCAAGGAAACCGGCAGCCCAGCCGTGCAAGACGCGCAGAGGCAAGGGCGTTAAAAGGCGCCGACGCCTTAGTTGTGAGATTGGCCCGGAACCGATCCCCCCGATGCTGACCCGGTTCATCACAATAAACAGAGCATTCGCCAAGGCACGACGGACTCTGAAACCGGGTTGATTGTCCGACCATGACGGTCGGATAACTGTCAGGACGAATACCGATCGCGCAGGAACGCGACGAAGATCGGTAAGGCAGGATTGGCGTTGTCGGGTCGCCAACGGGCTAAACTGGAGATCTGAATTGGTTTGCCCCGATCCGCAGCTTACGACAGATCGCATCTTTAAGAACCCTGTCGGCATCTCGGTCGTGGATCAGAGCGACTACAAGCCCGTTTCCGACGAGGTGCAAAGATGCCTGCACTGACGTGATGTTCGAGGATTGGAGGATGCTGCACGCCGCGTCCAACAGCGTCGGCGAGCAGAAATGCTTCGCCTCTGCGGACGAGCAACGTCTCTTGGTCCAGATCCTGCCACTCGATCACGGAATGGCTTGCGAGAGAATGATTTGAAGCAAGAACGACAGCCAGAGTGTCTTTCCACAGTGTCAGTTCGCATGCGCCGCCGGTGAATCGGGAGGAGAAGGACACGACGACGTCGGCCTGGGTGGCACCCAGAGCAGCCTTCGGCGAAGGATAAGAACTCTCTATCAAGCTGACGGTCACATTTGCATGAGATTGCCCGAACTCGATGATTGCATCCAAGCCTCGCCCGGCGAGGATGATTCCGTTGGAGCCGATGGAAAGCTTTCATGTTCATCTTTGGTGGCGGTCCTGGCCAGAGTGAGAGTATCATCAAGCTCGAGCAGCACGGAGCGCGGACGCTCCAGGAAAGCGCTCGCCTGCCGGGGTTGGGCCGATGTCGCGGGCATGGCGGCGAAATCCTCGTTCCCATGGCGTATTCGAGATCGCGTATGCGCCGGCTGACGGCGGAGTGATCGATCCCTGCGCGTCGCGAGGCGCGAAGAAAGCTGCCCTCCTCCGCGACCACAAGTGCATAATTGAGGGTCGCGAGTTGGACGGAGCTCCGCATCTCTGCTCAAAGTCAAGTTGGCGACAAAACGCGTTTGAGCGCTTTTGGCCGCTGCGGACTATCGCCAGATCTCAGTATTGACAAAGGGTGGGCAGTCCAACCCTCCTTAGAAGAACAATACTGAAAACACCGTGCATGGCCGCACTCGTTTCGGATTACTTGGCGCATGGCCAACCGTTCCCGAAACGTGTGCTGCTGTGTTTAGTCCAGTATTGGAGGCTCCAATTGGTGGGGTAATCTTGTCCGTATCTTTGCACGATGTGCTTGCCAATGGCACTACCAAGATTTGGCGAGTGACAGCACGGGTCAGTCGCACGCATCATCGCCCAATGCCATGGTGAGGAGATGATGCGGTGATACAGACAAGCACACCGAGATCCGGCCAGCAGACACATTCGAGCAACATCAATTGCGAGACTGTCGCGTGGCCTCTGGTGGTAGGAGTCGGTCGGGCACACGCCCATCACGGGGAATTCCTCCAAGGCGTCTTTGAAGCGGAAAACGGACGGCTTTGTCGCGGACTCGTCACGCTTCCGCTGACGTCGCAAGAGTCGCTAGTGACCTTCTGGCCGGATGAACAAGATGGCATTCGGCCGCGACCCGCAAACCGGATCAAGGCGGCGCGCGCGGCGGCCCTCACGCTCGAGCATGTCGGGGTAGCTGGAAGAGGGGGAGAATTGACGATCGAAAGCTCTATCCCGATAGGGCACGGCTACGGTTCCTCTACGGCAGACGTCATTGCGTCGATCCGCGCGGTCGCGGCTTCGGCGCGCGTCACGCTGCGCCAGTCAACTGTTGCGCGACTGGCGGTGGCCGCGGAAGGCGCAAGCGACGCCATCGCCTACTGCGACCAAGCTCTCCTCTTCGCTCACCGGGAAGGCCGTACAATCGAACATTTCGGAGGCGAGTTCCCGCCCTTTCTCGTTGTGGGTTTCAGGGACGGCAGTGCCCGGCCCATCGACACGCTGGGCATGCGACGAGCACGCTACGATAGTGAGGAAATCGGAGTCTTCCGTGTTCTGCGCGGATTGGCGTGTCGCTCAATTAGGCAACAAGATCCCCGCCTGCTTGGACGTGTCGCAACCATCAGCGCCAGGATAAGTCAGAGGTATCTGCCGAAGGCAGCTTTCAACACTGTTCTGGACATAGCGCGCGGGCATGACGCATGCGGCGTGCAAGTGGCTCACAGTGGCACTTTGATCGGCATCCTCCTGGATGCTGCCGCACCGCGACCCGCCATGCGCGCCGTCGAACTCGCAAGGCAGTTGAGGGGCGCAGGCTTCACAGATGTTCATACATTTGGCCTTAACGCCGAAACGAGAGTAATCCAGTGAGCGCAGGTGAAGACTACTTACGCGCCTATGAAACACCGCGATTTGCCCAGCTCGCGCCTAACCTCAACGTCGCCTGCTTTTCCCTCATGAAGCTGCTGCCCGCCCGATTCATGGTGGACCGTGCAGAAGCATCAGGACGCCTTAAGCGCGGTGGGCACATCATTGAAACGACGTCGGGCACGTTCGGCCTGGCCATCGCCATGCTAGCTGCCGCCCGTGGGTATGGGCTTACGCTCGTCACGGCCTCCAGCCTCATCGACGTGAAACTCAAGAGACGGCTGGAACAGCTCGGTGCCAAAGTGATGGCCATCGATGATCCTCAGGGAGACGGCAATCAGCGTGGTCGGCTCGAGTACCTTCAGAAGACCTTGCAAGATAACCCGGACACGTATTGGCCACGACAGTACGACAGTCCGGAAAACCGGCTTGCCTACGCGCGCCTGGCGGATCTCGTTGTTCGTTCACTCGGCCGCGTCGATTGCCTCGTCGGCTGCGTGGGAACAGGGGGATCGCTGTGTGGAACCGGAGGTTTCCTTCGTGAGCTCTTTCCAGATCTCAGGATGATTGCTGTCGATACCCACAGAAGCATGCTCTTCGGCCAGCCTGTCGGAAGGCGCATGCTGCGCGGGCTCGGCAACAGCGTTTTGCCGGACAATGTTCGACATGAGATGATCGACGATATTCATTGGGTGGGCGCATTACCAGCTTACGCCATGGCGCATGGGCTTTTTCGCGATCACGGGCTGTTCATGGGCCCGACCAGCGGCGCCGCAGCCCTGGTCGGCGCATGGTTCGCCAAGCAAAATCCCGAAGCCTCCACCGTCGTCATAATGCCAGATGAAGGGCATCGTCACTCCGATACAGTCTATAACCCGGATTGGCTCGCCGGCTTGAAGGACTGGCCAATCTCAATTCCACTTGAGCCAACAGTTCTCAAGCGAATTCACCCGGCCGAGGAGACGGCATGGACCAGATTTCCTTGGGACCGTAGAACTCTAAGCGCCGTTCTCGCAGAGTTTGAGGGCTCGTCCCCGGCGGAGCGACAGGTCTGAATTCAGAGCTTTGACGCGACAAGGCAGCACCGGCCAAGAGTCAGACGGGGTGCATCACCCGGTGAAGAAAATCCCTAGTGCGTTCGTGCTTCGGGTGTCGAAGGAGCTCCTTGGCCGGACCTTGCTCGACGATCCGGCCGCCGTCGAGAAAGAGGACACTATCGGAAACCTCGCGGGCGAACTGAATTTCGTGCGTAACCACGAGCATGGTCATGTTCTCGTGTGCGAGCGCGCGCATGACCTGCAGGACCTCGCCGACCGTTTCCGGGTCAAGTGCGGAGGTGGGCTCGTCGAAAAGAATGGCCTGTGGGCGCATCGCCAGGGCGCGGGCGATGGCCACGCGCTGCTGTTGGCCGCCCGACAATGACGCGGGATAGGCATTCGTCTTATCGGCCAAGCCGACGCGATTGAGCAATGCCGTGCCCCGCTCCCGGACCTGCTTCCTATTTTCCTTCAGTACGTAGAGCGGCCCTTCCATGACATTTTCCAGGGCTGTGCGGTGCGGAAACAGGTTGAAACGTTGGAAAACCATGGAAACGCGGGCGCAGATGGCGTGAACCTGGGGCGAGGCGGCATCGACCACGGTGCCGTCGATGCTGATGCGACCGCGCTGATAGGTCTCAAGCCCGTTCACACATCGTAGAAGCGTCGATTTGCCGGAACCCGAGGGCCCAATCAGACATACGACCTGTCCTTTGGCGATCTCGGCGTTGATCCCCTTGAGGACTTCGTGGGCACCGAAGGACTTGTGCACGTTGTCAAAGGTGATCATCCCGCCGCCCCAAGATAGCTTTCGACTCTGCGCATAAACAAGTTCAGCGGAACCGTCAGGCACAGGTAAAGCAGTGCCACCAAGGTAAAAACTGTCATGTTGTCGAATGTGGACGACGCAAGCATCTTGCCTTGCATGGTCAGCTCCTGAACCGAAATCACCGACACAAGCGAGGAGTCCTTCAGCAGCATGACCATGTTGTTGGCGTAAGGCGGCAGGATAATCTTGAATGCCTGCGGCAGCACGACGCGGCGCATCATCAACGGACGCTTCATTCCGATCGATTTTGCCGCTTCGACCTGACCCTTATCGACCGCCTCGATGCCAGCCCGGAAAGTTTCCCCGAGATAGCAGGAGTGAGCCAGCCCCAGCCCGATCGTGCCAGCCTGGAGCGCAGTCAGGTTGATGCCGATCTCCGGCGCGACAAAGTAGATATAAAAGAGAACCACCAACAGTGGTATGCCGCGCACGAAGTCGACAAGTAGCCGCGTCGGCACGGCGACACAGCGTATCCCCGATGTCCTGAACAGCGCCCAGACAAGGCCGAGCGCCGTCGCAAGACACAGCGCAAGAAAGGTTATCATGACGGTCAGCCAAACGCCGTTAAGAAGAAGCGGCAGATATTCCGTTGCATGCGCGATGAATTTGGTCATGGCCGGCTTCCTCTTGGCACGTACCCCGGCCGTCAAAGCCGGTCATTCCGATGCGATCCTTTGGTCCTGCCAGCCGGCGCTTCTGTCGAGGTCAGTGCGGGTTGGCCTCAAAGGCCATATTTGGCAAATATTCGGCTTAATTCGCCGCTTTCCTTCAGCTTGGCGATGGAGGCATTCACCTTTTCGAGAAGCAGTGGATTTTCCTTGGCAACCGCCAACGCGACCTCGCCTTTTTTCATCGGCTGATAGCCGTCGACGAGGCGAACACCCAGGTCGGGATTCTTTGAAAGCTGATATGCGACGATCGGGGCGTCACCGAAACCGGCCTTGATGCGGCCCAGAACCACATCGCGCATCATGTCAGCGATTGAGTCGTAGAGCTTGACTTGACCGAAGACGCCAAGCGCTTCCAGAGCGTCAGCGTAGGTCGAGCCGATCTGCGCCCCGACGGTCGCACCTCTGAGCTCCTCGATCGTGTAGTTTTTGCTATCGCCGGCAGCAACAAACATCGCCTCGCCATACGCGTAAACCGGCGTGCTGAAATCGATCACCTGCTTTCGTTTGTCCGTTATGAACATGCTGGCGGAAATCAGATTGATTTTGTCGGTCGTCAATGCCGGGATCAGGGCTGGAAAAGCGTTTATTTGAAAATCGGCGGTCGTACCAAGGCTCGCGGCAATCGCACTTGCCAGATCGACCATCGCGCCTGTCGGCTTTTGGGTTGCGGTGTCGACAAACGTGAACGGCACTCCGGTTGGCGTGACGCCGACTCTGAGCGTTTCCTCAGCCATCGTCTGAGTTGCCATTGCGACACTGAGGGCTGCGAGCCAGCCGATGAGTGTTTTGCGAAGCATGAAAATTCCCCTTTCATCATGTTTGAATCGAGGTTCCGCTCGCTAAGCGAGTTGAATTTGCCTCTCGTGGATAGCTTTTGGAAGTCGCAATTACGTCCAGTGGCGGACGAGATCATCAGTCGATCAGAAGTCGTATCTGTTCATGATCGTCTCTATCTTCTCTTCAGGACATCTTGGCCGCGCGTTGTTCATCAGAGGGCGTGAAATAGTCGCTGTCCTGGGCAAGGTGTTCCCACGCTTCGGCAACTGACCGAAACGATTGTTGTGCTTGGCCCGCGCCGGTCGAACGATCCAAATCCTTGAGGCCGCTCGCTGTCACGATGGCAACGACGCTGTCCGACCGCGCGATGGTGCCTTCTCGCCTCAAGGATTCGATAGCTGCAAATGGCGTCACCGAGGCAAGCTCGGCAAAAACACCCTCGGTGGCCGCAAGCTGCTGCTGCATGGCTATCAAGCCGATATTGCCGACCGGCATTGCCGTGCCGCCAGATTCACGCAGGGCGTTGAGCGCCTGAAACGTGCTTCGTGTGGTGCCGATCGAGATGGCAAGCGTGTTGAAGCTTGCGGGGACTTCGGCAACCAGATCTCCCTTGCCGGCAAGGGCTCTGGCCAAAGATCCATGCACTTCCGCCGCCACGAGTCTCGGCAACCGCTCGATCTTGCCTTGGCTAAGAAGGTCCTTAAATCCGGCCCACAGCCCGGCAAGCGCGTCCCCATAGCAAACAGGCAAGGCGCACCAGTCCGGCACGGCACCGTGCATTTGTTCGACGATTTCGTAAGCCAGGGTCTTGTAGCCCTCGATCCCGACAGGATGACTGCCCACCACGGGGCTGTGAAACGGTGATGTTGCAAACCATCCGAGGCGCTCGGTACCAGCGGCAAGCAATGGCCAGCGATGGGACTTGTCGGCCAGGGATACGACGCTTGCGCCGTATTTGCGGATCTGCGCCAACATTGCGCCGGCGGTGCCTGAGAATGTGACAACGACGCATTTCAGGCCCGCCCGTGCAGCATAGGCGGCAAGTGAGGCCCCGGCGTTCCCCGACGAAGCAGTCGCCACCACGCGTGCGCCACTCAAACGTGCCATCGACACCGCCACGGTCGAGAAGCGGTCCTTGTGGGACCAGGTAGGGTTTGCGCCCTCGTCCTTGATAAGAAGCTTGGGGACGCCGAGCTGCTTTCCCAGCTTCTCGGCGCTCAGCAACGGCGTCAGGCCCTCGCCCAAGGAGATTGCATCGCTGAGTCCACAAGGAAGCATGTCGGCATAGCGCCAGAGCGAGGGCAGGGCGGCACCCGCTGCGGAAGCGGCCGATGTAGCTCCGGATGGATCGTAGGCGACCTTAAGATTGGCCGGTGCTTCGGCACAGCATATCGGGCAGCCGCGTGAGTCGATTTTGGTATCGATCCGGAACAAGGCGCCGCATCGAATACAGGAAAACCCTGCCGCGCGGCTCATAACGGCACCCGGGTGATTGCATCGTGCGTCTGCGTCAGCCGCTCCACTCCGCGCTGGCGAACAACCACCATGTCCTCCACCTGGAGTCCCCAGCGGCCGATTTCGTAGTAGGGGGTCTCCACGCACAGCACCATTCCTTCTTCAAGGATGTCTGTACTGCGCGCCGAGAGCGTCGGCGCATCATAACCATCAAGGCCGATGCCATGTCCGACGTGATCGCGCTGGTAGTGGGCAATTCCTTCGCGCTTCACCACACGCACGACCGTCTCGAAGAGCTGTGCTGCTGCCATGCCGGCCGGATAATGTCGCAGGCATGCTGAACGCCGCGCAGCAGCGCCTGCTGAAGCCGATGCGCCTGCGGCGGCGGCTCGCCCAGCGCGGCGATGCGGGCAATGTCGGCGCGGTAGTGCCGAAACCGGCCACCGACGTCGAAGCGGATGATTTCCCCAGCGCGCAACCTGCGGTCAGACGGCTGGACGTTCATGAGCGCGCTGCGCTCGCCAAAGCCGATGCATCCCAATACGGGCAGGGCGCCTTCCTCGACCGTCCTGACATGAAAAGCGCGCGCCAGATCTGCTTCGGTGGCGCCTTCCTGAGCAACGCCGAGTGCTGCTTGAATGGAGCGTTCGGCAATCTGGGCAACTTGGCCGAGCCGTTCGATTTCATCTGCCGTTTTTACGGCACGAACCTCGCGAAGCAATGCGGTGGCTGGTAGGAACGACGCATTGGGAAAATGGGCTCTGAGGGTTTCCTGGTATCCTGGCGCGAGTCCCGCCTCGTCTATGCCGATCCGCCCACGGGTGAGCTTGGCTTCCTCCAATGCGGCGACCAAAGCCGCAATGGCATCGCCATGCCTCGGCAGGTCTCGAAGCTGGAGGTGTCGTTCATTGGCGAGGTCCACGGTGGCCGAGGAACCGACATTGGCGTAAAAGTCGCCATAGCGCCGAACCTTGCTTACCCACAGTTCCTGATCGGCAACGAGGTCGAGGGTGCTGGAGCTGGCGATGATTTCAGGCGTGCCCTTGTCAGGAGCCGGCCACACCACATAAGCCTGCGGGCCGCGACGGATCCATTGCGGCAGAGCCCAGAAGCCGCTCATATAGGTCACGTTTTCCGGGGCAGTCGCTATAATTGCGTCAAGCCCGGCTGCCGTCATGCATTGTTTCAGGCGCGCTTCGTTAAGCAGCATGATGGGAATCCCGTGCCTGTTTTGCTTCCAGAAAGCCGAGACCGGCGGAAATGCGCGCCGCAGCCGCCATTACTGCCTCTCCAATCTCAGCAATCTCCACATGCGGTCCCACTGACCGGGGGTAGGCCGCACTTATCGCCGCGATGATTGTGCCTGATGCATCTCGAAGCGGTGCGCCGACCGCAATCAGCCCGGTAAAGTTCTCGTCCAGGGATGTTGTGTAACCAATGGGCTCGGACGCTCTGATTTGAGCAACGAGCTTGTGCGGATCGGTGACTGTGCGTGCGGCAACCTGCTCCAGTGGACCTCGTCCAAGAATCCCAATGACCGCCTCGCCGCTCAGCTCCATCAGGAGCGCCTTGCCCAACGCGGTGGAATGCAAGGGGAAGGTCTCGCCAGGTGAAGAACGAATGACGACCGGACTCTTGCTTTGCACTGTCAAGAGATAAATTCCGCAGCTGCCCCGCCTGATACCGAGGAATGCGTTGAAGCACCCTTCGGCGGCCAGCGCCTGCAGTTCGATTTCAGCCAAACCAACCAGGCGATCTCTGCCCAGGACCTTCCGCGCCAGCGCCAGCACGGAGTGACCCAGCCGGTAGCGCCGCGAGTCTGGCGACTGCTCGACATAGCCCTGCTCTGCCAGGGTATTCAGAATTCGCTGCACGGCGGGAGCACTCTGCTCAAGCCGGCGGGCTAGTTCGCGCACCCCGACAGCTTCGTCCGCTTCCTTGAGGACATTGAGAACCGCAAGCCCACGTTCCAACGAAAGATTTCCTGTCACTGACGTTCCTTATTTCGGAATGGCGTTCCGTAATATGATGAGAAAAGCAGCAATGGCGGCGTCTGTCAATGCCGAATGTTCACTATAGTGTGTCGTCCTAAAGTGTACGCAGCGACGACCATGCCCTCATGGACCTACGGGTGGTTGTCGGCTTGAACGTACAGAGGATTCGGCGCGCACAAGCCCTCTCTCAGGAGGAACTGTCGTTCCGTTCAGGGTTCACGCGCGCCTACCTGAGTGGTCTGGAGTCCGGCCGGCGCAACCCCACACTTCTGTCGCTTGCAAAGCTTGCCACCGCATTAAGCGTCGACATCGAGGAATTGACCAAACGGCCAGGCAAAGACGCCCCAGCTGTGGTGCAACGTGGGCGGCGCAGCAGAAAATCCTGATCCTCCCGCGGCCTCTTGGCCGGTGGATCACGGCGAGTTGCGACGGACGAGCTTCTCCACGTCAACCTGCAATGCCAACGCCAGTACCTCCAATGTATCGAGGGTCGGTGAGTTCTCCTCCCGCTCGAGCTTGCCGACATAGTTTCGATCAAGGCCGGCAAGGTCCGCGAGCTGTTCCTGCGACAAGCCGGTGCCCTGGCGAAGCAACCTCAGATTGCGAGCAAAAACCGACCTCAGCCTCATGCTGCGAGGCAGTCAGAACGCGCCCTTTAGTGCCACCTACTATAGTAGTCAAACGTCATGCCGCATGTTGCGGTCGGGGCCAACTCATTTATTCTTTCTTTGTCTCAGTACATTGAAGGGGCGTGAAATGCCGGCAGTTCATGGGAGCGTCTTACAGCACCAGTTAACGCAAATCTTTGAAGCAACCGCGCTGATTGACCGTGCAACCAGCGCCGCCGAGATCATCCGGCAACTGCGCAAGAGCATCGAACGTCACGGCTACGCAGCCTGTCTCGTCACCGAATTGCCACGCCAGGACACCGGATCGCTGGATGGACACATCCTTGTCAACGGTTGGCCGCAGGAATGGTACGACCGCTACATGGCTGCCGGACACTATCGCCATGACCCTTGTGTTGCTTTGTGCCGTGGTGCGATCGGGCCCTTCCTTTGGCGGGACGTCCATCACGGCTTGACGGACGGAAATGCCAGGAGGGTGATGGATGAAGCGAAAGAGTTTGGGCTTTGCGACGGGATTTGCATCCCGATCCAGGCTGCGTTTGGCGATCCGGCCTGTGTAACGGTTGCTGGAAATGAAATTGATTTGGCGCCGACGGTGCGCTGCACCATTCATGCCCTTGCGCGCCATGCCTATTCGGCTGCCGAACGCCTCGTTGGCAACTCGCGCAGGCGGCCGAGACAAAAGCTTTCCCAACGAGAGCGTGAAATCCTGCAGTGGGTCGCGGGAGGAAAGACCGCATGGGAGGTTTCCCGAATACTTGGCATCTCGGAAAACACTGTGACGACCCACCTGCGCAACATCAAGCAGAAGCTCAGCACCGCCAACGTTGTGCACGCGATCGTCGAGGCTTTTCGCAGGCACGAAATCGAGCTTTGATCCATCCTCAGATCTGGGTATTTCACGGGCAATCGTCGCGTGGTCGGATGGGGTTCCATCTCGAGGAACCACAATGATTCAGGTCCATGTCGTCGACGCGTCAAACTGCTTTGCCTATCGAGAGGATCTCGACAGCTACTTCCGCCTGAGACATGAAATCTATGTCGATGAACGTGGCTGGCATGAGCTGAGGCGCCCCGACAGTCGCGAGATCGACCCGTTTGATACATCCGAGGCGATTCATCTGCTCGGCATCCAGCCGGGAAGAGGTGTCGTTGCCGGATCCCGCCTGGTGCCGAGCCTCAGACCGCATCTGATGAGCGAAATCTTTCCGCAACTTGCCGATGGTGGCGTTCCGCGCCGACCCGATATCTATGAGTGGACGAGATTTTTCGTGGCCCGGGATTTTCGCGAGCCTGGTCGACCCTCCCAGGCCGCCGGCGTGATCTACTGCGGAATTCTGGAATTCTGCATTCAAAGAGGCATAGGCAATCTGACGATCGTCTGTGAGGACTACTGGTTCGACCGCTTGGCATCGATCGGCTGGTGCCCAAAGCAGCTTGGGTCTTCATTCAAGTGCGATGACATGACCATCATCGGCGTGATGGTGGACGTCGGCCCGTCTGCCTTGGCCGCGACGCGACAATTCTACCGCATAACCGACCCCGTGCTTTGGGCCGACACGCCAATCAAGCAGCTGGCCTGACCGTAGGCCGTCGCTGGGCGTTACGCCTGGAACGACATGCTGCCTGGCGGACAAGTTGGTGGATGCCGGCGAATGCGCATCCACCTTTCAGCCATAACGCTAGTCGCAAAATCGGCCGCTCCAGTCACCACCGGGCGAAATCGTGCTGTTCGAAACCGAAAACTAAGCGATTGACTGGCCAACGTTTGGAAAAAATCATGTCTCGACCGGCAGCCGGTTCGACCGCTTGATCTGCGCAAGCGCGAAGCTGGACTCGATGGAGGAGACGCCATCGAGCCGCGTCAGCTTTTCCTTCAGGAAGCGCTCATAGGCGTGCAGGTCGCGCACCACCACACGCAGCAGATAGTCGCGCTGGCCAGTCATCAGATAGCAATCGACCACCTCCGGCCAGCGCGCGATTGCCGCGTTGAACCGCTTCAGCTCGTTCTCGCGCTGGCGCTCAAGCTTGATCGAGGCAAACACCGAGATCGGCAGATCGACCATGTCCTGGTCGATCAGGGCGGCATAGCCGGTGATCACGCCCATATCCTCCATCAGCCGGACCCGGCGGGCGCAGGGGGAGGCCGAAAGGCCGACCCGCTCGGCAAGCTGCTGGGCCGTCATCCTGCCATCGACCTGCAGCGCAGCAATGATCTTTCGGTCGATACTGTCTAGTCGAGTTTTTGGCATGGAACGTTACTCCATTGGTCGATATTGGCGAAACCAGCTAACGCAGCTGCCAATCTCATGCAAGTTTAGCGACAATCGGTTCTTGCTCAGCCCTATGATTGCGACGATCGCAACCGGGAGTCTTGCAGCATGGACAAACAAAAACTGGAGGCACTTTCGGCGCTGGAGAAAAAGGTGCTCTGGCTGTCGACATGGATGATCCATAACGCCAATCACCTGCGCGAAAACACGGACGGCTTGAAGGTTGGCGGACACCAGGCGTCCTCGGCCTCGCTTGTGACGATCATGACCGCGCTTTATTTTTCGGTGCTGAGGCCGGACGACCGCATCGCGGTGAAGCCGCATGCTTCGCCAGTGTTTCACGCTATCCAGTATCTTCTGGGCAATCAGACGAGGGAGAAGCTCGAAGGGTTTCGCGCCTTCGGTGGCGCGCAAAGCTATCCGTCGCGGACCAAGGATGTCGACGACGTCGATTTCTCCACCGGCTCAGTTGGGCTCGGTGTCGCGCAGACGCTGTTTGCCTCCCTTGTGCAGGATTATCTCAGCACCCGCGACGAAAGCATGCCCGAAGGCCGCATGGTGGCGCTGATCGGCGACGCCGAGATGGACGAAGGCAACATCTTCGAGGCGCTGCTCGAAGGGTGGAAACACGGCCTGCGCAACTGCTGGTGGATCGTCGACTACAACCGACAGAGCCTCGATGCCGTGGTTCGCGAAGGCCTTTGGGAACGCTTCGAAAACATTTTCCGGAATTTCGGCTGGGACGTCGTGATCCTGAAATACGGCTCGCTGCTCGAAGCCTCCTTCACCGAACCGGGGGGCGAGGCGCTGAAGGTTTGGATCGACGCCTGCCCGAACCAGCTCTATTCGGCGCTGACCTATCAGGGCGGCTCCGCTTGGCGCAAGCGCCTGATCGCCGACATCGGAGACAAGCCGGGCCTGGCATCGCTTCTCGACCGGCGCTCCGATGCCGAACTCGCCGCGCTGATGACCAATCTCGGCGGCCACGACCTACCAGGCCTGATCGAGGCCTTCGGGACGGCACGCGGCAACGATCGACCGACATGCTTCATTGCATATACGATCAAGGGCTTCGGCCTGCCGCTCGCCGGCCACAAAGACAACCACGCCGGCCTGATGACCAGGGATCAGATGGCGGTCCTCCGCGCCTCGATGTCGGTCGGCGACGGGCGGGAGTGGAACGCCTTCGAGGGATTGCCTGTTGGGGATTTGGAGCTGCAACGGTTCCTCGATGCCGTTCCGTTCGCGGCAAAGGGCCAGCGGCGCCGGCGCGCCCAGCGCATCGTGGTCCCTGGTCGTCTCGTCGCGGAAGCCAAAGGCAGCGTCTCCACGCAGGTCGGCTTCGGCAGAATTCTGGACGAGATTGCGCGGGCTGGCGGGCCGCTCGCCGACGCGATCGTCACGGCATCGCCCGATGTCACGGTTTCGACCAATCTCGGCCCCTGGGTCAACCGGCGCGGCCTGTTCGCGCGTCAGTCACTCGCCGACACTTTCCGCAGCGAACGCATCGCCTCGGCGCAGAAATGGGAATTCGGCACCTCCGGCCAGCACATCGAACTCGGCATCGCCGAGAACAATCTGTTCATCCTGCTGTCGGCCCTTGGGCTGTCGCATTCGATTTTCGGCAAACGGCTACTGCCGATCGGCACGCTCTACGATCCGTTCATCCAGCGCGGTCTCGATGCGCTCAATTACGCCTGCTATCAGGACGCGCGCTTCCTGCTGGTCGCCACGCCGTCCGGGGTCACATTGGCGCCGGAAGGCGGGGCGCATCAGTCGATCGCCACACCGTTGATCGGCATAGCGCAAGACGGGCTTGCCGCCTACGAGCCGGCTTTCGTCGACGAGTTGGGCGTCATCATGCGCTTTGCGCTGGATTATATGCAGCGCGACGGCGACGCCGTGCAGTCGGAGCGCACGTGGCTGCGCGACGAGACGGGCGGTTCGGTCTATCTGCGGCTCTCGACGCGCCCGGTCGAGCAGATCACGCGTAGCGTGACGCCCGTACTCGAGCAGGACATCGTCGACGGGGGCTACTGGCTGCGGCCTCCGGGTCCCAATGCCGAAGTGATTGTTGCCTATACCGGCGCGGTTGCGCCGGAGGCCATCGAGGCTATCGGCATGATGGCGGAGGACCGTCGCGACGTCGGTCTCCTGGCGGTGACCTCGGCCGATCGGCTGAACGCAGGCTGGACTGCCGCGAGCCGGGCACGCGAACGCGGCCTTGTTCACGCCAGGAGCCATGTCGAAAGGTTGTTTGCCGACCTCCCGGCGCATTGCGCCATCGTCACCGTCACCGACGGCCATCCGGCCGCGCTCGGCTGGTTGGGCTCGGTCTACGGCCATCGCACGCGCAGTCTCGGCGTCGAGCATTTTGGCCAGTCGGGCACGATCGGCGACCTTTACCGCCACTTCGGCATTGACGCCAATTCCATAGCCACAGCGGCCGACCGGATTGCCGGTGGCCGCCCCATCCGCTATCTGCGCGCTCTAGATTGATGCTGGCGACATTCTCTGGCCGAGGCCTGATCGTGGATCTGAAGTCATCCCACTCGCTGCTCGGGTAACGCAATATCTGAACGGCGCGCCTCTGTCGGACCGGGCTAGTGCTGAAGCCCGGTGATCATGGCGACGATCTCGTTCTTGTCGGTCTCGCTGGTCCTGCGCACGCCGATCTGTTTGCCACGTCTCAGAACACAGATCCGATCTGAGAGCCTGAACACCTGGTCGAGGCTGTGGCTGATGATCAGCACGCCAATGTTGCGCTGCTTCAGCGACAGAACAATCGTCTCGACCTTGGCGGTCTCGGCAACGCCGAGCGCGGCGGTTGGCTCGTCGAGCAGGATCAGCTTGCTTGCCCAGTGCGTGGCGCGCGCGATCGCCACGCCCTGGCGCTGCCCGCCCGAAAGATCGCGGATGGTGGCGTGAGCCGATGGGATGCGAACGTCGAGATCCTTCACCAGCTTTTCGGTGTCGTCGATCATCCGGCGTCGGTCGAGCAGGCCGAAGCGGTTCACCGGCTCGCGGCCAAGAAACATGTTCATGTAGACGGTCTGCTGATCGGCGAGCGCCAGGTCCTGATAGACCACCTCAATGCCGTGGGCGCGCGCCATGGTGGCGCTCGACATTGCCACCGCCTGCCCCTCGATGATGATCGTCCCGGATGTCGGAGCATGCACCCCCGTCACGATTTTGACCAGCGTCGACTTGCCGGCACCGTTATCGCCGACCAACGCCACTATCTCGCCGGGATAGAGCTCGAGCGAGAAATTTTCGATGGCGGTGAGGCCGCCGAAATTCTTGCGGATGTCGCGCAGCTGCAAAACAGGGCCCGTGCCGGTCGTGGTCGCGTTCATCACTTGCTCCTAGACAGGCCAGGCAGCGGTTTCGCCAAAACCGTTTTCGATCGTTTCGACTTGGGGCGCCCGCTTTGAGACACCGGAGATGCCGACCACGTAGGCGCGGGTCACGAACGCCTGGCCGCGAAAGCCGAACACCGCCGTGTCGCCGGGGCGTGGAGCATTGGCGCCGCTAGCGTCAATCATTGCGTAATAGTCGATTGCCGCAGGCGGCGGCACCTCGACGCTTCTAAGCGCGGCGGCGGCCGTGGTGGGTTCTGCGGACACGATTGCCTTCACCTCGTAGTCCGGAAAGATCGGATCGATATAGAAGCCGCCACCCAGGCAGTAGGCTTTGCCGCCAGACAAATGCGAGACCTCGGTCAAATACAGAACGGCAGGGAGCTCCGGCAGATCCTCCATGACGTGCAGCGCGGTGGTGCCGGCCAAGCCATTGCCCGGTTCACATTGCGTGGCGCCGGCTTCGGCCAGCGCGCCAATCAGGACACTCGACGTTGTGCCGGGCGCGTTCACCTCTATGTTGCTGCGGCCGGACTTGGCGAGCGCTTCGGCAGCTCTGCCCAGTGTCGCCAGATTGTGTGTCGGCAGGACCGTTCGCGTGGTCTGGTCGAACAACAGCGCCGGGAAGGTGGTGATACCAGCGAACCGTGCGCCTTCGAGACCATCCAGTTTTTCGGCGACCGCGGCGATATCGGCCGCCTCAAAACCACCTTCGTGGCCGCGGTAGAAAACGTCACCATCGGCGCGGATGCGGGCAAGCAGGTTTTGCGTGTACCCGGCGAGCCTTGCGCCGGCAGCGGCTTCTTCAGCCTTGGTGTCGTTGAAGACGGTCCAATAGTCCGGCCTGAACGTTTTGGCCGCCGCAGTGGCCTCGTGCCTTGCGATCTGCTGCAGGTGGCCAAGATGACCGAGCCTCAGGCCGGCTCTGTGCGTTGCCCGCGCGCAGGCCATGTCGACGGCAACGGCCTGATCGATGCCGCCACGCTTGAGCGCATGGCAGAACGAACTGGCGCGGCCGACCTGCTTGGTCATGGCGAAAATCTTCAGGCCGAACCGGTCGGCCTCGCGCTTCAGGACCCGAGCGTTGCTTTCGACGGCATCGAGGTCGAGCACATAGGAATTAGCCGGCAGCTTTCCTTCCTGGTGCAGGCGCGTGGCGCTTTCTATAAAGCTCGGATTGCGGCGCCGCAGAACATCGAGGAACATGACAAAACTCCTTCAACGGGACTTTTCGCGCAGCGATACGGCGACCGCCGCAAGAATGATCAAGCCGCGCACGATCATCTGGTCGGAGACGGACAGGCCCATCAGGATGAGGCCGTTGTTCAGCATGCCCATCATCAGCGAGCCGACCAGCGCACCGACAATCGATCCCTTGCCGCCGTTAAGCAGGGTTCCGCCGACAATGACGGCCGCTATCACCGTCATAAGGTCGGTTTCGCCGAGCGTATATTTCGCAGCCTGCAGCCGGCCGGCATAGAGCAGCCCGGCAAGGCCGGCGAGCCCGCCGCTTATGGTCAGAACGGCCAGCCTTATCTGCGCCACGCTAATGCCGGAAACACTGGCGGCACGGCTGTTGTCGCCGGTGGCCAGCACATGGGCGCCGAAGCGCGTCTCGCGAAAGATGAGATGCGCGATCGCAACGGCAATGACCGTCCACCAGATCAACGACGGGACACCCAGCAAAGAACCCGAGCCGAAGAAACCGGTGAAGGCGTCGTTGGTGACCGGGATCGACCGCAAATCGGTCATCGAGCGAGATACCCCGGCAAACAACCCGAGCGTCGCCAGCGTTACCAGGAATGAAGGCAACTTGACGTAAGCCACGAGGGCGCCGTTGAGCAGGCCGATCAGCAGGCCGGCGCCGAGGCCGGCCAGCACCCCGGCCAACAAGCCGTAGGCGTTTATCGCCACCGCGGCGGCAAGGGCTGCCACGGCAACGATCGAACCTATCGAAAGATCAATCTCGCCCGCCGACATGACAAAGACGAGGCCGATCGCCATGATCGTCACGGGTGCTGTCTGCAGCACGATGTTCGACAGGTTGCGGACCGTCAGAAAACCGCTGTCCTTCAGTACGATCGCGAAGAACAGGAAGATCGCCAGAAATCCGAGATAGACGACATATTGCTGCAGGTTGAAGCGGCTGACCAAGCTCGCTGCCCGGCCGGGGCTGGTGTTGATACTCGACATTCTCACTTCCTCCGGCGGGGCGCCATTGTCTGCCGCTACTTCATGGCGGCCGCGACGGTCGCGGGCACGTCCTTGTTGAGGGACCGCTTCCACCCGTCCTTGACAGTGTCCTTGGTGACGGCGAGGGAATCGACCACGATGAACGGCGCGGCCTTCTTGCCGATCAACGAGGCGGCCGTGGCGCGTGCCAGCGTCACGCCGATGTCGTAGGCTTCGTCTGCGATGAGTGCCGCAACGTTGCCGCCTTTCACCATGTCCAATGCCGCCGGTTCGTTCAGGTCGAGCGTGACGATTTTGGTGTGGCTGTTGCCGGCCGCCCGCAATGTGGACAGCACGCTAAGCGCCGGCTCAGCCCAGGTAACGTAGATACCGTCGAGGTCTGGGTGCTGTGTGATCATCGCCTGCGCGATTTCCTCGCTGCGCGCGGGGTCGGCCATTCCGGCCTCGGCCACGATCTTCATGTCCGGATAGTCCTGCTCGATCGTGTGCTTGAATGCTCCATCGCGCTGGTTGGTGACGTAGAAATCGGCATCGTGAAAGATGTAGCCGACCTTGCCCTGCTTGCCGAGCGCGTCGGCCATTGCGATCCCGGCCTTGTTGCCCATCTGGAAAAGGTCGTCCGAAACGATGGTCACATAGTCCTTGTCCTGAACGTAGCCTGCCGGCGAATTGTCGACGAATCCCAATTTCACGCCGGCCTGGCGCGCAGGATCATAGACGGTGGCCGCACTTGCGGGATCGACCGGTAGGGACAGTATGATCGAGGGCTTTTTGGCGAGTACTGTCTCGACGTCGGATTTCTGCCGGGCTGCATCAAAGCCAGCGTCGGTCTGAGCGACCACCCTGATGCCGAGCCGCTTCAACTCGTCCTGGGCGCCGCTGTTCACCGCGTTGGTGTATTCGCTCATCTCATGCCAGACCAGCGCGGCG
This sequence comes from Mesorhizobium sp. M0698, assembly GCF_040320455.1. Taxonomy (NCBI): domain Bacteria; kingdom Pseudomonadati; phylum Pseudomonadota; class Alphaproteobacteria; order Hyphomicrobiales; family Phyllobacteriaceae; genus Mesorhizobium; species Mesorhizobium sp. M0698. Next base: position 131,158 of record NZ_JAMYPQ010000007.1, on the reverse strand, counting down.
GTGTATTTGCCGTCCTTGATCTGCTGCTCCTCAGCTGGTGTGAGCACGACGCTCTTTGCCGGCGTCGGCTTTTCCCCGTTCGGTCCCGTGGTGGTGCCCTCGGCTGCGAAGGCGTTGGCGGCGACGAGCGCTACCAGTGCCGACAACATTCCAATTGCTGTGCGCATGTCAGTTCCCCTTGCTTTTATGGTGTCGGCGGCCCTGATTGGCCGCCGGGCATTCGCCTGTCACTTGGCTGCGTCGAGCACCGATTGCGGCGCGTCGCGGTTCAACGAGTCCTTCCAGCCCTGCGCAACGTTCTGCTTGGTCACGGTAAGCGCCGGGGCAACGACGAAGGCCGGCGTCTCCTGGCCGAGCAGCGCCTTGACGCCGACAGCGGCCATGGCGCGACCGAGCTCATACGCCTTGTCGGCCACCAGTGCGGTCACGTTGCCGCCCTTGACCATATCGAGCGCGACCGGTTCGGCGAGGTCGAGCGTAACGATCTTGGTCTTGGTGTTTCCGCTTGCCCGCAAGGCCGACAGCACGCCGTCGGCCGGTTCGGCCCAGGTGACGTAGATGCCGTCAAGGTCGGGATGCTGCACGAGCATGGCGCTGGCCAGCTCTTCTGCCCGCGCCGGATCGGAGATCCCCTGCTCGGCGACGATCTTGATACCGGGATAATCCTTCTCGATCGTTGTCTTGAAAGCCTGGTCGCGCTGGTTCGTCACATAGTAACTGGCGTCGTGGAAGATGTAGCCGACCTTGCCCTTGCCATCGAGCGCCTTGGCCAGTGCATCGGCCGCCTGCTTGCCCATCTGGAACAGGTCGTCAGTGACGATGGCGGCATAGTCGGTTCCGTGCTTGTAGCCTTTCGGCAGATTGGAAAGGAATACCAGCTTGGTGCCGTCGGTGAGCGCCTGACGGAACGCCTCGGCCGAAGTGACCGGATCGAGGGGCAGGGACAGGATGACGTTTGGCTTCGCCGCGAGCGCGGTTTCGATGTCGCTGCGCTGGCGCGCGGCGTCAAAGCCCGCGTCGGTGGTGGCGACGATTTGAATGCCGGCACGGGCAAATTCATCCTTGGCACCGGACGTGACCGCATTGGTGAAGTCTGAGGAGGTGTGCCACAGCAGCGCGGCCTTGTAGCCCTTCTCCTTTACTGCGGCCAGGTCTGCGTCCGACAATCTAACCTCGGCGCTGGGTGTCGCCGTCTCGCCGCTTGGTCCCACTGTCTGTGCGCCGGCTCCGCCGGCCAACAGCATAAGGCTGCCTGCAAGTGCTGTAGCAACAAGTCTGTCTATCAGCATGGTAGTTCTCCCATTTTCGCTCTCAGTTGTCCTTCATTCCGTAACGCCGCAATACTCCACCATGAACCGGGCGAAGCCTACGACGCCCGCCAGATATTCCTCGACATCGACGTGTTCGTCGAAGGTGTGGCAGTTGCGAATGTCGCCTGGCGCGCAGTACACGGCGGGGATGCCGAGCCGGTTGGTGAAAAATGATGACTCTGACCAGAATGGCGCGCCTTCGATGGCGCCGCGACCAGCCATCGATCGGGCCATGGCGGCAGCAAGAGCGCCGACCTCCGGCCTGTCAGGTGCAATCTCGGCGGCGTTACCCCCGAGCGGATGATCGCGGCCTGCCGGATAGGCGAACGCCAACATAATTTCGGGATCGGTGATGGCGCCGCGCACCACTGCCTCGATTTCGGCGGCGGCCTCGTCCAGCGACTCGCCGGGCAACAGCTTGCGGATCAGCGACAACGTGCAGCGTTCGGGCACCGCGATGTAGCCGCCGCCCGCAAGCCCGGTGATCAGCAGGAAGCCACGCCCAATCAGCGGGTGCTCGGCTCTTGTTGCAACATCTTCCGAATGCTTCCATAGCGCGCTCATCACGGCGTGGCTTGCACGCAAGGCATCCTTGCCGAGTTCGGGTACGCCGAAATAGGCTGATCGTCCGGTGATGGTGATGTCGGTAATGAAGAAGCCAATTTGGGCCGGATAAACCGAAAGGCGGGTAGGCTCCACATAGACGACGAAATCGGGCGCCAAGACTTCGCCTCTCTCGATGCGGCCGACGAAGTCCTTGATGCCGGCGGAGACGCCGGTTCCAGGCTGGCCGCTCTCCTCGTCGCCGACGAAGGCAAAGGCAACATCGCCGGCCAGTTGGATGTCGGCGGTGTCGAGCAGAGAGAGTGCCGACAGCGCGGAGCAGATGCCGGCCTTGAGGTCACCAGCGCCGCGGCCCCAGATCTGCCCGTCGATCATTGGCGCGGCAAACGGATCCTGCTTGGTGGTGCCAGCCCAGTGCTCGCGCCAGCCCTCGACATGGACCGTATCGGTGTGGCCGATGAAGAGCAGCCGCTTGCCGGCGCCAGCACCTTTGCGCTCACCCCAGACGTTGGGCCGGCCGGGCGCGAATTCCGCACGCCGAATTTCGCTCAAGCCAAGCACGCGCATCCGGTCTTCAAGGAAGGCGACAAAGTTTTCTTCGTGACCGGTTATGCTTTCGCGGCCGATTGCCCCCTGCAGAAGCTCCACCGCTGCGTCGCGATCGAGGGCGGCGCGCAAGCGGGCGGTGATGTCCTTTAAGGCGGTCATAGCGTGGCCTCGCGCAGCACGGCCGAACTGGCTGGGGGGAGCGAAATGCGTCCGTCGGGCGCGTCGACGCCGAACAGTGTGTTGTGCAACTGGCTGAGCCCGATGGCGGCAGCGCCGATGAGCGCTGCCCGCGACCCCAGTTCGCTGGCCTCAACGGCGATAGGATAGGGGAAGCAGCGCGGCAGCAGGTCCCTAACGCGCAACAGGATTTCCGGCCGCAGCCCGATCGAGCCGCCCAGGACGACCTTTTGCGGATTGGCAATTGCCGCTATGGCCACAATGCCTTGCGCCAGGTAGCGCGCGGTTTCTTCGAGCACCGTCGCGGCATGCCTGTCTCCGGCCAATGCACTGTGGAAAATCGTCGGCACGTTGACGATGTTGCCCGTCAGCGCTGCGTAGCGTTCAACCATGGCGTTGGTTGCGACCACGCGCTCGAAAGCGCCGGCGCGCAACGATGTCGGCGCGAAAGGATCGGCGCCAATCGGCAAAAAGCCCATCTCGCCGGCTGCATTGCTGGCGCCCCGCACCAGATTGCCTCCAACCATGAGGCCGCTGCCGATACCGGTACCCAGCGCTATGAAGGCGAGATTGTCGATACCGCGGCCGCACCCCTGCCAGTTCTCGCCGAGCACCGCCAGATTGACATCGTTCTCGATCACTACATGAAACCCGAATGCCTGCTCGAAAGCGCGAACGACATTCATCGTGCCAAAGCCGGCAATATTCGGGGCAAGCAGGACGCGGCCCGTCTTCTTGTCAGGTGCGCCGGGAACACCAATCACCGCCAGCCTTATCTTTGTGCGCGAGATTCGGTGCCTCTCGGCCGCCTGAAGCGCCAGATCCACGATCTGGTCGACGATGAACTGTCCGCCCCGAGGATCGGTCGGCGCCGTTTCCTCCGCGAATATCTGGCAGGCAAGATCGGTGAGGGCGACCCGGACTTTGGCGCCGCCGAGGTCGACGGCCGCGATGTAGGCCGCGTCAAATACGAGTTCGTAAGTGACAGCCGTGCGTCCGACATGTCCGCTCGTGCGCCCTGTCTCCTGCACCCAGCCTTCCTGCTCGAGTGTCCTGACGATCTCGGAGATTGTCTGCTTGGACAAGCCGGTCTGCTTTGCGATCGAAGCGCGCGAGATCGGCCCGCCTTGCACGATCGCCTCCATGACGGAGCGCTGCGAGAACTGACGAGAAATGCGCGGGACGTCGTTCAACAGCGGCTCCGATTAATTCGTTCTATGACCGAACTTAATAATCATTTTGGACGGCCGTCAACTGGCCGCTCAAAATCAGGATGCGTCTAGCTTCAGCACGCAGGGCAATAGGATTAGAGTTCAATAGGTTAGGAGTTGACGGCCGCCTAATTCTCAAACTGCCACTTTCTACCTAGGTGCAGTATGAGAGCGTTAAGAGGTCAATGAGATAGCACCTTGCGGGTGTGGTGAAACTGCTAGACGCGCTGGATTCAAAATCCAGTTCCGAAAGGAGTGTCGGTTCGATTCCGACCACCCGTCCGAGCATGCACATCGTAGCGTCGTCGGGCGGGATGGTGATGGCGGAGGACCGCTATCCACGGAATCGCGTCAAATCACCAGTACCTACATCGGCTATTTGAGGTTCGCCTCAAGCTTTTCATCCCCAAAAGAATTGCCTCCCAGGTGCGGCTCGATATCCGAAGCTTGGCTATCCTGTGCCACATGCTTGCCCTCACGTCCGCACCCTAAGGGCTTGCTCCAGTCTGTCGGCGATCTGTGTGACGATATAGGCAATCACCATGTAGATCACGACGGCAATCACGAACGCTTCGAGGTAGTAGTAATTCAGCGCGGCGGTCAACTGGGACTGGGCGAAGATGTCGACAACCTCGATGGCGAACCCGAGGGAAAGCGCCTTCATGATCACCATCATCGAGGTTGTCAGGTCTGGAATTGCGGTGAGGGCCACCTGGGGAAATAGGATCCGTCGGAACAGTTGGCCGCTTGTATAGCCCAGCGAATGGGCGGCGTCCGACTGACCGGTATCGAAGGCGTTGAGGGCTCCTTTGATGATCTCCGCTTGGAACGCCGCAACACAACCGGTGACTGCAATGACAAGGATTACCCAGTTGGGCGTTTCGTGGGCGTTGAAGTTGATCCCGAGCAACGAGAGCAGGAACTGGAGTGCCGGGGGCAGACCGAAATAGGCGAGGAAAATCACGATCACCATCGGAACGCCCTTGAAGACGACCTTGTAGGCCATGATGAGCTCTCGCAGCACGGGAATCCGCCTATGTTCGACGAGCGCAAAAAGGCTGCCGACGATCGTCGACAGGGCGAAAATCGTGAACGCCATGGCAAGCGTTACGGGTACGGCGCCCAGAATTTCCCGCGAGTCTTGGAGCAAAATGTCGGTATCAAACATGGTCGAATACCCTCGTTACGTCACACGCTCGCGACGGCCGCGTTCTTGATCTGAGCTGTTGTCGTTGTCTCTGGCGCTTGCATCGGGGAGCGGAGCTCGAAGAAGCGCACGACGAGCCACGCGACAAGGCACATCAGCGAATAGATAACCGCCAGCACGAGGTACGTTTCGAACTGGTACTGGTTATAGTCGCGCTCCATGATCAAGTGCGCGGTCGCCATCACGTCCGCAGCCCCGATGTACATGACCAGCGCAACGTTATGGATCAGGTAGATGATGGAGTTTCCATAGCCCGGCAATGCGAAGTGCACCGCTTGCGGGCCAACGACGCGGGTGATTTTCTGGCGGAAGGTATATCCCAGACTGTCGGCCGCATCATGCTGGCCGCGATCGACGGCCAGGTATGCAGGTCGCATGACTTCCGACAGATACCCTCCATGATAGAGGCTCAGCCCCACCATCGCAGCGATCGTTGCAGAAATAAAATCCTTGGCGCCGAACAGGATCACCAACAAGGGCAGCCCATAGAACGCGACGAACAACTGCAGGACGACGGGAACACTCCGGGCATAGGACACGTAGAGGTCAGTCAGATGACTGATTACCGGTATCCTCCGAACCCGGAGTGTTGTCGCGACGAGAGCCAAGCAAAAGCCGACGACCATGGCCGTAAAGGTAATGGCGAGCGTCAGCGGCAACGCCGAGAGCAGCTCGGGAATCATAGCAGAAACATCCACTTTGAAACGCTCCTTCTTTCAATTCAGCCTTACCGCTGGCTATCGCTATAGTGTGGCGAAAGGTCCTGTTACTTCATGTATTTGACGATGTCCTCGCCGAACCATTTCTGCGAGAGTTTTTCGATCGTGCCATCGTCTTTTAATTCCTTGAGAACCTTGTTCACGTCGTCGGCTAAAACCTTGTTTTCGTCCGACCTGTGAATCAGCATGTAGGTGTTGTTGCTGAAGACCGGATCGGATGCCACAATATCGAGCTTCTTTTCCTCGATGACGGTCTGCTCACCGAGATTAGACGGCAAGACAAGCGCGTCGAATTTGCCGTTCTGAACTTCGTCCAGGCGGTTCGGATAGGGAATACCGGCGCCAGATGCCGTTACTTCAAGCTTGTATTGTGGATTTTCTTTTTGCCAATTCATGATGAACTTGTATGTTCCACCGCCGGCCGTGGTCGGAACGATCCTCTTGCCGACCAAGTCCTTCATTTCCTTTATGCCGCTGCCTTTTTTGCTGTAGATCTTCATCAGGCTGGCGCCCATGGGGTTTTCCGGAATGAAGAACTGCTTGGCGCGCTCAGGCGACTTGTAGTAGCCACCGACCGCGATGTCGTACTTGCCCGTGGCGAGGCCGGTTTCCTGCGCGATATCCGAAACACCTTCCATCTCAAACTTGTACTGCGGGAGCTTTGCGTTGATCGCTCTCAGAAGATCGGGCTCATAGCCTTGCGGCTCGACGCCGATCGCGCCCCATGCCAGCGGCTTGGATTCGGCAGACGTCGCGATCTTGATCGTGCGAACGGTCTGACCATAGCTGATCCCTGCGGTTGCAAGGGCAATTGCGATGCTGCCAGCGACAGCCAAGGCATAGCGACGGGAAAAATTGGATTTGATAGCAGACATTTCTTGGTTCCCTTCTTGTTTGGACTATTGAAATGCGAGTTCTGACTGCAGGAATTGAGCAAGTCTTGGGCTGGAAGGTGCATCGAAGATCTCAGCCGGACTGCCATCGGCGGCAACGACGCCCCGATCCATGAAGACGATGCGGTTTGAGATGCTTTTTGCAAATTGCATCTCGTGGGTCACAAGCAGCGAAGTGATGCCAGAGGACGTGACGTCTCTAATCACCTTCAGAACTTCGCCAACAAGTTCAGGATCCAGCGATGACGTGGGCTCATCGAAGAGGATCACATCCGGACGAACTGCCAACGCACGTGCAATACCGGTACGCTGGAGCTGACCGCCCGAGAGCTGGGATGGGTAGCTGTCTCGCTTCGAGGAGAGGCCAACCCGCTCAAGCTCCCGTTGGGCGATTTCCTGCGCTTCTTCCCTGGATTTGCGCTGCACCACAACGAGCGGATCCATAACGTTCTGAATCACCGTCATGTTCTTGAAGACGTTGAACTGCTGGAAGACCATGGCTGTTCGCAACCGTATCGCCTGGACCGCGGTCTTGTCGGCATGCTGGTAATCCATCTGGATCTGATCGAACCCGATGGTCCCGGATGACGGCTTGGCCAGGTAGTTGATGCACTTCAGCAGCGTGGTCTTACCGGTGCCGCTAGGCCCGATAATCGACACCACATCTCCGCGTTTCACCGAAAGATTAACGCCGTTCAGGACCTGCGTGCTTCCGTAGGACAGTTTTATATCTTTGAGTTCGAGCATTTCTGATTGGTGTCCTTCATTTCCTAGAGGAGGGACAAACAGCCAGAACAGCTGGATGATTGCGGAGCAGCCAAGAACTCATCTGCATTGGTTCCCTCTTATCCTTATGAGCCACCAGTTCAGCTGGCTCTGATTGGAGACGCCTGGGCGTGGTGATGATACGCAATGTCATTTCCCGGTCTCCGCATGGCCGAGAACGTGCATCAGCCGGTTTGCCCAGCCGAAGATCGAGATGGCGTGGATAAGGTCGATGATCTCGGCATCATTCATGCCGACGGATCGCAGCGTGGCGATATCGTCTGCGGTCGCTTCCGAAGGCGCCGCCGACAGCCGGCGGGCAAAGCTGTAGATTGCCGCATCGCGCGGCCCAAGCTTTTCGGGTTCGTCGAGGTACAGCGCGGTGACCACATCGTCGCTCTTGGTCAACTCCGCATGTCGGCGGGCGTGAACAACGGCACAGAATTTGCAACCATTGACCATCGAGGCGCCCAAGGCGCCAAGCTCGCGATCGGGACGGGCGAGCCCACCCTCGACGTACATGATCGCGTTGAACAAGATGGTGCGGGCAAGATAGCTTTCCGGATCATGCACAAGGGTCCGTACATATTCCGAAACTTTCTTGGCGGAGGGTGTAACCTTCATCGCATTGAGCTGTTCCGGCGTGGCCTCGGATAGCTCGACCGGCGCGATGTATGGCTGCCAGTTCAGCGGCTTCAGGCGCACCGAGGAAATCATGCCGACCTCATCAGTCTTAAGCCCGTCGCCACCCGCGTCTGGAAGTTGATGAAGGCAATCAGTTCGGAGAGCGCGACGATCTGCGGATTGTTCAACCCGGCTTTGGCGAGCAGGGCGATGTGGCTCGCCTCCGCCCTTTTCGGTGTCAGCGTGATCAGGTCGACATGCCTGGCGATGGTCGCCAACGGTTCCTCCAGATCCTTTTCCCCGCGGGCCAAGGCCAGAAGCTGCTCCGTCGAACCAAGCTGAGCCAGTTGCACATCATATTCGGCCATCAGGACTGGATCAGCATTCAGAGCGGCCATGCGATGGGCCAGAGCAACCCTCAAATTCGGCGCTAGCCCCTGATCGTTTGCCGGCTGTAGGACTGAGAGGCGACATTCCTCCGCCCCTTGAACGAATTCGGGCCGAAACCGACGCGCGGTGAAAAGAGCATCGTCCGGGGAAATCCCCGCGGCCTTATCCATGGCGTCGATCACAGTGCGGCCTCCTTATGCAACGTTGAATCGACCCATTCGTCCCCCAGAAGTTCCGGGATGTCGTAAGCGATCAGATTGGCGAAGTGGGTTTCGACATCTTCGGCAAACAGCGATGCGGCAATGCCGCGGACCAGACGGTCGGCCCCGGCGCTGACGGCTGGGATGTCGCCGGAGACCTTGCCGTGGGTCAGCATGGCGGCGTCGTTGAAGCAGTGGATATGCGCCAGCATCGGGCAGGAGCCGGGGACGCGTTCGCGAAACTCGAAGGCGGGACCGAGATCCGGCGCGTCCGACATGCCTGCACGAGCCGGCCCCATATCCGGCCTATATCGGCCATCCGACCAGGTGCGGATATGTGGGGCGATCGCCGCAAATTCCGGGCGGCCGCTGAAGTCATTTGAAAAGCCGGTTGCCGCGATCAGGAAGTCGTAGCGAATCGGCCCCTGCGTGGTTTCCACCAGCAGGGTCCCTGCCTCCTCCTTCACCGCAACTATGCCGCAGTCAAGAAGGAACCGAGCATTGGGGTGGCGAGACACGCGGAGTGTCGATGAACGCGGCGGCGGTGTCTGGGTCGAGGCGGTATAATCGAAGAATTTCCACTTCCAGGCATCGGGCAAGTGATGCATGCCGAGTACAACACCCGGGCTGCCAATGCCGGTCAGCTTGTTAATGCGCGGCATTTCCTTGCGCCGGATCAACATGTCAACAGAGCCGACTCCCGCCTCGAGTGCCGTTGCGGCATTATCCATGGAAGAGGCACCGGCACCGATCACCGCCACGCGCTTGCCTTTCAGCGCATCGAAATCGATGTCGTCGGCAGAATGGGCCCAATAGGCACGATCGATGCCGCTGAGGAAATCGGGCACGGCAAAACCGCCCAAACCGGACCGACCGGTGGCCAGAACGAGACGACGGGTGAGGACCTGGCCGGTTTCCGCGCCCTCGACATCGATCGCAATCAGATCTCCAACGGGTGCCAGTCCGGTCATGCGCACGCTGTTGCGCACCGGCAGACCGAGAACCTTGCGGTACCAGACCAGGTAGTCCATCCACTGGCCCTTGGGGATTTTGTCCAGCGACCGCCAGGCCTCAACGCCCCATTGCGCCGTGAACCAGGCGCGGAACGTCAATTGCGGCAGGCCAAGCGACGGACCGTGCAGGGTTTTCGGCGACCGGAGCGTTTGCATGCGGGCAAACGTTACCCATGGTCCTTCGAGCCCGGCCCTAGCCGCATCATAGGCCACGACATTGGTTATCCCGGTCAGTACCAGCTTTGCCGTGGCAGCAAGTCCGCACATGCCGGCGCCGATCACCACGACATCACGGACCGGCACGCCATCGCGCGAACGCGCGGGAACCCATGGCTTGGCGGGCAGTTCGAGAAAGTCGAGATCCTGCGCGAACTGTGCTTCGAGCGCAGCAAGACCTGTCGACGTTGGCGCGGCGGGGGTATGCTTCATATTCCCGTTCCGTGATTTGTGCCGGATGCAGGATCGTTCACCAATTGGCCAGCGAGGGTCGGATCTAGTTTCTTGAAGCCGACGATCGACCGTTCAGCCACCGCCTCGACCGCATCCATCAACGCCTGCGCGACTGGACGGAGGGGGCGTTTCTCGGCAGCCACAACGCCCCAATAGAAAAGAACGGTCACGTCGATCGGGCGAATGACGACCCCGGGCAAGGCCACGCCATAGGCGGTGAGAGGATCGATGACAGCCGCAACGCCAGTCCGCCGAACGATCTGCAACGCGCCATATGCTGTATTCGTCCGGATCACTGGCCCGGTGTCGATGCCCCTGGCCGCCAATGCCTTGGAGACATGCAACTGGAAACGTAGGGGGTTGAGCAATGTGGCGACGCGGCGACCGGCAAAAGCGGAAAGCGGTATGACGTCAAGTTCAGCCAGCGGATCGTCCTCCCGCACGGCAGCAACATCAGGCGCCGAATAGAGCCTCAGGACATCCAGACCGGGCGTATCGAGCGGCAAGCTCGAAAACCCGATCTCGGCACGTCCGCTGCGCACTTCCTGCGCGACGATCGAGGGGAGAAACTGCCCGAGATGCGTCTCGTCTGGAAGCTCGACACCGTTGAGCTCGGCCATAGCCGTCGGGATCAAGCCAGTTCCGATCGCAGAGGTCGCAACGATTTGCAGAATCCGACCTTTGCCGGCGGCAATCATCTTGGCCCGCGCCGCTAGCTCGGTGAAGGACATCAGCAAGCGCCGCGCCTCCTCCTCGAAGGCCACACCCTCCTCGGACAACTGCACCCGCCGACCGACACGGTGCAGCAATTCGAAGCCGAGCTCCGCCTCGAGATCCTGAATGGTGCGTGTCACCGAAGGCTGGGAACACCCGAGCATCTCGGCAGCCTTGGTGATGCTGCCACTGGCAGCAACAGCAAGAAAGGCCTGTAGATCTCGTGTTTCCATTTACGCCTACATGCGCGTTGTGTATGGATAAGATCGTCTCATGCGGATTTGATATATGTCAAGGCGGAAATAATATGGCCGGAGACGCCTCGGTGATTCGCCGTACGGTCGGAATGATTCGCAAGCCCACAGAGCGTCGCCGGCCGTCTCGGCCGTGTGGCTCGAACGCGTTCCAGCTGAACCCCATGGATGACGATTTCATGGGTAGCCAGGCTCAAGGAAGCGATAGGTTTCGATCGAGTTGTGCCTGCCTGCTGGGCGTGCATGCAATGGCGGTCGCCGCGCTGCGATACATAAAGACTGGAACAGGAGAAATCCTATGAGGGTGAGTATTCTGGGGGCCGGCGCAATTGCTTACGGCCTTGCTGCCTACTTGGCGGAGGCGGGGCACGATCCAATGCTTTGGTCGCCGTCGGGAGAGCGCACCAAGGCACTGGCCACCGGCGAATCGCTAACGGCTACGGGCGCTATCGAGGCAACGGTGTCGGTGCGTATCGCCAAGGATTGTAAAGATGCCATTGCCAATGCGGACGTGGTGATGATCGCGCTGCCGGCTTACGGCCACAAGATGGTGATGGATGCTGCCACTCCTTATCTGAGCGAGGGTGTACCGGTCATCATCAGCTCGCATAGTTCTTTCGGGGCGCTGTATCTCTCCAAGCAACTGGCAAAGCGCAAGGTCAGCCTGCCAATCGTCGTCTGGGGCACAACGCTCGTGACCGGCCGCCAGCTCGGACCGACTGAAATCGATGTTGTCACCGTTCGCCAGAAGCTTGATGTTGCGACGCTGCCTTTCGATGCGCTGGACCAAGGATTCGAGCTTTGTACGGCCCTGTTCGGCGATCGTTTCGTCAAGCGCGACGGCCTGCTTGCGATCGCGCTCAGCAACCTCAATCCGCAGAACCATCTGGGGATTGCCCTTCTCAATCTCACACGCATGGAGAAGGCCGAGCAGTGGAGCCAGGGTGGAAACGTCACGCCGGCCGTCGGACGCTTTGTCGAGGCTCTGGACGCCGAACGATTGGCGATCGCCGCCCATTTTGGAATTGCCGTGCGCACAGTTGAAGAGCATTTTTCATTGTCGTTTCACGTCCCCATTGGCACCGTTTCGGAAATGAACCAGGAGATGGATCGCCAAGGCCGCGGCGGCTTCGGCCCGTCAACTATCGAAAGCCGCTATGTTCTCGAGGACGTTCCTTTCGGGCTGCTACCGACGGTACTTTTGGGGAAGATCAGTGGAAATCCAGCGATCCTCCATGAGTCTGGAATCAACATATTCTCGGCAGCCTATGGTCGCGATCTCAAGAGAGACAACAATATCCTTCCAGCACTCGGCATCGAAGGACTGGCAAAAGCGGATATTGAAAACCTTTGCCGTAAGGGATTTTGACGAGACAAAGAGCTGCGCCGCTGATCCGATTCGGCATGAGCGGCGACTATTCTCCAAATCCTAACGAATGGTTGTTGCTTAAACCAGAATCGAGGCCGCTCTGAGGCTTGTCGTATCCCCTCCAGGAGGATAGTATCAAGATATGAGCCAGCAATCTCACGTCCACGAAACCCACCCCGATATCGTCAAGCGCCTGAAACGGGCCGACGGACATCTCAAGGGCGTCATCGAAATGATCGAAGCGGGTCGGCCCTGCCTCGACCTTGCCCAGCAGCTTCATGCTGTCGAGAAGGCCATTTCGCAAGCCAAGAAGACCCTGATCCAGGATCATCTCAACCATTGCCTTGAAGACGTCGTCGGGCCGCTGGCGCGCGAGCAGCGCCGCTCGATCGACGAGTTCAAGGACATCACCAAGTACCTGTGAGAAGCGCCAGATGGACAAAGTTCGCGATTGGTTCGGGTTTGGCCCGATGACGCATGGCATGGGCGGCCACGGACATGATCACGGTGATGGCGGCCATGGCCACACACACGGCGTCATCGATCCGACGATCGCCACGACAACGCGCGGCATCTGGGCGATCAAATGGTCATTCGTCGTTCTGGCCATTACGGCAGGGCTTCAGCTCGTGGTAGTGTTCCTCTCCGGCAGCGTGGCGCTGCTGGCCGACACGATCCACAATGGCGGCGACGCGGTTACTGCTATTCCGCTGTGGATCGCGTTCGTGCTGGCCCGCCGCAAACCGAGCAAGACGTTCACCTATGGCCTGGGCCGGGTCGAGGATCTGGCCGGGATCGTCATCGTTCTCATCATCCTCTTCAGTGCCATCGTCGCTGGCTATGAGGCGATCGACAGGCTGATCAATCCGCGTCCCATCGCATTTCTTGGCTGGGTCGCCATCGCCGGCCTCATAGGCTTCATCGGCAATGAAGCGGTCGCCGTATTTCGTATCCGCGTCGGGCGAGAGATCAACAGCGCTGCGCTGATCGCGGACGGCTACCATGCTCGCACCGACGGCTTTACCAGCTTCGCGGTCGTGCTGGGCGCTATTGGCGTATGGCTGGGCTTTCCGCTTGCCGATCCGATCATAGGACTGCTGATCACCGTGGCGATCTTCGCCATCGTCTGGCAGTCGTCGAAAGCCGTGTTGACGCGCATGCTCGATGGTGTCGAGCCCGCCATCATCGACGAAATCCATCATGCCGCCGAGCATGTGTCGGGCATCGGGCGCGTTGAAAGCGTGCAGGCACGCTGGATCGGACATCGCCTGCATGCCGACGTCGCCATCAGTGTTCCGGAGATGGCGACGGCCAAGGACGTGCTGGGCGTAACCGATGCCCTCAAGCAGGAGTTGTTCGCCCATTTGCCGGCGTTGGTGGAAGCCAATGTCCGCCTGTTGAGCCCGGCCGCGCCGGCCGTCACTGGCGCGGAAACCTCTCATGCTCACCATCATGCGCCGGAGCCCTTTAAGGTCGCCTGCGGTCTGGCTGCGGGGACGTTGGAAATCGTCGACACACCGGCCGGCGAGCGGATACGGCTGACCATCGATCGCCACGCCAATGATCTGGCAGCGACGGTGATCATCGACCGGCCCGGCGGGCCGGAGACGCTTCGCCTCGAACCTGTCGGCGACAACCATCACCGCCTTGAGAGCACCGTCGCCCCTGCCGAACCGCATGAGTTCCAGGCAAGTCTGGTGCTGACCGCGAAAGATCGCGAACAGGTGCTGCCGTTCAAGATGGTCGAACCCGAAGGTCACCATCATTAGGTCGACTGGCGGATATGCGGTTCAATGACCGATCTCGCGGCCTATGCTGGTCTGTTCCTGGCGGCCTTGCTCGCCGCTACGATCCTGCCGATGCAATCGGAAGCAGTGCTGGTCGGGCTGCTGTTTGCGGATTACTCGCCCTGGCTGCTCATCGGAGTCGCGAGCGTCGGCAACGTGCTTGGATCGGTGATCAACTGGCGGCTCGGGCGAGGCATCGAGCGCTTTCGGGGCCAACGGTGGTTTCCGATGAACCACGCGCAACTGGACCGCGCGCAAATGTGGTATCGGCGCTATGGAAAATGGTCGCTCCTGCTGAGTTGGCTGCCGGTTGTCGGTGATGCCCTGACTGTCGTCGCGGGCGTCCTGTGCGAGCCTTTTCGGGTTTTCCTTTTGCTGGTCACTGCCGCCAAGGTCGGCCGTTATCTTGTTCTTGCCGCCGTGACGCTGAGCGTGATCTGACGTCGCGAACCTTCTCGAAGCTGAGCTGGTTAGGTCGGCTGGTTCGAAGGAACCAGCCCAAGAGCCCGTCTGATGCACGCGGACGGGAAGCCTAGCTCTTTTTGACGGCGACCTTGTCGAGGGCTGCGCGCAGGCCTTTCGCCAGCTTCTGCGCATCGCGCGACCGGCCAACCAAGCTACGGCGCAGCGCTCCAGCCAACAGCGACATTGTTAAGACATTCCCGTGGCCGCGCGCCAGGCCTGCATAACGAAGCTGTGCTGGTTCCAGATCATCAGCGCTCCACTCACAGCCATGAGCGCGACCACAAGGCCGCGGAATTGTCGTCCACTCAGGCGTTCGAGCCAGGGCTTGGCCAGCAGATTGGCAAGCGCAGCGCCCAAACCCGCGGCTGCGCCGTACATGGCCGCCTGACCACCGAGCGCGCCGAGTCCGGTGAATACCGCGACCTTGACGACATCGGTCACAAACGAGTTCACGGATTTCGTGGCGACCAACGTCTCCTTCTCCGAACCGTAGTTCAGATAGAGCGAATTCAAGACGGGTCCCACCGAGCCCATCAGCGCCGACAACAGCGCGACGATCAGGCCGGCCGGGAGGAACCACCAGCGGCGGGCTCGGTAGCTCCGCTCGCGCGCGCCGCCGCGAAATTCCCAGACTGCACTGATCAGATAGATCCCTATGAGTATCTGGAGCCATTCCGCCCGACTGTTGGCGAAGAGCCAGGAGCCCGCCGCGGCACCGGCGATGGCGCCGGGCAGGTACCAACGGACCAGGCTCCAATCGATGTCGCGCCGGAAGGCCAGGGCGCGGATGGGATTGCCGATGAGCTCGGTCAAGGTGATGACCGGCGCAACCGCCGCGCTCCCTGTGATGAAAGTCACGGCGGGGATCAGCAATAGACCTCCGCCTCCGGCCGAGAGGGTGTTCAGTGTCCAGGTGAGGAACCCCGCCAACGCCAGGAGGCCTAGTCTAATCCAGTCCATCCGATCAGAACGAAGCGGGCCTTTGATCGTTCCGAACGCGTCGGTTCGCAAAAGCCCGGCCCGCCCCTTGAGTCTCGTGTGCGATGGAAAGGTGATCTCAGGCGCAATGCTGGTGGCAGAAAGACGCCGTGCCAGCGAACCATTCCCGAGGCGGCGGGAAGAAGGCCGACGATCCCTCCGAGCCGGCCGAACTCCGCCGTTGGACGCGCGCGCGGACGCCCAATCTAGCTCTTTTTGACGGCGACCTTGTCGAGGGCTGCGCGCAGTCCTTTCGCCAGCTTCTGCGCATCGTCGTACGCCCAGAAATGCATGAAGAAGAGCCGCGGTTGCTCATCGAGCATGTGGCTATGCAACGCGGTGATCTCGATGCCGTTGTCCTGCATGGCTTTGATAACCTGATTGACCTCCTTTGCTGTCAGCACAAAATCACCCGTGATCGCCGCCTTGCCGCCACCTGTCGATTGGAAGTTAATCGCTATTGCCGAGCCCATGGCCGCCGGCACTTCCATTCCATTTTCCTCGACCGGCTCAGCGCGCGAGATCGTGAACTGGTAGACCGCACCATTGGCCTTACCCTTATAACCGACGGTTTGGTCGACACCGGCCGTGTCGAACTCGATCTGTGGTGCGGTTTGCGGCTGGGCGCCGCCTCCCATCGGTGTTTTGCTCAGCGCCAATCCGGCATGAAGCGCTGTGGCGAGCGTAACCGGGTCGCCCTGGCCGAAGACGTGCATGTAGAGTGTCATCGGCTCCGCGCGCAGCAAGTGGTTGTGTACCGCAGTGATCTCGATCCCGCTTTCTTCAAGCTTCTTCATGACCGGGTTCACCTCGTCCTGCGTCAGAACGATGTCGCCCATGACCATTGCCTGATCTCCCATGGGTTCGAACGCGATCCAGCCTCCAAGCGCAAATCCGGGTTTCAGGGCCACGCCGTCGAGCGAAACCTTCAGGTCCGTTCGCGGCAGCCCGACCCGGTAGACGCCATCAGGCGTCTCGGTTCCGGATTTGCCGAGCGCCTTAGCGATTGTTTGCCAATCGGGTGCCGCCGATGCCGGTTGGAGCAGCGCCGACATCGCGATCAGCATTGCTCCGGTCACGAGTTTTGCATGCATGGGATTTCTCCTTGTGATCTGCCCCCATTGCCCAATTCGTCATGCGGCTGCTGGCTTCGTGGCGGGAGGCCAGCTGTGCGTTTCCGCTCTGCGGCCCGAAGCCCACGCGTAGAGCGCGTCATAGATGACGAAGCCGTGCTTCAGCACCTCGTGGTCGTCAGGCGTCAGGTCCCGCAAACCCATGGAGATCGCCAGCAGCCCCGCCGACTGTGGCGTGAGATCGTGCCGGTCCGTGTCGGCACCGCGCACTATCGCGGCAATGGTCACGATCGCCGGGTCGCGCTCGAGGCCGTATTTCGAAACGAAGGTATCGAAACTGCAGCCGTCGCCGACATGGGTGAATTCGACGCCAGGCACGTCGTACGGCGTCGCGCCCGTTTCCTGGGCGACACCGACCACTTGATCTGGCGGCACGAAGAGGAACTCAGGTTCCTTGTCGATAAAGCGCGCAATCAGCCAGGGGCAGGCGATGCGGTCGATGACCGGACGTTCTCGGGTAACCCACTTCATGACGCAATCCTTTCTTCGCTCATCACCAGAGGGACAGTTGGCGCGCCGATCGCATGCCAGGCGGCAATGCCGCCTGAAAGCGCGCTTGCATCGACGCCGCGGCGGCGCAGTTCGGCAACGGCATCACCGCTGACCTGGAAGCCATAGACGCAATAGACGATGACCGGTCTGCCCTTCGGCAGTTCACCCGCCCAATCGGCGATCTTCTCGGGTGCTCGCAGCTTGGCCCCTGGCAGCATATCGCTGCGCTTTGCCAGATCCTCGGCGAGGCAGACGTCGAGCACTACGAGATCTTCTCCTCGATCGAGGCGCGCCCGCAGTTCCTCCGGCGCGATTACTGGAACCGTGTCGTCCGATGCCGATCCTGTTGAAGGATCACGCTGCGCGACGGTTCGGCGGTGGCGGGCAGCCACTCGTTCCCAATGGATGTTCTTCATGAAGGCATCGACATAGGCGCCGGCCTTGGTGCCGAAATCCATGTGGTAGGCGTGCTCGTACATGTCGAGCGCAAGGATCGGCATGCCGCCGGCGAGACAGTTGGTGTGATCCGCCGCCCATTGGATCGTCAGCCGATCGCGGCGCTCCGACCACACCAGCAGGGTCCACCCCGAGCCTCCGGCCTGCGCCTTGGCACAGGCCATGAACTTGGCGCGCCAGGCGGCCACGCTGCCGAAGTCGCGCTCCAGCGCTGTGGCGAGATCGCCTCCGGCATCGCCGGAGCCACCGAGCCCATCGAAATAGATCTCGTGCAGGATCGCTGAATTGGCGGCGACCAGTTCCTCGCGCTTCAGACCGTTGATGTCGAAGACTGGCGCCGCGCCCCAGTCGAGCCCGTCGAGCCGCTGTTCGATGGCGTTGAGGCGACGAACGGCACCCCCGTAGTTGTTTTCGTAGTGGCTTGCCAACAGCCGCTCGGAGAGGCCGACGAGCCGAGGCGGCTTGAACGGCAGCGGCATGATCTGGTGTGGCATCGGTTTCCCCCCCGCTCTGCGGCACGGCCCATCCGTGAGGAGGCGAACGCTATGCCTGAATCGAATATGATACAAGTGTTGCATTTGGCTTTGTTCGTGATACGGTTCACTTATGAGTGAGGGGCAATCACAGGAGCAGCGCTGGCTGCTCCTGATCCATCAGCTGCCAAGCAAGCCCGCCTACTTCCGGGTGAAGATCTGGCGACGTTTGCAAGGTATCGGCG
Organism: Mesorhizobium sp. M0698; assembly: GCF_040320455.1. Taxonomy (NCBI): domain Bacteria; kingdom Pseudomonadati; phylum Pseudomonadota; class Alphaproteobacteria; order Hyphomicrobiales; family Phyllobacteriaceae; genus Mesorhizobium; species Mesorhizobium sp. M0698. Next base: position 112,720 of record NZ_JAMYPQ010000007.1, on the reverse strand, counting down.
CGGTCGCAGTCAAAAGCACCGTTTACGCCCTGCCGGCCAATGCCGAGATGCAGGAGGATTTCGAATGGCTTCTCAAGGAGATCGTCGCCGGCGGCGGCGAGGCGATGATGTGCGAGGCGCGCCTCGTAGATGGTTTGTCCGACGTGCAGGTCCGCGCGCTCTTCGACGCAGCCCGTGACGCCGACTATGCGGAGATCGTCAAGGAAGCGCGCAATCTGGCCGCAGCGATCAAGACCGACGCGACATCGGAAAAACATGCGGAAGCGCGTCCGCAACTCGGCCGCTTGCGCAAGCGGCTCGCCGACGTCGTGACGATCGATTTTTTCGGCGCCAGCGGGCGGCTCGCCGCCGAGGGACTGATCGCCGAGCTCGAGGCTCAGCTTATAGAGGACAAGGCCATGACCAACGAACCGAAGAAGGCGGCCGAGCCGGGTGAGCTCAAGGGCCGGACCTGGGTCACGCGCCGGGACGTGCATGTCGACCGCATCGCCTGCAGCTGGCTCATCCATCGCTTCATCGATGCCGATGCAACGATCCGCTTCGTGGCGGGCAAGGGATACGCGCCGAAGGAGGGAGAATTGCGCTTCGACATGTTCGAAGGCGAAATCACCCATGAGGGAGACCGCTGCAGCTTCGAGGTGCTGCTCAATCGTAGTGGCATAGTCGACCCGGCGCTGCAGGCCATCGCCGGGATTGTCCACGACATCGACCTCAAGGACGCCAAGTTCAGTCGCGAGGAAACCACCGGCATCGCCAGCCTGATCGCCGGGATCGCCATGGCCAATGCGGGAGACGAGCAACGGATCGCCGAGGGCGCTTCGGTGTTCGACAACCTCTATCGATATTTCCGCTCGAAACGAGGGTGAAGAAAATGAACGAGCCGATGAGGGTGAAGAGTATCGACTCGGCAACAGCTCCGCATGCGGGCATACCCGCCCACGGCATTTCGTTCGGAGAAGCTACTCGGGTTTGGGCGCGTGTCGCCGCGTTGAGCTTCGGCGGCCCGGCTGGTCAGATTGCCGTCATGCACCGGATCTTGGTCGAGGAAAAGCGGTGGATCGGTGAGACGCGGTTCCTGCATGCGTTGAACTACTGCATGCTGCTGCCGGGCCCGGAAGCCCAGCAACTCGCTATCTATATTGGCTGGCTCCTGCACAAGACCAGAGGTGGGCTGGTGGCGGGCATCCTCTTCGTGCTTCCAGGTGTTATCACCATCATGGCGCTGAGCTGGATCTACGCGCTTTTCGGCCATGTCGGCGCAATCCAGGCGTTGTTCTTCGGGCTGAAGGCCGCTGTGCTTGCGATCGTGCTCGAGGCTGTCGTCCGCGTCGGCAAGCGTGCGCTGAAGAACAACGTTATGATCGGGCTCGCGGCGGCGGCTTTCGTGGCCATCTTCTTCTTCCACGTGCCCTTTCCGCTGATCATCCTCGCCGCCGCAGTCATCGGCTTTGTCGGCGGCCGCGCGAGACTGGCTCCGTTCCTAACCGGCAATGGACACGGCAAGATCACAGGCAAACAGGTGGCTGATGCCGATACCGCGCTCGGCGAAGACGTGCCTGCACACGCCCGACCGTCCGTTGGCTGGGCGCTGAAGATCGCCTCGGTGTTTCTGCTGCTGTGGCTCATACCCGTTGTCGGCTTGCTGGTGTTTGTTGGCCCCGGCAACGTGTTTAGCGACATCGCCTTGTTCTTTTCCAAGATGGCGGTCGTCACGTTCGGCGGGGCCTATGCGGTCCTCGCTTATGTCGCGCAGCAGGCCGTCGATACTTACGGTTGGCTCAAGCCCGGTGAGATGTTGGACGGGCTTGGGATGGCCGAGACGACACCCGGCCCGCTGATCATGGTCACCCAGTTCGTCGGATTCATGGGCGCATTTCGTGCGCCGGCTGGCCTCAATCCACTGCTCGCAGGCACGCTTGGCGGTCTCCTGACGACCTGGGTTACCTTTACGCCTTGCTTCCTCTGGATCTTTCTCGGCGCACCCTTCATCGAGGCGCTCCGCGGCAACAAGGCCCTCTCGGCTGCCCTGGCGACCATCACGGCAGCAGTGGTCGGTGTTGTCCTGAACTTGGCGGTGTGGTTCGCGCTTCACGTCCTGTTCAGCGAGCTGCGTGAGGTCAGCTGGCTTGGCATGACGCTGGACGTTCCCGTGTTCAACTCCATCAACCTGCAGTCTCTGGTGCTGACGCTCGGGGCGCTGCTCGCGGTATTCCGTTTCAAGATCGGCATGATCCCTGTGCTCGCGACATGCTCGATCCTCGGCGTGCTCTATGGTGTTGCAACGGGATCGATCTAAGCTGTGCCGCGGGCGCAAACCCCTCTGCGGCAGGAGGCATCCCTGACAGCCCAGACGCCGACGAATGCTTCGCGCGAACCAGCGGTCAAACAGCGGTTTTCGCTGCTGCCTGCCGGTGCCAGGCCGGCAGCTGCCCTTCTGTTGATTCCAGGGGATTGAGGGCATTCGGCGACGGACTCGTCAGTCTTCTGCTTCCCGCCTATTTGGCCACACTTGGTTTCAACGCTTTCAAGATCGGGATTCTCACGACAGCGACGCTCGCGGGTTCGGCGGCGCTCACCTTGACCGTCGGGTTTGTCGCACACCATTTCTCCCGCCGCCCCCTGCTGATCGCAGCTGCCCTCCTGATGGTCGCCACCGGGATCGCCTTCGCGTTGGTTCAGGATTTCTGGCCCTGCTCCTTGTCGCATTCGTCGGAACGCTGAATCCATCCTCTGGCGACGTCAGTGTGTTTTTGCCGCTGGAGCATGCGCAACTCGCCCATAGTGTCACTGACCGCGACCGCACCGCGCTCTTTGCACGCTACAGCCTTGTCGGCTCACTTGTAGGGGCGGTCTGTGCTCTTGCGGCCGGAGCCCCTGACATTCTCCGACAGGTTGTCGGCCTGGATATCAAGCAAGCTCTCCAGATCGCCTTCCTGCTTTATGCCTTTCTGGGACTAGGAGCGCTGCTCCTTTATCGGAAACTGCCGGACGAGCCGCTCGATGCGAGTGCGGTACCGGCGGAGCCACTACGCAAATCCCGAACCATCGTCCTCACGCTCGCTGCGCTTTTCAGCCTTGACGCTTTTGCGGGCGGTTTCGTGGTTCAGTCATTGTTGGCTCTTTGGCTTTTCCAACGGTTCGGCCTATCGCTCGCCGCGACGGGCACAATCTTCTTCTTGACGGGTATCCTTTCGGCTGGGTCGTATCTGGTGGCCGTACAAATCTCTAAACGGATCGGGCTGGTGAACACGATGGTGTTCACGCACCTGCCATCCAGCCTTTGCCTTTTGCTCATTCCCTTCATGCCGAGCCTCGGTCCCGTAATCATACTTCTGCTGATCAGGAGCGCCTTGTCGCAGATGGATGTGCCGACCCGCACCTCCTACGTCATGGCCGTGGTATCGCCTGGTGAGCGGGCCGCAGCCGCGAGTGTCACCGCTGTCCCGCGCAGCCTCGCGGCAGCCGCCAGCCCGATGCTTGCCGGCTCGCTGCTCGCAATGTCCGGTTTCGGTTGGCCGTTGCTCATCGCCGGCGCCTTGAAGATTGTCTACGACATCCTTCTGCTTGCGATGTTCCGCAAGGTTCGTCCGCCGGAGGAACGACGAGACGGGCCATAGTAGCCCGCAGCATGCCCGAGCCAACATGAGAGGCGCGCCCATGTTATTCTGCAGGTCGACGCCTTGGCCACCGCTTGACCAGGGTACCAATGGGTCCATCTTAATCGTACCGGTGGCTCGCTCTTCAGCGCGAGGTGGAACTGATATGTGGAAAGCCCTCTTGGCTTTTGCGCTCGCAGGCGTCTGCCTGACGCCGGCGCATGCCGACAATGTCGATCTGGCGCTAGAAGCTTTTCACGAAACCTGTCTTGCCCATGGTCCAGACTTCGAGCGAACCGCCGCAGTGGCCAAGACGCGTGGATGGACACCGCTATCCGGTGACGCAGCGCTTACTCCAGTCGATGACGTGGATGCCTTTCAGGGATGGACGGTGACTGGCAATGATCTACCTGCCGGAACCATGATCGCGGTGACCAAAGCCACCTTAAGCGGCAAGGCCGTGCAGACCTGCTCCATCAGGCTGTTCGACGTCGACCGCGCGACATTCGAACAGCGTTTCTTCGCCCGGACGGACGCCGAAAAGATCAGCGAGGACCGGAATGGAGATCAGGTCTCCAAACTTTATGTATTGATTGCAGGCAACCGAAAACAGCTTGTCCATTTGACATCGCCGGTCGACATGGGGCGATCGGATTCGATCATTGCAAGCTCGATAGCCGACGACTAGTCAGGCGCCAATGCCTTTTCCGGCCATCCTCTGGAACAGGTCGTCTGCTTGTGCCGGTGAAAGGTTCATGTCGGTGGCGACCCACCAGGCGAGGACCGCAAGAAATGCGCCGGCGATGAACTGAATGGCGAATTCGGCAGGCATGCCGCGATCGCCGATCCGTTTCTCGACGAGTTCTTCCCGGACGCCTCGCCGGATACGCTCACGCAATTCGTCGTGGATCGTATCGCCGCTGCTTGCAAGCAATGCGTGGTGAAGCGGTCGGAATGCATGTGCGTGCTCGAACATGGGCAGGCTGAACTCGAACAGGCGGCTACCTGTTTCTTGACTTGCCGCCTCGCGCCTGCGGCCTATCGACCGCAGATGCGCCTCGATGGTCGCGCTGCGCAGAGCATCCTTGTCGGCATAGTGGGTATAGAAGGTCGACCTGCCGACATTGGCCCGCTGGCAAATGTCATCGACTGTGATGGCAGCATATCCCTGCTCCGGGATCAGGGCGATGAGCGCGTCCTGCAGCAGGCCGCGCGTCCGCGCGACGCGTCGATCGATCGCGTTCCGCTCGCCCGCGCGTTCGATTTTCATGGCCATGGCCCTCTGCGGTGCCCGGTTTCGGACATTCGGCGGTCCGGTGTCCGACAACAGCATTTCCAGACATTGTGTCCATTATGATACGCCAAGTCCAGGAGCTCAAATCGGGTTTGGGCACGCCGCAATGAAGCAGAAGGTCGCCAGACATGCACTCATCTGATCATCACGCCGGTAACGGACCGCATTCGCGCAAGAGGGTGATTGCGTTGGCCCTGCTTGCCAAGCTGTCGCTGGTCGCCGGCTTCCTCGTCCTCGCCGAATTGGGCATGGGCTATGTTCAGGCCGGCGCCTGGACGGCGGCATTCCACGGCCTCGTCCTTGCGGCGATCGCGGGATTGGCGCTGTGGGGCAGCCTGCGACACAGGGGGCTCGTCGGCAACGGTGCGCAGAGCGCGAGCGACAGGGGCATCGGCATCGTCCTGCATCGGGCGGCGGCCTATGACTTGCTTGCGCGCGTTCTGACCTTTGGGCGCGAGGGCCGCTTTCGCGAGCTCATGCTTCGCCTGGCAAAGCTCCAGCCCGGCGAAGCGATGCTCGATGTGGCCTGCGGGACGGGAACCCTTGCCATTGCCGCGAAGCGGCTGGTCGGTTCGGACGGAAGCGTCACCGGCGTCGATGCGTCGGTCGAAATGGTTGAGAGGGCGCGCGCCAAGGCCGAGCAGTCCGGTCTCGATCTGACTTTCGTCAACGGGACGGCGCAGCAGCTTCCCTTCCAGGACGCGCAATTCGACATCGTCGTCGGCACGCTGATGCTGCATCACCTGCCGAAGCCCGTTCGATCGGCCTTCATCCGCGAGGCAGCACGCGTCTTGAAGCCCGCAGGCCGGCTGTTGCTCATCGATTTCGGCAGGCCCATGCGCAAATCCAGATTGCCCAGGCTTCACAAGCATGGTCATGTCGATATGCATTCGGTCGCCTCGCTGTTGACCGAGAGCGGATTCCAGGTCAGCGATATCGGCGCCGTCGGAACCAAGAACCTGAACTATATTCGCGCAACGATGAACAAGGACCAGCCAGGCCAGGCGTCGTGATCATGCTCAGACGCTAGTTGCATGACGACCTGTTCTGGTATGTCCCATTTCGGCCTGCTTGCAATGGCAGGTGTCCTGCCTGATCCGGAATCGACGATCGAAATGTGAGCGAAAAATGCGACTGACAGGCATGGTATCAGGCGCGGCGTGCTCGCTTCCGCCGCGGCGGCGAACGCCCATCCGCATGTGTTTGCCGAAGCGAAGCTGGACCTGACCGCCGGTCCAGACAGGGCGGTCAAGTCGCTTCGGCATTCCTGGCGTTTCGACGACCTCTTTTCCAGCACTGTGCTGATGGAATTCGACAGGAATTCCGACCTTGTCCTTGATGCCAATCTTGCTGGGGTTCCTTCGGCAACCATTTCGGTCGCCAATAGAAAGCGCCGCGGCGAGCTTCTCGCCGCAATGCAGGCGTCATTCATGGTGAATGCGAAACGCCCAGCGCCTTCACCATCGCCGCCGCCAGTGTCGGCGGCGTGGTCAGCGGAATCCGCAGCCGCACCTTGCCGGCGACCTCCAGCTCGATCACCGCTGGTGGCGCCGCCGGCCGCGAAACGGCGACAGGCTCATCGGGAGCCACGACAACTTCGGCAAAGCCCGTCTCGCGGGCTCTCACCGTGCGGCGCCACTTATAGATCAGGCTGGTCGCGACATCGTACTGACGCGCCACCGCCGCCACTGTGGCCCCGGGCGCGAATGCCGCGGCCAATATCCGGCACTGATCCGCTTCACTCCAACGCCGACGCCGCTCCGGCCCGGTCAATAACGTCACATGGCTCATGCTGTGCTGCTAACTTCGCTCGTAAGGACGACTTTAAGAGCGCAGCCTCGCTACCGTGCCATCCTCTCGCAAGGCGGCCTTCGCCCGAGGCGTACCCTAACAGTGCATTTTGAATTTTGCTCCATGACCGCAAGGCGACGGCTGGATCGCATGTATCGACAGGTACTTTTTCGCGGTGAAGGTAGAGTCGAACGCGTAAACGCCGGCCTGACCTAATGAGCTATGATGGGCCCGTTGGAGAAACTGGGCGCCGCATCCAGGCACCCATGGCCTGCATGCTCGGCGGCGATAGGGCCCCGGAGATTGCCCGCGTGGCATTTCTCAGCGCCGCCAAGGAAGCGAAAAGCTTGAACGCCTGACATCTCCCGAATGCACGTTGCCATCCTGGGCTGTGTTCGCGTGTCGGCGCGCCGAGGCCTGGCGTCGTCTCGGCGCTCTCGGTCGCTGGCCTCCAGGCGATGAAGGCCGGCAATCTGCTTCTTTCGGTCGAAGCGATGAGATGGAACGGCGCTGCATGCCGAGCGCGACAGCACCATCGCCGAAGTGCAGATCAAGGCCGGCGACCAGACAATGCCAACGATCTGCTGATCGCATTCGGGTGAATGAGGGTGCTACACCTGAAGGGAAATCGGCCACACACACGCATGGCGCAGGAGATGACCAGCACAGTCGACCTTGGAGTAATCTAGCGTCAAATAATCATTGTTTGCAATTGCGCAGGCCGAATTTTCCAAATAGGAACGCCGGAGATCAACACGGAACGATTTTGATGGATGAAGCAATTGGGCAGCGAAGGGCTGATCTGCTAGGGATGACAGCAGATATCGTCGCAGCCTATGTCCAGAGCAACGCAACGCCCGTGGCGGATCTGCCGAATTTGATCGCCAGTGTTAATTCTGCGTTGTCTGGCCTGGCTGAGTCGGTCGCTGCACCATCGCCAATACTTACGCCCGCGGTAAATCCTAAGAAGTCGATCTTTCCCGAATACATCATAAGCCTTGAGAACGGGCGCAAGTTCAAGTCGATGAAGCGCCACCTGGGCTTGCTTGGCATGACACCTGATGAGTACAGAGCCAAGTGGGGTTTGGCGTGGGACTATCCTATGGTAGCGCCCAGCTATGCGGCTCAGCGGTCTGCGCTTGCCAAAGCTGCCGGTCTCGGCCGCAAGGCGGTTGCCAAGACGCCGCCAAGGAAAGCACCAGCAAAGCGCAAGGCCAAAGCCTGACAGTGCACGACGTTCGGGCCATGCCGTCAGGTCTAGATGGTCTAGGTGGCCTGGCTGGGAAAGAGCTGCCTGGCTTCGCGGTTCAGTAAGCGCCGCTCACGCCACAACACAAGCTTCAGCACGGCTTGCGTCTTCACGTCCTCGTATCCTGATGGGGCAGGAGAGGTCGATCAACGTGCGATCGACAAGTCGAGCCGATACATCGTCGCCCTCGACAGACAATCAAATAATATCGATAAAATCGCACTACATCGATACGTCACGCTCTGCTCGATGCCACAAAGCAACAAAGCCGCTGAATCCAGCAGCGCTCCGTGCTTCAAGGGCATGCCCATACGGGTGCTGGGTAAGCTAAATTTCTTCCCCGAGCAGTATCCTGGCCTCCTTGGCAGCAGCGATGAACGCCTGGCGCGCTATCCTTGGTGGTTTTTCTCCACGGATTACGGCAAGGCATGCTTCGATTGCGGCGAGCCGCGACTTGCCCTCCGGCCTCGGCCAATCCCTCAGCAGAACTTCGGCCGCGTCGGATACCGACGCAACAACTCTGTCGCGATCGATCCGGCCGGGTTGAACGACGACGGGCTTTCTGAAACGTTTCGTACGCACGACAGCCTCCAAGAACAAAATATGTTAGCTTCTGCTGATCCTTTGCGCCACATCAAACGTCCGCAAGCAACAGAAGGCATCCGCTTGGCCCAGAAGCCGCCGCCGCGACGCTGGCCAGTGCTTCAGCCGTCGGGCTTGGCCCCGACTTCGAAGAGCGCATCGCCAATAGCGGCGTTAAATGATCCACAAATACCCAGTGAAGGGGAGTTCTCCGAACACTGCGAAATGGAATCTCGGGCTGAATTTACTCCATATCCGGCACGTCACCGCAGGTGAATAGCACGGTCGGCGGGCCATAGTCGCCAATAGCCGGGCCGGCGTCGCGGCTCCATGCGATTACGCCAACGTGCTTCCCTGCGAGCGCCTGACCGGTGCGGATGGCGCGTTCCTCGCTTTGCTGATCGGCCGGACCAAAGGCGGAAACAGTTCGCCGTCCTCGCCACGATCGAACGCCACGACGACGGTTAGCTTGGGCTTCTTTTGACCGGGCAGAATATGATCAGACATGGCGGGAACCTATCACATGACCGAGGATTGAGTCGCGTTCGAGACTCGGGAGGTGCGCGTGCAAGGGCAAACGTGGCAAAGGCGGCCGGGTTCGCCAACACCAGCACCACGTTGACTTCTAGAAAAGTGATAAGGTCCTGCATGGTCTGTTTGCTCTGGCCTCCGCCGTGATCACCCCAACACAGGTGGCGTGTCGTTGTAGCTGACCTGCACCAGCTCCGGGTGTCGGTAAGCGAGGGTAAGTATTTGGGTCTCAAGCTCGCAGTTGTAGGCCATGAGCGCCTTGACGGTCTCCAGGGGACTCTCGTAGCGGGCGATGAGCTTCTCCGCCTCCGAGTGCAGTTCGGCTTTAGCCGCCGCGTCCAGGTGCATGATGCTCATCGGGGTCCCTCCTAACATCTTGCCCGACGCCGAGCCGAGAGTTCGTCAAGGCGATCGTGAAGGTGGCCATTGAGTACGATCATTTCCTTGAGCGCCTTCACCGCGTCGCCCTTGTGCTGGGCAATGAATTTGTCGGCGACGGCCTGGAGGGCTGCTTCTTGGCGGCTGTCCAGTGTCACGATGTGGTCCATGGCGATTGCTCCAAACGTTCCTGGCCACAGAGAACAAAAACGGCACAAAAGAGTCAAGGACTAAGTGACTCAGCGAGGAATAGGTTCGTATTTATTGACGGCACGTGAGGCAGTGCTCACAGCCATGGAGAGCCGCATGGGCAGACGAAAAAGCCGGTATGACAGACCGTTTGCTCGGGACGTTGAGGGATCATAAGGGAAGCACTAAGCCTTCGCGAGGTGGCGCTTTCGGCGCAACTCAACCTCAAAGCGAACGGTTGGGCTGTTCGACAAATTGCACGAGGTGTTGGCCACTGTCGCGGAGAAGGAGCCTAACTACCGCATGCCGAACCTTGGTCTCCTACCGCTCTCGGAGGACTACTCCACGCGGAAATGACCATGGCCGGGCCGATGGAGTGCGTATGGCGTGCCGCCAAGGCCAACATGCTGCTCATCGTCGAGTGCGGCCACTGCTACCATGTCGGCCGCTTCAGGGCCAATGACGTGGCCACATGGTCGGCTGGAACAAGCCGCTAAAACCCATCAGGTCCAGATGCAAACGTGGCGCAGCAACCGTCCAGGATTCAGACAACAGGACGTTCGTTTAGAAAACAAAACATCCGATTTGATATCCGACGAGTGATGTGCTATGAGTCCACAGCAGAGGGAACTTGCGCCATGGCACGCTCGACCGCTCAAAGCGCTTTGCGCTATCCACTCACCATTATGCTCGGCACCGAAGCAAGCGTAAGATTGCTCCGGGAATTGTCGCGCCACGGCGGCTTGCTTTCTTCTCCATTGCTTGCGACTCGTAGCGGGCTTGCAAGGGCAAGCGTGTGGTCTGCTCTCGCAACCTTGGAAGGGATTGGCATCGTATCTTCAGAGGGAACGGGCAGGGCTCGTCTTTACCGGTTGAATGATCGCCATCCGCTGGCGACATCACTGGAAGCCCTCTTCGAGCAGGAGGCGCTTCGGTATTCCAATATTCGCGCCGTAATCACTGAGGCGGTCTCCGCAGTTCGGCCGAACGTACTCGCGGCCTGGATTTACGGCAGCGTAGCGAGGGGCGAGGACCGTCCAGACAGCGATCTCGACATCGCAGTGGTTACGCCATCCGAAAAGCTAGAAAGCGCGCTCCAAGAAATCCGTGAGGCACTGGTGACCCAAGGTCAAAAGCTTGGCTTCAATCCCTCGGTCGTGGGACTCACTCCGGAGGATGTGGCAAGGCTGTCGAGCACGCGAGACCCGTGGTGGGGCGGGGTCGAAGCCAATGCCCTGCTCGTCTTGGGTTCACGCCCGGACGAACTCGCAACAAAAACTCGCCGGAAGGCGTTGGCATGACCAGAAGAGGTGCGACGAAAGCAGTCGAGACAGGCTTTGGCGAGGGGCGATTGCGCATCGCCCGCTCATATTTGAAGGCTGCCCGTTTAGAGGTGGCAATGTCCGGAACGGGTGACATCGGAAATCCGGCTATGTCGCAGATCGTGAATGCGGCAATAGCATACGCCGATGCGCTCACTGCCCGATTTGCAGGAAAGATCAACCGCGCGGATCATGCGGCCGTGGTGAAAACCATGCGCGACGCGCTTGGAAATCGCCTTCCTGCAGCGCAGGCCAGCAGGTTGCGGAGCATCCTCGATGAGAAGGACGAAACTCAATACGGAATCAGGGCAAAATCATTACCCGAAGCGGAGAGCTTGCTCGACAAGTTGGAAAAGTTCGCGGAGTGGGCGGAAAAAGAACTGGAAGTCTGATCAGCAATGGAGGCGGCATGTCGCTTATGGCGACCTGAATGTTACTTCAGCAGTTTGATCAGCACTGTGAAAGCCGCGTCGATGTCAGCGCGAACCGCGGCCCGGACCGCTTTCGCGTTGCGGTCTCGCAGCGCTGCAAACATCTGCTGATGGTGCTGGTTGGCGGTCGAATAGTTTCCGGAATCGTGCAGCATGTTGAAAAAGGGACTGATCTGCAGCCACAGGTTCTCGATGATGTTGAGCATGTTTTCCGAGCCCGCGGCTCGATAGATGGAGAAATGAAAGGCGTAGTTAGCCCTGAGGTAGGATCCGGAGTGGAACAGCGGGTTTTGACGAAGGTTGGGCACCAGCAAAAAACGTAGGTGAAGCATGGCTGCTCATCAGGAAAGCAAGGACCGCACTGAGCGTACGGCACGGGAGGCAAAAACGGCCAGACTACGGGAACGGCGGCTGAAGACTGGGACTGCTATGCAAGAGCGGAATGATGAGGGCGCAAAACGACCGTCAACACAGCGACGCCGCAATCGGTGACGCCTATCTTGTTGGCAGTTAGGGCCTCGTTAGCTCCCGGGCCTGCTCCGGGGACAAGGCCGAATGGGTCAAGCCCGACCTTGTCGGTCGGGTGAAATTTTGCCGCTCAATTTCCTCGATGAGACCTGACTGCCTTCAGCAGTTCGCGCTCGTCAGTGTGAGCATTTCGAAAAGTCGCCACTACCGTTTCCGCCAAGATTTTGCCCTGTTGGCTTAAAGGGTCGAGGTCTTCGTCTGCGCAAATCTGATCGAAAACGCGCTGGCAAATAGCCAAATCATGAGGACTAAGGCAGGTGCGATTGGTACGCTGGCGCTGCGGCATGTGCGAACCCTCAGGCCCGCTGCCCGTGCAGAGCAGCGGGCCTTTACAGCCAGACCGGAGAACGGAGGAGAGTTCAGTCTCGCGCAAAAAAACGTTTGATGTAGAGTGCTTGTTCCCGGCTAACGAAGTTGGTAATTTTCGTACAGTGCGCCATCTGGGGCCGATTGCCTTCCCGCAAGCAATTAGCCGTTCAACTGTTTCAATGATAGCCTTGGCAAGGGGCTCACCCTCATGCATGGGCTCTTGGCCATAAGAGCGGAAGACAGCCTCCTCGATCGGCAGCACGCCGGCCGGGCAGGTCTCCTCGATGCCACGCGCACCAGAGCAAGGGCGGCCAGGCCTTCCGGACTTGTCTTCGGCATCGATGATTTGATCTGCGTTCGCTAATCCGCCTCATCTCTGAGCGTCATCTTTTTGCGGCGGACAGGCGTCCAGTCGGTGATCGTATCGGCATCCACGGTGATTAGCCCGCCAGCTTTCACGGTCCCCTTTCGATTTTCCTCGTCGACCCGCGTGACCTCGCCAGTGAGCTGGAGCTCGTCACCTGGTTTGGACTTTTTAGGAGCAGGGATCGAATGCGGAAAACCATAGGAGGGGATGCTGACGCTAGCTCTTCCGTCGTCCAGGAGCTTCAGCACCGTCACGGTGATCGCCACCTCATCGCCGATATTGATGTCCGCAATTTCCCAAGCCATGATTCTGGAGCGGCTTTGACGGTAGTCAAGGGATTGCTAATATGCGCAAAATGCCAACGCCGCCAGCGTGCACCTTGTTTCGGAACCGATTCGAACCAGCGATTTTGATTCAAATCGTAGTGTCTGGAGTGCGGGCGCATGCTTCCGTCACAACCCATTTCGGGTAGGCTTGCAACCAAGGTCGCTTCTGGCGTGAACCGCAGTGCGGCAGTTAAACTGTTCGAGTTGAAAACGGCCGGAGCCCGATTGCTCAGCCGATCAGCAACACGGTTGTCGCGCAGGATCACCCAAGCAGAGGAACGCTCGCCCTCTGTCTTTGCTTTGCGGAGAGCCTGCTTCGCAACGCACAAACTTTTCTGATGCAGTGCGGTTTTGGCCTTCGCACCTGCACAGAACTATGCAAAACCGTCACCGCTGGAACTTGACCCGAGGGAATGTGCCCATGAGTGTGGCGGTTGAGACAAAGGCGCTGACGCCGCCGGACATTGTGTCCCGAAAGCACAAGAAGCCGATTGTCTGCCTAACAGCGTATACAACGCCCGTTGCGCGCCTCGCCGATAGGCATTGCGACGTGGTCCTGGTCGGCGACAGCGTCGGCATGGTGCTTCACGGCCTGACGTCAACTCTCGGGGTTACGCTGGAGATGATGATCATGCACGGCAAGGCCGTGCGCCGCGGTCTTGAACGAGCGCTGATGGTCGTCGACATGCCGTTCGGCTCCTATGAGGAGGGCTGCGAACAGGCCTTTCGCAACGCCGCCCGGCTGATGGCGGAGACCGGATGCGCCGCGGTCAAGCTGGAGGGCGGCGAGAGCATGGCTGACACGATCCGCTTTCTTATTGCCCGCGGCATCCCCGTCATGAGCCATGTCGGGCTGACACCGCAAGCGATCAATGTGCTTGGCGGCTACAAGGTCCAGGGCAGGGGCAGAGACGGCGACAGGATTTTGCGGGACGCTGTTGCTGTTGCCGAATCCGGCTCATTCTCCGTTGTGCTGGAAAAGGTGGCCGAGCCGCTCGCACGAAGAATAACCGAGGAGGTTACGATTCCAACCATCGGGATCGGCGCCTCCGCCGCCTGCGACGGCCAGGTTCTGGTCGTCGACGATATTCTGGGCATGTTCACCGGTTTTCGTCCGAAATTCGTCAAGCGTTATGCCGAACTGGGCTCAGAGGCCGAAGCCGCCATTGCGGCTTACGCGGCTGATGTGCGGGAAGGGCGCTTTCCGGCGGCCGAACATCTCTTCGCCGACGCACCGCAAGCCGGAGAAGCCGCGTGAGCGCGCCGATCGTCCGCACCATTGCCGAGCTTCGTACCGCTGTGGCGGGATGGCGCCGTTCCGGTCTCAATATCGCCGTGGTGCCTACGATGGGAGCCTTGCATGAAGGGCATTTGAGTCTCGTGCGTTCTGCGCTTCAAAAGGCCGATCGCGTGATCGTGACGCTGTTCGTCAATCCCAAGCAGTTCAACAGTGCGGCGGATCTTGCCGCCTATCCCCGCACGGAAGACGAAGACGCTGCAAAGCTCACGCGGCTGGGCGCCCACCTGTTTTATGTTCCGGATGCGACTGCGATGTATCCTGACGGCTTCGCCACGACCGTGTCCGTGTCCGGCGTCAGTGAAAGCCTGTGCGGTGCGTTCCGGCCCGGCCATTTCGATGGGGTGGCGACCGTCGTTGCAAAACTCTTCCTGCAGACCGGCGCTGATTTCGCCTTTTTCGGAGAGAAGGACTTCCAGCAGCTTCAACTTATCAGGCGCATGGTCCGGGACCTGGATATTCCGATCACCGTCGTCCCCTGTCCGACAGTCCGGGAAGCCGATGGTCTCGCTTTGTCATCGCGCAATGTCCGGCTCTCGCCGGCAGAGCGCGCCGTCGCCCCAAGGCTAGCATCGGTCCTATTCGATACGGCGTCGGGGCTCTCGAACGGCTCTCCCGTCCTGCCAACGCTTGCCGAAGCGCGCGCAGCGATCCTGTCCGCGGGCTATCGCGAGGTCGAGTACCTGGAACTCCGTGGCGAGGCAGATCTGCAACCGATAGCAAGCCTGGATCGGCCGGCACGCCTGTTTGCAGCGGCCTGGCTCGGCGAGACGCGGCTCATTGATAACGTCAGAACACTGCCGTCTCCCGTTCTTGTTGACAAGCCGCTCGGGCATGCCTTCACCCGTGCCGACGGTCACACCGCAACGCCAGCGATTAAGGATGAGCTTGTAGGCTCTGGCAAACGCTACCCCTGACCAACTCGGCCCTGTGAGCGCTGGATCGTCCCCTCTGGATGAATCACCGCAGCAGGGCGCTGGAAATGTCCGCTGATGCTCGGCGGTTCGGTTGTGGTGAGCATCGCCGTCCTGCCATGTCGGGCTTGGCGACCTGCGACTATTTCAGCAGTTTGATCAGGACAGTGAAAGCCGCGTCGATGTCAGCGCGAACCGCAGCCCGGACCGCCTCCGCGTTGCGGTCTCGCAGCGCTGCAAACATCTCCTGATGGTGCTGGTTGGCGGTCGAATAGTTTCCGGAATCGTGCAGCATGTTGAAATAGGGACTGATCTGCAGCCACAGGTTCTCGATGATGTTGAGCATGTTTTCCGAGCCCGCGGCCCGATAGATGGAGAAATGGAAGGCGTAGTTAGCCCTGAGGTAGGATTTGACGTCGCCGGCGGCATTGGCCTGTTCGAGTGCGTCCAGATGCTGGCGCAGCAGCATCACGCCTTGATCGTCCATGCGTTCGGCGGCCCATGCGGCGGCGATCGCCTCAATTTCGAACCTGACGTTCCTGAGATCGATAAGCCGCGCGCGGCTTAATGCAGGGATACCAATCGAACGGCCCGAAACCACCATCAAGGCGTTGGCGGCGCTCAGACGCCGCAGTGCCTCGCGAACCGGCATCGGGCTGACGCCGAAAGCGTCGGCAAGGCTCTGCACCGTCACCATTTCACCTGGAACGATACTGCCGTCGAGGATCAACTCGGTAACGTGCCGGTAAACCCTGTCCTGCAGGGTTTCCCTGGACAGCGGTGTGATCTCGACGCCCGGCTTCCTGAATGCCGCCCCAGCCATCTCTGCCTACCCTTCCCCATACGGGTGACGCTCTTGTCCTACCCGGCGCCTGTGCCCGGAATGCAAGGTTCGGATTGCCGCGTCAAGCGCCGGCGTATCCGGCTTTTACCTTTTCATCATTGATCTTTGATCAAATCATGATACGTTCAGCTGCGTCGAATGACAAGGAGTACGTTTCGTGCCCTTGGGAGGCATTCGGTCGTCTGAACTGGGAGGAGTTTTGAATGGGTATCGGATCGAAAGCCCGGCGGTTTGCGCTGCTTGCCGGCATGGCTGTTTGCGTTCTTGGTACGTCCGCCGCCGAAGCGGCCGGAAAGCACAAGATATTTCTCAGCATGAGCTTCATCGGCAATGATTGGCAGGCCGAGGCCGCCAACATGGTCAAGGCGATGGCGTCGCACAAGAGCATGGCCGACAAGGTGGACCTCCAGGTCCAGGTTGCGGGGCCGAACGCACAGCGCCAGATCCAGCAGATCAATGCCATGGTCCAGGCAGGCGCCGAAGCCATCGTGATCTTCCCGATCTCGCCGACCGCGCTCAACCAGGTGGTGAAGAACGCCTGCGACAAGGGCGTGAAGGTGTTTGCCTACGATGCCGAGATCACGGAGCCTTGCGCCTACAACGTCCATATCGACCAGGAAGAGGCTGGCCGCGTAACGGCGGAGTGGCTGGTCAAGAAGCTCAATGGCAAGGGCAACATCATCGCGGTGACCGGCGTTCCCGGCACCTCGGTCGATGATCTGCGCACCAAGGCCGCGAAGGAGGTGTTTGCCAAGCATCCCGACATCAAGATCGTCGGCGAGGCTGTCGGCATGTGGAGCCAGGCGGTGGCCCGTACCGAACTTTCCAAGATATTGGCGACGCGCAGTTGGGACGACATCAACGGGCTGTGGATGCAGGTCGGCTGCTTCACCGCCAATTCCATGCAACTCGAGGCCGGCAAAAAGGTCAGCGAACTCCTGCCTTGCGCCGGCGAGGGCTCCAATGGCGGGCGCATCCAGATGCTGCCGGAGGGCACGGAGGTCGAGGGCGCAACCTCTCCCTATGCGCCGCTCGGCGCGCCGCGCATTTCCTACGCGTCGCCGCCTTATTCCGGTGCGCTGGCCCTCAAGCTTGCGGTCGAGGCGCTTGACGGCAAGGAGGTTGCCAAGAAGACGATCCTGCCACTGCCGGTCGTCACCAACGAGACGATAAAGCTTTGTGACGAAGGCACCTGGGCGGAGATGAAGGCTGGCTGCAACGCGTTCAAACCGTCGTTGGTCTCCAACCCCGGCTGGTTCGCCTCGATCTTCTCCGACCAGACACCTGAAATCGGTCTCGCCGCCGCCCTTGTCGGCCAGCCCGAGGAGTAAGGCTCTCCGAAATGGAGCGTGGGGTGCCTTTCGAGGCACTCCACGCACCTTTCATGCAGGCCGGGACTGGGATAATGATGTCAGCGCATTCGACAGCTGTCGGCATAGAGGGCGTCCGCAAGGCGTTTGGCGCAACAGTCGCCCTCGATGACGTTTCCTTCGAGATCGCTTCGGGCAGCGCGCATGCCTTGCTTGGCGAGAACGGTGCGGGCAAGTCCACGCTCGTCAAGCTGCTGTCGGGACTGGTGCGGCCCGACGAAGGGCAAATCACCGTTCTTGGTGAACCGGCGCCACTCGGTTCGCCGCGCGCCGCGCACGCCAAAGGCGTGCAGACAGCCTTCCAGGAAATGACGCTGGTGCGCGATCTCAGCGTTCTCGACAACATGCTGCTGCCCTACGCGCCTGTCGGCCCGATCGGCCTGATCAAGCGGTCGGCCGCGCGCAAGGCGGTGCGCCAGCACATTTCAGATCTCGGGTTTTCGGTCGATCTTGATGCCGAAGTGGCAACGCTCGATCTCGCCGTCCGGCAGAAGATCGAGATCGCGCGCGCGCTCTATCGCAAGCCGCGCATCCTCTTGCTCGACGAACCGACCTCGACGCTGTCGGGCGGCGATGTCGAATGGCTGGGCGGCATCATCGCGCGGCTGAAGGCGGCCGGTACGACGGTCGTGTTCATCACCCATCGCATGCGCGAGGTGCGGGCCTTCTGCGATACGCTGACCATTCTCAGGAACGGCCGTCATATCGTGACCGCACCGGCTGCCGATGTCCCGGATGGAGAAGTAATCGAAAAGATCATCGGTCGCAGCATCGCCCAGACCTTTCCGCCGAAACCCGAAAGCGAGGCCGTCTTCGGTCCTCCGGTGCTCGGCGTACGCGATCTCAAGGCCGGGAGGAAGCTCGACGGCGTCGGTTTCGACCTGCGCAAGGGCGAGATTCTCGGCATTGCCGGGCTTCAGGGCATGGGCCAGCTCGACCTGTTCCTCGCCTGCTTCGGCATGGCCGAGATCGAGCGCGGCCATATCCTGGTCGACGGCCGCATGGTTTGGCTTGGATCGCCCGCCGATGCGCTCAAGCCCAACATGGCGATCGGGCTGGTACCCGAGGACCGCAAGACCGAAGGCCTGTTCCTGAAACTCTCGGGCCGGCAGAACGTATCGCTGCCGGTCGTCGCGCGTTTTACCCGATTTGGCCTGATCAGCAGGGACGAGGAGGCGCGGGCCGTACAGTCCGCCTTCTCGACGGTCGAGGTCGACCACCGCGCCATGTGGACTAGGGCGGGGGCGTTTTCGGGCGGTAACCAGCAGAAGATCGCCATCGCAAAATGGTTGGTCGCCGAAAGCCGCATCCTGCTGCTCTTCGACCCAACCCGCGGCATCGACGTCGGCACCAAGCACGAACTCTACGTGATGATGCGCGACTATGTGGCGGCCGGCGGCTCGATCCTTCTGCATTCAACCGAAATTCCCGAGCTGGTCCATCAATGCGACCGGGTGCTCGTCCTCTATGACGGTCGCCTGGTGGCGGAGCTTGCCGGCAACGACATCACGGAAGGCGCGATCATGCGACCGGCGCTGGGACACGGCGACTTGGTCCGGGAGGCGGCGGAATGAGCGTGACGAGTTTGCCCGCCGCGGCACCGGCCACGACATTGTCGCGGCTTCTCGCGCGGCACAGCGGCGCGATCATCGCGGCGATCGTCTTTGCCGTGCTCCTGCTGATCGTTGATCTGGTCAGTGCCGGGCGGCTCACCTATTTCGACATTTCGTTTCTCTCCAGCGGCGGCGCCACCTCGGCACTGGCGGCGATCGGCCAGACCGTGGTCATCCTGTCCGGCGGTTTCGACCTGTCCGCCGGCGCGGTGATCTCGCTGGTCAATGTCGTCCTGGCAAAAGGCATGGATCCGATGGCGACCGGCACCAGTGTCGCGCTGTGGACCTTGGCCGGAATTGGTGTCGGCATGCTGGTCGGCGCCTTCAACGGCTTCTTCATCGCCGTCCTGCGCATGCAGCCAATCGTCGTCACGCTGTCGACCATGTTCATCCTGCAGGGGGTAACGCTGCTGGTTATGGACAAGCCGGGCGGCTTCGTCTCTCCCGATCTTGGCGCCTTCTATCTCGGTGATGCCATCGCCGGCTGGATACCGATGCCGCTGGTGGTTATTGGTGTCGTCCTGCTCGGCTGGTTCTGGCTCAAAGGCAC
This sequence comes from Mesorhizobium sp. M0698, assembly GCF_040320455.1. NCBI lineage: Bacteria > Pseudomonadati > Pseudomonadota > Alphaproteobacteria > Hyphomicrobiales > Phyllobacteriaceae > Mesorhizobium > Mesorhizobium sp. M0698. The sequence continues at coordinate 93,239 of NZ_JAMYPQ010000007.1, read as the reverse complement.
ACGCTTCGGGACGGCTCTCTATGCGATCGGCAGCGATCCGGATGCGGCCACATCGGTCGGCGTGCGCGTCGTTCTCGTGCGCTTCCTGGTCTACGTCGTAGCCGGCGGCTGCTACGGGCTTGCCGGCGTCTTCATCAGTGCCCAGACCGGCAGCGGCGATCCGCTCGTCGGCAACCCGTTGTTGCTGTCGATGTTCGCGGCGGTCGTTGTCGGCGGTACAAGGCTGGGCGGCGGTCAAGGCGGGCCGGTTGGCACTGTCTTTGGCGCCTACATACTGATGATGGTCGTCAACATCCTGCTCGTACTCAACGTCTCGGCCTATTATTCGACGATCGCCGAGGGCACAATCCTGATCCTTGCCGTGCTTGCCGGCTCGCTGTCGCATGGCTCCGTGCTCGCCCGCCAACTGCGTGCGCTACGGGCGCGGTTGGCCGCATGGCGCGCCGGAATGCTGCCCTCGCAGATCGATCGCACCGACCGGCGGCTGAGAATCGCGCGTGGCAGCACCGACGATCAGCAGGCGCCGCAGCCGGCCTTCCATATCCGCAATGCCGAGACGCTGCGTTATGCGCTGCCGGCCTATGTCTGCCTGGCCATCGTCGTGATCGTCACCCAGATCTGGCTCGGACGCGCCATTGTCAACGTCACCTACTGGAACTCGCTGTTCGTGCTGTCGAGCTTCCTCGCCATCCTGGCGCTTGGGCAAGGTAGCGTAATCCTCACCGGCGGGCTCGACCTGTCGGTGCCGTGGATGATCGGTCTCTCGGGCATCCTGCTTGCCGGCATGGTCAACGGCTCGGATGCTGCACTTGCCTATGCGCTGCCGGCGGTGCTGCTCATCGCTTGCCTGATCGGTCTTGCCAACGGCATCGGCATCGTCTTCCTCGGCATTTCGCCGATCGTGATGACGCTGGCCACCAACGGCATTCTGCAAGGCGTCGCGCTGCTCTACTCGCAGGGTACGCCGGCCGGCTTCTCCTCGCCGATGCTGCGCTGGTTCATGACCGGGAAGGTATTCGTTGTGACGCCGGTGGTGCTGTTCATGATCGCCTTCGTCGTCTTTGCCGTGCTGCTGCTCGGCCGCACCGCTTTCGGCCGCCGGGTTTATGGCATCGGCAACAGCCTGCGCGCCGCCCAGCTCTCCGGCATCGCGGTCGGGCGCACGCTCATCCTCGTCTATGTGCTGTCGGCGGTCTGCGCGGGGCTCGTCGGCATCATGCTGACCGGCTTTTCCGGCCAGGCCAGCCTCGGCATGGGTGACGACTATCTGCTGCCCTCGATCGCCGTAGTCGTCGTCGGTGGTGCGCTGATTACCGGCGGGCGCGGGCACTATCTCGGCATGCTGGGGGGCGTGCTGCTTTTGACCGCGTTGCAGATGCTGCTCGCCGGCACGACGCTGCCTTACGCGACGCGGGCGATCCTGTTTGGGCTGGTGGTGCTCGGTGCCGTCATGGCGCTGCGCGAAAGGCGGATTCAGTGAAAGGAATGGAATAATGAGCTCAAGCGCACCGGCATCGGCGGACGAATTCCTGACCGGGCTCAAAGGCCAGCGCGTGCTGGTGACGGCGGGTGCCGGCGGCATCGGCTTTGCCATTGCAGAGACGCTGTCGAGGCTCGGCGCGCGTGTCGTGATCTGCGATATTTCCGACGAAGCATTGGCTGCCGCTCCGAATAAGATAGCGCTTGCCGCCGCGGTCAAGGCCGACGTCTCGCGCGACGACGATGTCGACCGGCTGTTCGAGACCGTCAAGGAGAAGCTCGGCGGGCTCGACGCCCTGATCAACAATGCCGGCATTGCCGGGCCGACCGGCGGGGTCGATGAGATCGATCCGGCAGACTGGCGGCGCTGCATAGACATTTGCCTGACCGGCCAGTTCCTGTGCGCGCGGCGTGCCGTGCCGCTGATCAAGGCGGCGGGCGGGGGCTCGATCGTCTCAATGTCTTCCGCCGCCGGCCGCCATGGCTACGCGTTCCGCACGCCGTATTCGGCTGCCAAGTTCGGCGTTGTCGGCCTGACCCAGAGTCTTGCCAAGGAACTCGGACCCCATGGGATCAGGGTCAACGCCATCTTGCCCGGCATCATCGAAGGGCCGCGCATCGACAAGGTCATTGCCGACCGGGCAAAGCAGCTCGGCGTTTCAAACGAGGAGATGACGCAGCGTTATCTGCAAAACATCTCGCTGCGCCGCATGACCAGCCCATACGATGTTGCCGCGATGGTCGCCTTCCTGCTTTCCGATGCGGGCGTCAATATTTCTGGCCAGTCGCTCGGCGTCGATGGCAACGTCGAGACACTCTGAGGGGGAGATCATGGCGAAGGTAGCAATTGTCGGAAGCGGCTTCATCGGGCGAGCGTGGGCGATCAGCTTCGCTCGTGCAGGCCATGATGTGCGCATGTGGGACCAGGCGCCGGCCGCGGCCAGCGGTGCGCGCGACTATATCGCTGGCGTGCTCGGCGACCTTGCCGCCAACGATTTGCTGCGGGGACAGGCGGTCGATGCCGTGCTTGGCCGCATCACCATTGTGGAGGAGCTTGGCGAGGCCCTGGCCGATGCCGTCCACGTCCAGGAGAACACGCCGGAAAACCTCGAGGTGAAGCGGGAAGTGTTCTCCCGGATCGACGCAATTGCCGGTCCGCAGGCGGTGATCGCCAGTTCCACCTCGGCGCTGTTGCCGTCGAAATTCACCGATCATCTTGAGGGGCGCCATCGCTGCCTCGTCGTGCACCCGATCAATCCGCCCTATCTCATCCCGGCGGCGGAAGTCGTGCCGGCGCCATGGACCTCCGCCGAAACGGTGGAAAGGACCCGCGCCTTTCTTGTCGAGGCGGGCCACGCGCCGCTGGTGATGAAGCGCGAACTCGACGGCTTCATCATGAACCGCCTGCAAGGCGCGCTGTTGGAGGAGGCGTTCCGGCTCGTCGCCGACGGCTATGCCAGGGTCGAGGACGTCGACACGGGCCTGCGCGACGGGCTGGCGCTGCGCTGGTCGTTCATGGGTCCGTTCGAAACGATCGACCTCAACGCGCCTGGTGGTGTGCGCGACTATGTGGAGCGCTATCAGGCGATCTATTCCAACATCTTCCCGCAGATGCTGCGTCGGGTCGACTGGGCCGGCGAGGTCATGGAAACGGTCGAGGCCGAGCGCCGCAAGCGGCTGCCGCGAGAAGAACTCAGCGAACGGCAGGTCTGGCGCGACCGCCGGCTGATGGCGCTGGCGGCGCACAAGAAAAAGTCGGATCAGGAGTTTGGACGATGACGCAAACAAGCCGCAAGCCCGGCGCCCAGCAACCCAGCGGCAAGGTCATCATCACCTGCGCGGTGACGGGGGCGATCCACACGCCAACCATGTCGCCCTATCTGCCGATCACGCCGGACCAGATCGCCCGCGAGGCGATCGCGGCGGCCGAGGCTGGTGCGGCAATCCTGCATCTGCATGCCCGCGACCCCGAGACCGGCAAGCCCGACCAGACGCCAGAGGCGTTCGCGCGTTTCCTGCCACGCGTCAAGCAAGGTACCAATGCCGCCATCAACATCACCACCGGCGGCAGCCCCTACATGAAGGTCGAGGAGCGTGTGCGTCCCGCCGCCCAGTTCAAACCGGAAGTCGCCTCGCTCAACATGGGGTCGATCAATTTCGGGCTCTATCACCTCGCCGACAAATACGAGACCTTCAAGTTCGACTGGGAAAGGCCGCATCTGGAAGCGACGCGTGATCTCGTCTTCCGCAACTCGTTCAAGGACATCGAATACATATTGGCGACCTGCTACGACAATGGGACGCGCTTCGAGTTCGAGTGCTACGACATCGCCCATCTGTATAACCTCTCCCACTTCGCTGATCGCGGACTGGTGAAACCGCCGTTCTTCGTGCAGTCCGTGTTCGGCCTGCTCGGCGGCATCGGCGCGCACCCGGAAGACGTTGCCCATATGAAGCGCACCGCCGACCGGCTGTTCGGCGATCAGTTTCGCTGGTCGGTGCTGGGTGCGGGCGCCAGCCAGTTGCGCATAGCCGCGCAATCGGCAGCGCTTGGCGGCAATATCCGCGTTGGGCTCGAAGACAGTCTGTGGGCCGGCAAGGGCAGGCTTGCCAAGTCAAATGCCGAGCAGGTGGTGCTTGCCCGCAAGATCATCGAAGGCCTCGGCATGGAAGTGGCAACGCCCGAAGAGGCGCGCGAAATCCTGTCATTGAAGGGCGGCGACCAGGTCGCGTTCTGACCGGTTTCTGCAAGGTTCGAACAGAGGAGGACGGCATGAAGATCGAAGTCGTGGTGGACGTGAAGACCACGCTGGGCGAGGGACCGCTGTGGGACGTTGAACAGGAGCGCCTCTACTGGATCGACAGTTTCGACGGGCGTGTGTTTCGGGCGACCGCCGACGGGAGCGAGATCCGTTGCTGGGACGTGCCGATGAAGATCGGTTCGATGGCATTGCGCAAGGACGGCGGTGGCGCGGTGGTATCGCTGCAGCGCGGTTTCCATCTGCTTGATTTCGCCACCGGCGAGGTGACGCCGATTCACGATCCGGAGCCGGACAGGCCGATGAACCGGCTCAATGACGGCAAGGTCGATCGGCGCGGCCGCTTCTTCGCCGGCTCAATGGACACGATGGAAGAGGGACCCTCCGGCGGGCTCTACCGGCTCGATCCGGATTTCTCCGTTACCAGAATAGATTCCGGCATCATCTGCTCGAACGGTCCGTGCTGGAGCCCGGACGACCGCACCTTCTATTTCGCCGACACCTGGACCGGCGAGATCTGGGCCTACGACTATAATATCGAAACGGGTGCCGCCAACAACCGGCGCACCTTCACCCGCGTCGATACCAGCCGGGGAGGGGCGGCTGACGGCTCGACCGTCGATGCGGAAGGATTCCTGTGGAACGCGCTGGTCTATGACGGCAGGCTGGTGCGTTACGCGCCCGACGGCAGCGTTGATCGCATCATCGACATGCCCGTCAAGAAGATCACCAGCGTCATGTTCGGCGGGCCGAAGCTCGACACCCTGTACGTCACTTCGATGGCCAAGCCGCCGCTGCCGCGCTTTCCAAGCGACGGTGTCTTGCGCGGCAGCCTTTTTGCCATCACCGGCCTGGGTGCAACGGGAGTTCCGGAGCCAAGATTTGCCGCATAAATCGGTGTTTAATGGCGATCATTCTCCCCGCCTCTTGGCGCCACCCCAACCTCCCGCCGCAGGGCAACCGGCGCTGGAAGCTCGTGCCGTGCGGTTCTGGCGTGGGGTCGTGTCAGGAACTAAGAGCACCAATGGCGGCAGCACGGCAGGCGCTGCGCGAGCCATCACCAGTCCCGTGTTGAGGCATGTGGGTTTCCGCCATCAACCGCTTCGTCATCGACCACAAGCTGCACGGATAGCGGTCTCGTCCAGTTCAACGCGATCGAGTGGCTCGGCACCGATCGCGACAAAGATTGCAGTTTTCATTCTCAAATTTCCTCTGATCAGGTTCGGCAACATGCCGGACTTGAGCATTGGATCAGGCGACGGACGCGAATGCGGAAAGGCCGCGTGCAATATTTTTCGACCGATTTGTTGCGGTGGATGCGGCGTCCATTCTCGGCGTCGCAAAGTCCATCGATGACGGAGAGATGGCTAGGCCGGGTCGTTCGGCGCCGCGCAAATCGTCGAGGGCGCCGCATAGGCGCCCCGCATCTGCTCATTTCTCGGCGGCGATCGCAGCGGTCGACCAGGCGCGCGCCGTCGCCGCGATGACTGCGAGCGTTGCCGTGGTTCCGTCCGCCTCGCCTTTTTCAAAGTCGCCTTCACTCCGCGCCATGGCATTGGTTACATGCGCGAAGCAGACGACCGACCGTTTCATCGCGGTTGCAAACGCATACAGGGCGGCAGCCTCCATTTCCACGGCAAACGCGCCCAGCTCCCGTGCAGACGCAATCGCGATCTCGGTTTCGCGATAGGGCGCATCCGTCGTCCAGGTCGCACCGCGATGGACAGTGACGCCGGAAAGACCCGACAAAGCCCTCTCGATGCGAGCGAGAAGCCCTGCGTCGGGGGCTTCGGCGAAGGTCGCTGGCGGAAGATAGTGGTAGCTCGTGCCCTCGTCGCGCAGGGCGCGATCGATCAGCACGAAGTAGGGCGTCGCTCCGTTGTCGGTGACCTGGCCAGCGGACGTAACGCTGACGAGCAGGCGGCAGCCCGACGCAAAAAGCTGCTCGGCCACGAGCACTGCAAAGGGAGCGCCCACCGCGCAGCCGATGATGCCGATCTCGCCGATGTCGTCGAGATCGAAGGCAAGAAGCTCGGTGTGGTAGCAGGCCCACCCCTCATGGATTCGTCCCGTGCCCGTTCGTCTGAGGTGCCGCACCACGTCGCCATCGGGATCGAGGACACACACTGGAGGAACGGCGATGAGCGGCAGTCCCTTCTGTCGACGCGCTTCGCGCAGCAGAGCCTCCGGCCGGAACACGGAGGGAGACGCATGGTCGTTGCCGTTCACGATCGGCCACGCCGCGCCCTCTCTTCCCGTTTCGCCTGCTTTTCGATCCATGGGACTAGCGCGTGTGTCTCGTTTCAGCCAACCGCTTCGACCGGCAGCCCTGCAGCCTTCCATTCGGGATAGCCGTCCTCAAGCCGACGGACGAGATAACCCCGCTCTCGCAAGGCGGCGACCGCTTCGAACGAGAGAACGCAATAAGGGCCGCGGCAATAGGCGATCACTTCCCGATCTGCCGGAAGCTCGCCCAGGCGGCGCTCCAGCTCGGCCAGCGGGATGTTGAGGGCGCCCGGGAGATGTCCGACCGCAAACTCGTCCTCCGGCCGCACGTCGAGAACCGTGACCGCCCCGTCATGCAGCCTCGAGACCAGGTCTTCGCGCGACACCGGCTCCAGCGCATCGCGCGCACGAAAGTAGTCGGCCATCACGCGGTCGACCTCGGCCACGTTTCGCTCGCCGACACGGCCGAGCGCCTTGATCAGTGCCACCACCTCGGCATCACCGGCGAGGTTGTAGAGCACATGCTTGCCGCGGCGCGCCGTCTCGACGAGGCGCGCGCGCCGCAGGATCTGCAGGTGGCGCGACGTGTTGGCGAAGCTCAGGCGGGTTCGCGCGGAGAGTTCCTCGACGCTGCGCACCCCTTGCGCCAGGTGCTCCAGAAGCTCGAGCCGGTGGGCATGGCCGAGCGCCTGCGCCACCTCGGCGAGGCTTTCGTAGATCGCTTGTTTCGGTCCGATGCTTGACACGGCAGCTCCTCAGTGGAACAGTCAGCGGAATGATTGAATGTTTCTAACCCTTCGCAGCAGGGAGTGCAACCCCATGATCCTTCGCCAATTCCTCCACACAGATCCGGTCGGCATCTCCTATCTTTTCGGCTGTGGCGGCAAGTCGGCCGCAGCCGTCGTCGATCCAGTCGGCGACATCAAGCCTTACCTGCGCGCAGCTGAAGACGCCGGCATGCGCATTCATTTCGTCATCGACACGCATGTTCACGCCGACCATCTCTCCGCCGGCCGCGCGCTCGCCGAGGCTACCGGTGCGGAGTACGTGCTGTCGACCGAGGCGGACGTCTCGTTCCCGTTCAGAGGAGTACGCGACGGCGACGTCCTCCCGCTCGGCAACGTGAGCGCGACGGTCATGCATACGCCCGGGCACACGCCTGAGCACATCTGCCTGCTCGTGATCGACCGCACGCGGGCCGCCGAGCCCTGGTTTGTGTTGACCGGCCACACTCTGATGGTCGGCGATCTCGGCCGCACCGAGCTAGCGGTCAGCGCCGAAGAAGGTGCCAAAGACCTCTTCCGGAGCGCCGGCCGCCTCAAGGCTCTTCCCGACCATGTCGAAGTCCTTTCTGGGGCCTATGCCGGCTCGGTCTGCGGCCGGCGTTTGAGCGGCAAGCCCTGGTCCACCATCGGCTTCGAGAAGCGCCATAACGAGGCCTTCGGAATCGAGGACGAGGCCGAGTTCATCTGCTTCATGCTCGCCGAGATTCCGCCGGCCCCGCCGCAGGCCGCGCAGATCAGGACCGCCAATTCCAGCCACACGGCTGCCGCGGCCTGACCGATGAGAGTGGCAAAATCGGATTCTCGGTCGGCGAGCTCGGCAGTCAGGCTGGGCCTTAGAGAGAACTGGCCGCAGTTCGCGCTGCTCATCCTGATCAACGCCTTCGTCGGCGGCATGGTCGGGATCGAGCGCACCGTTGTGCCGCTCATCGGCGCCGAGGAGTTCCACATCACCTCGACGACGCTCGTCGTCTCCTTCATCATCAGCTTCGGCCTGGTGAAGGCCTTTGCCAATCTCGTCTCCGGGCAACTCGCCGATATCTGGGGCCGCAAACGCGTTCTCGTCCTCGGCTGGCTTGTTGGCCTGCCGGTTCCCTTCATGATTATCTGGGCGCCGAACTGGGAATGGGTCATCGCCGCCAACGCGCTTCTCGGCATCAACCAGGGGCTTGCCTGGTCGATGACGGTGATCATGAAGGTCGATCTCGTCGGACCGAAGTCGCGCGGCTTGGCCGTCGGCCTCAATGAGTTCGCCGGCTATCTCGCCGTCGGCGTGACCGCGTTTCTGACTGGCTATGTCGCCTCGCGATATGGCTTGCGCCCGGCGCCGATCTATTTCGGCATCGGCTATGCAATGCTGGGAGCCGCGTTGTCGATCCTGCTGGTGCGCGATACGCGAGACCATGTCCGGCTGGAGGCCTCCTCGCACACGCAGAAGGCTGCGCCGATCCGTTTCCGGGAAGTCTTCGCGCTCACGTCGTTCAAGGACCGTAATCTCTTCGCCGCCTCGCAGGCCGGCCTCGTCAACAACCTTAATGACGGCATGAGCTGGGGTATCTTCCCGCTGTTCTTCGCCTCCTTCGGCCTCGGCGTCGAGCGCATCGGCATTTTGAAGGCGATCTATCCCGCGACGTGGGGCATCTTGCAGATCGCAACCGGCCCGTTGAGCGACCGTTGGGGCCGCAAGGGCCTGATCGTCGCCGGCATGTGGGTGCAAGCCGCGGGCCTATTCCTCACGGCCGCAACGCGCCAGTTCGAGTGGTGGCTCGTCGGCAGCCTCCTTCTTGGCCTCGGCACCGCCATGGTCTATCCGAGCTTGATCGCCGCCGTCTCCGACGCCTCGCATCCGACCTGGCGCGCCCGCTCGCTGAGCGTCTACCGCTTCTGGCGCGACCTCGGCTACGCGATCGGCGCGCTCTCCGCCGGGCTCATCGCCGATCGCTTCGGTTTTTCGTGGGCGATCGCTTCGATTGCCGCCCTGACATTTCTCTCGGGGTTGGTCGTGGCCGTCGCGATGCGCGAACCCGCTCTCTCTCGCGCGTCTTCGATGCCGCATCCATCCTCGAGGCGGGCAACCTGACGATGATAGCAGATCGAAGTCCGACTGGCCGAGCAGTTGATCCGGCGCAAATTCGCCGCGCTGCTTTTGACCTAGACTGCGGTTCAAATCGCGACCGCGACTTGCCGGTTTTTGCGTTTGGAAGCCGCAGCCGCAAGCGGGTTGGAACGGCTTCCGCTGAGCTCTGCACAAGAAGGAGGTTCCCATGACGTTGACTGCACTATCACGCGCGACTGCGTTAGCTGCCACCATCGCCACCGGCATGACGGCCGCAGACGCCGGGCAAACAACCGCCGTCGACCCGCACCACCCCGATTCGAGGACTGCACAGGCCACCCCACCTGCTGAGCCTGGAGATGCGGCGGGACAGGACCAAGGAGCACAGCCCGCTCAGCCCGGCGGGACGCCTCCTGGAATGATGGGCCAAGGCATGATGGGTCAAGGCATGATGGGTCAAGGGATGATGGGAGGCATGCCAATGATGCGCATGCACGGGCACATGATGAAGATCATGTTCGCCATTGCCGACACGAACGGCGACGGCGGGCTTTCCTTCGAGGAGATTACGACCATCCAAAAGCGAATCTTCGACAAGGTCGACGCAGACAAGGACGGCAAAGTGACGCCCGAGGAGGTTCAGACCTTCATGCGGGAGTAGCCGCACGTCGGGCGCGGGCGAGCTTCGCGGCCGCGCCGCCCATCCAATGCTGATCCATGATGAAGGTTCTGGTTCCGATATTCGTCGCTGCGGGCGCGGTCCTCGCGCCAAATGCTCTGTGGGCTCAGGCACTTTCGGACGCCGAACGATACGCACGGGGGGCCTCATATGATGGGGTGGGGTGGAGGCTGGCCCATGATTTTCGGGCCGCTGTTCATGATCCTCTTTCTCGCTGTGCTGATCGCGGCCGGGTCCCTCTCGTCCGCTGGGTCGGCGGCCCGTGAAGACAACGGCGCCACCGCATCACACGCTGCCGGCCGCACGCCGCTCGACATTCTCAAAGAGCGCTTTGCGCGCGGCGAGATCGACAAATAGAGTTCGAGGAGCGGCGCCGCGTTCTCGGCGAATGGGGCGGGCTCGTCGCACGGCTGATGGTTGCGGAAGTCGCCTTTTGATGGAGGCGCATTCGAAGAACCGAAGAAAGGGACACCTGTGCAGATCCGGTTCATCCTGAATGACCCGCCCTATGGCACCGAGCGGTGTTACAACGGCCTGCGCCTGGCTCTTGCTCTCATCAAGAACGAGCGCGGAACCGGAGTCACAGTGTTCCTGATGGCCGACGCCGTGGTGGCCGCAAAGGCGGGTCAGAAGACTGCCGACGGCTACTACAATGTCGAGTGCATGCTGAAGGGGGCAATTGCCGGCAAGGGGCAGATCTTGCTGTGTGGCACTTGCATGGACGCGCGCGGCCTGACTGAAGCCGATGTCATGGCTGATGCAAGCCGCAGTACAATGAATGAACTCGCGGCCGCCATCATCGCCGCCGACAAAGTACTGGTGTTCTGATCCGATGGCTCAGATCTATCTCGACTACAACGCCAGCACGCCGATCGATCCCGCGGTGGCAACGGCAATGCAACCCTTCCTCGACGAAGCCTTTGGCAATCCGTCCAGCGGCCATTGGGCGAGCACGCCGGCAAAGGCCGCACTGGAGCGCGCCCGCGGCCAGGTCGCCACGCTGCTCGGCGCGGCGCCCGACGAGATCGTGTTCACAAGCGGCGGCGGTGAGCCAATTACCTTGCCATCAAGGGCACGTTCTTCGCGCTCAAGCACGAGGGCGAGCACATCATCACCACCGCCGGTCGAGCACCCCGCCGTTCTCGCCCCCCTGTCGGTTTCTCGAGCGCCTTGGCGCGACGGTGACCTATCTGCCCGTCGGCTCGACGGGTGGGGTCGATCCCGAAGCCGTGCGCCGTGCCATCACCCCGCGCACCGTCCTGATAAGCGTGATGCACGCCAACAACGAGGTCGGCACGATCCAGCCGATCGAGGACATCAGCGCCATCGCCCGGGAGCACGACATCCGCGTTCATACGGACGCCGCGCAATCGGTCGGCAAAATTCCGATTAGGGTCGATGCACCCGGCGTCGATCTGCTCACGATCGCCGGTCATAAGCTTTACGCACCGAAGGGTGTGGGCGCCCTCTATGTCCGCCGAAGTGTCGAGTTGGAGCCCCTGATCCACGGCGCCGGCCACGAGCAAGGCCGGCGCGCCGGCACCGAGAGCGCACTGCTCGCTGTCGGCCTCGGCGCGGCCTGCATCTTGGCGCAGGACCTCGCGCCAATGGAACGCGTCCAGGCTCTGCGCGATCGCGCAGAAAAATACAACCGCCTTGCGGCGCTTAAAGCCCGCTTCGATCCTTCAAATCTCTTCCGGCTGAACCAGAATATTGAACCGACGCCTTCACTCGTTGCGCTTCGGTAAGTCTGCTTCCCACCCAATTGATACCTAGAACGCTCGATCGCGGTATAATCCCAGCCCATGCGCCGACCGGCTCGGTCGCGCCACTTCCTGACTTTCACGACAACAGCCGACAAGGTCGTGTTGCACTCCTGCAGATCTTCACGATCGGCAGATGGTGCGGGCGGGGTTTGATGAGCAGGCTTTTCGACGGGACATGATCCTCGTTTGTGTCGAGGCCCGCAAGCGGCCGCGCGCAAGGATGCACCACGAGTTCTGACGGTCATCGACGAATTCCTCGACTTCGTGCATGTCAAACCTCACTTGGCAGGCGATGCCCGAAGAGGCAGCACCAAGCTGCGCAGCACGTCTCTGCCATATCTCGTCATCGGCTCACGAGAAAGTTTCGCCAAGGAATCGGTCGAGCGCCGCCTTTCGGGAATCGCGGTCGAGAGCGGAGGTTAGTCTAGTTCAAATCGTAGACCGAACGAAGAAGACCGGTGGCCTCGTCCCGAGAGAGCGGCACATCGAACGCCTTGGGGTCCAGAGTATCGTCGGCTTGAGCAAGTTCGAGGAATTTTCGCAGATCCTCGCGGATCGGGTCGGCTAGCTTGATTGAGGCGTCTCTGCGCAACAACTGGACCAGGCGGAAGACATCGTTGCGATGTTTCTTGATGTTCTTGCCATCGATCTTCTCGCCTGCCTCTGCGCGTTTGGTCAGATCGAGAAAGGCGCGGGACTTGAACGGAATGAGCAGTGTTTCGTCTATGACCGTGACGCCATCCACCTTGCGTTTCGCGGCCTGCAGCGCCTCGTAGTAACCCTCGTCGAGGAGGATCGCCGAGAGACTGACGATGTCCTCTTCGACGGGGATGGGCGTGAGCGCTGCGTCCTCCGGAAGCTCGAGAGCCCCCGGCTTGCGCGAAAAGAGTTCGATCATGAACGGGAAGCTTTGGTTTTTCGGCTTGTGGAAGTGATAGAATTCCTTCTTGCCATCGCTGCGCTCCCGCGCCTGATAGCCGCCTGCATCAAGAAACGCCTTGAAAGCCGCGCCGAATGCGGGATCGACCACCTCGACACAGAGCACCATGTCGATGTCTTTGGTCGCTCTGAACGGAAGACCGGCCGCATCGAAGAGCAGGTCGCACGCGGCCCGCCGATGATCGCGTAGTGATCCTCATGTTGGGCGAAATGCTCCCGGAACTTCTCGATGCCGGTTACCATGCGATGTTCTCCAACAGATGTTCTGCCGCCATGGAGACACGCTCGTCACGGTGGTCCCTGAAGTGCGCATAAAGTGACAGCGGGTCCACGGTGTCGGTATCAGACAAGGCGGCAGGGTCGTACGACCATGTTTCGATGACGAGATCGGCTTGATCGCGGGAGGTTTCAACGAAGCCGGAGGCTTGCGCGATGGCTTTCCAGTTGCCGGCGGCGACGGCGTAGGCAATTATCGACGGCCGGGACAAATCGGTCAGCGCGGCAAGCGCCCATTCGCCCCCCTGCTTGAGCGGTGCCTGGGAGTGATCGCCTCGGACGAATTTCACCGCGCGTACCGGGCTGCGGAGGAGATCGCGCGCTGCCTCGAACAACTGGCGTCCTTCCGCCTTGAATCGGATGTGTCTTTCCTTGCCGTGCTTTTCGGTGCGTGCGAGGCCCGATGCAGCCAGATCGTCGAAAGCACGACCGATCGACATTGCCGAGTAGCGCAGTCGCGCGGCAATGAGCGACGGGATCATCGCCTTGTCGGCGTGCCGCAAGAGATGGTCGAACAACACAGCTTGCGCCGCCGGTGATAGACCGTCGTCATGCCGCTGTCTGGGGGCCCGAAAATGCTCACGCAAATCCATGGCGAGGTCAGGGATGTAGAGCTGGTTCCCGGGAACGACGAATGGGACGCGTTGACCGATCAGGCGTGCGCGGTTGTGTGCGCTCAGTGATGGAGCAGCGAATATGACGATTGCGTCAATCGAGTTGCGGACCAAACCGACGTGCTTGGTAATATCGGAAGGGGTAGCGGCACTGTCCAGGGCGGCAAGGAAGACGCACCGTCTTCCCGCTATCCGCGCTTCGTAGAAATGGTAGGCCCGATCGAGGAATGAAGGAAGGTTTTGTGGGGCTGTAGATTCCTGAACCCGAACGTGGTCATGAAGCGTATCTCCGAGATAGCGCTCAAGCGTCTCGGCGAACGCTCCTTCAGTGCTGATCCGGTCACGTTCTAACATTGATCTGCACGCTAACCCTCGTTAGTGTTATTATGCAAGTGTGATGTTAGAAGCAAATCAGGCAGCAGCTCCGTCCTATGGGGATTACATGACCGCATCGATCAGGCGGGCGTGCGCACCGAAGTTGCGGATGTCACGGCTTTGGCACGAACTCGAGCAACGGCGCGTAGGGCGGCCCCACCAGCGGCGGATAGCGGCGGTAGGTGTTGTAGACCGCTCCGTCCTCCATCGCGAAGACGCTCCACCCTGCGCTCACCGACACGGCCGACTGGAGGTCCGGCGCACCGACGTCGTCCCGGTAATCCTGCAGCCATTGCGGCGCCTCGCGGAGCAGCTGCCCCATGTCGAACTCGTCGCGGGCGATTCCGGACATCTCCTCCCGGTGGAATGCGAAGCCGTAGTCGAACAGGAAGTCGTCGCCGCAGGCCGACACGTAGGGCATCGTCCACCCGCGCTGTGCCTTAGTTGCCATCAGCTTCTCCAGCGGCGCCAGCGACATCGCGATGAGCGTCACGTCGCGGTCGTTCACGTGCGTGATCATGCCGCCCAGCCCATCGCCGACCGAGGTGCAGCCCGGGCACGCCATCTTCCAGTCCTCCCCGAACATCAGGTGATAGATGAGGAGCTGCGAGCGGCCATCAAACAGCTCCGGCAAGGACTTGGGCCCGTCGTCGGTGGCGAAGGCGTAGTGCTTCTCGACCGGAACCCAGGGCAACTCACGCCGCTGCTTGGTGACGCGCTGTTCGTGCGCCGCCAGCTCCTGCTCGGCCGCCAGCAGCTCCTTGCGGGCGGCCTGCCACTCCTGCTCAGTCGCGACCTTCATCCGATCTTCCTATGTTCGACCTCGTCCTTGTTGAAACCGCGCGGGAGCAGAAATCTCATCGGCACCTGGAAGTCGACGGCCTCCGCGACCCGTCCGTCCTCGAGGTGCAGGACGCACAGGGCGAATGGATGGTAGCCCGGCTCGCCCGGCGGGCACAGGTACACCGCGACGGCGGGCTGTAGGTTCGCCGCGGCGGGGACAAGGAGATGCGGGCGGGGCGCGGCGTGCTTGTCGCTGCCGCGGCGGAACGCGTCGAGGCTGTCGTACCACTGCGGACGCGGGCCAGTCAATTTGCGAACGGCGATAGTAGCGCCGGCGCTGCCGCCGGCACTCACGCCGACGTTATAAGTTTGCCCCGTCGTGCATGCACGCCAACGGTGTTGGTCTGATCGATATCGACGACACCCCTCGTGCCGAAATCCAGATCGCTGACAGTCTGAACTTTGCATTCAGCTTGGATCGTGATGCGCACGGTCATGTTGCCGGTCGCCATGGCGGCAAACGCCGGTCCAGCCAGCACAATCGCAGCAAGCGCTGCGATACTTGGCGGGAAAAAGTGGTTCGATCACGCGTTCCGAACGCATGGCCAAGTGGAACGAGATTCTCCGGATAGAGGAGCTGATGTTTCAAGCTCGTGCCTGGCGCCCAATCATGATCTGGCGAGCTCATGCTCGCTCGGATCATCCGGTCACCAAAACAGTCCGCAGCGTCCGCCGCCAATCCAGCGTGGACAGGGCAGGCGGCGTCTTTGCCTGCCGATCCATTGGTGGCAGGAGGTGGAGTGCCGCGAACTGGAGGGCGCCCCGTCATCTGGCGGGAAGCGGAGCGGCCGTTCAGGCCTCTACTACTATTGTCGGCGCGCCGGGCCTGGCATGGCCGATGATGCGAGCCGAAGGATAGCCGTCCGCGACGATCCTCTCGACGAGCGCCGCTGCGTGGTCGGTCTCGCAAGCAACCAGCAACCCGCCCGAAGTCTGTGGATCCGTGAGAAGATGGCGTCGCCACTCGGGCATGCCGGGAGGTAAGCTTACCGCGTCGCCATAGCTCGCCCAGTTGCGCCGCGATGCGCCGGTGACGTGGCCGTCGACCGCGAGCGAGGCAGCTTCGGAAAAGAGCGGCACGTCGTGGCTGCAAATTATCAGCGTGCACCCGGCACCGCGTGCCATCTCGAGGCCATGTCCGAGCAAGCCAAATCCGGTCACGTCGGTGACAGCGTGGACGCTCGCGTCCTGCGCCAGCTCCGATCCGATCCGGTTGAGAAGCGTGGTGGAGGCGATCATTTCGCGATAGCCGCTCTCGGAAAGCGCCTGCTTCTTGATGGCGGCGGAGTAGATGCCGACGCCGAGCCCTTTCGTCAGGATCAAGGCGTCACCCGGCCTGGTGTCAGAATTGCGTCGGATATCTCCGGGTCGGCATGTGCCGATGACTGCGAGGCCATAAATCGGCTCCGGCGAGTCGATCGAGTGGCCACCTGCAACCGGGATTCCGGCGTCGGCGCAGACAGCTTCACCACCTTTCAGGATTTCGCGGACCATGAGCATCGGGATCTTGTCGAGAGGCATCCCGAGGATCGCCAGCGCCATGATCGGCCGGCCACCCATCGCATAGATATCGGACAGGGCGTTGGTTGCGGCAATCCGGCCGAAATCGTAGGGGTCATCTACCATAGGCATGAAGAAGTCGGTGGTCGCGATGACGCAAGTCGCGCCGTCGAGTTGCCAGACTGCCGCATCGTCGCCGGTCTCCGTGCCGACGAGAAGCTGATGATAGGGACTGGCAGCCGCCGGATTAGCGAGAAGCTGCTGCAGCACTGACGGTGCCAGCTTACAGCCGCAACCGCCGCCATGGGCGAGGCTGGTCAGGCGCACAACGGGCGCATCGGTTTTTTCGGGCGAGAGGGCGATTGCCATAGTCGTCGAGCCTCCTCTGCTGGCACGCTTTAGTAGGGATCAAGGTCAACCGGAATGGAAAATACGATCGCGCCAACGCACAGCGCGTTTGGAGCACGCTTGCTCTCAGCGGATTTCATTAAGTTAGGAAAGGCAAGCACCGTATCCGGCGTGCGAGGCATCGCCGTCATTGGGTATCGATCGAAAGGCGCCCCGACCCGCGGGAGCTGTTTCATCACCACGCTTTACTGTATGGTAATGCGTTCGTTTTCGTCAATCGCAGTCGCGGTCACGAAAAGATGACAAGAATATTCAACAATAATACACAATGCCGATTTGCGGGCACAAACCTGTTGCAGGAAGGCGGTTCGGAGGGGCACTTTTGCTGCACCGTACGCACCTCGTTCTTTGGCATTGATTTTATTTGGTCCGAGACTAGTTACTCGGATTGAACCGTTGGTTCGAGTTGCCTTGTGGGGCACCGGCTTCGGGAGGAACCCATGAACATCGATCTTTCTCGACGCGCGTTCCTGCAAACAGCAGGCGCGGGTCTCGCCGGTACTACGCTTGGAGCCCTCGGCTTCGGCGATAGCGAGGCCGCACACGCGGCGGCTATACGGCCCTTCAAGCTCGCGAACACCACCGAAACACGCAACACCTGTCCATACTGCTCGGTGGCTTGCGGCATAATCTTGTATTCGAAGGGCGATCTCAGAAAGGGCGAGCCGGCCGAGATCACCCATATCGAGGGTGACACTGATCATCCGACCAATCGCGGCACCTTGTGCCCCAAAGGGTCGGCCCTGCTCGGATTTGTCAAGTCGCCGACCCGTCTGCAACATCCGATGATCCGCAAACCGGGCTCGGACAAGTTCGAGCCGATAAGCTGGGAAGACGCGCTCGGCCGCATCGCCCGCCTGATGAAGGACGATCGCGACAAGAACTTCGTCGCGACGAACAATGACGGCGTGACGGTCAACCGGTGGATCACCACCGGCTTCCTCGCCGCCTCGGCTTCGACCAATGAAACCGCGTTCGCGACCTACAAGGTGGTCCGCAGCGCGGGCATGCTGGTGTTCGACAACCAGGCACGTGTCTGACACGGCCCGACGGTGGCGAGTCTCGCCCCAACATTCGGCCGCGGCGCAATGACCAATTCCTGGAACGACATCAAGAACACGGATCTCGTCGTCATCATGGGCGGCAATGCCGCGGAAGCGCATCCTTGCGGCTTCAAATGGGTCACGGAGGCGAAGGCCAATCGCGGCGCCAAGCTCATCGTCATCGACCCGCGCTTTACGCGCTCGGCTTCGGTGTCGGATCTTTACGCGCCGATCCGCCAGGGAACGGACATCGCCTTCCTGCTCGGGCTGATCAACTACTGCATCCAGAACGATAACGTGCAATGGGACTATCTGAAGGCCTTCACCAACGCGACGTATGTCGTCAAGGAGGGCTTCACCTATCAGGACGGCCTCTTCTCCGGCTATAACGAGGCGAAGCGAGACTATGACAAGTCCAGTTGGGACTATGACATAGGCACGGACGGCTTTGCCGTTGTCGACGCGACATTGGCCAATCCCCGCTGCGTCTGGAATCTGCTCAAGAAGCATGTCGCGGTCTACACGCCGGAGATGGTCGAGCGCATCTGCGGCACACCCAAGGACCGGTTCCTGAAGGTGGCCGCGATGGTCGCCGAGACGTCGTCTCCGACCAAGGCGATGACCTCGATGTACGCGCTCGGCTGGACCCAGCACTCGAAGGGCTCGCAGAACATCCGCGCCATGGCGATGCTGCAGCTTGTTCTCGGCAATATCGGTATACGCGGCGGCGGCATGAACGCGCTTCGCGGTCACTCCAACATCCAGGGGCTGACCGACCTCGGGCTGATGTCGAACCTGCTGCCCGGTTATCTGACGCTGCCGACCGAGAAGGAGGTCGATCTGGCAGCCTACATGTCGACCCGAGGCTTCAAGCCGCTCCGGCCGAACCAGATGAGCTACTGGCAGAACTACAGGAAGTTCTTCGTAAGCTTCCAAAAGTCAATGTGGGGCAACGCGGCAACGCCGGAGAACGGCTTCGCCTATGACTACCTGCCGAAGCTCGACCTGCCGGGCTACGATCTGCTGCGGGCTTTCGAGCTGATGCACCAGGGCAAGATGAACGGCTATTTCTGCCAGGGCTTCAACCCGCTACAGGCAGCTCCGAACAAGAAGAAGGTGATCGAGTCCCTCTCGAAGCTCAAATACCTCGTCATCATGGATCCGTTGGACACGGAGACGGGCCGGTTCTGGGAGAACCACGGGCCGTACAACGATGTCGATCCGTCGCAGATTCAGACGGAAGTCTACCAGCTTCCCTCCACCTGCTTCGCCGAGGACGACGGTTCGCTGGTCAATTCGGGGCGCTGGCTGCAGTGGCATTGGGCCGGCGGCACGCCCCCCGGCGAGGCCAAACGCGATACCTGGATTATGGCGCAGCTCTATCTGCGCCTGAAGGAGCTCTACACCAAGGAAGGCGGCGCCTTCGCCGAGCCGATCGTCAAGCTCAACTGGCCTTATGCCGATCCCGGCGATCCGACGGCCGAGGAGCTTGCCCAGGAGATCAATGGTAGGGCGCTCGCCAGGGTAACCGACACGGCCGACCCGACAAAGGTGCTGGCCGAGGCCGGAAAGCTCTTGCCGGGCTTCGCCGCGCTGCGCGACGACGGCTCCACCTCCTGCGGCTGCTGGATCTATTCCGGCTGCTTCAACGAAAACGGCAACAACATGGCCAGGCGGGACACCACCGATCCTGACGAAACCGGCGCCTATTCCAAATGGGCGTTCTCATGGCCTGCCAACCGCCGCATTCTCTACAACAGGGCGTCGGCTGACCTCACCGGAAAGGCTTGGGATCCAAGCCGCAAGGTGATTGAATGGGACGGCACGAAATGGTCGGGCTACGATGTCCCCGACATCTTGCCAACGGCAAAGCCCGATCAAGTAGGCCCGTTCATCATGAATCCGGAGGGCGTCTCGCGCCTCTTTACCCGGGGCATGATGCGCGACGGACCATTCCCGGCGCATTACGAGCCATTCGAGTCGCCCATCGCGAACCCGATAGCTCCCAAAGTCCGCGGCAACCCCGCAGCGCGGGTGTTCGAAGGCGATATGGCCCAGTTCGCCGAATCGGCTTCGCAGGAGTTCCCCTACGCGGCGACCTCCTACCGACTGACCGAGCATTTCCACTTCTGGACCAAGCACGTCATCACCAATGCGGTGATGCAGCCGGAGTTTTTCGTGGAAATTTCGGAACAGCTTGCGGCCGAGAAGGGCATCACCAAAGGCGGCTGGGTGCGCGTCTGGTCGAAGCGCGGTTCCGTTGTGGCGAAGGCCATGGTGACCAAGCGGATCAGGCCGCTCACCTGCGATGGCAAGACCGTCCACATCGTCGGAATACCGCTGCACTGGGGCTTCACGGGAGCGGCGAAGAAAGGCTTTGGCCCGAACATGCTCACCCCCTTTGTCGGCGACGCCAACATCGAGACGCCGGAATACAAGGCGTTCCTTGTCAACATCGAGCCCATCGCCGGGCCGGTAGCGTAGGAGGAGTAAGCGATGTTTCCTCCACTTCCAAATCCTTCGACGACGGATACCGCACCGCGTTTTTCCGACAAGGACCTCATCCGCCGCTCTGCCTCGACGGTTCCCGCGCCCGAGCAGCAATTGACGGAAGTCGCCAAGCTCATCGATGTTTCGAAATGCATCGGCTGCAAGGCATGCCAGACGGCCTGCATCGAGTGGAACGACACGCATCCGGAGATCGGCTTCAATGCCGGCGTCTATGAGAATCCTGCCGATCTCACGCCGGACATGTTCACGCTGATGCGCTACAGCGAATGGGACAATCCCGAGACGAACGAACTCGAATGGCTGATCCGCAAGGATGGCTGTATGCACTGCGCTGACCCGGGCTGCCTCAAGGCTTGTCCGGCACCAGGCGCCATAGTGCAGTATTCGAACGGCATCGTCGATTTCGTCCATGAGAACTGCATCGGCTGCGGCTATTGCATCAAGGGTTGCCCGTTCAACATTCCGCGCATCTCCAAAGTCGATCACACGGCCTACAAATGCACGCTCTGCTCCGACCGCGTGGCTGTCGGCCAGGGACCAGCCTGCGCCAAGGCCTGCCCGACCCAGGCGATCGTGTTCGGTACAAAAGACGAGATGAAACAGCACGCCGACGGCCGCATCAAGGACCTGAAATCGCGCGGCTATTCGAATGCCGGCCTCTACGATCCGCCCGGGGTCGGAGGGACGCATGTGATGTATGTGCTGCACCATGCCGACCAGCCGGAGCTCTATTCGGGTCTGCCGAAGGAGCCGAAGATCAGTTCGCTCGTGGAGGCGTGGAAGGGCGTGACCAAATATGCCGGCCTCACCATTCTCGGCGTGGCGGCCGGCGTCGGCCTGCTTCACCATCTGGTGATGGGACCGAACAGGGTCTCCGAGACGGATGAGGAGCATGCCGAAGAGCTGACGGAAGGCGACAACGATGGCCGCATATGACGTGAAGCCGAACGAGCAGGTACATCCCGGCAAGCCAGTCATCGTGGACCGCTACACGGTGGGCGCGCGGATCAACCATTGGATCACGGCGGCCAGCCTGATCCTGCTCGCCTTGTCCGGCCTTGCCATGTTTCACCCGAGCCTGTTCTTCCTGTCGGGGCTGTTTGGCGGCGGCCAGTTCACGCGCTTCGCTCATCCATGGATCGGCGTCTTGCTCTTCTGCAGCTTCCTTGGGCTTTTCCTTCGGTTCTGGAAGGCCAATTTGTGGAGGCCCGAGGACGGAACGTGGCTCGCTCGTTTCCGTGACGTATTGTCCAATCACGAGGACAACGTCCCCGAAGTCGGCAAGTACAATGCCGGCCAGAAGCTCGTCTTCTGGTCAATGTCGATCCTCATCATCATCCTGATTTCGAGCGGCATCGTCATCTGGCAACAATATTTCGCCGCTTACACCACGATCGGTCAGCAGCGGGTGGCGCTGCTTGTTCATTCGATCGCTGCCGTGGCGATCATCGGCGTCTGGATTATCCATTTCTATTCGGCCATCTGGGTACGCGGCACCATTCCCGCCATGACGCGCGGACGGGTGACCGGCGGCTGGGCTTGGCGGCATCATCGCAAATGGCTGCGTGAACTGATCGCAGGCAAACCGGACGGACGTTCGGGATCGAATCCCGCCGAATGAGCGGGTATTTGTTTTTACGCAATTCCGGACGGAAAACCGTTATACACTTTTCGTGGAATTGCTCTGGAGCAGTATCAAGCCGACCACGTGGCCCGTGAGGTTCGTGAGGTTGAAATGCCAAAGCAACAAGATCCGTCACGCCCTGACCCGACTGTAATCGGCGAGGTCTCGGCCCCACCCTTTGCGCGCCTGCCTGATCCGCGGACCTTGTTCATTCGCCGCTCCGAGCGATTGGATGTGTTGGCGGATGACCACCAGCTCGGCCCCTATCTCCGCTTCCTCTCTGCACTGACGGATGCGCAGCACCGCATCCAGGACGGCTTGCCGGAGATCGAATTGCCGAGCGCGGAGGCGCGCGAGCGCGCACGAACCTTCGGTATGCCGCCGCTCGATCGCAACCAATCCACTTCGGATGCCGCCCTTGGAATGACGCTCGGCCGCCTGTTCGAAGTGGCAGCCACGATCGAAAAACCCAAGGCGGCCGCAGCCGCCTTGGACAGGCTGGCGAATATCGATGCGTCCGGGGTCGAATCCATGGTGCGCAATGTGCTCACCGATGCGATTCCAATGAACGCGCTTGCCGAGCATGTCTATGTCGCGGCCGCGCTGCAGGTTCACTTCGCCCGCCTCGCGGCATGTCTCGACAGCTCGAAGCTGGTTCCGGTTGCCGACGGCGCCTGTCCGGCCTGCGGTGGGCCGCCCGTATCCTCGATCATCGTCGGCTGGCACGGCGCACACGGGGCGCGGTTCTGCGCCTGCGCGCTGTGTGGAACATTGTGGAACCACGTCCGTGTCAAATGTACGCTGTGCGGCTCGACCAAGGGGATAGGCTATCAGGAAATAGAGGGAGGCCCTGGCACGGTCAAAGCCGAGACCTGCGATGCATGCGGCTGCTATGTAAAGATCCTGTACCAGCACAAGGATCCGGCTCTCGATCCGGTCGCCGACGACGTGGCGACGCTCGGCCTCGACCTGCTCGTCCGCGAGGGTGGCCATCGCCGCGGATCGTTCAATCCGTTCCTTGTTGGCTATTGAGGATACGATGACCGCTTCATCCGCAAACCCTTTGCGCAATCTTCCGTCGGTCGACCAAGTGCTGAGGACCCCGCTGGCGGCGGCCGCAATCGAGCGCTTCGGACGGCAGGCCGCGACGGAGGCCATTCGCCGAGCCGTCGCCGATGCGCGAATGGCCTCCCGCAATGCCGGAGCCGTCGTGCCGGAGGCAAACGATCTTGCCGGCGACGCGCTCGTGCAGCTCAGGGACGGCGAACGCTCTTCCCTGCGCCCCGTTTTCAACCTGACCGGAACGGTGCTGCATACCAATCTCGGACGAGCCCTCCTCGCGAAAGAGGCGGTCGAGGCTGTTCGGCTGGCGATGCGCGAAGCGGTGGCTCTCGAATTCGATGTCGAGAAAGGCGAGCGCGGCGAACGGGACGATCATCTTCGATCGCTCGTTTGCGAGCTGACCGGAGCCGAGGATGCAACCGTCGTCAACAACAACGCGGCTGCCGTCCTTCTCGTGCTCAACACGCTGGCGCTCGGTCGCGAAGCGATCGTTTCGCGAGGCGAGTTGATCGAGATCGGCGGCTCTTTCCGGATGCCCGAGATCATGACGCGCGCCGGCGCCAGGCTTGTCGAGGTCGGCACCACCAACCGCACGCATCGCAAAGACTATGTTGCGGCGATCGGCCCGGAGACCGGGCTCATCCTCAAGGTGCACACGTCGAACTACCGGGTCGAAGGATTCACGGCCGAGATCCGGGCACCCGAGCTCGCTTCCATCGCCAAGGCGCATGGGATACCGCTGGTCCATGATCTCGGCTCGGGCACGCTGGTCGATCTAGCCCGCTACGGCCTTGGGCGCGAGCCGACCGTGCGCGAGGCGGTCGCCGACGGCGCCGATCTCGTCACATTCTCCGGCGACAAGCTGCTTGGCGGTCCGCAGGCGGGGTTCATCGTCGGCCGCAAGGACCTGCTCGCAGCGATCAGCCGCAACCCGATGAAGCGGGCGCTCAGGGTCGACAAGCTTCGTTTGGCCGCGCTCGAGGCGACGTTGAAGCTCTACCGCGACCCCGACCGCCTGGCCGAGCGCCTGCCGACGCTAAGGCTGCTCTCGCGCTCGGTGTGGGAGATTGCAGCGCAGGCAAAGCGCCTTGCTCCCCTGGTTGCTGAGGCCGTGGGCGAAGCCTTTGCGGTCGACACGGTGGAGTGCCGGAGCCAAGTCGGATCCGGCGCGCTGCCGCTCGAAACGGTGCCAAGCGCCGGGCTTGCTCTCAAGCCGCGCTCAGGGAGCGGTCGGGCGCTCGAAGCGCTTGCGGCTGCGCTGCGTGGGCTGGGCGTCCCCGTGATCGGGCGCATCGAAAACCAGGCGCTCGTGCTCGATTTCCGCTGCCTGGAAGACGAGGCGAACTTCATCGCTAATCTAGCCGGCTTAAATCCGGGAGGAACCGATGCGCTGGCTTGACCGCCTTGCGCGCCGCCCAGCCGAGACGCCTGTGGCCGCACGCATGACCGAGGCCCTCGAAGCCGCGCGGCGAGGCGATCATGCCGTGGCTCTCTCCATATGGGAGCCGCTGGCTCACCAGGGCGTTGCCCGCGCTCAGAACAATATCGGCGCCTGCTTCGCCGAAGCGCTCGGCGTCGAGCGTGATGCGGAAATGGCCTTTCGCTGGCTGGCGCTCGCCGCCGAGGCAGGGGATCCTGTCGGGCAAAGGAATTTGGCGTCGCTCTATTTCCGCGGCGAAGGAGTCGAGCAGGACTTTCGCCGGGCGGCCGAGTTCTATCGGGCCGCAGCGGAAACTGGCGACGGACCGGCGCAGGATATGCTGAGCTGGATGCTGCTGGAGGGCGAAGTGATGGTTCCCGATGTCGGCGAGGCGCGACGTTGGGCGCTTGCCGCGGCCGATCAAGGCATCGCATCCGCGATGACCCGGATCGGCATGCTCTATCACAATGCGCTCGGCGTGCCGCGCGATCCGGACGAGGCTGTCCGCTGGTGGCGCCGTGCTGCCATGCGAGGAGACGCCGAAGGGCAGGCAATGCTCGGGGCCGCCTGCCATCTTGGCACGGGCGTGCCGGCTGACGCGGTCGAGGCGCTGGTTTGGCTCCTGCGTGCCGAGGCAGGCGGCAGCGCCCTTGCCAGCCGCTATCTGGCTGCAGTGCGGGCCGAATTGAGCGCGGGCGATGCCGCCGAGGCCGAGCGTCGCGCCGCCGCGCCGTGGCCGGAGACCGCATTATCATGATCGTTGGCACGGCGGGACATGTCGACCATGGCAAAACTGCGCTGGTGCATGCGCTGACCGGTATAAACACCGATCGTTTGCAGGAGGAAAAGACACGCGGCATGACGATCGATCTCGGCTTCGCCTATTTGCCGGTGCCGGGTGGGGATAGCATCGGTTTCGTCGATGTTCCCGGGCACGAGCGTTTCGTACACACGATGCTCGCCGGCGCCAGCGGCATCGACTTCGTGTTGCTCGTGGTGGCCGCCGACGACGGCGTCATGCCGCAAACCCGGGAGCATCTCGCCATCGTCGACCTGCTCGGTGTCAAGCGCGGCGCCGTCCTGCTCACGAAATGCGATCTGGCCGGTCCCGAGCGCCGCACCGCGGTGGCGAGCGATATCCGCTCGGTGCTTGCCGGGAGGATGCTTGCCGAGGCCCACCTGATTCCCGTCTCGGTCGTTACAGGCGAAGGTATCGATGAACTCAGGTATCTCTTGTTCGAGGAGGCGTCGCATCTTGCCCGGCGTGCAGTTTCGGGCCGTTTTCGATTAGCGGTGGACCGCTCTTTCACGCTGCGCGGCGTGGGCACCGTCGTGACGGGCACCGTGCTTTCGGGTTCTCTCGGTATTGGGGACAACGTGGTCGTAAGCCCGTCGGGATTGCTTGCGCGGGTTCGATCGATCCACGCCCAGAACCGGCCGACTGAACGTGGTCGGTCGGGAGACCGTTGCGCGCTCAATCTGACCGGCGAAAGGGTTTTCAAGGAGGCGATCCGGCGCGGCGACGTAATTGTCGATCCGAAGCTTCACGCGCCGTCGGACCGGATCGATGCAAGCCTTCGCGTTCTGCCGGGTGAACGCAAGCCGATCGGCCAATGGTTTCCGGTGCGGCTCCACCATGCCGCGACGGAGGTCGGGGCGCGCATCGTACTCCTCGGAGACGAACCGATCGAGCCTGGCGGCACGGCCAATGTTCAATTGGTGCTGGACAGTCCGATCGCGGCCGCTGCCGGCGACGTTTACGTGGTGCGCGACACCTCCGCGCAGCGAACCATCGGCGGCGGACATTTTCTCGATCTGCGGGCGCCCAGCCGCAAACGCCGCGCGCCGGAACGGCTGGTCCAACTCGATGCCCATGCGCTATTGGCGCCCGAACTGGCCGCCGCCGCACTCCTTGATGCGCCGCCCCACTATTTCGACCTGAAGGCTTTCGCGCGCGACAGGGCGCTTAGTGACTGCGAGACGGAAGGCCTGATCGATCAACTCGGGCTTGTCCGTTTTGCCGTCGGAGAAATGCTCCTCGTGCTGTCGCCGGAGCGCTGGTTGCGATTCAAGCGCGACTTGGCCGTGACCCTGGAGACCTTCCATGCCGACAATCCGGATTTGCCAGGCGTAGGAATGGAGAGACTGCGTATTGGGCTTGATCCACGTCTGCCGGCGCCCGCTTTCACGGCAGTTCTGCGGAGCCTTTCGCACGCTCGAGAAGTTGCCTTGGACGGCGCCTGGGTGCGGCTGCCCGGTCATGAGGCGCACCTGACGGCAAAGGATGAAACTCTCTGGCTGCAAATCCAGCCTCTCATCGGCGGACCCGAACGGTTCCATCCGCCGAGAGTGTGGGATATTGCCGAGGTGCTGGCCGCGCCGGAGACGGAAATCCGGCGGCTTCTGAAGCTTGCCGGCCGCATGGGGAAGGTCCACGAGGTCGCTCATGACCACTTCTTCCAGCGCGAGGCGTTGGCGCAGATCGTGGAGATCGCGCGCGACCTCGCTGCGTCGATGCCCACAGAGCAGTTCACCGCTGCTCAATTTCGCGATCGCGTGGGCAGCGGACGCAAGGTCGCCATCCATATCCTCGAATTTCTCGATCGGCACGGCGTGACGCTGCGGCGGGGAGACTTGCGCCGTCTGAACAGGCGCAGGCTGGACCTGTTCCGCCTGACAGGCGAGGGTGAGCCGCCGATGGCGCAAATTTCTGGAGGAGCATCGTCCCCGGTGGGGCGTCCGGACTTCAAATCCGGGAGGGGCCGCGAGTCGGTCTCTGGTGGGTTCGACTCCCACTCTCTTCCGCCATCCTAGTGAGCCAAGATGAACCCGACGGCTTCCTTTCTGAATGACCTGAAAACGACGGCTGAGACCGCCAGGACAACCGAGGCAAGCTTCAGGCGACAAGCGGCCAATCAGATCGCGGTTCTGGAACAGGAGCGCGCTTTCGCCTTTAGGCGGCTCAATCTCATGCAGGCGATCTCGGACGCCGTGGCCTCAGCCGAAAGTGAGGAGATCGCCGTGGCCAGCGCTTTGGCCGTCCTGCGCTTGCGGCTCGGCTGGAATGCGGACAGCGAGGCGCGCACGGAAGCGATCACGCATTTTGGCCCCGTTGCGCTTGCGTTGTTCCAGGCTGCGAGGCTGCCCGAGGACGAACCCGCCACCAATATCGGCGAGGCCCTTGCGATTTTTGAGCATTGGTACTCCGAATCCCGGGGATCGCCGTTCTGGTTGCTATTCGAGCACCAGATCGTGGACACGCCGCTGGTCGACTTTTGACCGACGGACTTTTCGGCATACCCGGATGTGAAAGCAGAGAGCGCAACGTCGCTTTATTACCGACGACACGATGCGGTAACCGGCGCGTCGGTCACCGCCGCAAGCAGCTGCTTTGGGGGCGGACGCCGGAAGGCGTTCACTCCCATGACATAGGAGCCATATTCGAGCCTTATGTCGTCGAGGTTGACAAATTGACCGGCTACCTAGAGATCGCGCGCGCTCTCAAGCCAGGGGATATGTCACAGAACGAAAGGCGCTCGGCGCCAGGAACGGCGCGCAAGAAGACAGAGAGCAATCAGCAGGCGGCCCGCGGAGCGCGGCAGCATGGCCACTCGCACTTCCTCTTTGGTGTCGAAACCCGGCCGAATCCGGCTAACTGAGCCAATGGTGCGTGGCATTTGGGCATTGACAGGCGATGTACGCGGAAAGGCGAGCTGGCCGACCATGCACCAGGACATAGGTGGTTGAGTTTGTTCGGTAAGTGACAACAACGTACGTCCGACGTTCACTTTGTGAGGCATTCGCATCAGATTCGCGACAAACAGATAGCCAATGCCGCCGACGCTATCCCTTGACCGCCGAGCCGACGATCGAATCCACGAAGAACCGCTGCAGCAAGACGAAGAGCACCAGTGGCGGGAGCACGGCAAGCGTCGCCCCAGCCATCACCAGTCCCGTGTTGAGAGCGCCTCGATTGTAGCTGAGCAGGCGACTAAGGCTGATGACGATCGGATATTCGTGTGCATTGCCCTGTAGAACGGTCAGCGGCCAGAGATAGCTGTTCCAGTGATAGACGAAGGCAAACAGCGCCAGTGCCGCGATTGCCGGCGCCACGCTCGGCGCGACGATCTTGAAAAGGATCAGGAGTTCCGACGCCCCATCCATCCGTGCTGCGTCGATCAGATCGTCGGGCACGCCGGCTATGAACTGGCGCATCAGGAAGATGCCGAACGCATTGGCGAGATTGGGCACGATGATACCGGCAAGGCTGGCGTTCAGGCCGATTGATCCGACGAGACGGTAAAGCGGGATCAGCGTGACGATCGGCGGCAGGAACATGGTGGCGATCAGCACCGAAAACAGCAGTGAGCGGCCGGGAAAGTGATGCTTGGCGAAGGCGTAGCCAGCCATCATGCTGGTGACCAGAATGCCGGCGGTGGTGATCGTGGCGATCACGAGCGAATTCCACATCGAGCGGCCGACATTGATGACGCCGGACACTTTCTCGTAGGCTTCGAGGGTCGGCGTGCGCGGTATCCACACCGGCGGCACCTGCATGGTTTCGGCCGGCGTTTTCAGGCTGGAGAGCACCATCCACAACAGCGGGAAGGCGGAGGCCACGGCAACCAGCAGCATCAGCGTGGCGAGCAGCGCTCCGCGGCCCGCCAGGCGTTTGCGCGCCAACCGGCTCGATGCTGAGCGGCCCGGCGCGCTCATTCGTCATCCTTCCGGTTGGCGAATGCAAACAGCGCACACACAATGACGATCAGCGCCAGCATCAGCATCACTGCCATGGCCGAGCCCAGGCCGCCTTGTGCCCGCTCGATGCCGACTCGGCGGATATGGTAGGTCAGCACGTTGGTCGAGCCGACCGGCCCGCCTTGGGTGATCAGCGCCACCGGCTCGAACACCTGCACGGCGTTGATGATGGCAATGACGGCGCTGAACAAGAGCGTGCGGCTCAATAGCGGCAAGGTGATGAAGCGGAACTGTTCGCGCCGGTTGGCGCCGTCAAGCGTCGCCGCCTCGTAAAGACTGCCCGGGATCTGGGTCAGCCCGGCAACGGCCAGCACCGTAAAATAGCCGATCTGCTGCCAGACATTGAGGACGACGATCGAGATCAACGCCGATCTTGGCGAGGACAACCAGAGTTGCGGGCCGATGCCGGCGAGACCGAGCACCTGGTTGAGCGGCCCCTCGCTCGGCGAATAGAGCTTCGACCAGACCAGCGTCACGGCGATCATCGGCACCATGTAGGTGGAAAACAACACGGTCCGCAGCGCCGTGCCGCCTGCGACATCGCGCTGGTGGACCATCAAGCCGAACACTACCGAAAGGGGCAGGATGAGCATCACCGACAATGCCGTGTAGATGGTGGTGTTGAGCAGCGCTCGCTTGAAATCCCGCCCGACCGAGGTCGGCCCGAATATTTCGCGAAAATTGTCGAAGCCGATGAAGCTCGCATTGGAAAAAGGCGTCTGCGTCGACCAGTCCTGGAATGACAGCCAGATGGTGAGCAGCATCGGCAGCAGGATGAAAACGCCGATCAGTGTCACGGCGGGCGCCAGCATGATGCCCGCCGAGGCACGATAGGTCCTGATCATCGCTCTGCTTCCAAAGCGTCGGGCTCTCGAAACAGCGCCTTCGCTATTTGGCGGCACGCTGCAGGATCGAGACGGCATCGGCCTGCGCGTTCGCCTGCGCATCCTTGGCCGAGAGCTGCCCATACTGCAACGCCTCGAGCGTCTGCTGCAGCGATTCGCTGAACTCCTGGCCGCCCGGGACGACAGGGAAGGGCTTGGCGTCGGCAAGCACGCTGACATAGCCGGACAGGAACTCGGAACCGAGCTTGTCCTTATGGGCTTCGATGTCGGAGGTCCGCGTCGGCAGGATGCCCATCGACATCAGAATATCCGACATTGCCGATGCGCCGTTCTTGCCGGACTTCGGACTGTTCAGCCATACCAGGAAATCCCATGCCGCTTTTTGTTCGGCCTGACCGGCATTGGCGTTGACGACGGTCATCCATGAATAGGAGATCGAGTGCGGCTTGTCGCCGCTCGGACCGACCGGGATGGGTGCGGTGGCGATATTGGAGAACTTGTCGCCCATGCCGCTCTTCAATGCGCTTTCCCACCAGTTGGCCATGATGATCATGCCGGTCTTGCCGGAGACGAAATTGTCTAGGAAGGGGCCGGTTGTGTTGGCGTCGGCCGTGGCCATCGCCGGATCGCTGGCGCCGGACTTGATCAGGTCCTCGTAAAGCTGGAAAGTCTCACCGGCTTGAGGACTGTCGAGCATCGGTTTGCCGTCCTTGACCAGCTCGCCGCCATTGGAGACCAGCAGCGAGGCGAAGGGATGGACGACGCCCGCCGCCCAGGAATTGATCATGCCGAAGCCTTGCTGGCCGGCATCTTTCCTGGTCAGCTTCTGGGCCGCATCCTTCAATTCGGACCAGGTCTTCGGCGCGGCTGTGATGCCTGCCCGTTTGAACAGCCCCTTGTTGTAGTTCAGCGCATAGACGTCGATCTCGTTTGGAATGCCGTAAAGCGTGGCGCCAACAGAGGCCGCACTGACGACACCGGCCGGCCACGCACTCTTGACCTCGCCGGCAACCGCATCGGGGGCCGGCGCGACCAGCTTGTCTCGCGCCAGTTCGGGCAGCCACAAATCATAGATGCCGCCGATCGTCGGCCCTTCCGAGCTGCCGCCCTGGGAACGCAGTGTCGTCAGGAGATCGCCGAAGGGGACGGCGCGCACGGTGACGGTCACATCCGGATTGCTCTTGGTGTAGTCCTTGGCCGCGGCGTCCAGCAAAGCGACCGTTTCGGGCGACCAGTGGGTCAGATAGGAGATGTTGACCGATTGGGCCCAACCAATGGTGGGCGAGGCCAGCAACCCTGCAGCCAGTGCCAGTTTCGAGATCCAAGCCAAAGACATCCGACCCTCCGCGTAGCCACACAGCGATGTCCATGACGTTATGACAACGTGAAGCAACGATGCAAGCGCTATCTTCGTGGAGAGCTCCTGCCGGTGTTGCGGCGTTTTCTTACTGCGGTCCACAAAAGCATGCGATATTACTTTGTGAAAACAAATTGTTAGCTGATACAGTTCGAGCTGATTCTCCCCTGCCGGCCATGCCCGAACATAGTGCAAGGCACTTGCGGTCGAAGTCATGTCGTTATAATGACATGGGAAAAGCTTATGACTGCCTCTCGGCTTTTGAACCGCCGTGGGAATGACAATCGACAAGAATGGGAGACTGAGTATGTTTTCAATTCATCGACGCGCCGCACTCGGCCTGATCGGCGGCTTTGCCGCAGTCTGCACCGGGGTCTTCACCGCATTGCCGGCAAAGGCTGACGACACCGTGACCCTGTGGAGTTGGCGCACCGAGGACGAGGCTGCGATGCGCCGCATCTTCGACGCCTTCGAGGCCAAGACTCCCGGCATTAAGGTCAACATCCAGTTCACCCCCGACGCCGACTACCAGAACCGGCTGAGCACGGCGCTGCGTGGCGGCCGCGGGCCTGATATCGCCCAGCTCAAGGCTTACGGCGAACTGCAGCCGTTCATCGAGGGTGGCTATCTCGACGCGCTCGACGACAGCGTGCCGGAGCTGAAGAGCATGCCCGATCGCGCGCTGGGCGGCGCTCGTGGCCGCGCCGACGGCAAGATCTATGGCGTGCCCTATTCGGTGCCGATGATGGGTGTCTTCTACAATCAAGACATCTTCGCCGCCCAGGGCATCGAAATCCCCAAGACCTACAAAGATTTCGTCGCCGCCTGCGAGAAGCTGAAAGGGGCGGGGATAATGCCAATAGCCGCCGGCGGCGCCAACGGCTCCGCCTGGGCGCTGGAGATCGGCGTCGGCGTCGTCGGCCCGACCATCTATGGCCCGGGCTTCTACGACGAAATGATGAGCGGCAAGGCGACCTTCGAGGATCCGCGCTACGTGGCTGCCCTGAAACGCTATGCCGAGTTGAAACCGTATTTCTCCGACGGCTTTGCCGGGGTCGATTACACCACCTCGACACAGCAATTCATCGGCGGCAAGGCGGCCATGTTCTTCGGCGGCTCGTTCGAGAACGGCAGCTTCAAGGCGCAGAACCCGAAGCTGAAATTCTCGATCTTCCCGTTCCCCGCCGACGATCCTGCCACCAAGCTCTACACCTCAGCCTTTTCAGACGGCTCCTATGGTCTGGTCTCTGAAAGTACCAACAAGGAGGCAGCGATCAAGGTGCTCAACTTCATGGCTTCGGCCGAGTTCGCGCAGCTCTTCGCCGACGAGTTGGGCTGGCCGCCGGCCCGTACCGACGTCACCGTGAAAGACCCGGTACTCGCTACGATGATGGAGATGTCGAAGAATTCCACCCCCTATCTGACGCTTGTCGGCTTCCGCTGGCAGACGCCTACGGCCTCCTCGATCCTGCAGTCCGAGATCATCGACATGGTCGAAGGCAACATCACGCCGCAGAAGCTGGCGGCCGACATGCAGGCCGCCGTCAGCAGCTGGTTCAAGCCGAAGCAGTAGGCGCTCACACTCTGCGCGAAACAGCACATGATCGCCCGTCGCCGCAAAAGCAGCCTCCAGCGCACCCAGCAGCGCATGGCCGTGCTGTTCATCCTGCCGGCATTGGTGGTTTATGCGCTGTTTGTCCTTTATCCGCTGCTGATGTCGCTGTGGGGCAGCTTCTTCGTCTGGAGGGGCCTGCGCATGCTGGAGTTCGCCGGCCTGTCGAATTTTACCCGCCTGTTCGTTTTCCCGAGCGGTGGGCGGCTCTACGGAGCGCTCTGGCACAACGTCGCCTGGTTCTTCGGCATCATGCTGTTCCAGAACGGCCTTGGTCTGCTGTTGGCCTGGCTGCTGTTCCTGCGCGCCAAAGGAGCGGCCTTCTTCCAGTCGGTCTTCTTCTTCCCGGCAGTGCTGAGCCCGGTCATCGTCGGCGCCCTGTGGCGGCTGCTGCTGGCGCCCGGCGGCACCATCGAATGGATGCTCAACGGCCTTGGCCTGCATCAAGGCAGCCTGACGGTTCTCGGCAACAGCCACACGGCACTCGTGATGCTGATCGCCGTCGACGCCTGGAACTGGATGGGCCTGCCGGTGCTGATCTACACCGCCGGTCTCAGGCAGATTTCGTCCCAGATATTCGAGGCTGCCAGGCTGGATGGCGCCGGCAGCGGCCGCATGCTGGTCTCGGTTGCCCTGCCTTTGCTGATGCCGGCCGTCGGCACGTTGACGACGCTGTCATTCATCAACACCTTCAACCAGTTCGACATCGTCTATGTCATGCAAGGCGTGCAGGGCAATCCAAGCTATTCGACCGACACGCTGGTAACCTATTTCTACCGGCTCGCTTTCGGCGCCGAAGGCGCGGTCGGTATCACCGATATAGGCCTGGCGCTGGCGCTCGGCACGCTGCTGTTCCTGATCCTGAGCATCGGCACGCTTTTGATGTTGCGCTTCTTCGACCGCCGCACGGTGCAACTGTGAACATGCTCGCCGTTCCTCAACAGCTTGCTCGGCTGCCCGGCTGGACGGCGCTCGTCTTGTGGACCGCGGCGGTGCTGCTGCCGCTCTACATTCTCGTCGTCTCCTGTTTCAAGACCACGGCGGAGATCTACGACAACAGGCTCGGCCTGCCGCAAAGCTTTGCCTTCGACAATTTCGTGGCGGCCTGGACGCGCGCCGATCTCGGCCAGAATTTCGTCAACAGCCTGATCGTCACCGGCGGCGCGGTGATCCTGACCATTGTCGTGTCGGCAATGGCCGCCTATCCGCTGAGCCGCTACCGGCTGGGATGGAACGGCATCATGCTCGGCCTGTTCCTGGCCGGCATCATGCTGCCGATCCGGCTTGCCTCGGTGGAGCTGTTCACGCTGATGCGCAACCTTGGCCTGCTCGATTCGCTGACCGGCCTGATCCTCGTCTATTCGGCCATCCGCATTCCCTTCGCCGTCTTCATCTTCGCAAACTTCATGCGGGTGCTGCCGTCCGAGCTCGACGAGGCTGCGCGCATGGATGGGGCCGGCGAGGCGCGCATCCTGTTCCAGATCGTGCTGCCAATGGTGAAGCCAGCCGTATCGATCGTTGCCATCTTCACCGCTATCGCCGTCTGGAACGACTTCTTCTTCCCGCTGATCTTCATTTTCGACGACCGCTACAAGACTGTTCCGCTGGCGATCAGCGTGTTTGTCGGCCAGTTCCGCACGGATTGGGGCCTGGTGTACGCCTCGCTTGCCATCTCCATGGCGCCCATCCTGATCATGTACTGTCTGCTTGCCCGCCAGATTCGCGAGGGCGTTGGCTCAGGGGGAGGCGCGAAATGATCGAGGACAAGGTCTATGCCGCACGCTCGATCCTGGTCGTCGGAGCGCACGCCTTCGATGCCGAGGTGATTGCCGGTCCACTGGCGGCGACGGTGGTGCAAGGCGGTGCCGAAGTCACCTTCCTGCATCTCAGCATGGGCGAGCAGGGCCATCCAAGCCTCGCCCCCGAGCACTATTGCGTCCAGAAGGAGGAGGAGGCCGCAAAGGCAGCCGCGCGGCTCGGGGTCGGCATGCGCAGTCTCGGGCTGCACGACGCCTTCTTGCCTTGCGACGACGAGACGGCGCTCAAGGTTTGCGATGTTGTGCGCGAGTTGAAGCCGCAAATCGTCATCACCCACTGGCATGGCAGCTGGCACAAGGACCATCGCGCCGCGGCCCGACTGACACAGACCGGTATTTTTTTTGCGGCATTGCCTACGCTGAAGCGCGACCATGGCGCATACACGCCGCAACTGCTGCTGTTCGGCGAGAACTGGGAGGACGACGAGGGCTTTCGTGCCGAGCATCTCGTCGACGTCAGCGACGGCTTCGACGCCTGGAGCGAGGCGGTGCAGGAATACGAACTTGCACGTGGCCTGAGCAGTTTCCCCTATGTCGATTATTACAGCGCACTTTATCGGCTGCGCGGCTGCCTGCGCGGCACGCGCTACGCGCAGGGTTTTGTGACAGCGTCGCAATCCTGGCATGCCGGCAGCGGGCTGTTCGCGCCGGCTGCCAATCGGAGCCGCTCTCGATGACACGCGTTCTGGCCATCGATCTTGGCGGCACCAATTTGCGCGTCGCAATCCATACCGGCGATGTTCGCTGGCTGGAGATGCTGAGCCGCGAGCCTGCGCCGGCAAGCCTTGATGCCTTCGTCGCCCGAATCGGTGCCTTGCGCGCCGAGGCCGGTCCGGTCGAGGCACTTGGCCTGGCGGTGCCGGGGCTTGTCGAGGGCTCGATCTGCCGCTGGGTTCCGAACCTGCCCTATTTCGATGGTGTCGACGTCGCGACCTTGTTTCCTCGTCTGTCTGTTGCCATTGGCAACGATGCGCAGATCGCCATGCTGGCCGAGGCGGTCGAAGGTGCCGCAAAAGGCCTGTCTGATGCCATCCTGCTGGCGATCGGCACCGGCATCGGCTCCGCCGTTCTGGCCAACAACCGCATCGTCGCCGGCGCACGGGGCGGCGCCTGCTCATTCGGCTGGGCCTGCGCCGACATCGAGGATGAAGGCGAGGACCGCAGCGGCTGGCTGGAGCGCTTCGCTTCCGGGCGGGCGTTCGACGCCGCGGCGCGCCAGGTCGGGCTGGCCAATGGCGGCAGGCTTGTCGAGGCCGCGCGGGCTGGCAACACGGCCGCACTTGACGCCTTGGAACTGCCGGCGCGCCGGCTGGGCACTGCCCTTGCGGGTGCGGTCGCGCTGCTCGATCCGCAGGCGATCCTGATTTCCGGCGGGCTTGCCGATGCGCTGGACGTGGTCGGACCGCCGCTGCTTGCGGCATTGCGGCGTCAGCTGCCGCCGCATCTGCGCGATGTCGTGCTGCGGTCCGGCGAATTCGGCTCCCGCGCCGGTCTCGTCGGCGCCTCGCTGGCCGGTCTCGCCGGAGCACAGTGGAGGCAGATAAGATGAGCCAAGTCAGCTTCCAGCTGCCCGACCGCCGAAGGCCCGAGCCGCTCTGGTATCAGGTGGAAGAGGCCATCCGCGCCATCGTCAAGAGTGGCGAGTGGGCGACTGGCGACCAGATTCCGGCCGAAGACAGACTGTGCGCCCTTTTCGGGGTGAGCCGCATCACGCTGCGCCACGCGCTGCGCAATCTGGAGGAGCACGGGCTGCTCAGGCGCGAACATGGCCGTGGCACCTTCGTGCGCTCCACCACGCTGGTCGCTGGCACCCGCGAACTCACCAGCTTCACGCAGGAAATGGGCAATATGGGCGTGGTCGCCGGCTCGCGCTTGCTCGACTGCAGCCTGACCACCGCCAATGCCGCTGCGGCCGGAGCGCTGGAGATCGAGGAGGGCGACCCGGTGGTGCGCATCCGGCGGCTCAGGCTCGGCAACAACGAACCGATCGGTATTCAGACTGCGCAGCTCTCGGCCGCGCGCGTGCCCGGCTTTCTCGATGCCGGCCTGTTGCAGGGCTCGCTCTACGAAGCGCTGGAACGCCATTACGGCATCGTGCCGGTCGCGGCACGCGAAAACTACCGTGTTGGCGCGGTCGGGGCGGCGGATGCCGAGTTGCTCGATCTGCCTGCGGGGAGCCCCGCTTTCGTGGTCGAGCGCATCACCACCGACGAGCGTGGCGCATTCGAATTCACCGTCTCGGTCATGCGTGGCGACCGCTACGAAATCCGCTCGACGCTGCGTGCCGGTCGCGCCGCGCCAACCGCAAGAAGCTGAGCCATACCCAAGCCGACCCATAACAGGAGTACCGACGTGTCCGATCTTTACATACCTCGCCTTGCCGCCCTCATCGAACAGGCCTCGAAAGCCAATGCCGAAGCCTTTGGCGAGGCGGCCAGCCGCTTTGCCGACACGCTCGAGAGCGGCGGGTTGGTTCATCTTTACGGCTCGGGTCACTCGGTGTTGCCGGTCCAGGAAGTGTTTCCGCGCTACGGCAGCTATGTCGGCTTCAATCCGCTGACCGACCCGCGTGTCATGTGGCATAACGTGCTCGGCGCCGGCGGCGTGCGCGAACTTCTGTGGCTGGAGCGGACCGAGAAATACGCCGAGAAATTCCTCGACCACCAGCCGCTGAACAAAGGCGATTCGATCATCATCTTTGGCCACAGCGGCCGCAATTCGTCCGGCATCGACACCGCGCTTTATGCAAAAAAACGCGGCATCTTCGTCGTTGCGATAACTAGCAAGAACAATCTCGACAAGCCGGCGACGCACTCTTCCGGCAAACGGCTTGCCGATGCCGCCGACCTTGTCATCGACACCTGCTCGCCGATCGAGGATGCCATCGTGCCGGTCGAGGGCTGGAGCCGACCGGTCTCCGGTTCGTCGACCGTGCTTGCCATGATCCTGGCGCATGAGCTGATCGCCCGCACCGCCGAGGCGCTTTCGAAACGCGGCATCGAACTGCCGGTTTTTGCCTCGCCGACAATTGCCGGCGTCACACTGCACGACACCGACGTCATCTATGGCGTCTATCGCGAGAAAATGCTCGAGGCACAGAAGAAGCACCTGCCGACCTTCCAGGCGACCATGCGCGGCGAATGACAACCGGGGAGGGCACGCAAAACGCCAGGACGTAGACTCATTACCGCGTAGCCAGATGCGAGTTGAGACGAGTCTCAGGGCAGCAAGGTAGTTTTCTGCCAGCTTGTCATATCGAGTTGCGATGCGACGCAACTGCTTGGCCTTGTTGAAGAAGCGTTCGACGAGGTTGCGGGCCCTGTAGAGGAAGGGGCTGAAGCACATCGGGTCCTTGCGGTTGGCCTTGGGCGGGATGTTGGCCCATGCCTTTTGCTCGGTGACGGCATTGCGCAAGGCGTTGGCATCATAGCCCTTGTCGGCGAGCAGCATGGCACCCTCGGGCAAATCCTTGATCAAGTCCGCTGCGTAGGCGATGTCACTCATTTGACCTGCCGTGAGCGTCAGCTTGATCGGCATGCCTTCGGCGTCGACAAGAGCATGGATTTTGGTCGTCAGCCCGCCTCGGGAACGACCGAGACAATAATCTCGATCCCCCTTTTTGCTGTCGCGCCATGCTGATGGACGCGAACAATGGAGGTATCGATCATCTGCATCGTTGCATCATGGGCTTTGGTGATGCCATGCATGAGGCGGTCCCACACACCTGCTTTCCGCCATCGAACGAAGCGATTGTAGCAGGTGGTGCGTGGGCCGTATCGCCCCTGGCAGATCGCGCCATGGCGCACCCGATCGCAGCACCCAGAAGATGCCGTCTGCCCGCTGTGCCTGGACGGTGATCGTGCCGAAGAAAACCAGTGCTGCAGCGAACGTTCCTCGTAATATTGCGTTTAACCATGAAAGACGACGATTCGCCCAAAGCATGCAAAAGGGCCCATCGGCTCTCGCGCCGCGATGCAAGGCCAGGAAAGCCTTACGCCAGATCAGTTTGTGAAAAGTCATTGCCCTTGTAAAGCAGGGCAAGCCGGTGAGCCTTCGCGCAAGCGTAGGCAAAACAATCGCCGAAATTGAGATCGGCTTTGTGCCCGACTGCTTTGCCGTATTTCATGCTGGCTTCGATCGCCCGGTCGCCGATGTCGCCGGATATCATGATTTCTTTGCCGGCGATCTCGATCAAAAAGGCGTCGACGGTATCACGGGCTTGCGCCAGCATGTCGGCCGTGGGCTTGGCGTTCTTTTTGATGGCTTCGGCCGACGCTCGCGCGAGACCCTGGACTGCCTCGAACCGGACGAGCGGGGAGATATACAGCGGCTTGGTCGCGGCCGCGAGCCGCTTTTCCAGTTCTTCCGCGCCAGGTTCCTCGTTCAGGATGGCAACGATCACCGAGGCATCGACGAACATCAGTCGTCGCTCCACATTTGGTCGGTGAATTTCTTCATATCGAAATCAGGGTTGGCCGGCCCGATCCGCCGCGCCATTTCCTTGACTTTGGCAAGTCTCTCGCGCAGCGGGACGCTGCCGCGGTTGCGCTCGATCTCGTGGCGCAAGGCGGTTCTGACGGCCTCGGTCTTGCTGCGCGCGTTGGTAATGTGCTGCAGCTCGACGGCCATGGCGTCGACGTCGGGATCGCGAATGAAGAGCGGCATTTTGTATATCCTCATGAGTGATATATGTATATCATACCGGAGATATACTCGCCAGCGAATTCGCGAGCGGCGGTTTTGATAAGGAGGGGAGGGAGGAATGCAGCTCGCGAAAATCCGTCGGGAGGTTCGGTTCTGGTGCTCAGTCCTTGGAATTGCTCGGCGTCTGAAACACGTCGCTCCGGCCATGTCACTGTCAACGCCGACATGCCCAAGGCGTATCGACGCTACGTGCGCCGACGCATGCGCATCCCAACATCCGCGGCGACCGATTGATGTCGATAGACCGCCCACGCGCCCGACGAGGCCAGCGCCAGCTGCATCGATTGCGTCAGGTTCATAACGGCCATAATCCCGGCCCAGCGAACTCTCTCGTTAGGGCAGCTCGGGGAATGCTACGGCTGGATGCTCTTGGGAACATCCCGAGCGCATGATCCGGCGGCGAGGATAAACAATCTGAACCACGCGCTGCCTCCACATGATGGCGCCGGCGAACTTAACGAAGCCGTGCCGCCATTCGTGGTGAACTGGATAACACGGCCTATCTTCTCGCTCGAAAATTCGGCGGCCTCGACAATCATTGCCGGGGTTACCTCGACCGATCCCTTCGCCGTCTATCCGCGTCTCATCGGCTGTCGCTGATCCGGATTGACAGCCACCCGCAATTAAAGGGCCGTTTGATGACACCTAGGCCTCCCCAGCAGTATTAGTTCACAAAGCAGGTCGGCACCTCTGCGATCCGCTGGATCCGGTCAGCGTGTGCTTCGGGTTCGGGGTGCAAGATCAGGCGGTGCCATTTGCACGGATGGCAGCGAACCAACCACCACGGCAGGGGCGCCAGATTGCTCACCACGTTGGCTCTCTAGTTCGCGGCTCATACTTTGGTGAGCAGCTTGCATCTCCGGAACGGTGAAAACCGGCACCTCGCCCTTGAAACCCTGGAGTTCAAAGGCGCCCGCCTGGACGACCGGCATCGATGCTCCTTCGGCAAAGCCGGGGCCAAGCACCAGGGGGATGCCCAGCTTCTTGGTCGTCGACTCGAGCCGTGCCGTGCGGTTCACCGGGGAGCCGATCGCGGTGTAATCGAAGCGCCGTTCGGAGCCGAAATTGCCTACCGAGCAAATGCCCGTCTCGATGGCGACGCCGATTGCGATGGAGGGGTGGCCGTCCGCGCTGAAGGCGGCGTCTTCACGCTTCACCCGTTCGATCAGGGCAAGCCCCGCGTCGAGCGCGCGCTCGCGATGGTCCGGCTGATCAAGCGGCGCGTTCCAGAAGGCGAGCACCGCATCGCCCATGAACTTGTCGATAGTGCCGTCGCGCTTGAGGATCTCATCGGTCGCAATGCCGAGGAAGTGGTTGACCACCTTGGCGATTTCCTGGGTATCGAGTTGTTCGCTCATTGTCGTGAAGCCGCGTATGTCGCTGAGCAGGATCGTAATCTCGCGCTTCTCGCCGGACAGGATTGCCTCGGTGTCCGAGCTTGCGAGACGCTGCACCACGGAGGGCGACAGATATTGGGAGAACTGTCGTGCCAGGGTGGACCGGCGCTGCTCGCTGCGCCGGTAGAGGACATAGCCTTCGAAGCCGGCTACCAGGATCGTCGCAAGCGCCGGCTGCAGCGGGTCATAGAGTGCACCCTGCAGGCTGTATTCGAGAGCGCCGAACACGAAAGGCGTGACGGCCAGCAGCGCGAGAGCCAGGGCACCAAGCACGACACGCCCGGCGAGCACTCCGGAAAGCCCGATGAAAACGATGGCGCCGAGGACAAACCAGAGCCGCTCAAGCGTACGTGCGTGCGTTGGCTCTGCAAGGTAGCGCCCGGCAAGCATCTGGCCGATCGCATCGGCGTGGATGTCCGCCCCTGGTCGCGCTGGACGCGTCGGGGTGGGCAGGTACTGCGTCAGTCCCACGGCCGACAGATCGACAATAGCGATGGCCTCCCGCAGCCGCGGATCGCCATGGCCCGAAAGGATAGTGCTGGCAGATATACGCGGCGTATCCGTGGCGGTTTCCCAGAGGCGGATGCTCCCCTCCGGCTCGAGCCGCACAATGGCGCCGGCCATCCTGAGTGCGTCGAACCCGGCTGCATTCATCCGGGCTATGTAGCCGTCCTGTCCGGCGTAAAGGCGCAGGAGCTCGAGTGCGAAGGACGGCCACAGCTGCACGCCTTGAGCGGTGTTGCGAAGCCACAGCAGCGGCACATGGCGCAGTACGCCGTCGGGATCGGGCAAGGTGCGAATCACGCCGAGGCCCGCGGCGGCGTTCGAGAATTCGGCAAGCGAGCCGGTCAGGCCGGTGAAGCCGGGAAGTGTGTCGGGTACCTGCCCGACGATCGACCAGCCGGCTTTGGGTTCTGCTTCTGAAACCGTCGCCTCATTGCCTAGGCTGACGGCAAGCGCCGTTCGATTTTTGGCCAGCGCCGCTGCCAGGCGCTTGTCTCCGGCGATGCCCTCAGGCGAGGTGTCGGCCTCTGGCAGTACCAGCGCAAGCCCGATCACCGCCGCGCCGGATTCGGTGATGCCATCGACCAGATCGGCCAAGAGGCCACGGTTCCAGGGCCATCGCCCATGTGCCTTGAGGCTGGCGTCGTCTATCGAGACGATCACGACAGGATTGCTCGTCGCCTGGCGTGGGGCGAGAAACTGGTAGAAGTCGTACGTCCGCTCACGCAGGCGCGACAACGGCCCGTCAAAAGCCAAATGGCAAGCGAGCAGCAGGAGCACGACCACAAGGCCGGATATTTTGCGCCTGCCAGCTTGCCGCCAATCAGCCCAGCGCCAACCGACCAAGAGGCTCATGTCGTGCGGCCAGGCCTAATTGCAGTAGTAGCAGCAACCCTCACCCTCACACTCGCCCTTATCCACGCCCCCGCCCACAGGTGGCGTTAGGCTGTCGGGGAACTCCATGACCACTCCTGGCAATGCGCCGTCCGTGGACTCACAGACTTTGAGCGAGCCGCCGAGTGCCGACGCACAAATCGCGCTTACGTCCAATCCAGGACCCGGTGCGCCTGGCAGGCCGGTGCCGGCTATCCGGTCGATGCTGTCCAATATCGGGAAGGTGTCGATTCCGCCGTAGCCGGTCAGCAGCTTGCCATCTTCCGATGTGCAGGCGTAGCCCGGGTTTGTGATGACCAGCCGTTTGCCATTGATCGTGCAGGTCATGCGGCCGGCGCGCAGTATGCCGACGGTCTGGCCGGCTGCCACCAGCACTTCGATGATGCCGCCTCTCGCCCCCAGCACCATGTGCGGCGTCGCAACCTGCATGACGCCCCCTTTCGAAACCTGGCCGCCATAAAAACGGGCCAGGCCGCTGTTCATCCCGATGTCGATCTTTCCCGATCCGGAGCCCGGATTGTAGACGAATTCATCGATCGTCAGGCTGGTGTTCGGACCAATCTTGGCGCTCGATTCGTCCCGGAACACCAGCATTCCAAGACCGGTGGGATTGCTGCGCAGCTGGTCGCCGAGTTCGACGCCGGCACCAACGTTCATTGTCCCGCCGTTGTTGCGCACGATGTTGGTCTGATAGGCCGTCATCGACCCGACCGTCTCAGCGGCGGATGGTGCCGCGAAGGCAAGGCAGGCGATAAAAATGGCGATCTGACGGTACGGGGTCCTCATCGCGGCCTCTTTCAATTGAGCGTCAACGTATAGCTCATGAGCATTTCGAACGATTTTCGGTCGCGGTTTGCGATGTCGAAATTGGTTTCGCGATAGGCGAGATCGACGCTGATCTTCTGCGCCTCCGTCAGCTGAAAATCGCTTTCGGACGCAATGCGCCAGAAGTCGCTCTTGATATTTGTGCCGATGCCGACAGACAGATCGGGAGTGTCGCTGTGGCCAGCCGAGAAGGCGATCTGGTGCGACCATGCGAAAAGATCCGGTACGTTCATCAACAGGCCGCCATAGCGGACCTCGCCCGTGTAGCTGTGGCCGATTTCGCCAGATCCGGAAGCGAAGTCATTCGAGCCGACCAGCCGCAGTCCGAGCGCCTGGCCATTGCGGAAGCGGTAGCTGCCGCCAGCCTCATAGAAAACCCTGCTATCGGCGAAAATGCCTTGCGAGGCGCTTAGATCGATGTAGCCGCCGCCTGCGAAAAGCGTCGTTTCGACCGTCGGGCGCACAAGAAAGCGCCCACTGACGCCGATGCCGGTCTCGTGGATATCGCTGTCGAAACGATCCGTAACT
Organism: Mesorhizobium sp. M0698; assembly: GCF_040320455.1. NCBI lineage: Bacteria > Pseudomonadati > Pseudomonadota > Alphaproteobacteria > Hyphomicrobiales > Phyllobacteriaceae > Mesorhizobium > Mesorhizobium sp. M0698. The sequence continues at coordinate 49,636 of NZ_JAMYPQ010000007.1, read as the reverse complement.
GTGAACGCCGAAAGCAACAGGCGCAGCGAATCGATCCCACTGTTCGGCAGCCCCTTGTCCCAGGTGATTGCGGCGTTGCCGTGGATGAAGGTCTCCTTGCTACCCGGAACCGACAGGTCTTCCGTGAAAAAGCGCTGTGTCGCCGTCAACGACCCTGAAAGGACGAGAGCGTCGGCGCTTGGCGTGCCGAGGTCCCACCGGACAAAGCCTTCCGCCCGCCCATAGGGCGAGGCGAAGCTGTCGTCGTCCTGCGCCCCGCCGGGCTCAAAGTCGGTAAATGCGCTGAACACGCCGCCGGTCAGGGCGAGTTCCCAGGTGACGCCACGCAACGCGCGCTCGATGCGGGCGAGCAGGCGAACGGCTTCCTGCTGCTCACTTGCGGTCAGGCCTCCGACTTCGATGCCGTACTGCACCTGCCGCCGGGCCAATTCATAGGAGCCGACATGATAATACAACCGGCTGGCCGCCAGCCGGGCGCGCGCATCGCGGGGATATTTGATCAGATACTGCTCGATTGAGGAGATCGCCTGATCGTATTGCCCCGCGTTGACGGCAACTGTGACGAACTGGGCGAGCGTTCCGTTGTCGGCCGGACTGGCTATGCGGGCCGAAAACGCATCGTCATATGCCGTAAAAAGACCTTGTGCGCCGGCCGGCAATACGCCGGTACAAAGCAGCGCCGCGGCGAAGCCGAAGATCGTTCGAAACGAAGATTGCATGCCGAGAACCCACCCCAAACCCGACTAGTGCGAAGGATTTAGCACGACTCTAAGAAAAAGGCGACTGAACTGTCACCAGACCATGCGAGTCTCAGCAGCTGTTGCAGCGGCGCAACAAACTATCGGGTTTATTCGTATTTCGGCTGCGCTGGTTGTCAAAATATCTTCTCAGCGTTGCTGTACATGATTGAAGTATTCGGCACCAGTGGCAACTAACTCAAATCATCATCAGTGGCGGATCGCGCAGCCGACAAGATTAATATTGTTTGCGCGATTCTGCGCGAATCTGGTCACCGAATGAGGCTTCAAGGTCATCCAAAGGTCTTCCGTCGCGTTGCGCAAGGGGTCGGAGAGCTGCCGGAAGGTGCTTCTCACGACGCGTGCGCGATGCGGCCTGGCTCTTGCTACTTCGTTGAACGCGACGAGGTCAGCTTATCGCCCCCGTCGCCCAGGGACGCGTCACCGGACGCGTCTTGCTACAGCACGAGCATGGTGGCCAGCCCCAGCATCAGGCCCATGCCTACAATATCGGTCACGGTGGTGAGAAAGATCGCCGAAGCGACCGCCGGATCGGCGCCGACCCGGCGCAGGCCCAGCGGGATCAGCACGCCGGAGATTCCGGACATGAGGCACGATCCGGACATGGCAAGCAGGATCACAAGTGCCAGCATGGGCGCCTGGGCCGCCGATTCCGGTTGCCTCGAGGCGTAGAACCACATCGCCGCAGCCGCAACAAGGCCGACGAGCACGCCGTTGGCGATCCCGAGCGCGCCCTCCCGCATCACCAGGTGCAGCTTCGGTCGTTTGTCCACATCCCCCAGGGCAAGGCCGCGCAGCGTCATAGCGAGTGCCTGGCAGCCGGTGTTTCCGCTCTGCCCGGCCAAGACCGGGAGGAACGCCGCCAGGGCGACGATCTTCTCGATCGTGCCTGTGAACGAACTGACCACGAAAGCGGCCATGAAGGCCGTCAGCAGGTTCAGCTGCAGCCACGGATGACGCTTCAAGAAGGCTGAAAACAGCGGCGTAAAAGAACGCTCCTCCTTCTGGACACCCACCATCTGGCCAGACTGGGCGGAAATCTCGATGATTTGCTGCTCGAACAAGCGCCAGCCGCGAACCTGCCCGAGCAGCCGGTTCTCCGCGTCCACCACGGGATAGACAGGGTACTGACGGCGTACTGCTGCCTTGCAGGCGTCGCTCAAAGACAGACCGACATTAAGGGCGAACGGCCTGGGCAGCATGATCTGATCCACCGTCGCGTCCGCTTCGCTCAGCATCAGATCGCGCAGGACCACCAGGCCAACCAGTTTATTACCCTCGTCCGTGACATAGAGATAAGTGAGCTCGGTCGGCACCTGGGCGCGTCTGACTGCCTCCACTGCGGCGGCAACCGTCGTCGCGAGAGGAACGCTGGCGGGAATCGGGTCCATCAGCTCGACGAGCGAGTCGGGGACCGCGAAATCCTTGCCACCGCCATGAGACCTGATGGGCCGCATATGCGGTGGCAAATGCTCGGCCACCTTACGGGCGTGCCCGTCCGGCAACAGCTTTAGCGTGTCGCGGATGAACTCGGGAGATTCTCGGGCCAGCAATTCAGCCGCGTCATCAGGTGCTCGAGCACGCAATGTGCGCACCAACTTCTGAACGTCGTTCTCTTCTTTCATTTGCTACGGCCCCCAAATTGCTAGTGTCTTGCCTCTGACAGTATGACACGGATCGGATCGCTCTGTCTGGCGCGCAGTGGCCCAAGCGCCTCGATCCCGAAATCTTCGCCTCTCTGGCCCGAGTGGACCGAACCCAGACAGATCTGCGTCATTGCGTGGGTGCATACAGGCGGGCTGTAACGTCAGAGTGTCGCCGAGAATTTGACGTGTTGCGAACTTCACCGGTCTTTTGGGCTTTGCGAGCACGCCGCACCCATGAAACTTAAACCCGAAAATTCTGCAGAGGCAGGCTCTCCGGCGTTCGAATTGATTGCCTCATCCGGCGCATCTTGCCAGTTTCACCAGCTATTGACGCCACGGCCGGTTAAGATCTGCGACTGCTTGCACAGAAGGATGTGGAGCACGAGCTCCTTCGAGGACGATTTCATGACGGTCTTGCACCAACGCAAAAACTTCGGCAAGTTCGTTGCGTCTTGGGAGAGGGCAACAACAATGAAATTAGCTTGCGTAGGCATGATGCCGGTCGCGGCAATGGTGATTTGCGCAAACTCGTTCGTTCCAACCGCCGCCCGCGCTAACTCGGTTGCCTTCGATTATGGATATCAGATGGCGGCTTATTTGTTTTGCTCTCAATCGATCTATAACGACAGACGTTTTGGCGACTTTCTTGTTGAGGGTGGGAAGTATGACAAAACGAAAGAGTACAATCGTGGCGTTGCCGCTCTGAAAGCCGGGCTCAAAGGCCCCCACCCTAGGAAAGTGTGCTTCGATGCCGCCCGCGCCAGCGGTTGGTGGACCGACCGCTGACGGCTTTCGAACTCGGTCTTTAGTTGGTTGCTTATCGGCTTCGGCTCACCGCCAATCGGCAGGCCGTCGAAGCCGTGCAACCATGCCTCGGCACGCTCGCTGTCGCGGCGCTGGCAATCCGGCTCCACGATTGACGTCCGGGGACGGATCTCGAAAGCCGGCGACTCGGATGTGCGGCGTGCGCTCTGCGAGGCGGTATCGGGTCTGGTGATCCGCTTCAAGGGCAGGGACAAGGTCAAGAGCTGGGGTGAGGCGACCGCCAAACGCTCCTGCCACTGCAGAGCCAGCATCGCGGTGGCCCCGCAAGCTGGCGGTGATCATCATCGCCTTTGAGAACCTCTTCGCCATGGAACCGGGTCAGTGCCGGTAGACCCCGGCCGAGGTGGCGCAGACGGTTAAGGCGGTCGGCCATCCGAACTTGGTGGCGCTTATCGATTTCAGTCACGCCTATATTGAATCCACCCATCGCGACCTGAACTTCCGCGAGCAGCTGCGGGCCATGACGCCGGTGGCAGGGCACCTGCATGTCCATGATTCCTTCGGGGCGGCCGTCTCCATCGAACCTACCTCCCGCAAGAGGATGCAGCACTAGGTTTGGGCGACCTGCACATGCCGCTCGGCTGGGGCGATATCGACTGGGATGACATCTTCAGTGAGTTGGTCTTCTTGCCGGGACCGTCCTAATCATGGAAATCGGACCCCGCTATCGCAACGAGCAGCCCGATTGCCTGGCCGGGCAAAAAACCTCATCAGCTTGAACAATCGCGCTGAGCACCGAGCGGCGGGGTAAAGGTCGAGTACCGCCCCCGCGATGCTGCCAATGTCGGCCAGAGCTGCCGAACTCGTTGGCAGCGAGCTGTGCCGCATTGGCAAGATCGGCCGCAACGAGTCTTGTCGATCCTGTTTTCAATGAGATTGTAAGAAGCGTGCGCCTGCCGTTCTACGATACGTCGGCCAGCATTTGGCTTGGCCAGTCCTTGGCGGTCGAGCACGGGCAGGGGCCGGAACGTGCCAGTCACCCACCCGTTGGCCAGCCGGGCTGTCGGCTGATTTCTGCCCTATGCAATTCGCATGCCCGCGCGCCAATTCGGCTTTGAGGTCGCAGGATGCTCCCGCATTTCGAGTGAGAGCAGTCGATCTGCAACAATTACAATCGTAAGTGGATCTGTAGATGGACAAACAGCAACCACTGTCGAAGACACTAGGCCGGAGATGGATGAACGAAGCCTTTGCCGTCCGTTTGGTGCAAGTCATTCGCTTTCCAGAGGGCGTGCCAGCCGAACGCCAGGCCCGCCGCCATTTTCGGGAATGAATTCGACGCCACCTGCCTCCAACGCACGCTTCAATGCTTCGATCGTTACCTGGTTGGCCTTCAACATGCCAGCGATTGGCTCAAGCCGCTTAATGGTCGCGACTGACACTTTTGACTTCGCGGCGAGGGCTTTTTGATCCCATTGCAAAAGTGCGCGGGCGGCCCGCAACTGCTCACTCGTTATCATTATTATACCTAACGCATCATTTGATGCCAAAAGTCTTGACTATGCCGGCGGTTTCGTTTAAGACTCTAGAGTGGACACTGCACTCGCTCAGCCCCAGACAATACTCGACCGAGGCAGGACGAGCCCGTGTGAAACGGCCGAATAAGGTGGTGCAACACCTTACCCGGCCTGACCACAACCCTAAGCTTCTGAGGAGCTCGGATCATGACTGATTCCGACAATATCACGAGTCTGCCATTCGTCACCCGCAGGCGCGTGCTTGCGGGAACAGTGGTGGCTACTACCGCGTGGACACTTGAAGGTAACGCGTCCGCAGGCGACGCCGGAAGGACCAATGTGCCTTCGGACCCAGCGCTGGCGCTTCGGCGGGAATGGCAGACAGCCCACAAGTTGACCAATCGGCTTTGCCGCAGGCAGCAGCGCCTGGAGACGAGGCTTGTCGAATGTGTCGGCTTTCCTTGTGTAGACGTCCGCCTTCCCGATGGCGAAGAACTGACAGTCTACTCGATTGAGGCGCTCAATCAGGTGCTCGGCAACGGGCCGGATACCGCCGCTCTCCGAGAGAAGGCCGAAACTGAGTTTGCTGCGCATCAGGCACGCTGGGATGCGGCTGCCGAGAAGACCGGTTACATTGCTGCGCTCAGAGCTGAACGCGAAGCTGGCGAGCGGACGAAGGATCTTCTGGAAACCTTCTCAACGACCCCTGCTACGACTCTCGCCGGTGTGGCGGGCAAGCTCGATGCCGTGTTGCGCGAGGGCGAAGCCTGGGAGGAATGCTCCGAGTTTCCTTGGCCGCAAATCCGCTCAGCGCTCTGCGATCTGGTGCGCATCGCCGAAGGCTTTGGTGCTGACCGGGTGCGGCGCCGAAGGATCCATCATGACCAAGGTGAAACTCTCCGCCATTCCCGATGACCGTCCGGTCAAGATCACGGTCGAACTGCCCGGCGCCGCTCATCGCGATCTTGTCGCCTATGCTGAATTGCTCGGCCGCGAGACCGGACAGATAGTCACCGATCCGGCAAAGCTGATAGCGCCGATGCTGACCCGGTTCATGACAACGGACAGAGCCTTTGCCAGAGCCGAAGAATCCTGAAGCCGGGATGACTATTCGGGTCATTGCGGTCGGACGGCTGTCAGGACCAATACCTATCGCGCAAGAATGCGATGAAGACCGTCAGGGCAGGATTGGCATTGTCCGGACGCCAACGGGCAAAGCTAAAGATTTGGATCGGCTTGCCCCCGATCCGCAGCTTGCGGCAGACGGCGCCGTCAGGGACGCTGTTGGTGTCTCCATCGTGGACCAGAGCGACTCCAAGGCCGTTTCCGACAAGGCGCAGAAGGATGCCCGCACTGACGTGATGTTCGACAATTGCGGGAAGCTGCACGCCATTTCCAACAGCGTCGGCGAGCAGAAATGCTTCGCCCCTACGCACGAGCAGCGTCTCTTGGCCCAACTCCAACCACTCGATCACGGGGCGGCTTGCGAGAGAATGATTTGAAGCGACAACGACGGCCAGAGTATCCTTCCACAACATTAGTTCGAATGGGCCGCCATTGGAGCGCGAGGAGGAGGTCACGGTGACGTCGACCTCCGCGCCGCCCAGAGCAGCCCTGGGCTCGGTGTGAGGCCCCTCTATCAAGCTGACGGTCACATTTGGATGACATTTCCCGAACTCGATAATCGCATCCAGCGCTCGCCCGGCGAGGATGAGTCCGTTGGAGCCGATGGAAAGCCTTTGTTGTTCATCTTTAATGCCGGTCCTGGCCAGCGTGAGAGTATTGTCCAGTTCGAGCAGCACGGAGCGCAGACGATCGAGGAAACGCTCGCCGGCCGGGGTTGGCCCAACGCCTCGAGCATGGCGATGAAATATCCTCGTTCCCATCGCGTATTCGAGATCGCGTATGCGCCGGCTGAGCGCGGAGTGATCGATACCGGCGCGCCGCGCCGCGCGCAGAAAGCTGCCCTCCTCGGCGACCACAAGCGCATAATTAAGTGTCGCGAGTTGAATGGAGCTCCGCATCTCTGCTCAAGGTCAAGGTAGCAACAAATCGCAGAGATTTGAGCGCTTTTGACGCCGGCGGGCTATCCCCAGATCTCGGTATTGACATGGAGTGAAACCATCCAGGCCTCTTTTAAACAGGATCATGAGAACAAGGACGCAAGAGGCGTGCAGCAAGACTTCCGCGATAATCGGAACATGCTGCGACGGAACGCGTGGGCTCCGCTCGTGGGGGCTCGCATAGCAAATGAAGCGAGCTCGTTTTGGCAGGCTGTGCTCGCAACGACAATCCCCGGAAGACACTCACCAGAGGATATCATTCCATTTTTCGGGTGAGTCTTATGGAGGGGACGTCGCAATCCAGGAGGAGAGCACAACTCAGACTGGTCACTTCGCTTGGATAATCCGGTGCTTGAACAAAGACGGAGCGGCGGACCGGCTCGAAGGTCCGCCGTTCCGGGTCGTTCAGACTACAAGGAACGAACCTGCTGCAAGCGACAGACCTGGAGAGAGAGTGGCGAACTGTATTTGAGCTGCGCCGCCGATCCCGTCGCTGTCGAAAGAGAGCGCTCCGGTTGAGTTGTTGTAGATGATATGGTCGGAGCTATCATGCGCGGTCGTACCGGCAAAGAAAGCATCGGATGAAAGGCCTCCCAGCTTAAGCCCGGCAAAAATGGCGTCGTCGAGCTGAATCTTGTCTTGGAGCTTGTTGAAGTCGGTGACCTTATCGATATTGCCGGCTCCAAGAGCGCTGTTGAACAGGAAGGCATCGTTACCGCCCCTACCGGTTAAGAAGTCGGCACCGCCGCCTCCGTTGATGATATTAGCGCCAGCATTGCCGAAGATGCTCTGGCCGAACTCGTTGCCAGTGAGGTTGATTGCCGTCGTGCCGGATGGGTCCTTGGCGACGAGAAGCTCAACCGACGAGCCAGGCGAAAGAGCATAGCTCACGCTGCTGAGCACCCTGTCGGCGCCCCCGCCCGTCACCTCATTTACCTTGTCTCCGGCGTTGTCGACAAAGTAGACGTCATTGCCGCCATAGCCGGTCATCGTGTCGGCACCGGCGCCACCATCAATAAGGTTGATCGCGGCATTGCCCTGGATGGTCTGGGCGAACGCATTGCCGGTCAGGTTGATCGCCGTGGTCCCGGACGGATTGTTGGTGGCGAGAAGCTCGATCTCGGAGCCGGCCGCAAGCGCATGACTTACGGAGGCGAGTACCTTATCGGTGCCGCCGCCCACCACCTCAAATACTTTGTCGCCGGCATTATCGACATAGTAGGTGTCGTTGCCGCCTCTACCGGTCAAGAAGTCGGCACCGCCGCCTCCGTTGATGATATTAGCGCCAGCATTGCCGAAGATGCTCTGGCCGAACTCGTTGCCAGTGAGGTTGATTGCCGTCGTGCCGGATGGTTCCCTGGCGACGAGAAGCTCCACCGACGAGCCAGGCGAAAGAGCATAGCTCACGCTGCTGAGCACCCTGTCGGCGCCCCCGCCCGTCACCTCATTTACCTTGTCTCCGGCGTTGTCGACAAAGTAGACGTCATTGCCGCCATAGCCGGTCATGGTGTCGGCACCGGCGCCACCATCAATAAGGTTGATCGCGGCATTGCCCTGGATAGTCTGGGCGAACGCATTGCCGGTCAGGTTGATCGCCGTCGTGCCGGACGGATTGCTGGTGGCGAGAAGTTCGATTTCCGATCCGGCCGCAAGCGCATGACTTACGGAGGCGAATGCTTTGTCGGTACCGCCGCCCGCAGCCTCGATCTCCTTGTCGCGGATGTCATCGACATAATAGGTGTCATTGCCACCATAGCCGATCATTGTGTGGCCGCCGGCCCCGTGAAACACATCGTCGCCGCTGGTGCCATACAAGGTGTCGCTTGTGTCGACGGGAGGCGGAGTGGTCCCCGTCGTTGCAAGGTTGTGTTCCCGGAAAACGGCCTGCAGTTCCGAAGAGCTCTCCAACGCTGTGTCGCCTCGCTGCGAACCCCAGGCGTATGCGTAGTCGAAGGCGGGTGACGGAACCAGCTTGGCCCAGTGGTCCATCATGGTTTCCATCTGGGCGGCGGTGGGCACGACATATTTGCCACCCATATCGGTGTTATACTCGCCGCCTCCAAACGCCTGGTAGCCCGGAACGATCTGGCTCGTCGGGATGCCCGATGCCTGAGCGGCGGCAACGAATTTATCGATCATGTTGTAGTCGACCGGGCCATCCGTGCGGACCGGATAGACATCTATGCCGTAGTAATCGATACCGGTATTGGCGGGATTGTACGTGCCTCTGAAATCCGGATTCGCCGACGTCCCCAAGCTCATCATTGTGATGTAGGTCTTGGCGCCTGGAAAATGCTCATGGATCCAGTCGGATTCTGCCTTCAGATTTGCGGCAGAGGCGTAGGTGCCCCATTGGCCGGTGGGATCCGGCTCGTCAACCAGGAAGAACCCAAATACGTTCGGATTGCCGAGGAAAGGAGTAACCTTGTCGATAAAGGATTGGGTTACTCCGTTGGCCTCGTCGAGGTAGACCAAGCCTTTCATGCCCTCTGGCAGCTCGTTGACCTGGTCAACATATTGCACGCTAGCCAGATTGAATCCGGCTTTTGCAATGTCCGTGCCGGATCCGCCCGACGTGTAATGGAGAGTCGCCATCCATAATCCCTCATTTTGATTCGATAGCGCCCCGCGGATGCCTGCCTACTAGAAGGTGTATATTAGCGCCAAATCACATACCTGCACGCCCTGATAGAATGATTGATCGGCGGCAGGATTCTCACGTTGCGGCGAAAAATATACTTACGGATAGTCGACATTGTGCGATAAAAGCAAATTTAACGTCAGAGATGCCCACGTTGTTTTCCGAGATATGCTTATTGATATTTCTACGACATTCTACTTGTTGCTGACAGCACAAGATAACATGATCACCGTCGTTAAAAACGAAATTGAATTTTATTAAAATTAGTTTGATGATTGCGCCGGTTACTACTAGAGAGGCGTTGGAGGCGCTGACTTATCTGAAGAAAAGCGACAAAAAAATCCGATGTTTTGGATTATAAAAGTCTCAAACTATAAGATCGAACGTCAAGCCGTGGCAGAAAAACTGCTTTTCTCCACAAGATGCATTTGACTGCCGGCCAATTGAGCCGACATTAAACTAAGATGCCAGCCGCATCGCGCTCTCTGCCGGAGACACCAATTTGTTGTGGACAGATACCGCAGATACCAGTCCGCGACCAAGGTGTCTGCAACTGAGATTACGACTCGGGAGATCGTCAGAATTTGGAGAACTGGCTGGGGCGCCAGGATTCGAACCTGGGAATGTCGGTACCAAAAACCGATGCCTTACCACTTGGCGACGCCCCAACAGCCGGAGCCTGCCCGCTGTGCGCGCGGCCTTATAGGACGAGCCGGGAGAAAGCTCAATGCCGACTATGCGCGACCGATCCACCAGTTTTGCAATCGCTACTTTGAACGGATCTATTCACCCCACACCGCCATTTCATTGCCGGCCGGATCGACGAAATGGCACCGCCTGCCGCCGGGGAATGAAAAGATCGGCTTGACGATGGTGCCGCCGGCATTTTCGACGGCGCTCAATGTTTCCTCCAGCCTTTCGGAATAGAGCACGGGCAGCGGCTTGGCCGGCGCATCTTGGCCATCCGCCCGAAAACCGCCGTCCAGCCCTTCGGCAAAAGCTGAATAGGTCGGCCCGTAATCGGTGAACGACCATGAGAAGGCCGCGCTGTAGAAAGCCTTCACGCTGTCCAGCGTTCCGCCCGTCGCCGGCATTTCCAGATAATCGGGCTTTCCGGTCATTCTCATCGCTCTACCTTTTGTTCTCGTTATGTTCTACAACAAAGCTTCCCAAAAAGCAAGTCTTTTCGACGCCGCTTTTCCTTAATCGATTGTAGAGGCCGGCCGGCTTGGTCGATGCCTTGCCTTTCGCACTGCAGCATCATATCGCTCGATTTGCCAATATTTCCAATCTTCTGCAACCGGGGAGCAAGCATGACCAAATGGGTGTACACCTTTGGCGACGGCGCCGCGGAAGGCCGTGCCGGCGACCGCAATCTGCTCGGCGGCAAGGGCGCCAACCTGGCCGAAATGTGCAGCCTGGGCCTGCCGGTGCCGCCAGGCTTCACCATCACCACCGAGGTCTGCAACGCTTATTACGCCAACGGCCACGCCTATCCGGCCTCGCTGGAAGCGGATGTGGCGGTCGCCCTCGATCACATCGGTCGGCTGACCGGGCGGCGTTTCGGCGATCCGTCGAAACTGCTTTTGGTGTCGGTGCGCTCCGGTGCCCGCGCTTCCATGCCCGGCATGATGGACACCGTGCTCAATCTCGGCCTCAACGACGAGACGGTCGAAGCCTTGGCCGCCGATTCAGGCGATCCGCGCTTTGCCTATGACAGCTATCGCCGTTTCATCCAGATGTATTCCGACGTCGTCATGGGCCTCGACCATGAGGTCTTCGAGGAGATCCTCGAAGACCAGAAGGGTGGGCTCGGCCATGAGCTCGACACCGAGCTGACAGCCATCGAATGGCAAGGCGTAATCGCACTCTACAAGGCCAAGGTCGAGGAGGAGCTCGGCAAGCCGTTTCCGCAGGATCCAAACGAGCAGCTGTGGGGCGCCATCGGTGCGGTGTTTTCCAGCTGGATGAACAACCGCGCGATCACCTATCGGCGCCTGCACGACATTCCCGAAAGCTGGGGCACGGCGGTCAATGTCCAGGCCATGGTCTTCGGCAATATGGGCGACACCTCGGCCACCGGCGTCGCCTTCACCCGCAATCCGTCGACCGGCGAAAAGCAGCTTTATGGCGAGTTCCTGGTCAACGCCCAGGGCGAGGATGTCGTTGCCGGCATCCGTACGCCGCAGAACATCACCGAGGCGGCGCGCATTGCCGCCGGTTCCGACAAGCCGTCGCTGCAGAAGCTGATGCCTGACGCCTTCCAGGCTTTCGTCAGCATCTCCGACCGCCTGGAAAAGCACTACCGCGACATGCAGGATCTCGAATTCACCATCGAGCGCGGCAAATTGTGGATGCTGCAGACCAGGTCCGGCAAGCGCACCGCCAAGGCGGCGCTGAAGATTGCCGTCGACATGGCCAGGGATGGACTGATTTCGAAGGAGGAGGCCGTCGCCCGCATCGATCCGGCCTCGCTCGACCAGTTGTTGCATCCGACCATCGATCCGAAGGCGGCGCGCGACATCATCGGCGTCGGCCTGCCGGCCTCGCCGGGCGCTGCCACCGGCGAAATCGTGTTTTCCTCGAACGACGCCGAGGAGGCCAAGACACAAGGCCGCAAGGCGATCCTGGTGCGCATCGAGACCAGCCCCGAAGACATCCATGGCATGCATGCGGCCGAAGGCATCCTGACGACGCGCGGCGGCATGACCAGCCACGCCGCTGTTGTGGCGCGCGGCATGGGTAAGCCTTGCGTTTCGGGCGCAGGCTCGCTGCGCGTCGACTACAAGGCCGGCACGCTGATGGCGATGGGATCGACGTTCCGCAAGGGCGACATCATCACCATCGACGGCGCCAACGGCCAGGTGCTGAAAGGCGCGGTACCGATGCTGCAGCCGGAACTCTCGGGCGATTTCGCCGCCATCATGGAATGGGCCGACGGCGCGCGCCGCATGAAGGTGCGCACCAATGCCGAGACGCCGCTCGATGCGCGCATGGCGCGGTCCTTCGGCGCCGAAGGCATCGGGCTTTGCCGCACCGAGCACATGTTCTTCGACGGCGACCGCATCATTGCCATGCGCGAGATGATCCTGGCCGATACCGAAAAGGACCGGCGAACGGCGCTGGCCAAGCTGTTGCCGATGCAGCGCTCGGATTTCCTCGAACTGTTCGAGATCATGGCCGGGCTGCCGGTGACGATCCGCCTGCTCGATCCGCCGCTGCACGAATTCCTGCCCAAGACCGAGGAGGAGGTGGCCGAGGTCGCCGCCGCCATGAATGTGTCGCCGGACAAGCTCCGGCGGCGCACCGAAGCGTTGCACGAGTTTAATCCGATGCTCGGCCATCGCGGTTGCCGGCTTGCCGTCTCCTATCCGGAGATCGCGGAGATGCAGGCGCGCGCCATTTTCGAGGCGGCCGTCGAGGCCGGCAGGAAGGCCGGCGCGCTGGTGGTGCCGGAGATCATGGTGCCGCTGGTCGGTCTGGTGAAGGAGCTCGACTACGTCAAGGCGCGGATCGATGCCGTCGCCAAAAGCGTGATGCAGGAAACCGGCGTCAAGATCGACTATCTTACCGGCACGATGATCGAACTGCCGCGCGCCGCGATCCGCGCTCATGTCATTGCCGAGGCGGCCGAATTCTTCTCTTTCGGCACCAACGATTTGACCCAGACCACCTTCGGCATCTCGCGCGACGATGCGGCCTCGTTCCTCGAGACCTACCGGAAAAAAGGCATCATCGAGCAGGATCCGTTCGTGTCGCTTGACATAGACGGCGTCGGCGAGCTGGTGCGGATGGCGGCCGAAAAGGGCAGGGCGACGCGGCCCGACATCAAGCTCGGTATTTGCGGCGAGCATGGCGGCGACCCGGCCTCGATCCATTTCTGCGAAAAGGTCGGCCTCGACTACGTCTCGTGCTCGCCATACCGGGTGCCGATCGCCAGGCTGGCCGCGGCGCAAGCGGCGGTGCAGGCTGCAAAGAACGGCCGCGGATAGGAGGTGGAGTCCACCGGCATCTGACCTTACCGATTTGTAACCGAATTCACGCGAACGTGCGTGTGTCGGCTCCAAATCCCGACATCGTTTCTGCCCAGTTTCCGGCCCTCGAACCCGCCCCGGTGCCAGAAACAGATGTTGCAGAACCCGCCCACGCACGTCCGCTCGATTCTCATCCTCCAGACGAAATTCATCGGCGATCTTGTCCTCGCTTCCGCGCTCGCCAGAAACCTGCGCCTCCAATATCCAAAGGCCAGGATAGTGTTCCTTTGCGAGGCGAACTTTGCCAGTTTCCTGTTGGCTCATGGCATCGCCTCGGACGTGGTGGCGTTCCGGCGCGTACGGATGCGTGGCACCCCTGTGCAGCGTGGTCGCGAGCTTTACGCGATGGTGCGCGCTCTGCGCCGGTTCGGGTTTGACCTGAGCATCGACCTGGCCGATTCCAAAACCTCACGCATCATCGTCAGGCTCGTCAATGCCAAGACCCGCGTCGGATACGATCCTCCCGAAAAACCGTTGCGCTGGCTGGAAAGTCAGCCCGCAAACGTCGCAGCCAAGCCGTTTGGCTTTGGTCGCCAGCACTATCTCTACCGCTATCTTTCGCCGCTTGAGGCGCTTGGCGTGGAGTTGCGTGCGCCTGTCCCGACGATTGAGCCGCTGCCGCTGGAGACCGCCAGGGCATTGGCGCTTCTCGACCGGCATCATCTTCGGCGTAACGCCTTCATAGCCGTTCATGCAGGAGCGAGCTTCCGGGGGCGGCAATGGCAGCCGGAACGTTTTGCGCTGGCGATCGACGAGATCTCGCGGCAGACCGGGTTGGACTTCCTGCTTGTCGGCGGCCCCGATGAACGGGCATCTGCCGAGCGCATCGTCGCCAAGGCCGCTTCGCCGGTCGTCAACGTGGTCGGGGCGCTGTCGCTGGCAACGCTGCTGGCGGTCCTCGGCCAGGCACGCCTGTTTCTGGGAAACGAGAGTGGCCCGATGCACATGGCCGCCGCCGCCGGCACGCCGGTTGTCGGCCTCTTCGGCCTGACCGACCCGGCCGTCTGGGGGCCTGTCGGCGTGGCCAGTGTTACGCCGCGGCCCTCCATGCCTTGCGAGTGCATAGCCAGGGACCTGTGCCGCCGACCCGATCCGAGCAAGGCTTGCTGCGTCTGGCGACTTGAGGTCAAAGCGGTGGTCGACGCGGTGCTCGCGATCCTTTCACGTAAGGTTAAGGACGTGGAGCACGCATTGTGACCTCGCGCTTGCCAAAGGTCAGGCCGGCGGTCAAATTGCCGCTGCCGACGCTTTTGCAGGGGCATCGTCCCGATTTCCGCCTTGATGGCGGTCTTGGGGTCGCCGCTTCAACTTTGATCCGGCCGACCTGGAAATAATCGATGCGCCCGTTCCAAAAGTATTTTTGCGCCATTGCGATATCGCTGTGGGCTGTTTCTCCTGGCAACGCCCAGTTGCTCGTCGCACCGACGCTGCACATCAAGGCCGAGGCGGGCGGCGGCCGCGTCGCGCTGACGCTCGATGCGTGCGGCGGAAGGACCGACACACGGATTCTCTCGGCGCTGGTGGAAAACAAGATTCCTGCCACCATTTTCGTCACCGGCATCTGGCTGAAGCACAACGCCGCCGCCGTCGAGATCATGCGGGCGCATCCCGAACTGTTTGAATTGGAAAACCATGGCGGCCGTCATGTCCCCGCCGTCGACACGCCGCAAAAGATCTACGGCATTCGCAGTGCCGGCAGCCCGCAGGCCGTGCTGGCCGAGGTCGAATCGGGTGCTGCCGCGCTTGCCGTGACCGGCGAACCGGCGCCGAAATGGTTTCGCGGCGCAACCGCCGAATACAGCCCGTCGGCAATCGCGATGATACGCAAGCTTGGTTTCAAGATCGCCGGATTCTCAATCAACGGCGATGGCGGCTCATTGCTCGGCGCAAAAGAGACCGCCCGGCGCGTCGCCGCGGCCAAGGACGGCGACGTCATCATCGCTCACTTCAATCAGCCGACCCATGCAGCCGGCGAAGGCGTGGTGCAGGGACTTCTGGCGCTGAAGGCCAAGGGCCTCACCTTCGTGCGTCTCGACGATGCCGACGGCGTCGGCGATGAAGGCACCACCGACTGATCAGTCGGGCGTCGCCTCGATGGTCACCTTGTTCGGATAGAACGCGCCGTGATCGCGGATATCGGCCATCTCGTCGAACGGCCGCTCATAGGCCCACATCGCATCCTTGCCTGCATCGCCGGCGGGCAGCACGCTCCAATAGCTGGCATCGCCCTTATAGGGGCAATGGGTCGAGTGTTCGGTCTTGCCAAGCTGTTTGAAGTCGATGTCGCCGAACGGAATGTAGAAAACCGGGGGGTAGGGCGATTCGGTCAGCACTTTGACCTTGTTGGACGAAGCGATGACGACATCGCCGGCGCTGACCGTCACGGTGCCCTTGTAAGGCTCGACTGTGATGACCTTGCCGGGATTGCGCTGAAAGCCGGGTGACCGGTTTGCGATCTGGTCCATATCGGATCTCCTTGCCTCTACCCCAAGATGTGTCTGGCAAGCGCGTTGCGCAAGACCTGCCCGCCATCGGCGGGCATCGCCCCACGGGGGCAAGTCTCGCGCTTTCCTCCGATACCTCGCCTAGAATTAGGCGGCGGCCTGGAATGCGTCCATCAGCCCGGCATACGCGGCGGCAATGCCGGCCACCGGATTGGTGCTTTTCGAGGTGGTCTCGACCTTCAGCGCACCACCGCTGGTCGGCAAGGTGAGCAGCAGGAACTGGCGATTGCCGCCGTCGCCGACGCAGGCGGCAGCGACGTGCTGACTTTCGCCCTCGTTCTCGACGCACATCTTGAACAAGAGCGTGCCGCCGACCGCTTCGAGGGCGCCACCGACGACCTCGACGAATTCATCTTCGGAAACGGCTTTGGCGTCAGGCACCAGATCTGCCTGCGCGACGTCGGCCGCCACCAGATCGGCCAGACTCTCGGCAAGCGTATTTTCGAGGGCTTTGTCGTCGAGCTGCGCGTCCATGCGAACCTCTTTCATTCGCCAATCACACCCCGCCTGTTAATCAACGTTAACGCCGAGCATGGCCGGATTGTGGCGAATTCCGGCTCATTTCGCTCTGTTCGCCGCTCCAGTCCGGTCACGGCTGGACAATCCGCCGGTTCGTCCCACAATGGCGAAAAAATAACGGGAGGAACAAGATGCTCGGGCTGATGCAGGAATGGCCGCTGCTTTGCCATAAGCTGATCGACAATGCCGAGCGGCAGCACGGCAGCCGCGAAATCGTGTCGCGTTCGATCGAGGGGCCGATCGTGCGCAGCACATATGCCGAAATCCATGATCGTGCCCTGAAGGTCGCCGAGCGGCTCGAGCGTGACGGTTTCGGGCTTGGCGACCGCATCGCGACCCTGGCCTGGAACACCGCGCGCCACATCGAGGCCTGGTACGGCATCATGGGTGTCGGCGCCATCTATCACACGCTCAACCCGCGGCTCTTTCCCGAGCAGATCACCTGGATCATGAACAATGCCGAGGATAAGGCGATCTTCGTCGATCTGACCTTCCTGCCGCTGCTCGAAAAGATCGCCGGCGCGGTCAAGTCGCTGAAGCAGGCTATCGTGCTGACCGACAACGCGCATATGCCGGAGACTGCGCTGCCCAATGTGGTTGCGTACGAAGAATGGCTTGCTGAAGCCGACGGCAACTTCGCCTGGAAGACATTCGACGAAAACACCGCCGCCGGTATGTGCTACACCTCGGGCACGACGGGCGATCCGAAAGGCGTCCTCTACAGCCATCGTTCGAACGTGCTGCACGCCATGATCGCCGCGATGCCCGACGCCATGGGCCTGTCGTCGCGCGATACCATATTGCCGGTCGTGCCGATGTTCCACGCCAATGCCTGGGGCCTTGCCCAGAGCGCGCCGATGGTCGGCGCCAAGCTGGTCATGCCCGGTTGCAAAATGGATGGCGCTTCGCTCTACGAGCTGCTCGACACCGAGCAGGTGACCTTCAGCGCCGCCGTGCCGACGGTGTGGATGATGCTCCTCCAGTATCTGGAAGAGACCGGCAAGAAACTGCCCTATCTGCAGAAAGTCGTCATCGGCGGCTCGTCCTGTCCACGCGCGCTCACGACGAAGTTCCAGGACAGTTACGATGTCCAAGTCGTCCACGCCTGGGGCATGACCGAGATGTCGCCGCTCGGCACGCTGTGCACCCTAAAGCCGGATTACGCCGGGCTGAAGGGCGAGGCCCGCCTCGGCGTCCAGCAGAAACAAGGCTTTACACCGTTCGGCATCGAAATGAAGGTGACGGACGACGCCGGCAACGAACTGCCATGGGACGGCAAGACCTTCGGCCGGCTCAAGGTCCGCGGGCCGGCCATCGCGCGCGCCTATTATGGCGGCATCGGATCCGAACAGTTCGATCAAGACGGCTGGTTCGATACCGGTGACGTCGCGCATATCGACCCCGGAGGCTATATGCAGATCACCGACCGCGCCAAGGACGTGATCAAGTCGGGCGGCGAATGGATCTCGACCATCGAGCTCGAGAACCTCGCGGTCGGCCATCCCGATGTGGCGGAGGCCGCCGCCATCGGCATTCCGCATTCGAAATGGGGCGAGCGGCCTTTGCTCGTGGTCGTGCGCAAGCCGGGCAGGGAGCCGACCAAGACGGATATTCTCGCTTTCATGGACGGCAAGGTGGCGAAGTGGTGGATGCCGGACGACGTCGCTTTTGTCGGCGAAATCCCACACACCGCTGCCGGCAAGATCCAGAAGATTACCTTGCGCCAGCAGTTCCGGGATTATCACCTGCCGACGGATTGACCGGAGATGCGGCGTCTTTGCGTCTTCAAGCCGCCGCTGAAAGGCACTATGCCTGTGTTCGGGTTGGGGCAGCGCGGAAACCAATGACGGGAATTCCCGAGCGACAAACGTCGAGGGCTGCCGGTTGGTCGCGGCGCGCCGGCGCGTTTTCGGCAGTCCTGCTGCTGACCGCTCTCATCGGCCATCGCTATGACCTCGTCGAGACCCAAGCTTTCCTATGGGTGCTTGGCATTGTCGCCTTGCTGGCCGCGTTTGCGCTTTTGTTTGCCGGGTTTGCCTTCGCGCGATTGTGGAACTTCGGTGATCGTGGCGGCCAAGACCTGACCGCCGGCGCCTTGCTGGCGTTTCTGGTGCTCATCCCTTACGCTGTCGGGGCCTATTGGGCGGCGACCTATCCGCCGCTGCGCGACGTCTCGACGGATTTCGACGACCCGCCGGCGCTCGATATTTCTACCCGGACAAAGGATATGAACGAGCTTTTGCCGCCGACACCCGGCGAGCAGCGCCTGCAAATCGAAGCTTATCCGCTTGTTACCGGACGCAGCTACACCTTGCCTTTCGATCGCGTTCTGGAGGCGGTCAAAACGGTGCTCGATCGGCGCGGCTGGCAGCTCACGGCGCCGTTTCCAGACGCAGCAGGGCAAAGCGACGTGACGGTCGATGCGCTGGCCAAGAGCTTGCTGCTTGGTCTTCCCGCCGATGTCGCCATCCGCGTGACCGACGACGGCGATGTGGTCATCGTCGATATGCGCTCGGCCTCGCGTTACGGCCGCCATGACCTTGGCGACAATGCAGCGCGCATCACCGATTTCCTTTCCGAACTCGACCAGGAAGTCGCCGGCCAGGTGGGCGTGGCGCCGGCGGAATGATATCCGAAGTGTGCTACGTTGCCGGCGAATAGATGCCGTCGATAGCCGGCGCGCCGTCGGTGTGGACCAGGCCCTGCGCCACCAGGTCTTCCAGATGGGCAAGCACCGACAGGCCGGCCGCGCCATGCAGGCGCGGGTCGGTGTCGCGATAGATCGCGTCCACCATGTCCTTGATTGTCCGGTCGCCGTTGTTGATCCGCTCCAGAATTGCGCGTTCGCGCATTTTTCGATGCGTTTTCAATCCGCGCATGAAGCTGCGCGGCTCGGTCACCGGCCCACCATGACCGGGCAGCAGCAGCCGGTCGTCACGTTCGATCAGCCGATCGAGCGATGTCATGTACTCGGCCATCGCGCCATCCGGCGGTGCGACGATCGTGGTTGCCCACGCCATGACGTGATCGGCTGAGAAAAGGATGCCGGTTCCCTCCAGCGCGAAGCCCGCGTGATTGGCGGTATGGCCGGGCGTCAGCACCGTCCGGATCGCCCAGCCGTCGCCGTCGATCACCATATCATCCGGCAGCGCGATATCAGGAACAAAGTCGGTGTCGGCGCTGGCATCGAGTGGATTGACCTCGCCGGTGCGCAACGGCCGCGCCGGGCGATGCCGGCCCTCCGCCAGAACCACCGCACCCGTATGCTGCTTTAACCGAGCCGCCAGCGGCGAATGGTCGCGATGCGTGTGGCTGATGAAGATATGGCTGACCGGCCTGGTCCCGATCGCTTCGAGCAGTGTTCGAAGATGTGCCTCGTCATCCGGTCCGGGATCGATCACCGCCAGCGTCTCGCGCCCGACGATATAGCTGTTGGTTCCGTGAAAGGTGAACGGGCTTGGGTTCCTGGCGGTGATGCGTTGAATACCAGGCGCAACGGCTACGCCCTGGCCATAGGCCGGATCGAAGCGTGTATCGAATTTCAGCGCCATGCGAACGTCGCGACCTTTTTTGGGGCGAGGGCAAAACCGATTGCCGCATAGCACGGAAGCCAATATAGGAAAACGCAAGGCCGCGTTCGGCGGCAATCCGGAACGGGGAAGACTATGGCAATTACAACGACGATGCGTCCGCTCATTTCTCTCGCTTTGCCTGAAAAGGGCGCGGCCCGGCTGGCAGGACAGCTTTTGCTGGCGATCGCCGGAACGTTGCTGCTGATCTTGTCTGCCAAGACCAAGGTCATGCTCGGACCGGTAGACATCTCGATGCAGACGCTCGCCGTCTTCCTGATCGCTGCCTCCTTCGGCATGCGCCTTGGCGTCGCTACGCTGCTTCTCTACATGGCCGAGGGCGCGTTGGGCCTTCCGGTCTTCCAGAGCACGCCCGAAAAGGGCATCGGTATCGCTTACATGCTCGGTTCGACCGGCGGTTATCTAGCCGGCTTCGTCGTCATGGCGGCGATCGTCGGCTGGGCTGCCGACCGTGGCTGGGATCGCCATCCTATCAAGCTCTTCAATGCCATGCTGGTGGCCGAGATCGTCATGATGGCAATGGGCTTTGCCTGGCTGGCGCTGTTGATCGGCCCGGAAAAATCCTGGCAGTTCGGGGTGTTGCCCTTTATCGTCGGTGATCTGATCAAGGTTGCGCTGGCCGCGAGCTTGGTGCCGGCTGTCTGGTCGCTGTTGAAGCGTTCGTGAAGCGGGTCGAGCGGTGATAACCTGTTCTGCGCGACAGTGATTTTTCGCCGCAGTTGGTGTGGCCGTGCAGGATCTTTGTCGCTGGCGGCAGGCTTGTGCGCGACGCCATCCGTCACATTAGCTTCAAGTCGACGGACTAAGTACCAGAACCAACGGGCGATTCGTCACGACCAGCGTAACCAAGCACCTACGCATGGAAATAAATTGCTCGACATAGCATCTCAGCCAGCTGAAAAAGAAAGCGGCTCGATGCTTATTTAGGCAGAGCTAAATTTCTGGACAATGTATAGGAAATTCTTAACCCAACCGCCTTGACTCTAGTGGCTTGGTTGCTTGCTGGTATCCACACACTGTCGTAACCGTTGACCTGAGATCATGCCGCCGACCGCCGAAGGAAGAAGGAAGACACGTGAGTAGCGCGGAAAAAACAACGACCAACGCGACCCTGTCGCCAGAGCCGGCCGCTGCGCCGGCAACGCGCTGGTATGCGGCCAGCGTCTTTCCCGGGAAGGAGCATGTCGCAGAGCGGCATCTCCGGATCCAGGGATTTCAGCCCTTTGTGCCTCGCTGCGAGAAAACCGTGCGTCATGCCCGGCGCCTCGAAACCCGGTCGGCCGCATATTTCCCGGGTTATATGTTCATCGCCCTTGACCTCGGGCTGCAACGTTGGCGCTCGGTCAATGGAACGTTCGGCGTGCGCTCCCTGGTGATGCAGGGCGACCGGCCTTTGCCGGTCCCCTCGGGTCTGGTAGAGCGCTTTATTGCGCTAACCGGCAGGCACGGCCTGCTCGATTTCAGCGGCGGCCTCGCAGCCGGTGCTTCGGTCCGGATTCTTTCCGGCCCGTTCGCGGAAATGATCGGTCGCCTTGACCGGCTCGATCCAGCCGGAAGGGCTCGGGTTCTGATTGCGATCATGAATGGCGAGATACCTGTCGACCTTGATACCAGGGATCTCGTCGCCATCGCATAGTCGTAAGCATCGAGGTGCGGCGAGGCGATGCAAATTGTTGTAGGATCGGCTCTCGGGTTTTCACCCGGGAGTGCGGTAGCCGTTCTTCGGTGGGACTAGGCGCTGTCTGACGAGATCGTCTCGTCGGCGCTGATGAGAGTACGCGATATGCGGATAACAATGATTGGTGCCGGCTATGTAGGGCTCGTCTCGGGCGCCTGCTTCGCCGATTTTGGCCATCAGGTCTGCTGCGTCGATCGTGATGCGGAAAAGCTTGCCATGCTCAAACTCGGCAAGATACCGATCTATGAGCCAGGGCTCGACGACCTCGTCACCACGAATACCGCGCAAGGTCGCTTGCGTTTCGACGACAATCTGGCCGATGCCGTTTCTCAATCGGATGTCGTCTTCATAGCCGTCGG
This sequence comes from Mesorhizobium sp. M0698, assembly GCF_040320455.1. Classification (NCBI taxonomy): domain Bacteria; kingdom Pseudomonadati; phylum Pseudomonadota; class Alphaproteobacteria; order Hyphomicrobiales; family Phyllobacteriaceae; genus Mesorhizobium; species Mesorhizobium sp. M0698. The sequence goes on along the minus strand of NZ_JAMYPQ010000007.1, from coordinate 27,562 downwards.
CACGCCGTCACGGCGTGGCGATGGGCACGCCGATCTGTCCTTCGTTTACGATGCGGCCGCCGAAGTTGGCCGCGCGCTCAAAGGATTTACGGTCGTGGTGACGAAATCGACCGTCCCTGTCGGTACCGGCGATGAGGTGGAACGGATCATCCGCGAGCAAAATTCCGCCGCCGATTTTGCGGTGGTCTCCAATCCGGAATTTCTTCGCGAAGGATCGGCCATCGAGGATTTCAAGCGGCCCGACCGCATCATTGTCGGGACCGAGGCCGAAAGGGCCAAGGCGGTCATGGGCGAGATCTACCGTCCACTCTCGTTGAATGTCGCGCCGATATTCTATACGAGCCGGCGTACGGCTGAGCTTACCAAATATGCTGGCAACGCATTTCTGGCCATGAAGATCACCTTCATCAACGAAATAGCCGATCTCTGCGAGCGGCTAGGGGCCGATGTGCAGGATGTCGCGCGCGGCATCGGCATGGACAATCGCATCGGCGCAAAGTTTCTTCACGCCGGGCCGGGCTATGGCGGCTCCTGTTTCCCGAAAGATACGCTGGCACTGGTCAAGACCGCGCAGGACGCGGCAAGCCCGGTGCGGCTGATTGAAACGACGGTCTCGATAAACGACCAGCGCAAACGGGCGATGGCGCGCAAGGTGGTCGAGGCCTGCGGCGGCTCGGTTCGCGGCAAGGCCATCGGCATCCTTGGCCTTACGTTCAAGCCGAACACCGACGACATGCGCGACGCCCCCTCATTGGCCATCATTCAGGCACTCCAGGACGCAGGCGCTTCGATCAAGGCTTATGATCCGGTCGGCATGGAGCAGGCGCGCAAGATGATCGAGGGTATTGAGTTCGCAGAGAGCGCCTACGCGGTAGCCGATGGATCGCACGCAATCGTCATCGTCACCGAGTGGAACGCGTTTCGGTCGCTGGATCTGAAGCGGCTCCGTGCAATTATGGCGACACCGGTAATGGTCGACCTTCGAAACGTCTACCGCGGCGAGGACGTCTTGAAGGAAGGCATAGCCTATTCGAGCGTTGGCCGAGAGCGCCACTTTGTCAGGTGAACGTCCAGGTTTCCATGGGACCCGGGTTGCGGGATTCAATTTGAGCACCACCACTGTCCAATTGCCGAATCGAAGGCATCTGCTACTCCGGATGCGCTTTCAGCTGCTTGGCGGATTGACATTCGCTATCCTGCTGCCTGCGCTGATCCGCATGTCGTTTGATCAACAGGTTATCCTGTACTCAAACTTGCAGGTTACGATCGTCGCGGCAATCATCGCTCATACGACAGGCTACTTCCTCTACAAGCGCATCGGCAATTTCCCAGGCGTCGCGGCGGCTGGCTACATTCTGCCAACTTTCGCGCTGACCTATGGCCTTGTGTTCGTCACTATCTTCTTCTTCAGATTTGATTACAGCCGATTCCAGGCCGCCGCGAGCTTCATCCAGTCAACATTGTGGTACTTTGGCCTGAGCCTGGCCACGCGACGGCTCGATGCATATCGCCTGGCGATAATTCCTGGCGGAGATGTCGACAGGCTGGAGACAATACCGGGTGTGAGCTGGCATAGGATCCATTCGCCCGATACGGTTGTCGAATACGCCAGCGGCGTCGTGGCCGATCTTAGGGCCGATCTTTCAGATGAATGGGAGCGGTATATTGCGGACCGCGCACTGTCGGGAACACCAGTCTATCACGTCAAGCAAATCAGCGAATCGCTCACAGGCAGGGTGGAGATCGAGCATCTTTCTGAAAACACTCTAGGCTCTTTGAATCCAAACCAGGCTTACCTGAAAATAAAACAGTCGGTAGACTGGGCTTCTGCGTTGTTTGTGCTTGTTGTTTTCTCGCCATTGCTCTTGTTTGTGGCGATTGCCGTAAAGATCGATTCGCCCGGACCCGCACTATTCAGACAAAACCGGATGGGCTACAGAGGACTTCCTTACGACGTCTATAAGTTTCGAACGATGAAGCTCAGCGCCACCATTGGCGATGAGAAGGAAAACGCCATCACAAAGCCCGGCGATGCGCGCATCACCCGCTTGGGACAGTTCTTGAGAAAGTCCAGGATCGACGAGTTGCCGCAGGCCTTCAATATCCTGCGCGGGGAGATGAGTTGGATCGGTCCGCGGCCGGAAGCACTCGTGCTCTCGAAATGGTACGAGGCGGAACTGCCATTCTATCGCTACCGCCACATCGTGCGGCCCGGCATTACCGGATGGGCACAAGTCAACCAGGGGCACGTTGCGGCCGTGGACGACGTCCTGGAAAAACTTCACTACGACTTCTACTACATCAAGAATTTCTCCCCTTGGCTCGACGTGCTGATTGTGTTTCGTACCATCCGAACCATGCTGACCGGCTTTGGCGCACGCTGACAAGGCGATAAAGATCGGTAGTCGACGTAACCAAGCCGCCGGTCACGAACTTGGGGATAGTCTCCAGTTTTATGAAATGAGTATTTGTAACGTCCAAAGCCACGCTGATCAGCGTTGGGAATATCGCCTGTCGACCCCGGAGAAGTACAATGACTAGGAAAACCGCACTCATTACCGGCATCACCGGCCAGGATGGCGCCTATCTGGCGGAACTTCTTTTGGCAAAGGGCTACAATGTCCATGGCATCAAGCGGCGTTCCTCTTCGTTCAACACAGGTCGCATCGACAATCTCTACCAAGATCCGCATGAAAAGAACGTAAGGCTGTCGCTGCACTATGGCGACATGACCGACGCCACCAACCTCATCCGCATCGTCCAGGAGGTGCAGCCCGACGAGATTTATAATCTCGCCGCGCAATCGCATGTCCAGGTGAGCTTCGAGACCGCAGAATATACGGCGAATGCGGACGCGATTGGCACATTGCGTCTCCTCGAAGCCATCCGACTGCTTGGCTTGACAAAAAAGACGCGTTTCTATCAGGCATCGACGTCCGAGCTCTACGGCAAAGTGCAGGAAATCCCGCAACGGGAGACGACGCCTTTCTATCCTCGGTCACCCTATGCGGCCGCAAAGATCTATGCCTATTGGATCACCGTGAATTACCGCGAAGCTTACGACATCCACGCGTCGAACGGCATTCTCTTCAATCACGAAAGCCCGATGCGCGGCGAGACATTTGTCACCCGCAAGATCACGCGCGCGGCTGCTGCAATCAGCCTCGGCCTTCAGGACAAACTCTACCTTGGCAATCTATCGGCTGAACGGGATTGGGGGCACGCCCGCGATTATGTCGAAGGCATGTGGAGAATTCTCCAGCATGAGGTGCCCGACGATTATGTCCTTGCAACCGGCGTAAAGAATTCGGTCCGCCGCTTTGTCGAGCTTGCATTTAACGAGGTCGGGATCGAGATCCGATGGGTTGGTTCCGGCATTAACGAAAAAGGCGTTGATGCAAAATCAGGAGCCGCTCTGGTCGAGGTGGATCCGCGTTATTTCAGGCCGACCGAAGTGGAGCTTCTGATCGGCGACGCCTCGAAAGCGGAGCGCGTTCTCGGGTGGAAGGCGACAACGTCGCTCGCCACGATGGTCCAGGAAATGGTCCAGTCCGACCTCGAAACGGTAAGGCAGGAATCCGAACATCGACGCCTGGACGAGGATCGGAATCGCGTTGCGGCACAGTAAGCGGGCGGCATTGGGCCGGGTCGACATGAAAATCTCCGTCTTGACCGTCTGTTGGAACTCTGCGGCGACTATCAGGCATACGATCGACAGCTTCCTGGCCCAGGATCATGACGACAAGGAGCTGGTGGTCATCGACGGCAACTCGTCGGACGAGACGCTGGAAATTATCCGGTCTTACCCTCAGGACCAGATCCGGCTGGTCAGCGAGCCCGACAGCGGAATGTATGATGCCCTCAACAAGGGGCTGCGCCTCTATACCGGAGACGCGGTAGGCGTGCTGAATTCAGACGATTGCTTTCATGATCATGCGGCGCTGGGACGGGTCTCCGCAGGCCTCGCAAAGGCCGATATCCTGCATGGCGACCTGGATTTTGTCGAAGACCATCTGTGCAAGCGGATCGTGCGCCGTTGGCGTGCTGCGGCTCGACCCGCCAAGGGCTTTCGGACCGGATGGATGCCGGCCCATCCAACATTCTACGTCAAGCGCAATGTTGCCGACGCGGTCGGTGCATTCGACCTCAGCCTCAAAGTGGCATCGGACTATGATTGGATGCTGAGAGCTGTTGAACTCCACGGATTCCAAACTGATGCCACCAGCCATGTGCTGGTGGACATGATGGTTGGTGGGGCCAGCACGCGAAGCCTTGTCTCGCATATCAGGCACAATCTGGAAGCGCTTCGGTCGCGCCGCCGCTGGCTGGGGTCAGGTCCTCTCGACTACGCGCTTGTTGCCAAGCCGGCGCGGAAGCTAGGGCAGTTTTTGTCCAAACCACGTCGAAGCAATAATCGTTCCGCTTGAAAGGCGACAGTTCGGCTCCTTGCGAGGCGGCCGGTTTCTCGATCCGTCCTGAAGCAATGCCTAGCGATGGAGTCCTACACGTTATATGGATCCTCAACCATGAATGGCCATGAATTGAACAATCAACAATGTCCCAAATTGCAGAACCTCGACCATGAATGAGCCAAAGAGCATCTTCGAGCCGATCGGAGGCTATGTCCTTGATGTCGTTGCAAAACTGCGCAACCGGCAGTTTGTTCCGCACTCGCTGACGAAGCTTCACAATATGAAAACGTGCAGGGACATGACAGGCGCGACGACTGCGGTAGAGATTGGCTCCTACAAAGGGATCACAACGAAGCGTCTCTCTTACCTTTTCGATAAGGTGATCTCGGTAGAGATTGACGAAGCTCTGTACCAGCAGGCCAGCAAGCGCTGTGCGAGGCGGAAAAACGTGGAGCTGCTGCTGGGGGACGGCGCAAAGCTGCTTCCAGAAATAGCTGCGCGGGCGCGAACAGCGCTTATTTTTCTGGACGGTCATTTTAGTGGCGGCCTCACCGGTCAAGGTGACGAACCGGAGCCTGTATTGAAGGAACTGGATCTCATCCAGGCAAACTTGGACCACTTCTGTGCGGTCATCGTGGACGATTTCCGTCTGTTTGGCGTCGAGCCCGGATGGCCGCGAAAAGCCGAAGTGATGCAGAAGTTGGAAGATGTTTTGCCGACGAGCGAATGGGCTCACAGCGTCCTGAACGATCAGTTCATAGCAGTCCGTAAAAAATCGGCAAAATGACGAGCGAGCATTGCATCTCGTCGCATCCAAAACAGGTCGGAGTCAGTGCGTATCCAAACGCCGTGGAGCGACCTGGGCAAATATGCTCTTCGTGACAGCGCGTTCAGCAATTCAACTTACAGGTAGCAAACAAGGAACCATTTCATGAGGGTGAATCTGGCGATCGCAGCGCAGCGATTTTTCGGTCTATTCGGCTACCACTTGAGAAAGCTTGATCGCGGCGTTCACATCGATGACTCTATGGAGGAACAATTGCGTCTCGTAGGTGACGCAGTGTCCACGATTTTTGAAGTTGGCGCTGCCGACGGACGTGACACGGGCACCTATGCAAACAGATGCCCTAAGGCGACAGTTCACGCCTTCGAACCATTGCCAGAAAACTTTGCGAAACTTAGCGCTGTCGCTGAGCGTGAGCCGCGAATCGTTCCGGTCAACATGGCCGTCTCTTCAGAGGAAGGAATATCTTCCTTCCATGTCACCGCGCTGCCAGACGCCAGTTCCCTCTTTAGTCCGAGATCTACCGGTTCAACATTTGACAAATATATGTTAGAAGAGAACGTGGTAGAAGTTAACGTTACGAGCTTGGCTGAATATTGCAAAAAAAAGGGCATAAAAAACATAGACCTGCTAAAGATGGACGCGCAAGGGTCAGAGCTAAACATCTTGAAGGGTGCGGAGCACCTAATCAAGGAGAAGCGAATAAAGCTTATATATTCGGAGGTTTTATTTATGAAAATATACGAAGGGTGTTGCCAATTTCATGAGGTGACAGCATATCTTGATCGATTGAATTATCGACTACATGCGATATACAACCAACATCATAATCAATCTGGCCAACTGGCCTGGGCTGATGCCATCTATCTACCGAATATTGACTGACGCGCCGATTTGGATAAGGCAGGCGGTCATGACACATCTCTATGGATATCCGGATATCGGCCGCTTCGGTCTCGGCCACAGCATGCTAGCCTGGGCGCGTTGCGAGATATGGTGTCGAAACAACAATGCGCGGATGCTCGGGCCGCGCTGGTTGCGCCCGCGCATCGGCCCCTATTTGCGCCGTGAACGGGACAGGCGCGAATATTTCAAGCTTTTTACCAATGATGGCTATGTGGGAGAGCCGTGGCGCACGGTGCTTCTCGCCACGGCGCGCAAGATTCCGGCAGATGCCGCTGAGCCTGCGGAATATACGGGGAGGAACACCGTTGTGGTCTTCAAGAACACAGGGACCTCGAACTTCGAAAGTCATTTCCATGAAGTCCGCGGCCACGGGCGCGTGCTGTACGAAGCATTTCGCCGGATCACCCGCAAAAAGTACCTGCCGCACGCGCCGGTGGCACCTTTCGTGGCCGTCCATGTGCGACTTGGCGATTTTACCCGCTTCGATCAGAGCAGGGTCAAGGCGGGAATGCACAACAACCGGCTTCCAATCGAATGGTATTGCGATAGCCTTACCGCGCTTCGCGAGGGACTGGGAACAAACATACCAGCTCGCGTCTTTTCTGACGGAAGCGATTCCGAACTTCTTCCGCTGCTTGGTCTGCCGGACGTACGGCGAGCAGATGATGCGGAATCGGTCACGCATATGCTTGAAATGGCTCAGGCAAGTGCGATCATCGGAGCTGGCTCGAACTTCAATCTGTGGGCTGCCTTTTTTTCACAGGTTCCGCGGATTACTTACCCAGGCCAGGCGATCGTAACAGTGAACGACGATCCCTCCTGCGAAACGAGTTTCCTCGACAACATTCCGCTTCCTGATTTGTTTATTGACCATGTCAGGAGACAATTCCCGCAATGAGGGGCGTGAGGCAAATCGGGCTGATTGATTTGACGTCTCTAGTTTGGATGGCGTCCGCCCCAGGAGCTTCAGCCAGACTGCAGATGGATCGCAGCTTTGAGTGAGTATCTAGAAAATGCTGTTCGGCTTTTGCGTGAGGCCCCGAGCGGCATTTTGCGAAAAGGGCTTGGGCGAAATTCGGCGCTGTCGTTCGCCCAAGGCGCGGTCGGAACAATCTGCTATTTTCTTGTGTACCGCCTACTGATTGCCGAGGCGGGGACCGAAGTATTGGGCCTCTGGTCACTGACTGTTGGGATTGTTGCATTCGGACGACTAGCTGATGTCTCGGGCGGAGCAGGTCTGTCGAGGATGGTAGCCATCGCTGATCACGATAGTGAAAGTGCTGCCGTTTACATCGACACCGTTACAATAGCTACAGCGATTTTATATACGGCGATCATAGTGGCTACCTTAATTCCGTTCAGCAGAATGGTGGTTGCAAGTATCGAAGATAGATTTCACGAAATCGGGCAATGGCTCGTCGTTGTCACTTCAATGTCGCTTTTCTTGAATGTCATGGTTAGTAGTCAGCTGAGCGCTCTAGATGGATTGCATAGATCAGACATCAGGTCAATTATTCAAATCTGCGGATTTCTTATATTCATTTTATTGAGCTACGCGCTTATCCCGCATATCGGCGTAAAGGGTATGGCGTTGTCACAAGTAGCACAGTTCGTTCTTGTTCTTGTGTTAGCAAGGGCTGTTTTGGTCGCAAAGATATCTGGGTTAGGCTTTGTTCCAATGCAGTTCTCACGCAAAGCTTTTTTGGAAACGATGAGCTATGGAATAAAGTTGCAGGTTACATCACTAGCGGGGCTAGTGTTTGATCCGCTGTCTCGAATTATGATCAATCACTTCGGAGGGCTGTCGGTCCTTGGTATTTACGATCTTGCTTACAAGATAACAGCGTACACTCGTATGCTCATAGTGTCAGCTTCGATGCCGCTCATCCCAGAATTCTCAAGGCGCTATATACATGATCGGGCAGCCGGCAAGAATCTTGTGAATACGGTCTTTCCGAAGTTTGCCGCTTTGACTGCCTTGGCTTTCGGTATGACCTGTCTCTGTGCCCCCTTGGTTTCCTATTTTGTGTTGTCGCAGATATCATCGATTTTCATCATTAACGTCGCTGTGCTTAGCATTGGATGGTACATCTCGACCCTTGGTAATGTGATCCAATTGTATGCACAGGGAGCAGGGATGCTGCGCTGGAACATTGCTGGCCAGTGGGCTATCGCGGCAGGAAGCGTCATCTTCGGGTACATAGCTGGGGAAGCCGGCTACGGTGCTTATGTTGCAGTTGGGGTTGCGACCGCTGTCGCCTTCGGCTCCCTGGTCGGGATCGTTGGAAATCTGCGCCTTTATGGGCTAAACGTTAATCTCGTGCCTTTGACGCGATCGTCGCTGCTGTCGTTGGCTATGTTCATTGGCTCGCTTGGTTTCTTGTGTGTGGTGGCCTGGCGGTGAGATGCGCGCGTTCCCAAAAGTAGCCATAGTCATTTTGTATGAAAGATGACGGGCGGTCGTCGACACGAGCAGAAAACTCTTAGCCGAGAGCGAAAGTGGTTAACTTAAAAGACCCATATATCCTGCTATGCCTTACGGGCATTTTTGGGTTTCCACTCTTGGCGGCGACGATGGAGTTTGTGAGTCCCGGTAACGCGAGTGTATCGATAATTTTTCGCGGATTCGTGTTAGCACTCTCAATACTTGTTATTTGGGGTGGATACCGCTTCAGAAACAACGCTATATTCAACGTCGATATAGCATTGTTTATGGCGTTTTGGGTCGTATATTTCTTCCGTATTCTTAATGATACTATTCTGCAGGACGTTCCACTCGGCAGACCACGGTGGTTCTATTGGGTCTGGGCATTCGGCGTCTGTTTTGCTCCAGCTTTAGCCCTTATTCTCCCTCGGCAATGGGTTAAATTCGATGCCCTGGGAGTTGTGCTGCTCTATGCCGGCGCAATTTGCAGCGTGCTCATATTGGCAAAAGGGAACTTCGACTTTGTTACGAGTTCGGGAGATGTCGTTGACGGCGGAAGGCTGAACGTAGCAGCCCTCAACCCGATCTTCGTAGGACACGTTGGAGTATCCTCTTGCTTGCTGGGTGCCTGGATGTTTTTCAAGGCATACCTTCGTGGCTCGGGCTGGATATCGAAGGGAATTGCGGTCTTGGCGATGATAGCTGGCACCATTGTGCTCATTAAAGCGGACTCGCGAGGTCCGCTTGCAGCTTTGCTTGTGGTTTCGCTTTTTTGTCTGGCGTCGCTGCGGATGTCCAAACTAATAGTCGCATCATTATTCGCGCTATCCGTCGGCATCATCTTCATGCAAATGGGTGTCATTGACAATCAATTGTTGGACTCTGTGGGGCTAAGCCGTGTCTCTGCCTCGTTTTCCGACGAGCTTGACATATCTGCCAGGCAACGGCAGGTAAGTGCTCATTCCGCTTACAATCAGTTTTTAGAGAATCCGATCGTTGGAGACGCTCTCGAGGAGCGGACTACGCTGTTCTATCCGCACAATGTCGTCATTGAGAGCCTAATGGCAACTGGCATACTCGGCGGGGTCCCCTTTATTTTACTTCTATTCCGAATTTCATTTCAATGTTGGAAACTGCTGCGGGCAGGCGACTCAAATGCCTGGGCATGTCTGATATTTCTGCAGTACCTGGTCGGAGCACAATTTTCCGGATCGTTGTACACCTCGTATACGATGTGGGCATCTCTTTCTATGGTCTCGCTTCTGTTCCAACAGAGATGGTTTCCCTACAGGTATATTCGCCCGCAGCTTATTCCGAGATCGGCGCAGCCTTTGGTTAACCGATGATTCAATTTCGAAATTTGCGAGGCAGCAGGGTCAAAGGTACTCAAGCTGTGGTCTCTGACGGTAAAGTGACAACGAATATGGGCAGCCGAGAACGTGTTGCGGTAGTGTATTCACATTTTCCGCACTACAGAGAAGCGATATTCAATGAGCTGAATAAGAGCGAAAAATACAGCTATACGTTTTTTGTCGGGTCAAAGAACAGATATGACTTAAAATCTGGGACAAGAACAGGTGGAATTGTTCTCGTAAGTCAAATGGTCATTGGACCTTTCACGATTCAGATCGGGCTAATGAGAAAGCTCCTGGCCGGAAAATTTTCACACATAATATTTCTCGGAAATCCTTATATTTTAACAAATTGGCCTTATGCGCTACTCGCACGCTGGACTGGTTATAAAGTTTACTTTTGGACTCACGGCTGGCTGAATGCAGAAGGTAAATTACGCCAAGTGTTGCGCAATTTATACTACCGGATACCGCACGGATTGATGCTATATGGAGTTCGAGCAAAGAGCATTGGCGCCGGATTTGGATTTAAGGAAAGGAATTTGCACGTAATCTACAACTCTCTCAATTATGAGTCGCAAAAGACAGCGAGAATTAGAATTGAGCGTGAGGATAACGATGGTTCGCACCTCAGCGATTACATAGTTTGTGTTGCTCGCTTAACCAGGGAGTTGAAGATCCATCAGGCCATCGAGGCCCTGAATGTCGTCTATCGAAACACGGGCAAAAGTATTGTGTTGCAGTTGATCGGAGATGGGCTCTTACGAGATGAATTGGAGGATTTAGCTAGAAAGCTAAACGTGAATGTAGTCTTCAACGGCGCCATCTATGATGAGCAACGCATCGCAGACATTGTCTATCACGCGCGAGCAATGGTTTCTCCGGGGAAGGTTGGTCTTACGGCGATGCACGGACTAGCCTACGGGATTCCAATAATCACGCATGGAAATTTTGACAATCAGATGCCAGAGGTGGAAGCGATTGAGCCAGGAATTACTGGTGATTTTTTCAAGGAAGACGACGTCGAAAGCCTGGCGGCTGTGTTGACGAAATGGATGGAAACACCACGCACGAGGAAAGAGCGATTGCGTGCCATTGCAACGATCGAGGATCGGTATACCCCCCGGTCACAAGTTCTGATGATCGAGTGCGCCCTAGCCTCCGGAGACCGTTGATGAGCGGAGGGTTTTTTGCTGCTCGCGTACGGCCGTTTATTCGGCAACTCCGTATGAGCTTCAATCGAATGAGGTATCGCGCGTTTTCCGTAGATAGCACCAGCTATCTGGCCGCGGGTTCAGACATTAGCCGTGATCTTCAGATGGGCCCTTATGGCTATATAGGGCCACGGGCCCGAATTTGCGGATCTGTGGAAATGGGAAAGTATGTTATGATTGGCCCCGATGTAGCTATCGTCGGCAAAGAGCATAACTATGACAGGATAGGAGTCCCGGTAATATTCTCCGGGAGGCCTCCTTCGGAGAGAACATTAATCGGGAACGACGTCTGGATAGCGACTCGGGCAACCATACTTGCAGGCGTGACCATTGGTGAAGGCGCTATTGTTGCGGCCGGTGCGTTAGTTGTAAATGATGTTCGACCATATGAAATAGTTGGGGGGGTGCCTGCAAAAGTTATCGGTTGCCGATTTTCTAACGAGGAGGGAACAAGACATTCGGAGCTGCTTCGCGGACCCGCGCGCTTAGGAAAATTTGCTTCTCGGATAGTCTGAACAAAGCCGACGTTAACGGACCTTGCCTAATTCGCGCAAGAATCTCAAAGTTGCCTGCCACCACTCGGCGTTTTCGTCCCACTGCATCGGGCGATATGTTGGCCCCGGGGCGCTCGTTCCCCAGATGACGATCCCGTCAGCCAGTCTCCTGCAGGTATCCAGTTCGGCATACCAGAATTCGCCAGGCAGAAAAGCAAGGGTTTTTGGAAACTGGGGCCATAGGAAGCAGTAGACCGGCCTTCCTTGTGAAATTCTTCGCGCTTCCTCGATGTTGGCCTGCGCGTAGGTCACCCAAGCGTCTTGGTCGCCGTACGGGGTGTAGAGGGACGGAAAGAGCATATCGACATGGGGGATGAGGGCGGAAGCAATCTCGGTGTTTCGAGACCTCCATCCCTTGAGTCCATCCTCCCCTCGCGCGCCGATCGCACGCCAGTAGTCTGCAACTGGCAGGACGTTATAGAGCCCAAGCTTGAGGTTTGGATCTGCCTGCCTTATGGCACTGAGGGTCGCCTCATAGTTGGCGATCGACGAGTCACGATCCGCTTCGGTGCCTGTCAGCGGCCAGTGTTCAATATCGATGGCCAAATATTGGTTTTCTCTCGGAAGGGCGAGAGCTTTTTGCACCTGGTCAATCTTGGGAACATCATACCCTAGAACGTGAGGATCGGCGATGGTGAGGTGCTCGAACCCGAACGACTGAAATTCGCGTGGTCCGCCGGAGAAAAACAGGTTCTCGAACAGCCTAAATGGGACGGGGGTCTGCGCCGTTGTCGGCAAGGAGGTAGCGGCTATGCACGTCACAAACAGGACCGAGAGCCTCAGCAGTTGGTGTCGCCAAGTTGAAAATCTTTGCAATAGTGAGCCCTGCATGGTTCGAACCTCTGATTTCAGATTCATCGTCACCCGATCAGAATAGGCCATGCCCGAATTGACCCCACGACACCTCACGTTAAAAACGGTTCCCACGCCGGGGTTCAAAGACAAATCAAGACGACTGATTTGGCAAATTGTGGAAGCTACATTGTACAGATGGTCTCCCGTTCCGGCTCACGGCTGGCGCCGTTTCCTATTGCGACTCTTTGGCGCAACTGTAGCCAAGGGAGCTCATCCATACCCATCGGCACGTATTTGGGCGCCGTGGAACTTGCGTCTTGGTGCCGTGAGCAGCCTTGGGCCTAGAGTGATTTGCTACTCGGTCGGGCCGATTACGGTTGAAGACTACGTCACCGTGAGTCAAGGTGTACATCTCTGCGCCGCGACGCATGACTATCGGAATCCTGCGTTCCCCCTTGTCGTGGGAGCGATCTGGATTGAGGCAGGGGCGTGGATAGCGGCTGATGCGTTCATTGGCCCCGGAGTGCGTGTAGGGCGTGAGGCAATTGTAGGGGCGCGTTCGGTGGTCACAAAGGACGTCTCTGATAGAGCTATCGTAGTCGGCAACCCTTCCCGTCAGATAGCGTCCCGGTAGTCCGTTGCAATTTTTGTTCAAGCTACTAATGGCGTCCCCAGCATGATCGGCAATGACAAGCCTACGGCGAGAATCCACGGCGTGATTCTCACCTTAAATGAATCTATCCATATTGCCCGCTGCATAACGAGTATTAAAGACCAGGTCGAAAGCATCACTGTTATTGACAGCGGGTCCACCGATGAAACGGTCGAGATAGCTGAAAGGCTTGGCGCAGAGGTAATTCACCATCCTTGGGTAAATTATGCGACCCAACTGAATTTCGGCATTTCCGCACTTGCCGCCAAAGGCGGGTGGCTCCTTCGGATCGACGCGGATGAGGTCTTAGATCCAGCAACACCAAGTCGGCTTACCGAAGTTGTGTCGCAAGTTGGCTCCGATTGCGACGGCGTCCTAGTGCGGCGCCGAATATACTTCCTTGGCCGACGGATGAGGCACGGAGCAATTGAGCCCAGTTGGCAACTGCGGCTTTGGCGTAATGGCCGTGGGCGCTGCGAGCAGCGTTGGATGGATGAACATGTCATCGTAAATGGGAATGTCCAAAAGTCGGAGATAGTAATCTCAGATATCAATTTAAATTCCTTAACGTGGTGGTCAACGAAACACAATCAGTACGCCTCTAGAGAGGCTATCGATCTGCTCAACGCAAAATTTCAATTTTTAAAAGCAGATAAACTTCCAGCTTCGGGCTCTAGCCGTCAAGCGCGTGCGCGCCGTTTTCTTAAGGAAAAGATTTATTTACGGACCCCCGCCGGCGCTCGAACGATTGCTTACTTCATGTATCGGTATTTGTTACGCCTAGGATTTCTGGACGGCAAACCCGGGTTCTATTTCCACTTCTTGCAAGGGCTATGGTATCGAGGTTTGGTTGACGCCAAGGTCTTTGAGATAGAAGCACTCGCGGAGCAGAAAAATACGTCCATAGTGAGCGCCATCAAAGATCGCACCGGATTTGTCGTAGACGATGGTTAGGGTAGACCTTAGTTTAATTGCATCGATTGTTTAACGGTAAAGTAGCAGTTTCTAGGAGAGTTGCATGAGCGAAGAACAAAATGCCGAATATCTCTATGTCTCTCATGAGACAAATGATTCTCACAATATATTATTGCCTGCTGTTGACAAAATCGTGAAGGAATTTTCTCCCTCTACTATCTTTGATTTAGGTTGTGGAAACGGAAGTGTTGCTAAACACCTTAGCGACAGGTGTGTGGTAACGGGGATAGATCCGTCAAAGTCCGCTGTGGCGATCGCCAATAAAGCCTATCCAGACATCAGGATTGAGAACGGATCTGCATACGATGACCTGCGAGCCCGCTATGGTACATTTGACATGGTCCTCAGCCTCGAAGTCGTCGAGCACCTTTATGATCCGAGGGCATTTGCTAGGAACGTTTACGAACTCCTCAATCCAGGTGGCGTAGCGGTCATTTCTACGCCGTATCACGGTTACATCAAGAATTTGGCTCTGGCTGTAACTGGCCGTATGGATGCACATTTCTGGGCGTTGTGGGATGGTGGCCATATCAAATTTTGGTCAATCCAAACCCTTAGCGCGCTGCTCAACGAGGTCGGGCTGGAGGTTGTACGTTTCGAACGGGTGGGGCGTATCCCTTCGCTTGCGAAGAGCATGATAGCGATCGCGCAAAAGCCTAAGTAAATACGCTACAAGATAGCAACTGCCAGGGAGAGGGGCTTTGTCGCTCAGGGTGATCGGATTGCTCGCGCTTGCGATCCTGCTATTTGTTGTTGTTTTTCTTGTGATTATCATAGAGATGGGAACACTCCGTCGCCCGCCGGGTCCAAAACCACGCGAGATACTCGCACCATTCGACGGCCAGCTCTATGTTCTCTCCCTCGACGACCTCCGCGTCGGCCCCCGCAAGATCGTGCTGTGCGGCGTGACTTTCAGCAAGCCTCAATCCATGCGGCCGGCGCTAACGTTGGAAGCGCGCCGGTATCAGGGGCTCGCCTTGACGTGC
This sequence comes from Mesorhizobium sp. M0698, assembly GCF_040320455.1. Taxonomy (NCBI): domain Bacteria; kingdom Pseudomonadati; phylum Pseudomonadota; class Alphaproteobacteria; order Hyphomicrobiales; family Phyllobacteriaceae; genus Mesorhizobium; species Mesorhizobium sp. M0698. The sequence goes on along the minus strand of NZ_JAMYPQ010000007.1, from coordinate 12,507 downwards.
AAGCCCGTAGGCTCGGGGACGCCTTGCGACGGCAACGTCGCGCCAAAGTTTCGTGACGCCGTCGTGGTGCAGTGCCTCACGTCCGACGGTACGGATCTGGCTGCAAAGCTCGTCGAGGCCGGCATCCTATGCGGACAGCCCGCGCAAGCGGGCTCGACCTACAAGTCTTGCTCGCCAGGCTCGTAGCTCCTGCGGACCCCTGCGCAAAGCGCCGAAACGATGGCGACGCCATCGCCGCTAGGGACGCCAGATTGGCTCGCTGGCAACCGGCTCTATTGCGGCCGGTTGTAAAGATGATACATTTCGACATTCTAATGGTGTCTAATGGTGTGTTCAATCAACCACACCGAAACCAAAAATTATCTCGCACCTGCGAAACGGGTTGGAATTGGCGCAGAAAGCTGTTACGCGCTTTTGAGTACCTTAGCGGTTGGGTGGGCCTCAGGTAACGTGGGACAGAAGGATTGATGCGGATGAACCTAGTTTTGAAAAGTGCGTTGGCCGGAGTTGTTGTGTTGGCCGGCTTCGCCCCGGTGTCGTCTTTCGCGCAGGATGGGTCGTGCACCTGTGCAACCGCCTATAACGGCGTAAATCCGATTGGATCGCTCGGCAGCGTCAATGGCGACGTCATGATCTCGCAGGTGGCTGGCTATGGCCCGGCGCAAGCGGGCGGCGCGCTTGATTTCGGCAGCCGTGTCGTGGTTGGCTCCAAGGGCTCGGCTTCGGTTCAGGTTGGTGGCTGCAATGTGAGCGTCCCGGCGAATTCGACGCTCGATATCTCGCGTGTCGAGAATAAGATCTGCCTCAATGTCCTGGGTTCTGAGAAGACCGCCCAGACGGGCAATACCAACGGCACCAACTACACGCCGGCCCTTATTTTTGGCGGCATGGCTCTTGGGGCTGGTGTTCTGGCTGCAACGGCGGACAAAGATCACGGCCACGCCGTTAGCGACTAAGTTGACCGCGTAGTAAATAAGGCAACGGCAGCAGAGGCGTATGGCGCTTCTGCTGCGCGTCTATTGTTGGCGACAGGACGGCCCTGGCGTGTATGCTGGTGTCGTAGCCGGTGTGTCAGCCGGATCGCTTAGGCCAAGGTGACACGCGGATGTCTGAGGCTAGCGAACATGCCGGGATGAAGGGCGAAATTCCGATCTATCCAGCCAACATGGCCGAATCGCAATCGTCCGTTTCGCCGTTATGCGTCGGTGTGAATTGCAGTTTCGACATTCCGGCGGCGGTTAGAGTCGATCCCGGGAAAGGCGGCATGTGCGTAGTGCTGGACACAGCGGGACTTCGCCTTGCGCCAACTCTGTTGGGTGGCGCTGTTGTCGGCCTGTGTGATGACAACTCTCTCAGCCAGTAGCTGGAGCCTAGGCTTCATCGCATCGCATGAGCTTGACACATGCGCCACTCGCGGTACGGCGGGTGACGCATTTATGTGTTTTTGGAATGACGTCGCTACATTGCTTTGTTGCAGTCACAAACGCCCATGATCGATCTGCATTCCCATATCTTGCCCGGCCTCGACGACGGCTCACCCAGTCTTGCTGAATCGCTGGAAATGGCTCGATTGGCGGTGGCCGACGGAACGACCCACATGGCGTGCACACCGCACGTGACTCCCGGCGTTTACGAAAACGGAACATCGAACATTGTCCGGGCGGTTCAAGAGTTGCACCAGGCGCTGCGCCGCGCCGCCATACCACTTGCTCTCTACGTCGGCGCCGATGTTCACATAGCACCGGATCTTCCGGATCAATTGGCCTCTGGCAGCGTCCCGACCTTAAACAGGTCCCGCTATTTTCTGTTCGAACCGCCTCATCATGTCCTGCCTCCACGAATGGAGGATCTTGCCATACGCCTCATAAACGCCGGGTTCATCCCGATTCTTACTCACCCCGAGCGTTTGACCTGGATCAAAACGAACTACGACGTTATCGAGAGGTTGAATGCAGTGGGCTGCCTTATCCAGCTTACCGCAGACTCGATTGTTGGTGCTTTTGGACGCACGGCGCTTTATTATTCGGAAAAGCTGATTGACGAGGGCAGGGTGGATATCATCGCATCGGATACGCATAGCGCTACCCGCCGCCGTCCTGGGCTTTCGCAGGCGGTTGCTGCTGCCGCCAAGCGATGCGGGGAAGACGAGGCCCGCAACATGGTGTTGAAACGTCCAGGCGAAATATTGGCGAACCGGCCCATCGAAGCGGTCGGAAAAGCACGTCCGAACAAAACAAACGCCGGCAATGCTGGCCGCTTTGGAGGTTTGGGCCGCTTGTTTAAGGGCGGGACAGCGTAATGGGAATTTTTCGTTTTGCAGAAGGCCACATAAACACGATACTCGTCTTGCTTGCTTCACTTGCAATATCGGCATGCACGAGCACCTCGTCGACGACACCATCTTCATCGAGTTCGGTCGATGCGCTTCAATTGACGTCGTCATCGACGCCACTTGCGGGTGGCGGTGCTCTGCGGGTGGTGAAGGACTTGCCCGCGCCCCAAAATACCCAGAACGGCAGCGAGCAGCCATTATCTCCGAACGATGTGCTCGAGGTGAATGTGTTCCAGGTCGACAATCTGAACAGAACGGTTCAAGTCGATGCTGGCGGGCAGATTTCGCTCCCGCTTATCGGAACCATCACCGCGGCAGGAAAAACCGTCCGTCAGTTGGAGCAGGAAGTCGAAACCTCCTACGGCGCCAAATACCTGCAGTCGCCTGACGTAACGATTTTCGTAAAGGAATCGATTGGACAGCGCATAACGGTCGATGGCGAAGTCAACAAGGCTGGTCTCTATCCGGTGTCGAGCAATTCGTCTCTCATCGATGCAATTGCTCTGGCTGGAGGGTTCAATAATGTTGGCGATGCAAAAAAGGTCTTTGTCTATCGCAATATCGGTCCAAACAAATTGGTAGCTAATTACAATGTGGAGGCGATTCGTGGTGGCAAGAGCGGCAATCCACGCATCTATGGCGGCGACACGATTGTCGTCTTCGCCTCAAAATCGAAAATTGCCATGAACAATCTCAAGGACGCCCTCGGTGTCGCCTCAAGTGCGGCCCGAATTGCCGTGGTCCCGGGATTATAGGTCGCAGCCGGTCATAATATTGTCGAATCTAGGATCACCTCGCGCCATGCTCGATCGCAACAGGCAGCATCAAATTGCAGGTCCAGGACATGGCCAAGCCTTGTCCGCCGATCTCTATTATGATGGTGGGCAAAACTATAGCCCCTATGGCCGCGACTATTCGGAGCAGGAACAAGGCTTCAATCCACTCAAGCTATTCTTCTACGTCGTCCAGTATCGGTGGCTGTTCGTCATTATGATGGCGGCCGGGCTTGTCGCCGGTGTCATCATAACGATGATGCAAACCCCGAAATACCAGGCAACGACGCAATTGGAAGTGCTGGTCCCTTCGGCCAAGGTCTTCCAAGACATAGAGGTCGTTTCTGAAAATGCCGACGTGCGGGCCTTCCTCACTGCCCGTGAAAAGCTTAAAAGCCGTGCGTTAGCGCAGCGTGTTGTATTTCAACTAGGTCTCAGCGAAAAACCGGACTTCCTGTTTCCCACGCCGAATTTCTCACTCGGCAATATCTTCTATCGCGCGTTCGGCGTTTCCAAATCGCCTTCCATTGAGGAGAAAACGCCGGAGCAGCGTGAGGAAATTGCGATCAGGCGCATTTTGGACGACCTCACGGTCAATCTGGTCACCAGCACAAGCCTACTGTCGATCACGTTCGTTGACCAAAAGCCAAAATATGCAAGTGATGTAGCCAACCAGGTTGCGCAAAGCTTTATTGACCAACGCCTCGACCAGACCAGCGAAACATCCGACCTGGCGCGGCAATTCATTCAGGAACAGGTCCTGCAGGTAAAGCAGAAGCTTCAGAAATCGGAAGAAGAACTGGTCGCGTATGCGAAGGATGCCGGCATCACGATAACCGGTGACGACAAGTCGCTAATAGGGTCGAACATCGAGGCGCTGAATACCGCCCTTGCGACGGCCATTCAGGATCGTCTCGATGCCGGACGTGTGGTGGACCAGATAGACAAGGGCCGGGGATCGAGCCTGGCCCCAGTCCTGGAAAGCGAAGGTCTGCAGAAGCTCAGCGACAAGCTGGCAGATTTGACCAGTCAATACCAGCAGAAGCTGGGTATCCTGAAACCCGGCTTCCCCGAAATGCAGCAGCTTCAATCGCAGATTAAGGAGCTGCAACGTCTCTATAGCAATGGTGTTCTCGCTATAACGGATTCACTCCGGCTGAAATATCAGGAGGCGCAGAACAAGGAGGCCGATCTCAAGTCCAAACTTGCTGAGATGGAAAAGCAGCAGGTCATCTTCAACGACAAGAACATCAAATACACAATTCTCAAGCGCGAGGTCGATTCGAACCGGTCGCAATATGACAACCTTATCGCCAAACTGAACGAAGTTGGTGTCAGCTCCGAGCTCAAGACGCAAAGTGCCGCAATCGTCGATTTCGCGGCAGTGCCGGATCACCCATATTCCCCACGCTTGACCATCAATCTTGCGATTGCGTTGGCCCTTTTCATGGCTCTGAGCGCGTCGGTCATTTATGTCATTGAACTGCTGAACAACACCTTCACCAATCCCGAGCAGGTTGAAAAGGAGCTCGGCTTGGCGATGCTCGGCATCTTGCCGCTGGTCGATGACCGGGAACTCATGGCCAGTATTGCCGATCAGAAATCCGGCCTGTCGGAGGCCTATCGTTCGCTTCGAACATCGCTGCAGTTTTCCGGTGCGGAAGGCGCGCCACGATCACTGGTCGTCACGAGTTCGGAGCCTTCGGAAGGCAAGTCGACCACATCGTTCAAACTCGGCCAAGATTTTGCAGCACTCGGCGCAAGGGTTCTCATTGTGGACGGCGATCTTCGCAAACCGAACCTTCATCGCCTGTTTGGTCTCGACAATACGATCGGGCTAAGCAATCTGCTGACAAATACCGTGCGCAAGGAGGATCTGGCGAGCATCTTCAGGGCGACCAAATATCCCAACGTGACGGTTCTAACGTCTGGAACGATTCCTCCAAATCCCGCCGATCTGCTCTCCTCACCGAAAATGGCTTTGATCATAACCAATCTCGGCAAGCGCTTCGATCTTGTTATCATCGACGCGCCGCCGATCGTCGGCCTTTCGGACGCTCCTATTCTAAGCCGGCTTGCCGAAGGCACATTGATGGTCATCTCGACAAATCAGGTGACACGCAAGTCGGCCAAGACCGCGTTGAAGCGCCTGCGAGCTGCTGGCGCAAACGTGGTGGGAGCCGCGATGTCAAAGTTTGCGGTGAACAAATTCGACTACAACTACTCCTACAAATACATGAACTATCAGTACTACAACTACGGCACGGACACGAGTACTCCGAAGATTGAGGGCAAAGTCGATGATGGAGCAGGCCAGCCCGCTTATGCAAAACCTACGGCGTTCAAGCGTTTGGTTCGTCGCGTCCGTTCTAGTGTTGGTGGCTTCCTCGATCGGGCTAAGTCGATTTCTTGAGACCGAAACACCAACCGTCTCTCTTGCGCTCGATCCGTTCAACGTTGATGCGTTAGTAGCTGAAATCACCAGCGAGCTGAACGACACGAACAATTCTCCCGATCTTGATGCCTTGCTTGCCAAGGCCAGGCGCGCGCTCACCTTCGATTTGGCCGATGCACGTCTCTATAGCCTGATTGGTGAGATCAAATACCGGCAAGGCGAAAAAGACGAGGCCTACCAGCTCTTCGATCAAGCCCGAAAATTGTCCAAGACAGAGATCCATGCGCTACAGAGGTCAATTGGCCGCAACATCGAAGCAGGTGATTTGCCCAAGGCCGTTGGCGAGATCGACATCTTGCTGCGCCGCTGGCCGGACCAATTTCCGGCGATCGCCGAGGGCATGCCGCCAATTCTCTCGAATCCCGATGGCTATCAAGCCGTGCTGACGGCCATCAGGGCGCAGGCGCCCTGGAGAGCCAGTCTGATCTACGCTCTTATCAAAACTCCTGAGCAGATCAATTTCGCAAATCGGCTGCTGCTCGATTTGACCGGATCAAGCGCACCACCGAATTCGAGTGAACTCACAGCCGCGATCAGCGGCTATATTCGTCAGAAGCAATATGAACCAGCCTATCGGCTGTTTCTTTTCACCCTGTCTGAGCAAGAGCGAAAATTAGGCGGATACATTTTTAACAGCACGTTCGAGCCGGTCCCCAGCGGCAAGCCCTTCGATTGGCAGGTTCCCGGTCAATCGGGCTTGGAAGTGACATTTGCAGCATCCCAGGATGCTGTGGAGGGCGAGGGTGGGGCAACGGTCCGGTTCTTGAATACCCCGGTCAAGAACACTGCCCTGCAGCAATATGTTCAATTGCCTTCAGGCTCGTATAAGATTTCCCTCGTTGCCTCTGCGCGAAACCTGAAGCTTCCAAAGGAATTGTTCTGGTCGATCAAATGTTTGGGGCCGGCCGGCGAAATAGCAAGGGTCAACATCCCCGAGGGCACATATAACCGACAAAAGCTGAGCCAGGACTTCTCGGTTGTACCGACTGGCTGCCCCATGCAACTATTGACGCTGCAGACCGCCGCCATTGCCGAGAGCTGGCGATTTCGCTATGTCGGAACCTTGATAATGCACAAATTGAGCGTTGAGAGACTTCCATCTTGAACGACCGGCCGTCGGAATGGGATAAATATCTCCTCGGCACGGTCTTGTTTGTATCGCTGCTGATCGGTGGTGGTACTGCGAGCGGCCTTTACACAGACACTCTGATCGAGGTCGCGGCGATAGTTTCGGCCGTGGCCGTCTTTTCGCAAACCCCCGGCCAGAGAATCCCCCGGCCCGTTCTGTGGCTGCTGATCTTCGCTGTGGCGTTGATCGTTTTGCAAATTGTCCCGCTGCCGGCGGCCATATTCAACGGGTTGCGGCCGGAGCTGTTGCTCGGAGATCCCTGGGTTGGAGAAAGCCGATTTCGTTTCATCAGCGTAGGGGTCGGCCGGACGGTCGAGTGCCTGCTTTATCTTCTGGCCGCCGCAGCGTTTTTTTTGGCCGTATTGCGTTTGCGTGCCGAGCAGGTCAGCGCGCTCCTTCCGTTTTTCTTCATGGGTGTTATCTGCAATGGTTTGGCGGGTGCGATTCAATATTCGCTCTCAGACGACATCGCTATTGAGGGACTGTTGCCGTTTACGATCAATGCAGGGCTTTTTGCCAACCGGAATCATTTCGCGGCTTTGCTTTTTGTGTCGATCCCCTTCGTCGTTTACCATGGTCTCTTCCGTGGGCGCCTTTTGTCCGGGTCGCTTGGATTGGTCACACTTTTGCTGCTGCTTTTGGCAGCCGGTTCGCGTGCCGGTGTTCTGATCGGGTTGGCGATCACCGTATTGTCCGTGATCTTTCTCTCAGCTCGTTCAAGGGCGAGCGGGTTCAGCGTTCTCCTGATTTTTGTCGGGCTTTCGATCTACACGATCGGCGCTTGGACCAAGATCGACGTGGAGGCAATCGATCCGGCTTTTGGGCGAGGAGAATTCGCCCGAACCACAATCGAGGGGATAAAGAACAATTGGGCGACAGGTGTCGGATTTGGGAATTTTCAAAACGCCTATCAAATTTACGAAAAGGAGGGCATGATTTTCAAGCAGTATGTGAATCATGCCCATAATGAATACCTTGAAATAGCTTTCGAAGGTGGATTTCCTGCTATCCTGCTTATGGTAGGCTATTTCGTACTGCTTTTCGCTGCACTGGCCAGGGTTCGCCGTGACCCCCTTCAGAAGGCGGCATTCCTCTCGGTGTCTTTTCTTCTCATTCATTCGCTGGTCGATTATCCGCTGCGAACCGGGGCGCTGGCGATGACCTTTGCCTATATGAACGCCATCATCTTCCACAAAGGATTTGCCGAACGCTTGAGCCGCAAGAGCGAGATGATCGAGATCGATCACAACGGTGACAAGCTGTTTGTTCCCATCGGAACTTCGTCCTAGCGACCTCGTCGCCACGGCTGGCGTCGCCAGAACATGGCGGACCGCTGTGGGGCGAGCCGGCTCCTGGCTCTCGGGTTCCGAGGCTCAGGCAACATTTTCCTGCCCCTACCAAGTGCAATCGCTCGCTGAGCAGAAATTTCCCGATTTTGCCGGCCGTACGGAAAATTCATTCCCGAACCATTCGGCCGCTGGCTTGTCTTGCATTGTTCTGGGCAGGAACGATCTGCTAGAACGCCCGCACGAGAATAGATTGTCCGGAAGTGCAGTTTGAATCGGGCGGCTGAAGGTCGCCTCCGATGCAGGGCCTTCCGTGGGTCGGTACGAAAGAACGTTCGCAGTCCATGAACATCGCACTTACGCACCTTCAGCGGCTTGAGGCCGAGTCCATCCATATTTTTCGCGAGGTGGCCGCAGCTTTCGCAAAGCCGGTCATGCTCTATTCGGTCGGCAAGGATTCGTCCGTGCTCATGCACCTGGCGATGAAGGCGTTCTATCCCGCCAAGCCGCCCTTTCCCTTTCTCCATGTCGACACGACCTGGAAATTCCGCGAGATGATCGCCTTTCGCGACCAGATGCAGCAAAAGCTCGGTTTCGACCTCCTGGTCCATGTCAATGAAGACGGCGTGCGTGACAACATCAATCCGTTCGAGCATGGCTCCAACACCCATACGCATGTGATGAAGACGGTGGCGCTGCGGCAGGCGCTCGACAAATACGGGTTTGACGCTGCCTTCGGCGGCGCCCGTCGCGACGAGGAGAAGTCGCGCGCCAAGGAGCGCATCTTCTCGTTCCGCAACGCCCAGCATGTCTGGGATCCGAAGAACCAGCGGCCGGAGATGTGGAAGATTTTCAACACCCGCATCGCTGCCGGTGAATCGATCAGGGTGTTCCCGTTGTCGAACTGGACCGAGCTCGACATCTGGCAGTACATTCTCCAGGAAGACATCCCGATCGTGCCGCTGTATCTGGCCAAGGAGCGGCCGGTCGTCGAGCGCGATGGCATGCTTATCCTGAGGGATGATGAGCGCATGCGACTGCGGCCCGGCGAGACGGTGGAGAACCGGATGGTGCGGTTCCGCACGCTCGGCTGCTATCCTCTGACCGGCGCGATCGACTCGGAAGCCGACACTCTGGAGGCGATAGTCGGCGAAATGCTCACGGCGCGCACTTCCGAGCGGCAAGGTCGCCTGATCGACCGCGACGAAGCCGGCTCGATGGAAAAGAAGAAGCGCGAGGGGTATTTCTGAGCATGCGCCACATCATGGCCAAGAGCCTCGCCCCAACCGACGGCGTCCGTGACTATCTGGCGGCGCAGGAACGAAAGTCGCTGCTGCGCTTCCTGACCTGCGGCTCGGTCGACGACGGCAAGTCGACGCTGATCGGGCGTCTGCTTTCCGATACCAAGCAGATTTTCGAGGACCAGCTGGCCACGCTCGAGCGCGATTCGCGCAAGCACGGCACCACCGGCGACGACGTCGACTTCGCGCTGCTGGTCGACGGCCTCGAGGCCGAGCGCGAGCAAGGCATCACCATCGACGTCGCCTATCGCTTCTTCGCCACGCCAAAGCGCAAGTTCATCGTCGCCGACACGCCCGGCCACGAACAATACACGCGTAACATGGCGACGGGTGCATCGACGGCGGATCTCGCCATCGTACTGATCGATGCCCGCCAGGGCGTGCTGCGTCAGACCAGGCGGCATTCGATCATTGCCTCGCTGCTTGGCATCCGCCACATTGTGCTCGCCGTCAACAAGATCGATCTTGTCGGCTTCGACGAGGCGGTTTTTGAACGGATCGTCGCGGATTACGCACAGTTCTCACGTGAACTCGGCTTCCAGACGATCGTGCCCATTCCGATGTCGGCCCGTTATGGCGACAATGTTACCGGCCGTTCCGATAGGACGGACTGGTATTCCGGCCCGACGCTGATCGAACATCTCGAAACGGTCTCGGTCGACGAGGCCGCGGTCGAACTGCCGTTCCGGTTTCCCGTCCAATATGTGAACCGTCCAAACCTCGATTTTCGCGGCTTCGCCGGCACCATAGCGTCCGGATCGGTTGCGCCGGGCGACGAGGTGGTCGTCGCGAAATCCGGCAAATCCTCCCATGTCAGGCGCATCGTTTCGCATGGCGGCGATCTTCAGCAGGCTATTGCCGGCCAGGCCATCACTCTTGTCCTCGATGACGAGGTGGAAGTCTCGCGCGGCAATATGCTGGTATCGCCGGCAGCGCGGCCGCAGGTCGCCGACCAGTTCGCCGCCAACATCGTCTGGTTCGACGAACATGCGCTGCTGCCTGGCCGCTCCTACATCCTGCGCACCGAGACCGACCAGACCAGCGCCACCGTCACCGACCTGAAATACCGCGTCAACGTCAACGACTTTGCCCATGAGGCGGCCAAGTCGCTTGAAATGAACGAAGTCGGCATCTGCAATATCTCGACGCGGTCGCCGATCGCCTTCGATCCGTTTGCCGAAAACCGCACCACCGGCGCCTTCATCCTGATCGACCGCATTACCAATGCCACGGTCGGCGCCGGCATGATCCTGCATTCGCTGCGTCGCGCCGAAAACATCCACTGGCAGTCGCTCGATGTCGGCAAGCGCGCCCGCGCCGATATGAAGAACCAGCGGCCGGCCGTGTTCTGGTTCACCGGGCTTTCGGGCTCGGGCAAGTCGACCATCGCCAATCTGTTCGAAAAGAAGCTGTTCGCCACTGGACGCCATACGTACATTCTGGATGGCGACAACGTCCGTCACGGCCTCAACCGCGATCTCGGCTTCACCGACGCCGATCGTGTCGAAAACATTCGCCGCGTCGCCGAAGTCGCGCGCCTGATGGCCGACGCCGGGCTGATCGTCATCGTGTCGTTCATTTCGCCGTTCAGCGCGGAGCGGCGCATGGCGCGCGAATCGATGGCCGACGGCGAATTCGTCGAGGTGTTTGTCGACACACCCTTCGAGGAATGCGCCAGGCGCGATCCGAAGGGCCTTTATGCCCGGGCGTTGAATGGCGAGATCAAGAATTTCACCGGCGTCGATTCACCGTATGAGGTGCCGGAAAAGCCCGAAATCCATCTCAAGACACTCGGCAAATCCGCCGAGGAGATGGTAGAGGCCCTGGAACACTGGCTGATAGAGCGCGACATTGCCGAAGACCAATATGATAGCGGCGGCGGTATCTGACGACGAAGCGATGCTCGCCGTCTTCGAGCACCTTGCCTTGGCGGCAGGGCGCGAGGTGATGCGTGTCTTTCGTGTCGGCTGTGCGGTCGACAGCAAGTCGGACAGTTCGCCAGTGACGGAGGCGGATCGCGAGAGCGAAAAGATCATCCTTGCCGGGCTACGCGCCGCATTTCCAGAGATTCCATGCGTGGCAGAGGAGGAAGCCTCTGCCGGCATCATGGCGCCGGATCTCGGCGACGCCTTTTTCCTGATCGATCCGCTCGACGGCACCAAGGAATTCGTCAACCGCCGCACCGATTTCACTGTCAACATCGCGCTGGTTCGCCATGGCGTGCCCGAGATCGGCGTCGTCTTCGCGCCTTGCACCGGCCGCTTCTTTTCCGGCCGGCCGGGCAAAGCGGAAACGATCGAGATCAATGACGACTACGAGATCGTCGATCGCCAGCCGATTTCGGCAAGGGCCGGTATGGTGCCGCTGACCGTCGTTGCCAGCCGCTCCCACAACACGCCGGAAACCGACGCCTATATCCGCGCGCTTGGCGCCGCCGAGATCGTCTCGGTCGGCTCGTCGCTGAAATTCTGTCTCGTCGCCGGCGCCGAGGCGGACGTGTATCCACGCTTCGGCCGCACCATGGAGTGGGATACGGCCGCGGGCGATGCGGTGCTACGCGCTGCCGGCGGCATGACGCGCACGCTGGATGGCGAGCCGCTCGCTTACGGCAAGCGCAACCAGAGCGATGACGAGGATTTCGCCAATCCGCATTTTATCGCCAGCGGCAAGGCTGCTCAATCCCCATAGACCTTGGTTGCGCAAATCAAAGGACCGCGTCAGACCTGACCGGCGTTCTTCGGATGCACGACCTATCGCCTCCGGTAAGCGCAGTTCCAGACCGGTGTGAAAGCGCAGGTGTGACGGTGTGACACTAACTGCTGGCCGCGATCAGAGCTTCTCGGATCGATGATCGAATAGGGAAATTGGCTGTCGGAATGTGCAGCGTGACGCGATCCGCGATGCGCTTGCCCACAGTAGCGATGATCGCCACCAAGGATGGCGTCGGGAACTTCGCGCTCTCAATCCGAATTGTGTTGCTCCGGCCGTTCGGCGATAAAGAGAGTATCGGGGAGAAGCCCAAGACGCTCGCGATCGGCGGCAGGTATACGGTCTGAATGTATTCGAGCGACCGTAAAACCCACGGTAAGCGGGTAGCTGATGCCGTTCAGCGGTGGTAGTTCCAAGGCATGAGCGCCTCGATAGCGCTGTTTGGCCAGCCATTGGCGATGCGCTCGAGGGTCTGGGTGAGCCAGGCGTGCGGATCGACCTGGTTCATCTTGGCGGTGGTCA
>NZ_JAMYPQ010000006.1:0-270009 GCF_040320455.1 Mesorhizobium sp. M0698 | reverse complement strand
CCACTACTCTCGTTTGGCGGGCGGGCCGGGCTCATTTTTTAAAAACCCCGCCCGCCCTCGCGCCCCCCCCCCCCGCCCTCGGGCTTTTCCCAACGCCGCGCCCCCAAAAACCCGGGCGCGCCGGCCCCCCCCCCCCCCACCAGGCTTGGGAGGCTTAGCGAGCCGCGGTCCAGCCCTTGTAATCCTTCAAATTGTCGGCCGTGATCAGCTTCGGGTCGAGCAGCACCGTCGGCTCGGCCTGCTTCTTGCCGGCAAGCAGGTCAGCCGCCATCGTCAGCGACTGGCCGGCCATCACATAGGGATCCTGCGAGGCCGACGCCTTGATCATCGACGTGCCGGAGGCGAGTTCCTTCTCGATATCGGGTGCACCGTCGACCGCGGTGAAGATGAACTCCGAGCGGTTGAGCTGCTTGGCCGCAAGCTGGGCGCCGATCGCCGTCGGATCGTTGATGGCGAAGACCGCATCGATCTTGTCGAAACGCGTCAGCAGCGACTGGAACACTTTCAGGCCGCCGTCACGCGAGCCTTCGGCGTTCTGGTCGTCGGAAAGGATCTTGATGTCGGGGTGCTTTGCCAGCACGTCCTTGCAGCCCTTGACCCGCTCCAGGATCGACGACGAGGCCGGGCCATTGAGGATGACATAGTCGCCCTTGCCGCCGGTATGATCGACCAGATACTGGCACGCCTCTTCGCCGGCCTTGACGTTGTTGGTCATCACGGTGACGTCGGCGCCCGGCGCCGAAACGTCGAAAGCGGCAACGACGATGCCGGCCGCCTGCGCCTTCTTCACCGCCGGCGCGATCGCCTTGGCATCGACTGCGTTGAGCATGATGACGTCGACACCGGCAGCGATGAAGGAATCGACCTGCGATACCTGCTTGTTGAGATCGTAGTCGGCCGATACCGAGGTCACCTGCACATTCGGGTTGATCTTCTTGGCCGCGTCCTCGATGCCCTTGATGGTGGCGACGAAGAACGGGTTGCCGAGCAGTCCGACCGAGATGCCGACCTTGTTCAGATCCTTTGCCGATGCCGGCGCGATGACGGCGGCCGCAAGGGCGACGCCGCAGAGCAGTTTAGCGATGGTCTTCATTGTTTTATTTTCCTCCTGATGCCCCGCGCCTCTCACGGTGCGTTACACATGAAACCGGCTCGTTGGATGCCGGCGACTAAGGGCCATCACGTTCTTGCTCCTGCCTGGAGCCGGTAACGGTCGAGGGCGACCGCCACGATGATGACCAATCCCTTGATGATGTACTGCCAGATGTCCGAAACACCGGCGAGGATGAGCCCGTTGGACAGCACGGCGATGATCAGGCCGCCGATCAGCGTGCCCCAGATCGAGCCGACACCGCCGACGAAACTGGTGCCGCCGAGGATGACTGCGGCAATGGCGTCGAGTTCGTAGGACTGGCCGAGCTGAAGCCCGTTGGCGGCATAGAGCCGGGCCGCCGACATGGCGCCGCCAAGGCCGGCCAGAAGGCCGGAAACGCCGTAGACGAAGAGCAGCACCAGCGGCACCTTGATGCCGGTCAGCCTGGCGGCCTCGGCGTTGCCGCCGACGGCGTAGATCCAGGTGCCGAGCACGGTGCGCTTGAGCACCAGCCAGGACAGGACGACGACCGCCAGCGCGATGATTACCAGCCACGGAATGCCGAACAGCGAACCGTTGCCGATGAAGTCGAACGGCAGGTCCGCGTTGAACACCGTCGTGTCCTGGCCGAGCAGGCGGGCGACGCCGCGCACGGCGGTCAGCGATCCCAGCGTGACGATGAAGGGCGGCAGCTTGATATAGGCGATCAGCAGCCCGTTGATGACGCCGAAACCGAGCCCGACGAGAATGGCCGCGGGCACGCCCAGCAGTCCCCAATCGGGCACCAGCGACACCATCACCGCCACCATCGCCGAGGCGGCAAGGATCGAGCCGACGGACAGGTCGATGCCGCCGGTCAGGATGACGAAGGTCATGCCGGCGGCCAGCACGATGTTGATCGACGATTGCTGCATGACGATCAGCAGATTGGTCTGGGTGAAAAAGCGCGGATTGATGAACTGGAAGCCGACCGCCAGCAGGATCAGGATCGGCAGCATGCCGAGTGCGGCGATGGCGGTACGCCACCTCGTGCTCCTGCCGACCGCCCGGTCGTCCGCTTTCATCGTGTCGGCCACCTTGTCGGTCATCGCTGAGCCGCTCCCGTTGCAAGTTCCATGATCGCTTCCTGCCGCAGCGGCTCGCCCTCCGACGCCGTCACCTCGCCGGCAATGGTGCCGTCGCGCATCACCAGCACGCGGTCGGCGATGCCGATCACCTCCGGCAGTTCGCTGGAGATCATCAGGATGGCGATGCCTTTCTTGGCCAGGTTGTCGATCAGCCGATAGATTTCCGACTTCGCCCCGACATCGACGCCGCGGGTCGGCTCATCGAGGATGACGACCTGCGGCTCGGTTTCCAGCAGGCGGGCGAGCAGCACCTTCTGCTGGTTGCCGCCCGACAGCGAGCCGGCATTGGCCTGCACCGAGCTGGTGCGGATGGAGAGGTCTGACACCGCCTTGGCGGCGCGCTTTTCGGCAGCCGTGAAGTCGCGCAAACCGCCGGCCTTCGCGTCCTTTGCCAGCACGCCCATGCTGATATTGTCGGAGATCGACATGTCGAGAAACAGGCCAAGTTGCTTGCGGTCCTCGGTCAGGTAGGCGATGCCGGCATCGAGCGCCTCGCTCGGCGAACCGATGGATATCGGTTTGCCGCCGAGCTCCAGCGTGCCTGATGTGTGCCTGTCGGCGCCGAAGATCAGCCGTGCCAGTTCGGTGCGGCCCGAGCCGACCAGGCCGGCCAGTGCCAGCACCTCGCCCTTGTGGAGGTCGAAGGAACAATTCTTTATGAGATTGCCGTCCGACATGCCGCGCACCGACAGCGCGATGGCGCGCTTGCTGTCCGGCGGACGGTGATCCTTCTTGTAGAACGTCGACAGATCGCGCCCGACCATCATCGATACCAGGCGCGAGGCGTTCAGGTCGGCGCGGTCGAGCGTGCCGACATAGCCGCTGTCGCGTAGCACGCTGACGCGGTCGGCGAGCTGGTAGACCTCTTCCATGCGGTGGCTGATGTAGATGATGGCGATGCCTTGCGACTTCAGCGTCGCGATCACCTCGAACAGCCGGTCGGTCTCACGCGAGGTCAGCGACGTGGTCGGCTCGTCCATGACGATGATGCGCGCATTGGTCGACAGCGCGCGGGCGATTTCCACCAGCTGTCGCTCGCCGAGCGACAGGCTTGCGACCGGAGTGCGCGCCGAGAAGGTCACGCCGAGCCGCGCGATGATCTCGCTGGCGCGCCGATTGCACTGCTCGCGGTCGACAACGCCGAACCGTCGCGGCTCGTTGCCGAGAAAAATGTTCTGCGCTACCGACAGATTAGGCGCCAGCGACAGCTCCTGATAGATGACCGCAATGCCGGCGGCGCGCGCCTTGATCGGGTCGCCAGTCGCGGCCGGCACGCCGTCGATCAGGATTTCGCCGCCGGGGTCCGGCCGGTAGGCGCCGGACAGCACCTTCATCAGCGTCGACTTGCCGGCACCGTTTTCGCCCATCAGCGCGTGCAGCTCGCCGGCGTGAACGGTCAGCGACACATCGTGCAAGGCGCGGATCGCACCGAACGTCTTGGAGATGTGGCGCATCTCCAGCACCGGCTGGCGCACCGTCTCGATCCGGGCGGCGGCGCTCATCGCGCACCTCCTGCAGCTGCGCTGGCCACAGCCCGGTCGGCGGCAAGGCCGCGCCAGTCGTTGCGATAGCCGGCAAGGCCGCTGAAACTTGCCGCATGCACCGCCTCCGGCGCTTCGGTGGCAAACTCGCGTCCGACGCTTTCGAAGGCAAGTGCGGCAGCACCGGTGGCGCTGCCCTCCAGCGTTGCGCCCTGCAGGAAAGCCTGCCCGGGCCGCAACTGCGCCAGCAACGCGGCAAGCAGCCCGCCATTGTTCAGGCCGCCGTCGACGATCACTGTGTTGTCCGAATGGATCAGCTCGAGGCACAGATCGAGCATCAGCGCGACATAGAGCAGCGCCATGGCCGCGCGTTCCTCGGCATTGGGCGTACGCCCGACCAGTTCGCCGCGACGGTGCGGCATCGGGCCGCCGGGCGCGAAGCTCGGCAGCGCCATAATGCCGGCGTCGATCACCCGTTGTATCGATGACGGCGCGATTGCGCCCTGCCAGCCGGCGCTGATCGTGGCGAATTCGCGCCCGCCCATGAAGCGGACGGTTGGCACCGGGCCGCCATCGACATCGACATTGACCAGCATGTCGCGATCGCCGTCGAGTGCGTCGAGCGGGCAGTCCGGATTGAGCACGACCACCCAGGTGCCGGTCGAGACCACGGTCACCGGCCCGAGCTGCTGCCGGCGGTAGGCATGGAGCGCGGCATTGCTGTCGTGGACGCCATTATGGATGGCGACTGGCTTCGCGGCCTGGCCGAAGCGCTGCTCGCCGATCACCGCGCCGGCACGCTCGAAGGCGGGCATCTGGCCGCGCCAGCCCTCGGCATCGACCAGCGAGCTGAAATCGCGTTTGCGCGGCGCCCATAAATGCGAGTGGCAGCCAAGATACGACACTTCCGATACCGGCCGGCCGCCAAACCGCCAGCTCCAATATTGGGGGTAGCCGAGGATCGATTTCGCTGCGGCGAAGGCACCGGGCTCCACCTCCTTCAGCCACAACATGTGGCGGCCGTAGTTGAAGCCAAGCGGCAGGCGCGGCGAAAAGGTCTCGGCAAAATCCGGAATGCGGCGGTCGATCTGCGCGGCGATTTCAGCTGGCGGTTCCTGCTCGTAATCGAGGATTGGATGCGTCAGCGCGGCTTCGTCGACCAACGCGAAGGTGCAGCCATGGCCGGATACCATCAGCCCTTCCACACCATGCGTGTCGACTGCATCATCGATGGCGCGAGCCGCCCAGTCGTGCAGCGCTGGCTCGTCGAGCACGCTGAAGCCGCCTTTGCGGATCCAGCTCGGCTGGGTGCGGCGCTCGTCGAGGATCTGTCCGTCCTGGCCGAAGACGAACAGCTTCGAATTGGTCTTGCCGAAATCGAGGACGGCGATGTTCACTGGGCGCCTCCCGAGCAAGCCGCGATCCGCACCATGACGCCGGCATCTTCGAGCATGCGGGCATCTGTCTCGGACAGGCCGTCATCGGTGACCAGCGTGCCGATCCGCGACAGCGGCAGTGCCACATTGCGCGCGTGGATCGACAGTTTTCGGCTGTCGGCCAGCACGACGATCTGGTCGGCGCAGAGGCTGAGCTCGACGATCGAGCGGACCAGCAGCGGGTGCGATTCCAGAAGGCCTTCCTGGCCGATGCCTTGCGCGCCGAGAAAGAACTTCGAGGCGTAGAACGGCACCGTCTGCGTCAGCGAATGGATGATGCCCGGCTCGCGGTGCAGTTCGCCGCCGGCGACGGTGAGGCTGCAATGGCCGTGGTCGCTGAGATAGGCCGCGAGCGGCATCGAGTTGGTGTAGAGCCGGATGTTGCGGTCGGCGAGCTTGACGCCGAGATGGAAGCAGGTCGAACCGCCATGCACGATGACCGCGTCGCCGTCGCGCACCATGGTGGCGGCGAGAGCGGCGATCTGCCGCTTGGCCTCGACGGCGAGGTCGCGGTTCTCGTCATAGGGCCTGGCATAGGCGACGCCGGCTTGCGAAGCGCCATCGAGCGCCGAGATGCCGCCATAGACCTTGCGCGCTTCGCCGGCTTCGTCGATCTTGTCGATGTCGCGCCGCACTGTCGCCGCCGACACGCCAAGCCGTTCCTGCAGCTCGCGCACCGATGCGAAAGGCCGGTCCCGCAAAAGCTCGACAATCTGGCGCTGGCGGCCGGAGTCGCTCAACCCTTACCTCCCAATGCACTTGCCTCCCAAGCATTTTGCACGGCATTGCCATCTTGCACGGCAATTGGTGCAACTTACTCAACACGCCTCGGATTGCAAGCCTGATCTGACGCGATAACATCACTGTTGACGTAACTTACTCGCATCTGCGATACCAGCGTCGGTCTTCGTCCCGGCACCGGGACGTCCAAAGCCGTGGCCACGCGGCCGGTTTGTGGAGGAATTTCGATGACGATCAGTGCGGATGCGCAGGAACTGGCAGCGCTGCGGTCGCTTTCGGCCGCCATCGGCAGCGACCCGCATCTGACCCAGGCCGCCGGCGGCAACACCTCGCTGAAAGCCGGCGACACGCTCTGGATCAAGGCCTCCGGCACCTGGCTGAAGGACGCGCTCATCGCGGACATCATGGTGCCGGTCGGCATCCCGCCATTGCTCGACGCCATCGAACGGCGCGACCCGGCCGCCGAACAGCCGCAGGCCTTCACTGTCGACGCCCTCAACGCGCGCGGCTTGCGCCCGTCGATCGAGACCACCGTGCATGCGCTGATGCCGCAGCGCATCGTTCTGCATGTTCACTGCGTCGAGACCATTTCGCTGGCCGTGCAGGCCGACTGCGAGGCCGAGGCCGCCAGGCGGCTCGACGGCCATCAATGGGCGTATGTTCCCTATCGCCGGCCGGGACTGCCGCTCGCGCAGGGTATCGCCGAGCGCCTTCGGCCAGGCGTGGATATCCTGATCCTCGGCAATCACGGCCTGGTCGTTGCAGCCGAGACCGTCGCCGCGGCCGACATGCTGCTGCGGCGCGTGACACGACTGTTGGCGCGGCCGCCGCGCCAGGTGGCGGAACCGGACATCGCGGCATTGACGGCGCGCGCCGGCGACAGCGACTACAGATTGCCGGCGGACGTTGAGGCGCATGCGGTGGCGATCGACGCCGAAAGCTGCCGCATGGCTTCGGGTGGCAGCCTCTACCCCGACCACGTCATCTTTCTCGGCGAAGGCTCGGTCGTGGCGAGACCGGACGAGGGTGTGAAGCGCGTCATCGAGCGCTGCGGCGCCGCACCCGCGGCGATCCTGTTTCCTGGACTCGGCGTGTTGATGCGCGGCGACGCCGGCGCCGGTGCCGACGCCATGCAGCGCTGCCTTTCCGACGTGACAGCGCGGATCGATGTCGCGGCGAAGCTGAATTATCTGACAGCGGCGGAGAATGACGAGCTGATCAACTGGGACGCCGAAAAATATCGCCAGAAACTCAATGCCGGAGGCAGCTGACATGCCGCGTTCGTCTGGCCCGCTTGCCATCGGCATCGACATCGGCACATCCGGCGCGCGCGCCGTCGCCATGCGTCCGGATTTTTCCATTGCCGCGCATTCCGCTATTGCCCTCGAGCGATTTGGGCCGAACGGCCGCGACCCCGCCATATGGTGGGAGGCGGTCGGCGCGGCGTTGGCGGAACTGCTCAAATGTATCGATCGCGCGGCAGTGCGCTCGATCGCCGTCGACGGTACGTCGGGCACGCTGCTGCCGGTCGACGGCGCCGGGCGGCCGCTGGCCGAACCGCTGATGTACAACGACAAGGTCGCTGACGACACTATTCTGACAGCAATAGCCGGCGCGGCACCGGCAACGAGCGCTGCACTTGGGGCGACCTCCGGTCTCGCCAAGGCGCTGTCTTTCCAGCACCTGCCCGGCGTCGCCACTGTGCTGCACCAGGCAGACTGGATCGCCGGACAGTTTTCCGGCCGCTTCGATGTCAGCGACGAGAACAACGCCCTGAAGACCGGCTACGACGTCGAGGCCCGGCGCTGGCCGGACTGGATCGCGGCGACCGGCGTGCGCATGGAATTCCTGCCCCGCATCGTGCGGCCGGGCGATGTCACGGACACGCTCACCGCCAGCGCTGCGAAAATGTTCGGCCTGCCGCGCGACGTGGTTATCGTTGCCGGCACGACGGATGGCTGCGCCTCATTCCTGGCGACCGGCGCGAGTGCCGCGGGCGACGGCGTTACCGCGCTCGGCTCGTCGCTGACCATCAAGATCCTCTGCGACCGGCCGATCTCGGCGCCGCAATTCGGCATCTACAGCCATCGGCTGGGTGACACCTACCTGGCGGGCGGCGCCTCGAACTCCGGCGGCAAGGTGCTGGCCCAGCATTTCCCCGTCGCCCGCATTGTCGAACTCAGCAAAAAAATCGACCCGGCGACGAAGACCGGCCTCGATTATTACCCGCTGCCGGCGCCGGGCGAACGCTTCCCCATAGCCGATCCGGCGCTGCCGCCGCGCCTCGAGCCGCGGCCCGCCGACGACGCCGACTATCTGAAAGCGATGTTCGAGGGTATTGCGGCGATCGAAGCGCTCGGCTATCGCCGGCTTGCCGAACTCGGCGCCCCCCGGCTGACATCGGTCAGGAGCGTCGGCGGCGGTGCGGCCAATCCGGCCTGGACAGCGATCCGGCAGCGCAAGCTTGGCGTCGCTCTGGTGCCGGCTCTTTCGGAGGAGGCCGCTGCCGGCACGGCGCGGCTGGCGCTGATGGGCGCAAGCGCAGCGGGGCTTTTATGACGGCCAAGGCAATTCAACACCTCGACGGCATCGCCGCGCTGACCGACCGCTATCAGGTGTTCCTGCTCGACCAATTTGGTGTGCTGCACGACGGCACCAGCGCCTATCCAGGTGCTGTCGAAGCGTTGTCGGCACTCAAGCGCGCCGGCAAGACCGTCGTACTGATCTCGAATTCCGGCAAGCGGGCGCAACCCAATGAACGCCGCCTGCTGAAGCTCGGCTTCGAACCGGGAAGCTGGGATCACTTTGTCTCCTCCGGCGAGGTAGCGTGGCGCTCCTTCCACCAAATGGCAGCATCCGGAGCCCTGCGCCCGCAGACAAAATGCCTGCTGATCCGCCGCGACAATGACCGTTCGGCTGTCGACGGCCTGCCCTTCGTCCTGGCCAAGGACGGCGACGATGCCGAACTGGTGCTGATTTCCGCCAGCGAGGGCGATCGCTACGACCTCGACCATTATCGCCGGCTTCTTGGTCCGGCGGCGGCGCGGCGGGTGCCATGCTTCTGCACCAATCCCGACAAGATCATGCTGACTGCCGTCGGCCCTCGCTTCGGCGCCGGCCGGCTCGCCGATCTCTATGAGAGCCTCGGCGGCAGCGTGGTGCGCATTGGCAAGCCCAATCCGCAGATATTCGAGGCAGCGCTGGCACTGGCCGGCCACCCGGAGCGCGACAGCGTGGTCTGCGTCGGCGACAGCGTCGAGCACGACATCGCCGGCGGCAACGGCGTCGGCGTCGCGACGACACTGGTCCTGTCGGGCATATTGGCGGGGGCGCCTGACCTGGAGGACATTTTCGCCACGCTGAACGCCCGTCCCGACTACATCGCGGATAGCTTCAGGTTTCGCTGAGTTGTTAAGGCGAGACAAAGCTAATCCAGGTTGAAACGCCCGATCACCGGCACATGGTCCGAGGGCCGTTCCCAGCCGCGCGCCGGCCGCAGGATTTCATAGCCGGCAAAATGCGGCACCAGGTTTGGCGACGACCAGACATGGTCGAGGCGGCGGCCGCGATTTGAGGCCTGCCAATCCTGGGCGCGATAGCTCCACCAGGTGTAGAGTTTCTCCTCGTAGGGCACATTGAGCCGCATCAGGTCGATCCAGTCGCCGGCGACCCGCATTGCCTCGAAGTTTTCCGTCTCGACCGGCGTATGGCTGACGACATTGAGGAGCTGCTTGTGCGACCAGACATCGTGCTCGAGCGGCGCGATGTTGAGGTCGCCGACCAGGATCGAGCCGGAGTGCTCGTCATGCTCGGCGCGGACGGCGTTCATCTCGGCAACGAAATCGAGCTTGTGCTTGAACTTGCGGTTGACGGCCGGGTCGGGCTCGTCGCCGCCGGCCGGTACGTAGAAATTGTGCAGCAGGATCGTTTTGCCGCCGGCGTTGACGGTGACCGACAGATGCCGGCTGTCGTCGATCTCGCAGAAGCGGCGCTTTTCGACCACCTCGATCGGCCGGCGCGCTATGGTGGCAACGCCGTGATAGCCCTTCTGGCCATGGAAGGCGATGTGCTCGTAGCCGAGCTTGCGAAACGCTTTCTCCGGAAACAATTCGTCCGGAACCTTGGTTTCCTGCAGGCAGAGCACGTCCGGCGCCTGCTCGACCAGCAGGCGTTCGACGATCGGCATACGCAGCCGGACGGAGTTGATGTTCCAGGTAGCAACGGAAAACGGCATGTGGGTTCCGGATAACGCGAGATCCGCCGGATGGGTCCGACGGAAGTCAATCGCGGAAACTACTGCCAGCCGCGCACCGCAAAAACAAGCCGCCCGCACTAACGCGGAAAAGCCATCCCGCAGCAGTAGAAAGTTACCGCGTCTTGGTGTTCAGCTCGCGGTTCGCCGTATAGTCGATGGCGAAGGTGTCGGGGGCGAAGCTGACGCCCTCCTTGGTGTTGAAGATCATCACCGTCGTGTCCTTGCCTTGCGCATCGGTGATGGTCCACTGCCGCAATTCATAAGATTTCGGATCGAACATCATGGTGATCTTCGAATTGCCGAACACCGATTTGTCGGCAAGCTGGATGGTGGTGAGGTCGTCCTCTTCCTTGACGCTTCTGACGCGCCCGCCCGACAGATCGATCTTGTCGTCGAGCAGCAGCTTCAGCGGCGTCTTCGACAGCGGATAGAGGTCGGAGGTCCGCAGCTTCTTGTTGAGGATGACCACCGACTTGCCGTCGGAAATCACCCTGAAATTCGAGGCGCCGTCGTAATTGAAGCGGATCTTGCCCGGCCGTTCCAGAAAGAACTTGCCGCCGGTCTGCTCGCCCTTGGGTCCGAACTGCACGAACTCGCCGCTCATCGATTTGACCGAGGAGAAATGATCGGCGATCTTCTGCGCCGTCGCCGGAACCGCTGCTTGCGCCGACGCCAGCAACTGGAAGCCGGGCACGAGGTTGGCGGCCGCCGCACCGGCCAGGACCAGGCCGAGGCCGAGCACCTGCCGGCGGGTTGGGGCGAAATCCCTGCTTGGGGCGAGAGTTGCGTTTTTCATGCCGGTCACCATCATCTGATTGCTTGCTCGTTATATTGGTCTGGCCCCCCAGTTGGGCTTAAGTTTGGCGGGCCGCACGGCGCCCGTCCGCTGCAACGCGCCAAAAGGTTCAAAGTTGCCGGCGCGGACGCGCTCTAGAACTTGTCGTCCTCCGTCGGCACCAGGATTTCGCGTTTTCCGGCATGGTTGGCCGGGCCGACAATGCCTTCCTTCTCCATCTTCTCGATGATCGAGGCGGCGCGGTTGTAGCCGATGCCGAGCCGGCGCTGGATGTAGCTGGTCGAGGCCTTGCCGTCGCGCAGCACCACCGCGACCGCCTGGTCGTAGGGATCGTCGGAATCCTCGAAATTACCGCCGTCGCCGCCGCCACTGCCTTTGCCCGTCGGCTCATCGTCATCCTTGTCGTCGTCCTCGGTGATGGCGTCGAGATATTCCGGCACGCCCTGCAGCTTCAGATGCGCGACAATTTTCTCCACCTCGTCGTCGGAGACGAAGGGACCGTGCACGCGCTGGATGCGGCCGCCGCCGGCCATGTAGAGCATGTCGCCCATGCCGAGCAGCTGTTCGGCGCCCTGCTCGCCCAGGATGGTGCGGCTGTCGATCTTCGATGTCACCTGGAAGGAGATGCGGGTCGGGAAATTCGCCTTGATGGTGCCGGTGATGACGTCGACCGACGGCCGCTGCGTCGCCATGATGACATGGATGCCGGCGGCGCGCGCCATCTGCGCCAGGCGCTGCACCGCGCCTTCGATGTCCTTGCCGGCGACCATCATCAAATCGGCCATCTCGTCGATGATGACGACGATGTAGGGCATCGGCTCGAGGTCGAGGTTCTCCGTCTCGTAGATCGCCTCGCCGGTTTGGCGGTCGAAGCCGGTCTGCACGGTGCGCGAGATCCTTTCGCCCTTTTTCTCGGCCTGCTGCACGCGCGCGTTGAAGCCGTCGATGTTGCGGACGCCGACCTTGGACATCTTGCGGTAGCGGTCCTCCATCTCCCGCACGGTCCATTTCAGCGCCACCACCGCCTTCTTCGGATCGGTGACGACCGGCGTCAGAAGATGCGGAATGCCGTCATAGACCGAGAGCTCCAGCATCTTTGGATCGATCATGATCAGCCGGCAGTCCTGCGGCGTCAGCCGATAGAGCAGCGACAGGATCATGGTGTTGATGGCGACGGACTTGCCCGAGCCGGTGGTGCCGGCGACCAGCACGTGCGGCATTTTGGCGATGTCGACGATCACCGCCTCGCCATTGATGGTCTTGCCCAGCGCCAGCGCCAGCTTGGCCTTGGTGGTTTCGAAATCGCGGCTGGCCATGATCTCGCGCAAATAGACCGTCTCGCGCCTGGCGTTCGGCAATTCGATGCCGATCGCGTTGCGGCCGGGCACCACGGCGACACGGCAGGCGATGGCGCTCATCGAGCGGGCGATGTCGTCGGACAGGCCGATGACCCGCGACGATTTGATGCCGGGCGCCGGTTCCAGCTCGTAGAGCGTGACGACCGGACCCGGACGCACATGGATGATTTCGCCCTTGACGCCGAAATCCTCCAGCACGCCCTCGAGCAGGCGGGCGTTCTGCTCCAGCGCGTCCTTGGACAGGCTGGCGTCGCGCACCACGTTCTTTGGTTCCGACAGGAAGTGCAGCGACGGCATCTCGAATTTTTCCGAGCCGATCAGCGAAGTCTGCGCCTCGCGCTGGACGCGGGCGCCGGGGGCCGGCCGCGGCGCCGGCGCCTCGACGCGTGTCGCCGCGTCGGAACGGAAGTTCTGCACCTTCGCCGTCGGCGCCGCGCGGCGCTGGCCGGCCGGCTCGGGCGCGAAATCCATGTCGTCGTCATTGTCGTCGCTATCGAAGACGTCGGCATCGTCAGGGTCGATCGAGGCACTGCGGTCGTTGACCATGGCGGCGAAGAATTCCGGCTCGACGCGGGCGCGCCCGCCCGGGCTCATCCGCGCCTCGGCGAACTCGGCCGATTCGACCCGTTCGGCCGCCCGCCGCCAGGCGCTGGGGCGCGGTTCCATCTCCGGCTCGAAATCGTCGCGCTCGCGCCGGCGCGCGGCGCGGCGGCGCAGATAGGCCCGCAGCGACAGCCACCAGTGGGTGATGGCGCCAAGCGCCAATATACCTTCGTCGCCCTCGTCCTCTTCATTGTCGAAAAGCAGGTCGTCCTGCGGATCGGGCACTGCAGGCTGTTCGAGGACCGCAAAGCCGTTCTTGCGCGAAATCAGCGCCGAGCCATACAAGAATACCCACAGCGCCGGCGCTGCCAGGAGCACGGCGAGCACGCTGGCGACGAGGCCGGTCGGATAGCCGCCGATGACCAGGCCCGGGATATTGAGCACCATGTCGCCGAAGACGCCGCCGAGGCCGGTCGGCAGCGGCCAGGTCTTGGGCGGCACCACGCAGCCGGCAATTGCCGCGCCAAGCAGCGAAAACCCGAACCAGGCCAGCGCCCGTTTCGGCAGCCGGTCGACGCCGCGCGCGGTAAACAGCAGAAATCCCCAGATCACCGCCGGCACCAGCGCCGCAACGGCGGCAAGTCCGAAGAACTGCATGGCAATGTCGGAAAAGACGGCGCCGGCATAACCCATTGCATTGGTGACGATATTATCGGTGGCGTGCGAAAAGCTCGGATCGGCGACGTTCCAGGTGGCAAGGGCGGCGACGCCGAAGCCAACCAGAGCAAACAGCCCGGCACCGACCAGGCGCCCGACCTGGCGCCTCGCGAACGACCGGATGCCGTGCTCCGTATCGGCCAGCGCAAGCGGTGCTGAAGCCCCTGAACGCATGCTTTTCCTCGTCTGTCGTTGCCCCGGCCGGGCGCGGACGCGCAACACGGCAGATTCGGCTGTCAGACTAGCGGCGGGAAGGTTAAGGGCGCATTAACCATGGGCATTCCGCGTCACCGGAACGGGCGACCGCCACCACAGTTCGGAGCCGCTGCGGCCGCTGTTTCACGCCGCCGGCGGATCGAGCACCTTGATCAAGCGACCGTGATCGAGCCATCACGGCCATCCGCGCGCAAAAAAGAGGCCCGGAAATCTTCCGGGCCTCAAGGCGTGAGCCCTTTCGGGAGCATCACGACGGGATCTTCCCGGCACCGGCAAAACGCCGGTACCAGCCAATACCTTTACGGCACCACTTCGCCGTGCTGGCTGATGTCGAGGCCTTCGACCTCTTCCGGGGTGGAAGGACGCAGGCCGACCAGCGCCTTGACGATGTAGAGGATCACGAAGCTCGCGATCGCCGTCCACAGGATGGTGAAGACGATACCGTAGAGCTGCTTGCCGACAGAGGCGCCCGAGCCGAGGCTGTTGATCGCCGGATCGGCGAGCACGCCGGTCAGCAATGCACCGATGATGCCGCCGATGCCGTGCACGCCGAATGCATCGAGCGAGTCGTCATAGCCGAACGCGTGCTTGAGCTTGACGGCCGAGACGTAGCAGAGCACGCCGGCGACGATGCCGACGATGAAGGCGCCGGTCGGATTGACGAAGCCGGAAGCCGGCGTCACCGCGACCAGGCCAGCGACGGCGCCCGAGATGATGCCGAGAACGCTCGGCTTCTTGGCGACGATCCATTCGGCGAACATCCAGGCGAGCGCCGCAGCAGCAGCGGCAACCTGGGTGTTCAGCATCGCGGCACCGGCAAGGCCGTCGGCGGCCAGTTCCGAGCCGGCGTTGAAGCCGAACCAGCCGACCCACAGCAGCGAAGCGCCGATGACGGAGTAGACGAGGTTGTGCGGCGCCATGTTGGTGGTGCCGTAGCCTTCACGTTTGCCGAGAACCAGCGCGCAGACCAGGCCGGCAACACCGGCATTGATGTGAACGACCGTGCCGCCGGCGAAATCGAGAACGCCGGCTGTGCCGAGGAAGCCGCC
Organism: Mesorhizobium sp. M0698; assembly: GCF_040320455.1. Taxonomy (NCBI): domain Bacteria; kingdom Pseudomonadati; phylum Pseudomonadota; class Alphaproteobacteria; order Hyphomicrobiales; family Phyllobacteriaceae; genus Mesorhizobium; species Mesorhizobium sp. M0698. The sequence continues at coordinate 255,197 of NZ_JAMYPQ010000006.1, read as the reverse complement.
GCCCCACACCCAGTGCGCGATCGGGGCGTAGACCACCAGCAGCCACGCGCCCATGAAGATGAGCAGCGCCGAGAACTTCATGCGTTCGGCGAAGGCGCCGGCAATCAGCGCCGGCGTGATGATGGCGAAGGTCATCTGGAACATCGAGAAGACGAACTCAGGAATGTTCGCCACGCCCGGCAGCCACAGCGAGGAGGTGGTGATGCCGTTGTGGAAGAACTTCGAGAAGCCGCCGAGATAGGCATTCATGCCGCCGCCATCCGAGAAGGCCAGCGAGTAGCCGAACATGAACCACAGCACCGTCACCAGGCAGGTGATGGCAAAGCTCTGCATGATGGTGGCGAGCACGTTCTTTTTGCGCACCATGCCGCCATAAAACAGCGCCAGGCCCGGTATGGTCATCATCAGCACCAGCGCCGTCGAGGTCAGCATCCAGGCTGTGTTGCCGGTGTCGAGCGCGGGCGCAGGGGCAGCCGGTGCCGCCGGTGCCGCTTCCTGCGCGAACGCAGCAACCGTGCCCAGCGCAGCGAGAGCGAGCGAACCTAAAACGGCCGCGCGTCCCGTTATCTTCAAGGTGGAAGGAATATTCATTGAACTCTCCATTGGAATACGTATCCGCAGCTCAAAGCGCGTCGGTGTCTGTTTCGCCGGTGCGAATGCGCACCGCCTGGTCGATGCCGAAAACGAAGATCTTGCCGTCGCCGATCTGGCCGGTCTTGGCCGCCGCGGTGATGGCTTCGACGGCCTTGTCGACCATGTCGACAGCGACCGCGACTTCGATCTTGATCTTCGGCAGGAAGCTGACCGCGTATTCCGCTCCGCGATAGATTTCCGTGTGCCCCTTCTGACGTCCGTAGCCTTTTACTTCGGTGACGGTCAGGCCCTGGATGCCGACTGCGGTGAGCGCCTCGCGCACCTCGTCGAGCTTGAACGGCTTTATGATTGCCATCACGATCTTCATAAGGTTTCACCCTTTGCTGTTGCGGGTCCCCGCGTTTGCACGACTTCGCCGATCCCCATGAGAGCCGGAGAGTGCCCGCTAGGATTCAAGCTCCGTGCCAATTGCCGAAGCAGGGTGTTAAGCTGTTGTTAAACAACGAAATCGAGAAGGTCTGGCAGCTGCCTGTTCACAGGCGCGGCAGTGCATATGCTTAAAAAATAGGCAAATTTCGAAAAATGCCTACTCCGCAGGCGGCCGCTTCAGCCGGATGAGTCCTTCTTGGGCAACCGAGGCGATCAAGGTGCCGTCGCGGGCAAACAGCGAGCCGCGGGTAAAACCACGCGATCCTTGCGTCGACGGGCTGTCTTGCGTGTACAGCATCCAGTCGTCGAGCGGATGGCTGCGGTGGAACCACATGGCGTGGTCGAGGCTGGCTGCCTGGATATCACGATCGAAAATGGCGCGGCCATGGGCAAAGGTCGAGGTGTCGAGCAGCGTCATATCCGAGAGGTAAGCGAGCACGGCCGCCTGCGTGGCGCGGTCGGCCGGCACCGGGCCGGTGGTGCGGATCCAGATGTTCTGCTTCGGCTCGAGCTTTTCCCGGCTGGTATAATGCTTCAGCATCACCGGCTTCATCTCGATCGGCCGGTCGCGCTCCCAATAGCGCTTGATGCCGTCGGGCACGGCTTCGCCGAACTTACCCAGCAATTCGCGCTGCGACAGCAACGTGTCGGGCGCCGGCACGTCCTGCGGCATCGGCACCTGATGTTCCAGGCCGACCTCATCCTGCTGGAACGAGGCTTCCAGCGAAAAGATCGCCTGGCCGTGCTGGATCGCCACGACGCGGCGCGTGGTGAAGGAGCCGCCGTCACGGATGCGGTCGACCTCGTAAATGATAGGCACCTTGGTGTCGCCCGGCCGCATGAAATAGCCATGCAGCGAATGCACGTGGCGCTCGGGCTCGATCGTTCGCTGCGCGGCGACCAGCGCCTGGGCGATGGTCTGGCCGCCGAAGATGCGCTGCCAATCGAGCTTGGGGCTGCGACCACGATATAGGTTGTGTTCCAGCTGCTCGAGGTCGAGAATGCCGAGAAGCTCGTCCATGGCTGCCGTCATCTTGACCTCGCCGCAAAATTACCATGGCGGTTTCCGACAGGAACAGCGGGCAGTCAAGGGCGGAATGCCCGGCGACAGTCAGGCTGCGAAAGGAATTGCCCATGGTCGACAGCAAGAATTCGCTCGACGTTCTGGTCGCCGGCGCCGGTTATATCGGCTTGGCCGCCGCCGTGTCGCTGAAGCAGGCGCGGCCGAGCCTCGCCGTCGCCGTCGTCGATGCCGCGCCGGCCGGCGTCTGGCAGAAGGACGGCCGCGCCTCGGCGATTGCCGCCGCCGCGTGCCGCATGCTCGACCAGCTCGGCGTCTGGAACGAGATCGCGCCGGAGGCGCAGGCAATCACCGAAATGATTGTCACCGATTCGCGCACATCCGATCCGGTCCGCCCGGTGTTCCTCACCTTCGACGGCGAGGTCGCGCCCGGCGAACCCTTTGCGCATATGGTCGCCAACAAGGATTTGAACGGCGCCTTGCGCCGGCGCGCCGAACAACTCGGCATCGGCATCATCGAAGGCGTCGCCGTCAGCGCCTTCGACATCAACGGCGCCGGCATAACGGTGCATCTTGCCGACGGCGCGACGCTGAAGGCGCGGCTGCTGGTTGCCGCCGACGGCGTCAATTCGAAGCTGCGCGACATGGCCGGCATCAAGACGGTGAAATGGGAGTATGGCCAGTCCGGCATCGTCTGCACGGTGGCGCACGAGCGGCCGCACAACGGCCGCGCCGAAGAGCATTTCCTTCCCGCGGGCCCGTTTGCCACGCTGCCGCTCAAGCCGGGCAAGGACGGCACCAACCGCTCATCGATCGTCTGGGTCGAACGGTCGCAGGATGCCGAGAAACTGGTCAGTGGCGACACGCTGGTCCTGGAATATGAGCTCGAGCAGCGCTTTGGCCTCAAACTCGGCGAAATCCATATCGCCGACAAGCCCCGCGCCTGGCCTCTCGGGCTGACCATTGCGCGCGCCTTCGTCGCGCCGCGCATCGCCTTGGCCGGCGACGCCGCCCACGGCATCCACCCGATCGCCGGCCAGGGTCTCAATCTCGGCTTCAAGGACGTGGCGGCGCTGGCCGAAGTGGTGGTCGAGGGCGACCGGCTCGGCCAGGACATCGGCGCGCTCGACGTGCTCGAGCGCTACCAGCAATGGCGGCGTTTCGACACGGTGCAGATGGGCATCACCACCGATGTGCTGAACCGGATGTTTTCCAACGATTTCGGCCCGCTGCGCACTTTGCGCGACATCGGCCTCGGCCTTGTCGAACGCATGCCGCGGCTGAAGGGGTTCTTCATCCGCCACGCGTCGGGTCTGTCCGGCGACACGCCGAAACTGTTGAAGGGCGAGGCGATTTAGGCTTGGCAAGTGCGCGTCACTGGCCGTTCGGTCAGTTGACCTCGAAGCCCAGCTTCTGGCGCAGCCTGAGCATTCGCTGGTCGGAAATCTGCAGGCTTTGCCCACCCGCCTCCGCCACACGGCCGACCATCTGCAGCAGATCGTTCCTTTCAGCCGCGTCGAGGCGTTCGCGCAGGAACGGCGCCAGCTTGTCGATGACGACCGTGGCGTCGTCGATTTGCGAAGCCGCCCATTTGGCGTAGATCACCGCCTCATCGGTCTGCTTTTTATCGGCAATCTCCGAAATGACCGATTGAATGGCGGCTTCGCGTTGCGGCAGGATAGGACCGTTCTCGGAAACGATGGCGGTGATCAGCGTCGCGGCCGCCACGACCGGATCGTCGATCGCCGTCAGCGGCGAGAGTGCCGCCTGCTTGCGCAGCTTCTTGCGGCGCACATTGCCCTGCACGCGGCCAACGACGTCGGCAACCTCACGCGCCGCGTCGTTCATGATCTTCAGCCGGTACCACCAGAAGCCCGCTGCTCCGAGCAGGCCGATTGCTGCAATCAATATATGCATGCCCCGAAATCCCCCGATCTCGGCGACGATAGGAGAAGTATTGCTTCGCTTCAACACGCAAAAGTTGCGTCCGACGAAGAAAACGAAAGCCCATGCCAGTCGTTGGTCCCCGCCGCTCCGCGGAGGAACTTATCGAGACATCTCTATGACCCGGGCACCTTATAGATCGCCCGCACCTCGATCGTGCCGATTTCGGCCAGCGGAATCTCGCCCGCGATCTCCAGCGCCTCGTCGAGGCTCTCGGCCTCGATCATGACGAAACCGAGCAACTGCTCCTTGGTTTCGGCGAAGGGGCCGTCGGTGACCAGCCGCTTGCCCTTGCGCCTGCGAACGGTTTTCGACGTTTTCACCGATTGCAGCGCCTGCGCGATGATCAGCATCCCGCGTTGGTCCAATGACCGGTCATGGGCCATCGAATCGGCGTCGAGCTTGGCCAGCCTCTCGGGCGTCATTGCGTAGAGATCTTTTTCTTCACCATAAACCAAGGCAAACATACTTCATTTTTATCTCCATTCCTGGCTTGAAGCCGAAGACGAGGCTACGGAAATCTCCGCGGAGCCCTTGCCTGCCGCAGAATCGAGACCGGCCGCAGCATAGTCGAGAAGAGATACCGCAATCCCGATAATGGCAATCGCCGCAAGCAATCGGCCGAAGCCGGAAGGCTGCAGGCGCGACCAGTCGGCTTGTTGTTCACCGGCCCTGTAGCCGGTGCTTGTGCAGTGAGCAGAAAACAGGTTGTTCATGTGGTCCTCCATCCGGCCACCAAGTCCATGGCCGCCCGCAGAACGGCCGGGACAGATGGAAGTCGACATTTTTGCACGCGTATTTTTTTCGAATTTTTTTTCGCTCGACATGATGTGTCACGCTGCCGCCGATACGAAAGCGTGGGTGGCCTTCGCTCCGGCGCGCGCTATAGTCGACTGGATGCCGATCACGGGCTCAATCACGACAATCAAGGAGGAATTGATGGACCGCACCGCCAACGCCGTTTGGAAAGGCAGTTTCAAGGAAGGCAAAGGCACGCTCGATACACAGAGCGGGACGCTGAAGGGCACGCCCTATTCCGCCAAGATGCGTTTCGAGGACGAGAGCGGCAAATCCGGCACCAACCCGGAAGAGCTGATCGCCGCCGCCCATGCCGGCTGCTACGCCATGCAGCTTTCGCATTTTCTCGCCGAGAACGGCACTCCGGCCGCCGAACTCGACGCCAAGGCCGTGGTAACGCTGGTTCCCGGCACCGGCATCACCGGCAGCGCGATCACCCTGGTCGGCAAGGTACCGGGCATCGATGCCGCCAAGTTCAAGGAATTGGCCGAGAAGGCCAAGGCCGAATGCCCGGTCTCGAAAGCGCTCGGCGCCATCAAAGTATCGCTCGACGCTAGGCTCGGGTGAGAGCTGGTCTGCGGAAAGCGGGCGATCCTTCGCGCCCCCCTCTGCCCTGCCGGGCATCTCCCCCACGAGTGGGGAGATTGGCCGTCATCCTGCCTTTCGCCAATCTCCAACGCTGAATGAGAGGCGGGACGGCGAAGCTGCCAATCTCCCCCCTCGTGGGGGAGATGTCCGGCAGGACAGAGGGGGGCGCTGTCCCGCCAACCTCTCGAATGATTATTGGCTTTTTTCGCCAACGAGCGCGTCGAGGCGGGCGCGCAATGCCGCGACCTCTTCCTCGAGGGCCTGCACGCGCGTCTCCAGATCCGACGCCGGCGAGGACGACTGCAGGGGCGCTGCGGCAGCCGACAGCTGCGGCGACCCGCTGAGCAGATGGACATAGCGATCCTCGCGCTGGCCTGGGCCGCGATCGATCTGCTGCACCAGCGGTGGCCGGCGGCCGATCAGCAGATCGAGATTGCCGCGAAGCTCGTCGATCGACGGCAGCCGCGCCATGCGCTCGCTTCGCGCCAGCAATTCATAGGCCGTCTGCGGGCCGCGCAGCAGCAACAGGCCGAGCAGCGCGATCTGCGCCGAGGTCAGGGAAAAGCGCTGCGCCACCACATGCTCGTAGCGCTCGACGCGCGACGCGAACACCTGCCTGACTAGGCCCTTCTGCTCGAGCTGGCCAAGCGCTCTTCTGACCTCGCCAAGTTCGACCGACATCACCGGCTCGCGCGCCGTCTTCTGGTTGGCCGCCGCATGTGCCGCATTGAGCGTCAGCGGATAGACGTCCGGCGTCAGCTCCTTCTTCTCGATAAGGCAGCCGAGCACGCGGGCTTCGATGGGAGAGAGGATGGGAAGGTCGATATCGGTCATAAGTTTGCTATCCTTTCGAACTCGGCGGGACAGCGCCCCCCTCTGTCCTGCCGGACATCTCCCCCTCTAGTGGGGAGATTGGCTGTCATCACCGCTTCGCCACTTTTCAAGGCTGCAGAAAGGGCGCTGTCCTCCAAGCTGCTAATCTCCCCCCTTGAGGGGGAGATGTCCGGCAGGACAGAGGGGGGCGCGAAGGATCGCTGCGGACGAGACGATCTCGGCTGCAACTCGCCCGCCGCCTACACCCGTCGCTCCACCATCATCTTCTTGATCTCGGCGATCGCCTTGGCCGGGTTGAGCCCTTTGGGGCAAGTCTGGGCGCAGTTCATGATGGTGTGGCAGCGATAGAGCCGGAACGGGTCTTCGAGATTGTCGAGCCGCTCGCCCGTCGCCTCGTCCCTGGAATCGATCAGCCAGCGATAGGCCTGCAGCAGCGTCGCCGGGCCGAGATAGCGCTCGCCGTTCCACCAGTAGCTCGGGCAGGAGGTCGAGCAGCAGGCGCACAATATGCACTCGTAGAGCCCGTCGAGCTTTTCGCGGTCCTCATGGCTCTGCAGCCATTCCTTGGCCGGCTCGGGCGACACCGTCTTCAGCCACGGCTCGATCGAGGCGTGCTGGGCGTAGAAATTGGTGAGGTCGGGCACCAGGTCCTTGACCACAGCCATGTGCGGCAGCGGATAGACCTTGATCGCGCCGGAAATGTCGTCGCAGCCCTTGGTGCAGGCCAGCGTGTTCGACCCGTCGATGTTCATGGCGCACGAGCCGCAAATGCCTTCGCGGCAGGAGCGGCGCAGCGTCAGCGTCGGGTCGATCTTGTTCTTGATCCAGAGCAGCGCGTCGAGCACCATCGGCCCGCAATCGTCCATGTCGACGAAATACGTATCCATGCGCGGGTTCTCGTCATCGTCCGGCGACCAGCGGTAGATGCGGTATTCGCGCAGATTGGTCGCGCCCTCCGGCTTCGGCCAGGTTTTTCCGGCCATGATCTTCGAGTTTTTCGGAAGCGTGAGTTCGACCATTACCTCAGGTCCTTTCGGATGACGAGCTTCAGCCCGGACCAGATCTCGTTCACGGCGGCGACCTTGACGTCGACGAGGTCGAGCTTCAGCGCCTCTGTGCGGATAACGTCGTCGGTGACGTCGGTCGGCACTTTCGATGCCTTCTTCGGCCATGACACCCAGACCATGCCGTCCCGCTTGATCGCCGCTTCGACGTCGCCGAGACGGTCCTCGATCTCGACACGCTGCCTGGTGAAGGCGTGAACGGCATCATATTTCCGGCGAATGCCAGAAATCGCCGACCAGTCGGCCAGCCGGTCGACACCGGCAAAACCGACGGCGTCGGCCAGATCGTCCAGTTCCGCCGGCAGCGCGATGAAGGCCGCGGTCATCCCGTCCTTCAGGCCGAGCTTGGCCGGAAGAGGCGTGCCGGAATATCCTGCTGCCGCCGACGCCATTCTACTTCTCCGTATGAACGTAGAGGGCGTTCACGAAGCCGGTACAGCGGGCATATACGCGCACTTCAAATGCTTTCCCGATTTGCTTTAGTGCGCCACTGGCCGGAGGCCTTGCCAGACATCTGATGTGCCCGACGTTCTTGGAATAAAAATTTCGACTTGACGATTGGGCCGTGGCGGCATCTTTCCAAACGGGAATATCATTCACCATTTTCGAGATTTTGTCAGCGTTGTCATAGATATAGACCGTCTCGGCAGACGCCGAGTGCACTCCGACGCCAACCAGAAATGCCAAGGCGATCAGATGTTTCATCATGACCTCAATACACCCTGGCCTTTGGCGCGATCTTGGCCGGGTTGATGCCGCCGTCTGCTTCCTTAAGCAGCGTTTCGGTGTGCACCGGCCGGTAGGTGAGCGCCACCTCGCCGGCCTCGTTGAGCCGAGCCAGCGTATGCTTGCGCCAGTTGGCGTCGTCGCGGGCCGAAAAGTCCTCCCGCGCGTGCGCGCCGCGGCTTTCCTTGCGCGCCTCGGCGCCGTAGACGGTGGTGATGGCGTTGGCCATCAGGTTTTCCAGCTCCAGCGTCTCGACCAGGTCGGAGTTCCAGATCATCGAGCGGTCGAACACCTTGACGTCGCCGAGTTCACCCCAGATCTGCGAAATGCGCCTGCAGCCGCTTTCCAGCGATTCCTGGGTGCGGAACACCGCCGCGTCCTCCTGCATCGCCTTCTGCATCTTTTCGCGCAAAACCGCTGTCGGCGTCGAGCCGTTGGCGTGACGCAACCGGTCGAAGCGGTCCATGATCTTTTCGACGGCGGCCTCGTTGGGCGAAGGGATCGCCGATGTGCGGTCGATCACCTGGCCGGCCCGGATTGCCGCCGCACGGCCGAACACCACCAGGTCGATCAGCGAGTTGGAGCCCAGCCGGTTAGCACCGTGCACCGAGGCGCAGCCGGCTTCGCCGACCGCCATCAGCCCGGGCGACACCTGGTCCGGATTCGACGCCGTCGGGTTCAGCACCTCGCCCCAGTAATTGGTCGGCACGCCGCCCATATTGTAGTGGACCGTCGGCAGCACCGGGATCGGCTCCTTGGTCAGGTCGACGCCGGCAAAGATCTTTGCCGATTCCGAAATACCCGGAAGCCTCTCGTGCAGAACGGCCGGGTCGAGATGGTCGAGATGCAGGAAAATGTGATCCTTCTTCGGGCCGACGCCGCGGCCCTCGCGGATTTCCAGCGTCATGCAGCGCGAAACCACGTCGCGCGAAGCCAGATCCTTGGCTGACGGCGCGTAGCGCTCCATGAAGCGCTCGCCCTCGGAATTGACGAGATAGCCGCCCTCGCCGCGCGCGCCCTCGGTGATCAGGCAGCCGGCGCCGTATATGCCGGTCGGGTGGAACTGCACGAACTCCATATCCTGCAGCGGCAGGCCTGCGCGTGCGGCCATGCCGCCGCCATCGCCGGTGCAGGTATGCGCCGAGGTGGCCGAGAAATAGGCGCGGCCATAGCCGCCGGTCGCCAGCACCACCATCTTGGCCGAAAAGCGGTGGATGGTGCCGTCGTCGAGGTTCCAGGCGACGACGCCGGTGCAGGTGCCGTCCGGCTCCATGATCAGGTCGAGCGCGAAATACTCGATGAAGAACTGCGCATTGTGCTTCAGCGACTGACCGTAGAGCGTGTGCAGCATGGCGTGGCCGGTGCGGTCGGCGGCCGCACAGGTGCGCTGCACCGGCGGCCCCTCGCCGAAATTCATCATCATGCCGCCGAACGGCCGCTGGTAGATTTTCCCGTCCTCGGTGCGGCTGAAGGGAACGCCGTAGTGCTCGAGCTCGTAGACCGCCGCCGGCGCTTCGCGCACCATGTATTCTTGAGCGTCGGTGTCGCCCAGCCAATCTGAGCCTTTGACGGTGTCGAAGAGATGCCACTGCCAGTTGTCGGGACCCATATTGGCGAGCGAGGCGGCGATGCCGCCCTGCGCCGCAACGGTATGCGAGCGCGTCGGGAACACTTTGGTGATGCAGGCGGTGCGCAGGCCCTGTTCGGCCATGCCGAGCGCGGCGCGCAGGCCGGCGCCGCCGGCGCCGACGACCACGACGTCGAATTTGTGATCGACATAGCTATAGGCGGAAGCCGTGTTGGCGTTCTTCGCGTCCTTGGCCAAAAAATCAGCCTCCAAATGCCAGTTTAAGCAGGGCGAAGACCGAAGCGACGCCGACGACTACGGGAAAGAATGTGTTGAGGGCGAGCAGCGCCAGCCTGGTGCCTTCGCCATGCACATAGTCTTCGATGATCGCCTGCATGCCGAGCCGCATGTGGTAGAGCACCGACAACAGCACCAGCGCCAGCACCAGTGCAACGAACGGATTGGCAAGTGCGGCGCGCACCTCGAGATAGCTGGCGCCGTTGAGTGCGATCAGGAAGCCGACGAAGAACAGGACCAGCGGGATGTTGGAGATCGCCGTCAGCCGCTGGCGCCAGAAATGGCCGGTGCCCTCGCGGGCGGAACCGAGGCCGCGGACCTTGGCCAGCGGCGTGCGCATGTCGGTGTTCTTGCCGTTCATGTCAGGCTCCCCGCGCCATGTAGCCGGCGATCCAGATCAGCAGCGTCAGCGTGACCGAGCCGGCCAGCGTCGCCCAGGCGATCCTCGATGCGGTATGCTTTTCCAGCCCTGCCCCAGTGTCCCAGATAAGATGGCGCACACCGCCCAGCATGTGGTGCATCAGCGCCCAGCTGTAGCCGAACAGCACCAGCCGTCCCAGCCACGAGCCGAAGGCCCAGTTGACGGCATTGAAGGTCGCCTCCGAGCTCGCCGCCGCCATCAGCCACAGCGCGACCAGCAGCGTGCCGAAATAGAGCGCCCCGCCGGTGATGCGGTGGACGATCGACATCGTCATGGTGATCGGCGGCCGATAGACGGTCAGATGCGGCGAAAGCGGCCGTTCACGTCTGGCAAATTCGCGGGTGGCTGGTGATTTGCTCATGGCTCCCCCAGTTCGGCGTCTCTGGAGCCTCAGGTGGGAATGCGGCATTACCGCTTCCGGTTGCGACTTCGGACAGCCGGTTTCTAATGCTCTTTTTGCACCGCGTCAAAGCCGGAAAACCGTTTCGAAAACGTAATTTAGTCTGATGAAAGCAAGGCTTTCATCTTCAATCGATTAGGGCTGTCGCCTTGCGCCGGCACAATGTCGCCGCACTGCAAAATATGGCTGGCGCAAGGGGCGGATCAGCGCTTGCAGGCCAGCGGTGATGCACCGCCCTTCATCACCAGCGCCTCACGCCCATCGATCACGATTGCGTCATGCGCCTCGCCGTAACGGCTGGTCTGATTGGCCGGTGACGCCGGCAGCTCGGCGCTGGCGCCGTTCTGGCCGAGGACGCGCACCGACGTGCCGAGATTCTCGATGGTCATCACGCTACCGTCGGCGCAGTTGTAAGTAGCTGTGCGCGGCTGCGGTGCCGTCGGTTCGCTAGCGGCGGGAGCAAGCGACACGGAAGCGGCGGCCGTGTTGCCGAGCTTGGGCGCGCTGGTCTGCGGCGCGCAGGCGGCGGCAGCCAGCAGCGGCGGAATGGCCAACGCCATCCGAAACGTGCGGCGTAATCTCATTTGCTGCTTTCCCCCCGCGTATCGAGCCCGCCGCGATGCTCCGGCAAGCCACCGGATTTCATGCTTTTTGAGTCGCGCCCGATGCTGGGGATGGTGGGAACAAGGCATGGCCGAATGATGGCCGGTGGGCGATCGAGTATTAACCATATTTTCCGAGACCTCGCCCCTGCTGCGGTTGCCCTCTTAACAAAGGTTAATAAAAGGTTAATTTCTGATTCGAGGAGGCTTGCCTCTCAGCAATGGAGCAGCACGCCATGCATTCGAATTCAGCAGGATCGCGCCTTCCCTGGTTCCTATTGGCGGCGCTCGCCGTCGGCGTCGTCGCACCGGCATTCGCCGGGACGCGCCATCATGACCGCGTCTATGCCGATTCCTTCGGCAATCTCGTCATCGACAGCGCCGCCGGCTACAAGCGTATCCTCGTTGGCGAGGGCAAGCTGGCCAAGGAATTGTCCGACTACACCAGCGCCGGCCAGCCCGACGTGATCTACGAAAACGAATCGGACGATGTCCGCGGCGGCGACTGCTATAGGCCGCCGGTTTTCGTCAAGGGCCGCAGCTATATGTACGGCCTCTCCGACGGCGAAATGCCGGAGCTCAGCCCCTGCCGCTGACGGCCACGCCGCCCTTGGTTGACGGCGCCGGCAGGGCAACAGCCGGCCCCACCGAGACACGCACGCAATCGCGACCGCTGCCCTTCGCCTGATAGAGCGCTTTGTCGGCGCGCCGCAGCAGGTCGGAAAAGCTTTCGCCCGGACCAAGCTCGGCAACGCCGAAGCTGGCGCTGCAGCGGTGATCCGCGGGCAGGCAGTCGATCGGCGTGGCACCGAAGGCGCTACGCGTGCCCTCGGCAAAGAGCCGGGCGGCGGCTAGATTGGTCCCCGGCAGGAAAATAGCGAATTCCTCGCCGCCGATGCGGCCGGCGACATGATGGTCGGCCGCGGCATCGCGGAGAAAACCGGCAAAGGTCTCGATGACCCGATCGCCCGACGCGTGGCCGTAAGTATCGTTGATGCGCTTGAAATGGTCGAGATCGGCAATGACCAGTGCCGCTGGAACGGCGCGCCGCATGGCGTCACGCAGTGCGATCTCGGCATGGCGCTCGAAGCCGCCACGGTTGAGCAGCCGCGAAAGCGTGTCGGTTTCCGATTTCGACGTCGCCTCGGCGAGCACGTCGCGGACCAGGATAGCCAATGTCACCAGCGCAAGCGCCAGGCCGAACACGGTGCCGACCGACTGCGACACCAACGCATAGCTGGTCTGCGCATAAGATTGCGGATTGGCGCCCCAGCCACCAAGCGCATGGGCGATGAAGGGTTTGCTGGCGAACTGCAAGGTGCTGGCCGCCAGGACAGCCATCAGCATATAGTCGAGCCGCTCGCGTCTTTGCCTGGACGACAAGACGATCGCCAGCCCGGTGAACTGCATGGCCGCATAGGGAAGCTGGTAGGCCGCCATTCGCACAAAGGATTGGCGTGGCAGGTCCTGCACGAAGTAGACCGCGAGGGTGGCGAAGACCAGGAAGAACAGCATCGGCGGCCAAGGCGGCGAAACGCGGTATTTATGGGCAAGCCCGCCATTGAAGGCGACGGTAGCGCCAAGGAAGGCGGCAAAGGCGGCGACAACCACGGGGCGCGCATTGTCGAAGGCAGGAATGCTGAACTCGATCGCGAAATAAGCCGTGCCGAGCACATAGCCGAACGCCAGCCAGCGTGCCGACACCCGGCCGGCGTCATAGACCGCGATCGTCATGAAGGCCGCCGCCAGCAGCCCGGCAACGAACAGGTTAATCAGCAGGATGAAATTAGCGCTGCCCATGGCGTTTTGGCACTCCCCCCGAACAGCAAATCACCAACGCGCGAAAAAGACGTTAATTCGAAGCCGCCGCTGACGCTCAGCCAGCACTGGTCCGATTGGGAAGGACGACCGTTTCAGGCCGCTGATAGGACAGGTATACGCTGTCGCGGCCACTCCTTTTGGCTTTGTAGAGCGCTTCGTCGGCGCGGCGCATCAGCGGGTCCAGCCCTTCGTCGCTGGTGCGGGCGGCCACGCCGAAGCTCGCGGTCACTCTTGTGTCGGGCGGAAGTCCGTCGATTCTGCCCGCCGAATAGACCGTGCGAATGGCTTCGGCAAACAGTCTTGCCGCGCCAAGGTCGCTGAGCGGCAACAGCACGGCGAACTCTTCGCCGCCGATACGGCCGGCAACGCCGCGCGTACCTGCAGCCGACAAAAGCTTGGCAGCGAAGTCGGCGATGACGCGATCGCCGGCCGCGTGGCCATGCTGATCGTTGAGCGCCTTGAAATGATCGAGATCGGCAAGCACCAGCGCAACCGGCAATTGCGTCGTGGCACAGTGCTGCAGGACAAGCACGGCGCGCTCCTCGAAGCCGCGGCGGTTGAGCAGGCCCGACAGCGGGTCTGTCAGGGTTTCGGTCTTCAGGGCCTTCATCACATCGAGCGCGGCGGCGCCGAACAGGCAAAGCGCAATAAGCAGCGACAGCAATGCATGCGACAGCAGAGCCGTCGTCCAGTAGGACGAGGAGTAAAGCCCTTCATAGCTGGTGAACGGCCCATGCGCGATGACAACGGCAAGCGTCCGCGCCAGGAAGTTCAGGCCGGAAAGCAGCGACAGCACGAACAGGATCATTTCTGTCGGGCCGTTGTTGCGCACCACGCGCAACTCGGCGGCGACAACCAGGCTGATGCCGCCGAAGCTGAAATTGATGGCAAGGATACGCCAGGTGAGATCCGGCCGGGCAAAAAGAAACCACGAGAACGCGGCCAGGCCGCCGCAGGCCAGAATGCCGACCGCCGGGTAAGGCACGCGCCGCCCATAGCGCGCAATGACCGCGCCGGCGAGACAGCAGGTGGCGAAGGTGAAGCACAGGATCGAGATGAGCTTGGTCGGTGCCATGCCGACCGGCAGCGTGAAATACTGGAGCAGGAAGCCTGCGGCCGAGGCCGAGTAGCCCGCCGCCAGCACAGCCAGATAGGGACGGTGGCGCTGATAGAACCACAGCACGAGAAATGCCGCGCCGAGTGTGAGGGCGATGCCTGGATTGAGCAGCGCTATGAGCAGGTCGGTGTCCAAGCGCTGTAATTTCCCCTCGCTTCCCCTTGGAGGACCTTAGAGCGGAAGCCCAAACAAGCGGTTAAGCGAAATCGAATATACGACAGGTGCGTCGACAAAGCCGCTGGGCGGAACCGCGAACGGCGAGCGGCGTTTCACGACGGCAACCAGGAGACGCTCCGATGGCCGACACGATCATGCTGACCAATCACGATGCAATTCGCTCATGGGCCGCGGCACGCGCCGGCTTTCCGGCGATCGTCGACGTGTCGCCCGAAGCCGGAACGCAGCCCATGCTGAGGCTGGTCTTCGGCCAGCATGCCTACCAGGACCAGGATGAGGCCGAACGCCCGGTCAATGCCGGCGGCTACGAACTGGTCGAATGGGACGAATGGTTCAAACTCTTCGACGAGCGCCAACTGGCGCTGGTCGTCGCAAAGGACCAACCCGGCCGTCGTGAGGGATTCCACGAATTCGTCAGGCGGCCCGACTGAAGAATGCCCGAACCGCATTGCGGCTCGGCTCCTCATATCCGACTGCGCGCGCCTGCCCTATTTCCACTCGCGGATGTCGACGAAATGGCCGGCGATCGCCGCCGCCGCGGCCATTGCCGGCGACACCAGATGCGTCCGGCCTTTGAAGCCTTGGCGCCCCTCGAAATTGCGATTCGAGGTCGAGGCGCAGCGCTCATGCGGCTTCAGCCGGTCGTCGTTCATGGCAAGGCACATCGAGCAGCCCGGCTCACGCCAGTCAAAGCCGGCGGCGACAAAGATCTTGTCGAGGCCTTCGGCCTCTGCCTGTTCCTTGACCAGGCCGGAGCCCGGCACGATCATCGCACTGACCCGCGGATTGACCTTCTTGCCCTCGATCACCTTGGCGGCGGCGCGCAGATCCTCGATGCGGCCATTGGTGCAGGAGCCGATGAAGACGCGATCGAGTTCGATATCGGTGATCTTGGTGCCCGGCTTCAGGCCCATATAGTCGAGTGCGCGCTGCTTGGAGGTGCGCTTGTTCTCATCAGTGATGTCGTCCGGGTTCGGCACGATGCCTTGCACCGAGACCACGTCCTCGGGCGAGGAGCCCCAGGAGACGATCGGCGGCAGCTTTGCCGCGTCGAGCACGACCACCTTGTCGAAATGCGCGCCTTCGTCGGACTGCAGCGTCTTCCAGTAGGCGAGCGCGGCATCCCAGGCTTCGCCCTTGGGGGCGCGCGGCTTGTCCTTGACATAGGCGAAGGTGGTCTCGTCGGGCGCGATCAGGCCGGCGCGCGCGCCGGCTTCGATCGACATGTTGCAGATCGTCATGCGGCCTTCCATCGACAGCGCACGGATTGCCTCGCCGGCATATTCGATGACATAGCCGGTGCCGCCGGCCGTGCCGATCTCGCCGATAATGGCGAGGATGATGTCCTTGGCGGTGACGCCTTCCGGCAGTGCGCCGTCGACGCGCACCAGCATGTTCTTGGCCTTGCGCTGGATCAGCGTCTGCGTCGCCAGCACATGCTCGACTTCCGAGGTGCCGATGCCATGCGCCAGCGCCCCGAACGCGCCATGCGTCGAGGTGTGGCTGTCGCCGCAGACGATGGTCATGCCGGGCAGCGTAAAGCCTTGCTCGGGACCGATGATGTGGACGATGCCCTGGCGGATATCCTTCTCGGAATAATATTCGATACCGAAATCCTTGGCGTTCTTGGCCAGCGCCTCGACCTGGATGCGGCTTTCCTCGTTCTTGATGCCGAACTTGCGCTCGGGCGAGGTCGACACATTGTGGTCGACCACGGCCAGCGTCTTTTCCGGATGCCGAACCTTGCGGCCGGTTATGCGCAGGCCTTCGAAAGCCTGCGGGCTGGTGACTTCGTGGACCAGATGGCGGTCGATATAGAGCAGGCAGGTGCCGTCGTCCTGGCGATCGACAACATGGTCGTCGAAAATCTTGTCGTAGAGGGTGCGCGGTGCGCTCATGTGCGTAAATCCGTCGATTTAAAAAGGGAAAACGACGCCGGTCGGACCGGCGAAACAGCCTGGCGAGTCTGCCCTAGCTAAGTCGGCTGGTCAGCGCCCCGCAGACGCGCGCGGAAAATCGCGACGGCAGGCGCTTCCTGTCCTGCAGCACGAAACCTTTATAGGCCGGATCGCCAAAAAGCTCTTCCATGGCGCTGCTCATATCAATGTTTTGGCTTTTCAGCAATCGCGTCTGCCTTCGCTCACAGCACCTCGAACACGAAGGTCTTCACCAGCGCGTCGGGCTCGGCGATTGCGTAGCAGCGGAACCACGGGCTCTCCTCGACCGGCCGCCATTTTTTCGCCTGCTCCAGTTCGCCAAACACGGCTTGAAACCCGCCGCTTTCAAACACCTGGTCGCGGACCGTGAAGATGGCGTGGCCGCCCGTCCTGGTGATGCGTACCAGTTCATGCAGGCCCGACGCCGGTGCGTGGCTGATGGTGAACACGCCGGTCGAGAAAAAGGCGCGGAAATACCCGTCCGCCCAAGGCAATGGCCCGCCGAGCATCGCCTGTTTCAGCTCGCTGTAGGCCTGCCGGCTGCCGGCGATTTTCAGCATGTCCTGCGACAGGTCGAGCCCGGCAATATCGTGGTAGCCGAGTGCCTTCAGGGACGGCCCCGACAGGCCGGTGCCGCAACCGGCGTCGAGCAGCGGCCCTTCGCCCGGCGGCGCATGGCGCGCCACCCAGGCGGTGATCAGGAACGGCAGGAGATAGCCGAGGGCCGCGGTTTCGCCGTCATAGGTCGCGGCCCATTGCGCATAGGCCTTGGCGAGCGTCTCAGGCGTGTCGGCCGTATAGACCGCTTCCAGCGCCGCATTGGCCTTGTCGATGATCATGGTCCTCCCCGGTCGCGTCCGCTCGATGGTAGCGCCGTTTTCGCCTGCCTTCTATTCCCCATGCTGGTGGCGGAGCCGCTTCTCCAGCGCCCGCAAGGCCAACGACAGGCCGACGGTGAGGATGAGATAGATATAGGCGACGATCGAATAGGTTTCGAAGAAGCGGAACGAGCCGGCGGCGTAGATCTTGCCCATCTGGGTGATGTCGGCGACGCCGAGCACCGAGACCAGCGAGGAATCCTTGACCATGGCGACGAAATCATTGCCGAGCGGCGGCAGGATGGTGCGGATCGCCTGCGGAAAGATGACCAGCCGGAAGCGCTCGGTGCGCGTCAGCCCGAGCGCCTTGGCCGCCTCGATCTGCCCCTTCTCGACCGCCTGGATACCGGCGCGGAACACCTCCGCGATGAAGGCGGAATAGCCGATGGTCAGCGCCATGACGGCGCGCCAAAGCAACGACACGTCGCGTACCAGCAGCTCACCGAAGAGGCCGGCGCTTTGCAGCGGCGCCGTCAGCGCGTTCCATGCCGCGACGAAGGCCGGCGCCCCGGCAAAGGCGATCCAGAACAACAGCACCAGCATCGGCACGCCGCGGATGATCTCGACGTAGAAGCGGCCGATCTGGCTGAGCCAGCGTGAGCCCGACAGGCCCATCAGCGCGACGCCGAGGCCGATCGCGCAAGCCAGCGCGAAGGCGACCACCGTGACGAAGATGGTGACGCCGATGCCCTTGGCGACGGTTGCGAAGACCTGGGCATAGAGGTCGCTGGCAGCGATGAAGATGGCGGCGGCCAAGGCGATCGCCACGGCCACGGCAAGCCACCACGGGAAGTCGGATTTGGCTGAGGCGAGAGGCGCCGACGGCATCAAGCGGTACCGATAACAGAGTCACGAAGGCAGCGTTCTGTCACACCCCCCTCTGGCCTGCCGGCGATCTCCCCCTCCAGGGGGGAGATCGGCAGCTTTGACCTCGCGGCCCGTTCTGCAACACTGAAAATTGGCGAAAGCCGATGCGAAATCCGATCTCCCCCCTTGAGGGGGAGATGTCCGGCAGGACAGAGGGGGGTGTACGAGCGCAGAGTCAGCGCGAGTTCCCGCGCACAATCGTCATGAAATGCGCGCAACAAGCGGGCCTACTGCCCCATCTTGTAATCAAGGAACCACTTCTTGTTGAGCGCGTCGAGCGTACCGTCGGCCTTGAGCGCGGCGATTGCCGCGTTGACCGGCTTCACCAGGTCGGAGCCCTTGGGGAAGATGAAGCCGAAATCCTCGGTGCCGAGTGGGCCGCCGATCAGCTTAAGGCCGCCATTGGACGCATCGACATAGCCCTTGCCGGCAGTGCCGTCGGTGAGCACGACGTCGACGTCGCCGGCCTTCAGTGCCTGCACCGTCGCGCCGAACGTCTCGAACAGCTTGATGCGCGGGTTCTGCTCGTTGCCGTCGAGCACGCTGTAGACGGCGGTGTAGAAGGGCGTGGTGCCGGCCTGCGCGCCGATCAGCCCGTCCTTGAAGGCGGCGAACGTCTTTGCATCGGTGAAGCGCTTCTCGTCGCCGCGCACCAGCATGAACTGTTCCGAGCGCATATACGGATCGGAGAAATCGACCTTCTGCTTGCGGTCGTCCTTGATGGTGATGCCGGTCATGCCGATGTTGTACTGATTGTCGGAAACCGCCTGGATCATCGCGTCCCAAGAGGTATTCTGGTACTCGACCTTGAAATTCAGCCGTTTGGCGATCTCGTTCATCGCGTCATATTCCCAACCGATCTGCTTGCCGGTCTTGGCATCGATGAACTGCAGCGGCGGATAGGCGTTTTCGGTCACCACCACCACCTTCTTGCCGCCGAGGTCGGGCAGCGCCTGCGCCAGAGCCGCGACCGGCACGAGAAGGCAAGCCAGCAGGCCGGCCAGCAGCAGTTTCGAATTGATCATGACTATGCTCCCCAGGAACTGAACCGCCTCGATCGACCGAGGCATGCAGGAAATCCGGCGCCGACTTTAGCTTTCCGCAGGCGCCTTGCAAGCCGCTCTGATGCGCCGCTCGGCACGAAAATGAATTCCAATGCTTTCAACGGCGGCAATTACAGAACGATCCGTATCGATTGCGGACCGGCAAAATCGAATCCACCTCGTGAAATAAAAAGGCGGCCGAAGCCGCCTTTCCAAAACCATGAGTTTTGAAGACGCCTTATTCGGCGGCAGTTGCTTCCGCGGCCTTGGCGGCCTCGTCGGCGGCCTTCTTCTCGGCGGCGTCCTGCGCGGCCTTCTCGGCGGCCAGCGCCTGGGCGGCGGCCACTTTCTCGGCCTCGATGCGCGCCTTCTCGGCGTTCAGCGCATCGCGCTCTTCGTCGTTGAGCTTGCGGGCGCGCACGCCGGTGTTTTCCGAAATGCGGGCCGATTTGCCGCGACGGTCTCGCAAATAGTACAGCTTGGCGCGACGCACCTTGCCGCGGCGCACGATCTCGACGCCCTCGACCATCGGCGAATAGACCGGGAACACCCGCTCCACGCCTTCGCCGTAGGAGATCTTGCGGACGGTGAAGTTTTCCTGGAAGCCAGCGCCGGCGCGGGCGATGACGACGCCCTCATAGGCCTGGACGCGGGTGCGGGTGCCTTCGGTCACACGGACCTGGACGCGCACGGTATCGCCGGGCTGGAATTCGGGGAGCTTGCGCTTGGCTTCGATCTTGGCGGCCTGCTCGGCCTCGATCTGACGGAGGATGTCCATCTCAAAAATCCACTTCTTGTTCTTCCGACAGTCAGAGCGCCCGACACTCGCCTTGCAGTCGCATCGACCGCTCGGCTATGCCCTTCGTTCGAGAACGTCTGTTCGAGAACATCGGGCAGGGGCGACTACACCGTCATTGTTGACGGGCCAGAAGATCGCTCTTGGCAGATTTTTCTTCCGGTTCGGCGCGCACATACAGCTATTTCGGCGCTTTGTCACGTCTTCGCCGTTTCTTTTTTGGGCCGTTTCTTTTTTGCGCTGCTTCTTGGGCTGGCGCCCGCTGTGGCAATCCCGTGATCGCTTGTGGTCCAGGGGGTTGCGCCCGCGCGTCAAGCTTCCTAAGCCGGAAGATAAGCATTTTCCTCCAGCGACGACACCCCTCATGCCAATCTTGGACGCGGTCCTGCTCTTTCTCGCCGGCTTTCTATCAGGCGCGGTCAATGCCGTTGCCGGCGGCGGCACGTTCATAACCTTTGGCGCCATGACCCTGGCCGGCCTGCCGCCGATCGTCGCCAATGCGACATCGTCGGTGACGCAGTTCCCCGGCTACATCACCTCGACGCTCGCCTATTGGCACGACATCAAGCATTTCTGGCGCGGCGCACTGCTGCTCAGCCTCATTTCGGCTCTCGGTGCGCTGTCTGGCGCGCTCATCCTTCTAGGGCTCGACAACCCGTCCTTCCGCGCCTTGGTGCCGTGGCTGCTGCTGGCGGCAACCGCATTGTTTGCTGCCGGGCCATGGCTGAAGCCGGCGCCCAAGCCGGAGCATGAGGCCGCGGTGGGTTCTCTGGTCGGGTCGCTGGCGCAGTTCGCCACCGCCGCCTATGGCGGCTTCTTCGGCGCCGGCATGGGCGTCATGATGCTGGCGACGCTCGGTCTCACCCAGTCCGGCGACTATCACCGGCTGAACGCACTGAAGAACATGCTGGCCGTGGTCATCGCTGCGGTTGCCATCCTCGTCTTCGTCTCGGGCGGCGTCATTGCCTGGCTGCAGGCGATCATCATGATCCCGGGTGGCGCGCTGGGCGGCTATGCCGGCGTCTGGATCGCTAGGCGCGTGCCGCAGAACGCGGTGCGCGGCTTCGTCATCGCCGTCGGCCTGTTCCTGGCTTTCTACTATTTCGACAAGGGCTGAGCGGCTGAAAGATCCGGCCGTCGCTCCTTCGTCAGCCTCTCCGCTTCGGCCCGCCGCCAAGCCGCGATCTTCCTGTGATTGCCCGAAATCAGCACTTCGGGAATCGGCCGGCCCTCGAACTCCTGCGGCCGCGTATAATGCGGATGTTCGAGCAGGCCGTTTTCAAAGCTCTCTTCCTCGCCCGATACCGCATTGCCCATGACGCCGGGCAGCAGGCGCACCACGGCGTCGAGCAGCACGAGTGCCGCCGGCTCGCCGCCGGACAGGATGAAGTCGCCGATCGAAACTTCCTCGAGGCCGCGCGATTCAATGACCCGCTGGTCGACGCCTTCGAAGCGGCCGCAGACGATCACCGCACCCGGCCCGCCGGCGAGCTCGCGCACCCGTGCCTGCGTCAGCGGCTTGCCGCGCGGGCTCATCAGCAGGCGCGGACGTGGATCGGCTGCCGGCGAGGCATGGTCGATGGCGCTGGCCAGCACGTCTGCCCGCATCACCATGCCGGCGCCGCCGCCGGCCGGCGTGTCATCGACGGTACGGTGACGATCGCTGGCAAAGTCGCGGATCTGGATCGTTTCGAGCGACCAAATGCCGGTCTCGAGCGCGCGGCCGGCCAGCGACAGGCCGAGCGCGCCGGGAAACATGTCGGGATAGAGCGTCAGCACCGAAGCCGAAAAACTCACCGGTTGCCTCCGGCGTCCCTCGGCCCGCGCGGCCTGCCCTTGGGGTCGAAACCGTCGTCAGCGGGAGGCTCGCCGTCCTCGTCCTCGACCAACCCTGCGGCGGCTGGATCAACGCGGACAAAGCCGCCGGCGATCGACACTTCCGGAACGGCGGCCTGCGTGAACGGGATGAGCACGCCTTTGCGCCCCGCCAGCGTCACGTCGAGAATGTCGCCGCCGCCGAAATTATGCACGGTGACGACCTTGCCGATGATGGCACCGATGTCATCCTTGACCTCCAGTCCGACGAGGTCGGCATGGTAGAATTCATCCTCTTCGCCCTCATCGGGCAACACCGAACGGTCGACGAACAATTCGGTGCCGGCCAGCGCCTCGGCGGCATTGCGGTCGTTGACGCCTTTGAACCGCACCACCACCACGGTGTTGGCGGGCCTGATGTCGACGATCTGGAAGGCGCGGCCATCCCTGGCGTAGAGCGGACCGTAATCGGCCAGCGCCAGCGGGTCGCCGGTAAAGCTCTTGACGCGCAATTCGCCCTTGATGCCATGCGCGGCACCGATCACGGCCATCTGGACGGGGTTTTGCGGCTTGATCATCTGCGGAAAATCCTTTGCCTTGCTCTAACCCCAGCCCGTCGTCATTTCAATGACGCCGCTCTTCACCGCTTCCTAACCCGCGTGCCGGAAGATGGCGGGGAACTGGAAGAGTGCAATGCAGGAATTCCTCATACCGGCAAAACCCGACCTGCAGGCGGCGCGCGAGGCCTGGCTGAAGATGCTGGCGCGCGAACGCCGGCTATCGCCCGAAACCGTCGAGGCCTATGAGCGCGACACGCGCCAGTTCCTGCATTTCCTGACCGGCCATTGCGGCGGCTCGCCCGGCATTTCCGACATCGCCGATCTGCGCCCCGCCGATCTGCGCGGCTTTCTCGCTGCCCGCCGTGCCGAGGGCGCCGGCGCCCGCACGCTCGGGCGCGGGCTGGCCGGCATCCGCTCGCTGCTGCGTTTCCTGGAACGGCGCGGCCTCGCCAATGCGGCAGGTGCGACAGCCTTGCGCGCGCCGCGGCAGCCGAAATCGCTGCCCAAGCCGCTGACCGCAAGCGATGCAAAACACGTCGTCTCGGTGGAAGGCCAACTGGCGGAGGAGCCGTGGATTGCCGCGCGCAACGCCGCCGTGCTGACCCTGCTCTATGGGTCCGGCTTGCGGATCTCCGAGGCGCTCGGCCTGTCGGGCGCCGATCTTTCCTCACCTGGTGATACCGTGCTGCGCGTCACCGGCAAGGGTGGCAAGACCCGGCTGGTGCCGGTGCTGCCGGTGGCACTGCGGGCGATTGCCGAATACCGCCGCTTGTGTCCCTGGCATCTCGATCCCAAGGGCCTGCTGTTTCGCGGTGCCCGCGGCGGCCCGCTCAACCCGGCAATCGTCCAGCGCGACATGGCCAAGCTGCGCTCGGCGCTCAACCTGCCCGACACGGCGACGCCGCATGCGCTGCGCCATTCCTTCGCCACGCATCTGCTAGGGCGCGGCGGCGACCTGCGCACCATCCAGGAGTTGCTCGGCCACGCCAGCCTGTCGACAACCCAGATATACACCGGCGTCGACACCGCCAGGCTGCTCGAGATTTACGAAGCAGCTCATCCTCGTGCGTGATCGATGCATGTGTCGGTGGCCATCTCGCAACAATTTTGATGCGCCGGTTAACCGTTTTGCCGCTTTTTGCGCCTAGAAGCGCAGCATGAAACGCCTCATCGCCATCGCCGACCGCGCGACCCATATGTCGCTGAAGCTGCTCGTCGCGCTCAACGCCCTGTTTTTCCTCTCTTTCCTCATCGTCGCGCTGCTCGCCGCGGGCAAGGCACGCGCCGAGACTTCGGCCTGCGGCGGTAGCGATATGCTGAGCGCGCTGCAAAAGGACGACCCGGCTGCCTACCGCAAGATCGAGGCAGACGCGGCAGCGACGCCGAACGGCAAGGGCCTGCTGTGGAAGCTCGAAAAATCGGGCGAAAAACCGTCCTTCCTGTTCGGCACCATGCACGTTACCGACCCGCGCGTCACCACGCTGCCACCCGCCGCGCAGAAGGCATTCGATGCGGCTGGCACCGTCATCATCGAGACCACCGAAGTGCTCGACAAGCAGAAGATGATGGCAGCACTGCTGAAAGAGCCGGATCTGATGATGTTCACCGACAAGACGACGCTTTCGTCGCTGCTGTCGCCGGAGGATGCGGCGGTGGTCAACAAGGCGCTCGATGCGCGTGGCATCCCGCCAGCGACCGTCGCCAAGATGAAACCTTGGTTGCTGTCGGCGATGGTGGCGCTACCTGTATGCGAAGTCGCCCGCCAGGCTGGCGGTGCGCCGGTGCTCGACGTCAAGCTTGCCAAGGACGCCGAGGCTTCGGGCAAATCGGTCGAGGGGCTGGAGACAATCGCCGACCAGCTGCGCGCCATGGCTTCGCTGCCGATCGCCTTTCACCTGAAGGGGCTGGTCGATACGCTGAAGCTTGGCGACAAGGTGAACGACGTCAACGAAACCATGATCGTGCTTTACCGGCGTGGCGACACTGGCATGTATGTACCGCTGTTTCGGGCCGTCATCCCCGAACAGGTCGACGACCAATCGGGTTACGCCGAATTCGAGCAGACCATGATCACCAGCCGCAACAAGGTGATGGTCGATCGTGCAGCGCCGATCCTCGCCCACGGCAATGTCTTCATGGCGGTCGGCGCCATGCACCTTCCCGGAGCGCAAGGCTTGGTCGAGGGTTTCCGCAAGACCGGCTATACGGTGACCGCCGTCAACTGAACGACACGGCGGAGTTGCACACCGAATCATTGCCGAGGCGGGACCAGCCCTTACTCGTGGCGCGACGGCGGACCAGCCGCGCTTCGTGCCAAGAAACCGAAAAAGGTTCGGTTTGGCTCGATCGAACCCATTTTGCGGTGGAAATGCATGCCTGCGAGCGATTCCAGATCAGAATTGCCCTGTTTTCGGCGTTTTCAACGCCTAATGTGAAACCGATTCAACGATTGTACGTTGATGGCTATTACTTGATGTTTTTCATCCACGGAGGACACTTTTATGGCGAACACACCCAATCCGAACGACCCATTCACCTCACCGGGTACCGCACGGCCACGCGGCGGCGGCAGCGGCTGGCTGATTGCACTGGTCGTCGTTATCCTGGCAATTGTCGCCTATTATGTTTTTGGAAGACGTAGCGAGGCACCTGCGCCTGCCGAACCGCCCGCAGCCAGCACACCGGCTCCGGCCCCAGCACCTGCCGAGCCGATGAAGCCAGCCGAACCGGCTCCTGCGCCAGCTCCGGCAACGCCCGCTCCGGCTCCCGCTCCGGCAGAGCCAGCACCCGCTCCGGCCCCTGCGCCAGCCCCGGCACCAGCACCAGCACCAGCGCCGGCGCCGGCTCAGTGATCAGACTGCTGATTTAATATATGAACGGCCCGCTGAAAGGCGGGCCGTTTCGTTTTTGGGAGCAGCAGTCGATGCTCTGAGCTGCGATTAGCCATGGGCTAACTTCATCTTCGTCATCCAGCGCGGAGCAGGAGCGAAGCGACATCGCGGAGACCCTGGAATCCATCTGCGGTTCAGAATGGAAGCCGTCTGTGGTGATCCTTCGCGCCCCTCTCTGTCCTGCCGGACATCTCCCCCACTTGGGGGAGATTGGCTACCAGCCCGCTTTCGCCAATCGCCACCGTCGCCTGCGATTCAACCGCTCAGATATGGATCGGCTTGAAGAACGTCGCCAGTGCCGCCTCCTTCACCGCTTCCGACATTGTCGGATGGGCGTGGCAGGTGCGGGCAAGGTCTTCCGACGAGCCGCCGAACTCCATCAGCACCGCCGCCTCGTGGATCATCTCGCCGGCGCCGAAGCCGACGATGTGGACGCCGAGCACACGGTCGCTGGCCTTGTCGGCCAGGATTTTCACAAAGCCGTCGGTGTGCAGCATGGCGCGCGCGCGGCCATTGGCGCTGAACGGGAATTTTCCGGCCTTGTAGTCGACGCCGGCCTTTTTCAATTCTTCTTCGGTCTTGCCGATCGAGGCGATTTCCGGCGTGGTGTAGACGACGCTC
Organism: Mesorhizobium sp. M0698; assembly: GCF_040320455.1. Lineage (NCBI taxonomy): Bacteria > Pseudomonadati > Pseudomonadota > Alphaproteobacteria > Hyphomicrobiales > Phyllobacteriaceae > Mesorhizobium > Mesorhizobium sp. M0698. The sequence continues at coordinate 229,389 of NZ_JAMYPQ010000006.1, read as the reverse complement.
GGAATCACGTCATAGTTCACATGACCGGCCTGCCCGGCGATGGTTTCGGCCACCGCCACGCCCTCGTCCTCAGCCTTGTGTGCAAGCATCGGCCCGGCGATGACATCGCCGATGGCATAGATGCCAGGCACGTTGGTCCTGAGATGGCCGTCGGTCTTGACCCGGCCGCGCTCATCGACGTCGACGCCGGTCTCCTTCAGCCCGAGAGCGTCCGAATAGGCCCGTCGTCCCGTCGAAATCAGCACCGCGTCCGCCTCGATCGTCTCGGCCGCACCGCCTTTGACCGGCTCGAAGGTGACCGTCGCCCCCTTCTTGGCCTTGGCGACGCCGGTCACCTTGGCGCCCAGCCTGAATTCAAAGCCCTGCTTCGACAGCAGGCGCTGGAATTGCTTGGAGACCTCGCCGTCCATGCCGCCCAGGATGGTGTCGAGGAACTCGACAACGGTGACCTTGGCGCCGAGCCTCGCCCATACCGAGCCGAGCTCCAGACCGATGACACCGCCGCCGACCACCACCAGATGGCCCGGCACTTTGTCCAGCGACAGCGCGCCGGTCGACGAGATGATCACCTTCTCGTCGAAATCGACCTTGACGCCGGGAATGCCGGCGACGTCGGAGCCGGTGGCGATGACGATGTTCTTGGTCTCGATCTCCTCGACCTTGCCGTCATCGGAGGTCACCGACACCTTGCCGGCCGCAACCACCTTGCCGGTGCCACGAAAACTGTCGATCTTGTTCTTCTTGAACAGGAAGGCGACGCCATTGACATTGGCCGTCACCGTCGCATCCTTGTGTGCCATCATCTTCCCAAGATTGAGCTTGGGCGCGCCGATCTCGACGCCGAGCGCGTCGAAGGAATGGCCGGCCTCGGCAAACATCTCGGACGCATGCAGCAGCGCCTTTGACGGGATGCAGCCGATGTTGAGGCAGGTACCGCCGAAGGTCGGGTTCTTTTCGACTACCGCCGTCTTCAGACCGAGCTGCGCCGCCTTGATGGCGCAGACGTAGCCGCCTGGTCCCGATCCGATGATAACGACGTCATAGGCCATGATACTGTCCCTTTTGCTTTAGCGGCCGCCGCCGATTTCCAGATTGGCGCCTGTTGTGTAGGACGCCTCGTCCGACAGCAGCCAGAGAATTGCGGCTGCGACTTCCTCGGCGGTGCCGACGCGCTGCATGGGCACCACCTTGCGCATTCTCTCGACGCGATCCGGCTGCCCGCCGGAGGCATGAATTTCGGTGTCGATGATGCCCGGGCTGACCGCGTTGACACGAATGCCTTCGCCGGCCACTTCGCGGGCAAGCCCGATGGTGAAGGAATCGACCGCGCCCTTCGAGGCGGCATAGTCGACATATTGACCCGGCCCGCCAAGCCTTGCCGCGATCGAAGAAACATTGGCGATGGCGCCGCCCTTGCCGCCATGCCTGGTCGACATCCGCTTCACCGCCTCGCGGGCGCAAAGCATCGGCGCGATCACATTGATGCGCATCATGCGCTCCAGCCTTGCAGCGCTAAGCTCGTCGACGCGCGCGCTCTGGTCGACCACGCCGGCATTGTTGACGAGCGCGTCGAGTCGACCGAAACGGCCATCGACAGCCTCGAACATGGCCAATACGTCCGTCTCGCTGCCGACATCGGCCTTGACTGTGAAGGCTTCTCCGCCAGCAGCCTCGATGTCGGCGACCACCGTTTCGGCGGCTTTTGCATTCGACGCGTAATTGACCGCAATGCGATAGCCGGCCTTGGCGGCAAGCCTGCATGTAGCGGCGCCAATGCCGCGGCTGCCGCCGGTCACCAGCAGGATCTTTCCGCTCGCGCTCATTCCTGACATCCCTTCAGGGCAAAGACGTCCCAGGGCACCTGGGAAAAGCCGTTGGCGCCATAGGCGGCCGACATCTGCAACGACGCTCCCAAGTCAGGCAAGATCAGCTTCTTCGGCGCATCCTTTCCTTCGCCCGGCAGCAACGCGATATTGCCCTGGTCGTCGGCAGTGTAGATGACGCCCTCCCACACGGTGCAGGCGGCGAGCTCGTCGCCGGTGACGTCGCCGGCCGGGCATTTGTACATCAGCGAGCCATGCGGCCGCGCCGCGCCCTCGGTCCACATGACGATGCCGTCGAGCACGACGCCCTTGTCGAGCACCATCTTGAAGCTGTTGGTGACGGCGGCCGACTCGCCGGTCGGCCTGAAATCGATCTCGGCGGCGTTTTCAGGATCGCCATAGACGGCGAGCTCGAGCGGGCAGGCGGCGAGGGCCGCGGAGACCGTCTGCACGCCGAGTGCGCAGATTGTGACAAACAAACCGGACCGGAAACGAGACGAACTCATCCGGCGGCGCAGATCCATGCTCCGGCTCACGTCGGCCGCCCCTAGAGGTCGAGCACCAGCCGCTCAGGATCCTCCAGGCTTTCCTTGACCCGCACCAGAAACGTCACCGCTTCCTTGCCGTCGACGATGCGGTGGTCGTAGGACAGCGCCAGATACATCATCGGCCGGATGACGATCTGGCCGCCGACCACCACCGGCCGCTCCTGGATCTTGTGCATACCCAGAATGCCGGACTGCGGCGCATTGAGGATCGGCGTCGACATCAGCGACCCGTAAACGCCACCGTTGGAAATCGTAAACGTGCCGCCTTGCATATCCGCAACCGACAGCTTGCCGTCGCGCGCCGCAAGCCCCAGCCTGCCGATGTCCTTCTCGATTTCGGCGATCGACATCTGGTCGGCATTGCGCACAACCGGCACGACAAGGCCTTTCTCTGTACCGACGGCAACGCCGATATGAGCGTAGTTCTTGAAGATGATATCGGTGCCGTCGATCTCGGCATTGACCGACGGGATCTCCTTCAGCGCATGGGTGACCGCCTTGGTGAAGAAGCCCATGAAGCCGAGCTTCACGCCGTGCTTCTTCTCGAACACGTCCTTGTATTTGCTCCTCAGCGCCATCACCGCGCTCATGTCGACCTCGTTGAAGGTGGTCAGCATGGCGGCGGTCGATTGCGCTTCCTTGAGGCGGCGCGCGATGGTCTGGCGCAGCTTGGTCATGCGCACGCGCTCCTCGCGCGACGCATCGTCGGCCGGGGACGGCGCGCGCGCGGCAACGGGTGCCGGTACAGGCGCTGCCTTCGGCATTTCGGCCGGCTGCGACGGCGCGCCCCTGGCGATAAGGTCGAGCACGTCGCCTTTCAGCACCTGGCCGCGCTTGCCCGAGCCCGACACCTGGTCGACTGCGAGATTGTGCTCGGCCAGCAGCTTTGCCGCCGACGGCGCCGGCGGCATGGTGCGCGTCTCGATCGCGCCGGCGTCGCCGGCGATCTTGGCCGTCTCGGCAGCGGCCTGCCTGACGCTCGAGGCCGCAGTCGGAGCCGAGGCCTGCGACACCGCCTCCTGCTTCGTTGCCGGAGCGGCGGCATTGGCTGCCGCGCCGGCGCCTGCCGAAATCGTGCCGAGCAGTGCGCCGACGCCGACCGTCTCGCCTTCCTTGACGGCGATCTCGGCGAGCGTGCCCGCGGCGGCGGCCGGCACTTCCACCGTCACCTTGTCGGTTTCGAGCTCGACCAGCGGCTCATCGGCGGCGATCGCGTCGCCGACCTTCTTGAACCATTTGCCGATGGTCGCCTCGGTGACGGATTCACCAAGTGTCGGGACGCGGATTTCGGTTGCCATTGTGCCTGTCCGTTTCTTTCGGTTCTGTTCTATTCACCAAGCGCGTCGTCGAGCAAGGCGGCAAGCTGGGCGAGATGCTTCGACATCAATCCGGTCGCCGGCGAGGCGGCCGCCGGCCGGCCGGTATAGCGCACCCGCTGATGCTTGGCGTCGATATGCGCCAGCACCCATTCGAGATACGGATCGATGAACGACCAGGCGCCCATGTTCTTGGGCTCCTCCTGGCACCACACCATCTCGGCATTGCGGAAGCGCGACAGTTCGGTGATCAGCGCCTTGGCCGGGAACGGATAGAGCTGCTCGACGCGCAGCAAATAGATGTCGTTGATGCCGCGCTTCTCGCGCTCCTCGTAGAGGTCGTAATAGACCTTGCCCGAACAGAGCACGACACGGCGGATCTTCGAATCCTTGGTGAGCTTGATGGCCTGGCCCGACAGCAGCTGGGCATCGTCCCACAGCAGCCGGTGAAAGGCGCTTTCGCCCGACATCTCCGGCAGCGTCGATACCGCCCGCTTATGGCGCAGCAGCGACTTCGGCGTCATCAGGATCAGCGGCTTGCGGAAGTCCCGCTTCAACTGCCGGCGCAGTATGTGGAAATAGTTGGCTGGCGTCGTGACGTTGGCGACCTGCATATTGTCTTCGGCGCAAAGCTGAAGGAAGCGCTCGAGCCGGGCCGACGAATGCTCCGGCCCCTGGCCTTCATAGCCGTGCGGCAGCAGGCAGACGAGGCCCGACATTCTGAGCCATTTGCGCTCGCCCGACGAGATGAACTGGTCGAAGACCACCTGGGCGCCGTTGGCGAAGTCGCCGAACTGCGCTTCCCACAGCGTCAGCGCCTTCGGCTCGGCCAGCGAGTAGCCATATTCGAAGCCGAGCACGGCCTCTTCCGACAGCATCGAGTTGATGACCTCGAAGCCGGCCTGCGCCGCCGACAGATTGTTAAGCGGTATGTAGCGTGTCTCGTCGCGCTGGTCGTAGAGCACGGAATGGCGTTGCGAGAACGTGCCGCGCTCCGAATCCTGGCCGGACAGCCGGATCGGATTGCCGTCGAGCAGGATGGCGCCGAAGGCCAGCGCCTCGGCCGTAGACCAGTCGATGCCTTCGCCCGACTCGATCGCCTGGCGGCGGTTGTCGAGGAAGCGGATGATCGTCCTGTGCGCCTCGAAATCCTTCGGCACCTCGGTTAGCTTCTTGCCGATCTCCTTCAGCGTCTTGACCGGCACCGCGGTCTTGCCGCGCCGCTGTTCGTCCTGGTTGTCGGCCGAGCGCAGGCCGGACCAGGCGCCGTCCAGCCAATCCGCCTTGTTCGGCTTGTAGTGCTGGCCGACCTCGAATTCCTGCTCGAGATGCGCCCGCCAATCGGCCTTCACCTTTTCGAGCTCGGCCTGGGTGATGTGGCCTTCCGCGATCAGCCGGTCGGCATAGATCTGCATGGTCGTCTTCTGGTTGCGGATCTTGCGATACATGATCGGCTGGGTGAAGGCCGGCTCGTCGCCCTCATTATGGCCGAAGCGGCGATAGCAGAACATGTCCACCACCACCGGCTTGTGGAACTTCATGCGGAATTCGATCGCCACCTTGGTGGCATGGACCACCGCTTCCGGATCGTCGCCGTTGACGTGGAAGATCGGCGCCTCGATCATCTTGGCCACATCCGACGGATAAGGCGACGAGCGCGAGAAGCGCGGGTTGGTGGTGAAGCCGATCTGGTTGTTGATGATGAAATGCAGCGTGCCGGCGACGCGGTGACCGCGCAGGCCCGACAGGCCGAGGATTTCGGCAATCACGCCCTGGCCGGCAAAAGCGGCATCGCCATGCAACAGCAGCGGCAGCACCTTGGCGCGCTCTTCCAGCGGCACGATCTCCTCGCGGCTGCGGCCGAACAGATAGTCCTGCTTGGCGCGCGCCTTGCCCATCACCACCGGGTCGACGATTTCCAGATGCGAAGGATTGGCGGTCAGCGACAGATGCACCTTGTTGCCGTCGAACTCGCGATCCGACGAGGCACCGAGATGGTACTTCACGTCGCCCGAGCCCTCGACCTCGTCGGGCGCGGCCGAGCCGCCCTTGAACTCGTGGAAAATGGCGCGGTGCGGCTTGGCCATCACCTGCGACAGCACGTTCAGCCGGCCGCGATGCGCCATGCCGAGCACGATCTCCTTCATGCCGAGCTGGCCGCCGCGCTTGATGATCTGCTCCAGCGCCGGGATCAGCGACTCGCCGCCATCGAGGCCGAAGCGCTTGGTGCCCTTGTACTTGACGTCGATGAATTGCTCGAAGCCTTCCGCCTCGACCAGCTTCTGCAGGATCGCCTTCTTGCCGGCGGCGGTGAAGGAGATCTCCTTGTCGGTGCCCTCGATGCGCGCCTGGATCCAGGCCTTCTCCTCGGGATCGGAAATATGCATGAATTCGACACCGAGCGTCGAGCAATAGGTCCGGGTCAGGATGTCGAGCATCTGCCGGATGGTGCCGAATTCCAGCCCGAGCACATTGTCGAGGAAGATCGGCCGGTCGTAGTCGGCTTCGGTGAAGCCGTAATTCTCCGGCGACAGCTCGTTATAATCCTCGAGCGGCTTGGCAATGCCAAGCGGATCGAGATTGGCGTGCAGGTGGCCGCGCATGCGGAAGGCGCGGATCATCATGATGGCGCGGACGGAATCGCGCGTCGCCTGATGCACGTCGGCGTCGGAAAGGGCTGCGCCGTTGCCGGCTGCCCTGTCCTTGACCTTCTTTTCGATGTGCTTTTCGATGAGGCCCCAATTGCCGTCCAGCGCCGAGACAAGCTCGCCATTAGCCTGCATCGGCCAGGAGGGCTTGGCCCATGACGCGCCCTTGGCATTCCTGCGTACGTCGCCGGCGTCGTCCTTCAGCGCCGCGAAGAAGTCCTGCCATTCGGGATCGACCGACGCGGGATCGTCCTCATAGGCGGCATAGAGCGCGTCGATGTAATCTGCATTGCCGCCATAGAGGAAAGAGGTAAGCGAAAACTGGTCGTTGGCCTGATCTTGTCTTGCCATGTCACTGTCGAAGCCTTTGCTTCGTCTCCTTTGTTGGAGGGGAGTAAGGGAATAGGGGAGTAAGGGAGTAGGGCAAATGCCCTCGTCTTGTTCCTTACTCCCCTATTCCCGTACTCCCTTACTCCCCTATTCCCTTGATCGCCTCGACCAGCGTCGTACCCAGCCGGGCCGGCGATGGCGAAACCTTGATGCCGGCCGATTCCATCGCCGCGATCTTGTCTTCCGCGCCGCCCTTGCCGCCGGAGATGACCGCGCCCGCATGGCCCATGGTGCGGCCCGCCGGCGCGGTGCGCCCGGCGATGAAGCCGGCCATCGGCTTGCTGCGGCCGCGCTTTGCCTCGTCCTTGAGGAACTGCGCGGCGTCTTCCTCGGCCGAACCGCCGATTTCACCGATCATGATGATCGACTTGGTCTCGTCGTCGGCGAGGAACATCTCCAGCACGTCGATGAACTCGGTGCCTTTGACCGGATCGCCGCCGATGCCGACGGCGGTGGTCTGGCCGAGGCCGACATTGGTGGTCTGGAACACCGCCTCATAGGTAAGCGTTCCCGAGCGGGAAACAACGCCGACCGAGCCCTTGCGGAAGATGTTGCCGGGCATGATGCCTATCTTGCATTCGTCGGGGGTCAGCACGCCCGGGCAGTTCGGCCCGATCAGCCGCGACGTCGAACGGTCGAGCCTCGCCTTGACCTTGATCATGTCCATCACCGGTATGCCCTCGGTGATGCAGACGATCAGCGGGATCTCGGCCTCGATCGCTTCCAGGATCGCTTCGGCAGCACCCGCCGGCGGCACGTAGACGACCGAAGCGTTGGCGCCGGTCCTGGCCTTGCCTTCGGCTACGGTGGCGAAGATCGGCAGTGCCTCGCCCTTGGCGCCGGTCCAGGTTTCGCCGCCCTTCTTGGGGTGGATGCCGCCGACCATTTTCGTGCCGTGATAGGCCAGCGCCTGTTCAGTGTGGAACGTGCCGGTCTTGCCGGTCAGGCCCTGCACCAGCACCTTGGTGTTCTTATCGACGAGAATGGACATGGTGGTCCTTTTCAAAAACCGTTGATCGGGGAAGGCCGCGCGCTCATGGTCACAACCGCTTCAGCTCGGCGACGGTAAGGTCGCTTTTGGCATTGCCGGTGTTGAGCGTCGTTGCCGGCTCGAACATCAGCACCACCGGCTCCTCGCTTAGCGAGCGCGGCCGGTGCTCGACGGCGCGCGGCACGACAATGAACTCGCCGCTGGAAAGCTCCACCGTGCCGTCGCGGAAATCGATGGCGATGCGCCCGCGCAGCACCAGGAACGCCTCGTCCTCATTGTCATGCGCGTGCCAGTCGAAGACGTCGCCGAACTTGGCGATCTTGACCTGGCTGTCGTTCACGTCGCCGGCGATATGCGGATCGAAGACCTTCTTGATCTTCTGATCCGCCGCCTCGACGAGGTTTATCTTGTGCGGAGGCATCACCTATCGACCTTGACCCTGAAGTTCTGTTTTCAAGCTGGGCATTTTTGGTTTCCGTGAACGACAGCACCGATCCATCGGCCCCCGGCGCGCCGGATCGTCACGATCTGCACCGATAAATTGCCGTTAGATGTTCTCAATTCACCAAGGGACTTGGGGTCATCATCGGCTTGGAAACTGCTGCCATATTTGGTCAGAAGCCTTTTCAGGATCATGTTGGCGGCCAGCTTCGGATCGTTGGTGCCGAAGGAGACCAGGCAGTCGCAGCGACCGTTCGAACTCTTGATTGAGGCAACGATTTCCGTAGCCTTGTAGACTTGCAGCCCGTCGGATCCGGCCTTGAACCCGCTTTGCCGGGCAACCGCGTTGAACCGGCCGAAGCTGGGCGCCGTTGCCGGACATAAGTTCATGAAGAGATTGACCCTCTTGCCGATCCAGGCGGGCGACTTCGAACTATCCGCGGCCGCAGCAGCGCTGGCCCAAAAAGCCATGCCGCAGAGCGCTATGGCCAGCAACCGATGCATCAGTCGCCCTTCACCGCCGCGACAATCTTCTTGGCTGCGTCATCGAGGTCATCGGCCGACACCACGTTCAGCCCGCTGTCGTTGATGATCTTCTTGCCGAGCTCGGCATTGGTGCCTTCCAGCCGCACCACCAGCGGCACTTGCAGGCCGACCTCCTTGACTGCTGCGATGACGCCCTCGGCGATGATGTCGCACTTCATGATACCGCCGAAGATGTTGATCAGGATGCCTTTGACCGCCGGATCCTTGGTGATGATCTTGAACGCCGCCGTCACCTTTTCTTTCGACGCACCGCCGCCGACGTCGAGGAAATTGGCGGGCTCGGCGCCATAGAGCTTGATGATGTCCATCGTTGCCATGGCAAGGCCGGCGCCGTTGACCATGCAGCCGATATTGCCGTCGAGCGCGACATAGGCGAGGTCGTATTTCGACGCCTCGATCTCTTTCTCGTCCTCTTCGGTGGTGTCGCGCAATTCGAGCACGTCCGGGTGACGGAACAGCGCATTGTTGTCGAACGACACTTTTGCGTCGAGCACGCGCAGCCGGCCGTTCTTCATGACGATCAAAGGGTTGACCTCGAGCAGGCTCATGTCCTTCTCGACAAACGCCTTGTAGAGGATCGGAAACAGCGTCGCGCCATCCTTGGCGGCGTCGCCGTCGAGTCTCAGTGCGGCGTTGAGCTTCTTCACATCGTCGGCCGTCACGCCCTTTTCCGGGTCGATGGCGACGGTAATGATCTTTTCCGGCGTGTCGTGGGCGACCGCCTCGATGTCCATGCCGCCCTCGGTCGAGACGACGAAGGCGACGCGCCCGACCGAGCGGTCGACCAGGATCGACAGATAGAGCTCGCGCTCGATGTCGGCGCCGTCCTCGATATAGAGCCGGTTGACCTGCTTGCCGGCCGGGCCGGTCTGCTTGGTGACCAGCGTATGGCCGAGCATCTCCTTGGCGTTGGCGACGACCTCGGCCACCGACTTCGCCAGCCTGACACCGCCCTTGGCATCGGGCCCGAGCTCCTTGAACTTGCCCTTGCCGCGGCCGCCGGCATGGATCTGGCTCTTGACCACATAGAGTGGGCCGGGCAGCGCCTTGGCGGCAGCTTCCGCCTCGCTCGCCTTGAACACCGGCACGCCCTCGGCCACGGGTGCGCCAAAGCCTTTCAGCAGCGCCTTGCCCTGATACTCATGGATGTTCATGCGCTATGTCTCCAGCTTGCTTGGCGGGCTTGGTTACCGGCTTACTTGGCCGCGAGATGCGGAGCGATCTTGACGCAGGCGTCGCACAGGCCCTGCACCGCCGCGACCGAATTGTCGAACATCTTCTGCTCGTTCTTCGCGAGCTCGATCTCGATGATCCGCTCGACGCCGCCGGCGCCGATCACCACGGGAACGCCGACATAGGTGTTCTTGACGCCATATTGGCCGGAGAGATAGGCAGCACAGGGCAGCACCCGCTTCTTGTCCTTGAGATAGGCTTCGGCCATGGCAATGGCCGAAGCTGCCGGCGCATAAAAGGCAGAGCCGGTCTTGAGCAGGCCGACGATCTCGGCGCCGCCGTCGCGGGTGCGCTGCACGATCTGGTCGAGCCGCTCCCTCGAGGTCCAGCCCATCTTGATGAGGTCGGGCAGCGGGATGCCGGCAACCGTCGAATAGCGGATCATCGGCACCATGGAATCGCCGTGGCCGCCGAGCACGAAGGCAGTGACGTCCTCGACCGAGACCTTGAATTCCTCGGCCAGGAAATAACGGAAGCGCGAACTGTCGAGCACGCCGGCCATGCCGACGACATGGCTCTTGGGCAGGCCGGAAAACTTCTGCAGCGCCCAGACCATGGCGTCGAGCGGATTGGTGATGCAGATGACGAAGGCTTTCGGCGCGTATTTCTTGAGGCCGGCGCCGACCTGCTCCATCACCTTCAGATTGATGCCTAGAAGATCGTCGCGGCTCATGCCGGGCTTGCGCGGCACGCCGGCGGTGACGATGCAGACATCGGCGCCCTCGATGCCGGCATAGTCGTTGACGCCGGTCAGCCTGGAGTCGAACCCATCGACTGGCGACGACTGCGCGATGTCCAGCCCCTTGCCTTGCGGGATGCCTTCGGCGATATCGAACAGCACGACGTCGCCGAGATCCTTGAGGCCGACCATGTGGGCGAGGGTGCCGCCGATCATGCCCGAGCCGATGAGCGCTATCTTGTTGCGTGCCATGTCAGGATATTTTCCCTTTGACTATGACGGCGCCCAAATCCTTGACGATTTGATGACGGCGTCGGAGGAAGAGGCCGGAATGCTGCGGAACCGCGAAATTCGCCGCACGCAATAGCCCCGGCCGCACAAAAATTCAAACGATTATTTTGGAGTGAGTAATTTCAATCGGTTAGAAACAATGGGAATTACGTAAACGTCAAAATTCTGAAGCCGGCTAGAGGAATTCTACACAATGGCACTGGAAATCAGAAGGCTGTTTCCTGACGATGACGCCCTTGTGATGCGGGTTGCCGATGAAGTCTTCGACGAGCCGGTCAGGCCGGATCGGCTCTCCGCCTTATCTCGCGGAGCCCTGTCATTTCATGGTCGTGGCCCTCGCCGACGGCATCGTCGTTGGCCAATGCGCAGCCGTCATCCACCGCCACCCGGACAAGGTGAGCGAACTCTACATAGACGAGGTCGGCGTGGCGCCGGCCTTTCAACGCCAGGGCATTGCGACGAGGATGCTCGGCGCCATGTTCGCACTCGGTCGCGAGCATGGCTGTGAGGAGGCGTGGGTCGGCACCGAGCCGGACAATGTTGCTGCTCGCGCACTTTACGAGTCGCGAAAAGAGCCGCAGGGGCCGGCGGAGGGGTTCGTCATGTATGTTTATCGGTTATAGGCGCCGGCGGCAGCGGCCCCTTCTGTACTATCCCTCACGCCTGAGCCTGCCGTGCCTCGGTCGATGATCCCTGCGCCCTCTGCCTCTCCGCCCAGTCCTCCAGCCAGTCGTGGCTCTGCATCTCGATCAGCCGCGATGCGGTGCGCTCGAACTCGAAGACTTCGTTGCCGCGCTTGGCCGTATAGAGCTGCGCCGGCGGTGCCGCGGCGCTCATCACCAGCCGTACATGATGATCGTAGAGCGTATCGACCAGCAGGATGAAGCGCTTGGCTTCGTTGCGCTTGCCTTCGCCGAGCACCGGCACATGGTCGATGAAGATGGTCGAGAAACGGCTGGCAATGGCAAGATAGTCGCGGGCGCCGAGCGGCCTCTCGCAGAGATCGGCGAAGGAAAAACGCGCCGCCTCGCCGGCAGCACGCGGCACTACGACGTGCCGGCCCTTCACCGTCAGCATCGTCTCGGCCGTCGGCCTGCCATGCGTCATCACCGCCCACGCGTCGTCGAGCGCATGGTCGGCGGCGGCATCGGCCGGGGTGACGTAGACCGGCATGCGGCTGAGCTTGTCGAGGCGGTAATCCTTGTCGGCGTCAAGCGCCAGCACCTGCGCGTGGCGCTCCAGGATAGCGACAAACGGCAAAAACAACTGACGGTTCAGGCCGTCGCGGTAGAGATCCTGCGGCGCGACGTTGGAAGTGGCAACCAGCACCACGCCATTGGCAAACAACGCCGAAAACAACCTTGACAGGATCATCGCATCGGCGATGTCGGTGACGGAGAACTCGTCGAAGCATAGCACCCAGGCTTCCTCGGCCAGCGCGCGCGCCACCGGCGGGATCGGGTCGTCCTCCTTGGCCGTGCCGTTCTTGCGAGCCTGCCGGTGCTTCTGGATGCGGTCCTGCACGTCGGCCATGAAGTCGTTGGAATGCACCCGGCGCTTGCGCCGCACCGGCAGCAGCTCGAAAAACATGTCCATCAGCATGGTCTTGCCGCGGCCGACGCCGCCATGGATATAAAGGCCCTTGACCGCCTCGTGCACCTCGCGCTTGCGGGCGAACAACCACCCCAGCGCGCTTGATTTCTGCGCCAGCCGCTTTGCCGATATCTCTTCGATCAGCCGGTCGAGCGCAGCGGCGATCCGCTCCTGCGCCGGATCGCGCCCGATGGCGCCCGTCTCGACCAGATGGTCATAGCGCTGCTTGACGGTCGCATGGGTCTGGAGGCCGTCACGCAGATGCATTGGTCACGTCGTTCCGGAGCAATTCCAAGAAAAGTGTGTAGCGGTTTTCTGTCCGGAATTGCGTAAAAAACAAAAGAGGCAATTCCAGGAAAAGTGTGTAACGGTTTTCCGTCCGGAATTGCGTAACAATGGGGGGCCGTTCACTTACCTTGTAAGCGAGATCGGCAGGCCGTTGGAAGTCTGGCCGTCGAATTTCTCGCCGCCCGAAGAATAGAGCCGTGCCAGCGTGCCGCCATTCTCGTCAAAGAGCGTCAGCTGTTTGCCGGCGACGTTCCAGGATTTGATGCCATCGAGCGGCGCCGGGCAATGCAGCGGTCCGGCGCGGTAGCCCGAACCGAATTTGGTCTGCGGCGTCGCCACCTGACAGCTCTGGCCGGACACGCTTGCCTTCCACACGCCGGCGACGCTGGACGCGGTAAGGTCGGCCGCACCGGCCGGCGCCGTCCCGTCCGGCGGCAGCGAGGCGACCTGGGTGTTCTGCGGCGCGGTAGGAAATTTCGACGGGTCGGCCGGGCCGGGTGTCGCCGGTGGCGGCAGCTGGTTTGCAGTCACCTTGCCGGCGGGCGCAGCTTCCAGCGGCGCCGGCTGCTGCTCGTCCATTGATGTGAACCGTGAGGTTGAACAGCCGCTCGCAACGAGCGCGGCCAGCGATACGGCCAGCAGGCCGGTTTTCGAAATTTTCATTCTTCAACCTCCGTCGGATCGGGCTGGGGGTGCCGTCCGCGCAATGTCCCCCTCACCAAGATGGCGAAGGTGGCGAAATTTCAACCCGATATGGTTAAAATACGGTTTGCGCCGGTAATGTTGCAAATTTGTCGCAAAATGCACATTGCCTGAATTGCGTTACGCCTTGGCCGTTTGGCCGACACCTCCGGTTGATTCGATACGGCGCGCTGGCGCCAAATCCTTGGCGTTCACCTCAAATGCTTGTGCGGGCCGGCTCCGGCATTATCTCTTGGGATCAGCAAACTGCAGGGAGCCGATTTCTTGGCCGCGAGAAAGAGAGCCGCCAACCGCTATTACAGCGGGCCGCCCAGCGATCATTTCGACGGCACCTTGTTCTTCAATCCCAACGGACGGCCGCCGGGTCGCTTTGCCGATCTGTTGAAATGGCAATTGAGCCGCGAGCGCTCGAAATGGCCGGCGGCGGATCCGAGCCCGTTTCCACCGGCAAGACCGGTCGAGCGCATCGATGGTGCGGCGCTCCGCCTCACCATGGTCGGTCATTCCTCGCTGCTCGTCCAGACAGCCGGCCTGAACATCCTGACCGACCCGGTCTGGTCGCGGCGTGTCTCGCCGCTCTCCTTCGCCGGTCCGAAACGCGTCAATCCGCCGGGCATCGCCTTTTCGCATTTGCCGCCGATCGACCTCGTGCTGGTCAGCCACAACCATTACGACCATCTCGACCTCGCCACGCTGAAGCGCCTGAAGACAAGACACGACCCGCTGCTGCTGACGCCGCTCGGCAACGACACGATCATCGGCGCTGCCGTGCCCCGTATGCGGCTTTCCGCGCATGACTGGGGCGACCGGGTCGATATCGGCGATCGCGTCGCCGTCTATGTCGAGCCGGTGCACCACTGGTCGGCCCGCGGTACTCGCGACCGGCGCATGGCGCTGTGGGCGGGTTTCGTCGTCGAGACACCCGACGCAAAGATCTATTTCGCCGGCGATACCGGCTTCCACGGTGGCATCAATTACCGGCTGATGGCGCAAAAGCACGGCGGGTTCCGCCTCGCCATCCTGCCGATCGGCGCCTACGAGCCGCGCTGGTTCATGGCGCCACATCACCAGGATCCGGAGGAGGCGGTGCAAGGCATGCTTTTGTGCAACGCCGCCTATGCCGCCGGCTGTCACTGGGGCACGTTCCGGCTCACCAACGAGCCGATCGATGAGCCGCCCAGAAAGCTCGGCGAAGCGCTCGATGCTGCCGGCCTGCCGCGGCAACGTTTTCGCGCCTTGCGGCCGGGCGAAGTCTGGGACGTGCCGGCGGTCTAGCCCGGCGACCGGCCTGACGGCGCAGGCGACCCCAAGGCTTCCATACACCTGGCTATGTGGGCGGCGTCGCGGCCTACATATGAGAGAAGGCCGGAGCCAAAGGTATGCATCCAATGGAGGCCAAGAAAATACAGGCCAGGAAAAGCCGTCACGCCACGCTGTTGAACGGGTGCACCGCGCGAATCGAAAATTGGCAAATCTATCCAGTTGTAGTCGAAGAGGTATCCCGTCCCCCAGATAACCGAGCTGACGTTCTCGCTGCTGATATCCATTGACCGGGCACCGCCGACTTCCGCCAGGATTGGGGTTACTGAATGTTCATTGCCATCGCTGATATGGTCCGAGACTTCACGTTTCTCTGCCAACGCCTCCGCAGCGGAAACAAAATCGTCATAGGATTTGTCGGCTTCAGCTAATATCTGGAAGGCATCAGCGGCCACCAACAGTTTTCCATCGGCGCATCCGAGCACACGTCCCAGCACCGTTCCGCCATCGCGGGCAAAACGGCGGACGTTCATATCGTAACCGCCGTTGACACCGGTTACGACCGTCGAGGGGGGATACCGCTGCTCCGGGAAACTGTCGATGGTGATCTCGAAACGTCCCATTTTGTCGAACCACCACAAAACATCCTTGCCGCGATAGCGCCGAGGCACCCGACGATGGGGGCTGACCGAAAGATAGACATTGCGCCCGGATTGCTGGAGCTCATCGGCTATCTGGCTTCCAGATGCGCCGCTGCCCACCACCAGCACCGCTCCGGGGGGAAGTTCGTCGGGGCTGCGGTAGTTCGAGGCGTGAACCTGGTAAACGGATCGAGGCAAATCCCTTGCGGCCGCCGGTACCATCGAACGCTGGAACGGGCCCGTCGCCACTACGACGTTGCGGGCTCTCATGCTGCCGGTGTTTGTCTCCAATGCATAATCGCCGGTATCCCTGTGCCGGAGCCTCGTGACCTCGACACCCTGGCGAACCGGAGCTGCAATTTTGGCCGCATAGTGCTCGATGAATCGCGTGACAGCGGTGTGATGGGCGAACCCCTCCGGTTCGGGGCCCTGATAAGAAAGCCCAGGAAGCTCTATTGCCTGGTTGATGAATTGAAATCGGAGCGAATCCCAACGCTCCGTCCGCCAGCGTTCGGCAATACGAGCGCGTTCCAACACAACATGCTCACGTTCATGTTGTTGAAGATAGTAGCTCATGGCGAGCCCCGCCTGGCCGCCACCAATAATGATTGTGTCCCAACGCTCGGTCATTGGAAATTTTACCAAGCCGTCGAGACTCAAATATGCAAGTCCCGACTTTCCTATCCGCCGGCCGCAGCTCATGTGCCAGCGAACACGTCGTTTGGATCATTCAATACTATGACACATTGCATCCGTAGCTGCATATCCCAGCCGGGTTCTCCGACCCGCCCCAGCCACCGCCGGCGGAACCCAAGGCCTCGCTGAAGCGTTTGTACGTGTTCAAACCTGTCGGCTGCGAGGTAATCTCATGATCAGGTGGATCATCATTCTTTTGATTATCGCGGCCGCGGCGAGCCTGCTCGGCATGCCGGCACTGGCCGGAGCCGCCGCCACCGGCGCCCGCATCCTCATCGGCATCGTGCTGATCATCTTCCTGCTGATCGTGCTTGGCGTCTTCGCGGTGACCTGAAAATCACGCCGCGCTGGTAATTTCTGCCGCTATCCGCCATATAGGCGCCAAACCGGCAAGAGACCTTTCGATCGATGGCAAGCGCGGCCCCTTTCGCCAAGATGAACGGCATCGGCAACGAAATCATCGTTGCCGATATGCGTGGCCGTGCCGATCGCGTGACGCCTGCGGCAGCCGTCGCGCTTAATGCCGATGCGGCGACCAGGTTCGACCAGATCATGGCAATCCACGACCCCAGGACGCCGGGCACCGCCTTTTTCATCGACATCTTGAATTCCGACGGAACCAGGGCGCAGGCCTGCGGCAACGGCATGCGTTGTGTCGTCCAGGCGCTCGCCGCCGAGACCGGCCAGAAGACATTTGCCTTTGAAACAGTCGCCGGCATCCTCAATGCCGAGGAACATGCCGACGGAATGATCTCGGTCGACATGGGCAGGCCGCGCTTTGGCTGGCAGGACATCCCGCTGGCCGAGGAATTCCGCGACACCCGCATGATCGAGCTGCAGATCGGCCCGATCGATGCCCCGGTGCTGCATTCGCCCTCGGTCGTCTCGATGGGCAATCCGCACGCCATCTTCTGGGTCGACCGCGACGTCTGGTCGTACGAGCTCGAGCGCTTCGGCCCGCTGCTCGAAAACCATCCGATCTTCCCCGAGCGCGCCAACATCACCATCGCGCAGGTGACTTCGCCGGAGACCATGGTCATCCGCACCTGGGAGCGCGGCGCCGGCCTGACCAAGGCCTGCGGCACGGCTGCTTGCGCCGCTGTGGTCGCCGCGTCCCGCACCCGGCGTACCGGCCGCGGCGTCACGCTGATGACGCCCGGCGACGGCTCGCTGCATGTTTTGTGGCGCGACGACGACCACGTCATCCTGACCGGTGCCGCCGAATGGGAATTTTCCGGCAGCTTCGATCCGTCGACCGGGGCGTGGGCGCGCGACACCGAAAGCGCCGCCTGATGGCTCCTCTTGGCAACAAGGGTATCGAGGTCGTCACCTTCGGCTGCCGGCTGAACACCTATGAATCCGAGGTGATGCGGCGTGAAGCCGAAAGTGCGGGCCTCGGCGGGCTCGAAGGCGGTGCCATCATCTTCAACACCTGCGCCGTCACCGGCGAGGCTGTACGCCAGGCCAAGCAGTCGATCAGAAAAGCCCGCCGTGAGAACCCGGCTGCCCGCATCATCGTTACCGGCTGCGCCGCGCAGACCGGCCCGCAGGATTTCGTCGCCATGGACGAGGTCGATCTCGTCCTCGGCAATGAGGAAAAGCTGAAGGCGCATTCCTATCGCGCGCTGCCGGATTTCGGCGTCAACGACACTGAGAAGGCGCGCGTCAACGATATCTTTTCGGTGCGCGAGACGGCCGCCCACATGGTCGACGCCATCGAGGGCCGGGCGCGCGCTTTTGTCCAGGTGCAGAACGGCTGCGACCACCGCTGTACCTTCTGCATCATTCCCTACGGTCGCGGCAATTCGCGCTCGGTGCCTATGGGCGCCGTGGTCGAGCAGATCAAGCGACTCGTCGGCAATGGTTATGCCGAGATCGTGCTGACGGGCGTCGACATGACCAGTTTCGGCGCCGATCTGCCGGGCGCACCGAAGCTCGGCAAATTGGTCAAGACCATCCTGAAGCAGGTGCCAGACGTGAAACGCCTGCGGCTTTCCTCCATCGACTCGATCGAAGCCGACGACGATCTGCTGGACGCCATCGCCACCGAGCCGAGGCTGATGCCGCATCTGCATCTATCGCTGCAATCGGGTGACGACATGATCCTGAAGCGGATGAAGCGCCGGCACAGCCGCGACCAGTCGATCCGCTTTTGCGAGGATGTGCGCAAACTGCGCCCCGGCATTGTTTTCGGCGCCGACATCATCGCCGGCTTCCCGACCGAGACGGACGCCATGTTCGAAAACTCGCTGGAGATCGTCGAGGAATGCGGCCTGACGCATCTCCACGTCTTCCCGTTTTCGCCGCGCCAGGGCACGCCCGCCGCGCGCATGCCGCAGCTCCGCCGCGACGTCGTCAAGCAACGCGCGGCACGCCTGCGCGCCGCCGGCGAGGCCGCCTATCGCCGCCATCTTGCCTCGCTCGCTGGAACGCATCAGTCGATCCTGGTCGAGCGTGACGGCCTTGGCCGCACCGAAGGGTTTACGCTGGCCGCGGTCTCTGCCGGCGCTCCGGGCGACATCGTCGAGGCTGATATCGCCGGCCATGACGGTATCCGACTGATCGCCGCGCCGCTTGCCGCCCGCGCCGCCTGAGAGCGCAAGACATGGCTGGTTTTTTCAAGAAGATATTTTCGTTCGGCAAGAAGGAAGTCGTCGAGGAGCGGCCCGACGAGACCGCACCGCTGCCGCCGATCAAATGGGACGAACTGGAGGCGCTGAAACCGGCCGCCGAGCAGGCCGTCCCGGAGTTTTTGAAACGCGAAGAGTCGCGACCCGAAGTCGAAGCCGTACCTCCACCGCCAGTCGAACCAGAGTTGCCTCCGGCACCCCAACCGGCGCCGGAATCGCAGAAGCCTGAGCCGCCGCCGACCGTTCCACCCGAGCCGGAAACGCCTGCTGAGGAACCGGAGGAGATCCGGGCCGAGCCGCAGCAGCCAGAAATCGTCCCCTCCCAGCCAGAACCTGCACCCGTCGAAGTGCCGGTAGTGCCCACCGAGGCTCCCTCAGCAGCGCCAGCGCGCGAAGTCCCGCCCGCCGAAATACCGCCCCCGATCCGCCAGCCAGCGCCGGCCGAGACGAAACCGATCTTGACCGAGATCGCGCCCGAACCGGAGGTCGTGCCGGCGCCCCACCCTCCCATCGAGGGGGAGGTAACGCCCGAGCCAGAAGCCGTTCCGCAACCATCGCCGGAGCCAAAGCCCGCCCCCGGCAAAGTCACCGTGACCAAGAAGGTCGAGCAGAAAGCCGAGCCGCAGAAGGCGCCCGAACCGGCGCCGAGGCGCTCCTGGTTCCAGCGCATGCGAGACGGGCTTGCCCGCTCTTCCAAGGAGTTGTCGGGCAACATCGCCGGCGTCTTCACCAAGCGGAAACTTGACGAGGACACGCTGCAGGACCTGGAGGATGTGCTGATCCGCGCCGATCTCGGCATGGAGACGGCTTTGCGCGTTACCGACGCGCTCTCCGCCAGCCGCTACGGCAAGGACGTCTCCGACACCGAAGTCCGGACCATCATGGCGGCCGAGGTTGAGAAGGTGCTGACCCACGTCGCCATGCCGTTGGAGCTCGACCTCAGCCACAAGCCGCATGTTATCCTGGTGGTCGGCGTCAACGGCACGGGGAAGACCACGACCATCGGCAAGCTGGCGGCGAAGCTCACCGATGGCGGTCTCTCGGTGATGCTCGCCGCCGGCGACACCTTTCGCGCAGCCGCGATCGAGCAGCTGAAGATCTGGGGCGAGCGTACCAACTCGCCGGTCATTGCCTCGAAGCTCGGCGCCGATGCCGCCGGCCTCGCCTACGATGCATTCGAGCGCGCGAAGGAGGCCGGCTCCGACGTGCTGATCATCGACACCGCCGGGCGGCTGCAGAACAAGACCGAACTAATGGCGGAACTGGAAAAGATCGTCCGGGTGCTGGGCAAGCTCGATCCGGAAGCGCCGCACACCGTGCTGCAGACGGTCGATGCCACCACCGGCCAGAATGCGCTCAACCAGGTCGAGATCTTCCGCAATGTCGCCGGCGTCAACGGCCTGGTGATGACCAAGCTGGACGGCACGGCGCGCGGCGGTATTCTGGTGGCGATCGCGGCAAAGCATAAATTGCCGGTCTATTTCATCGGCGTCGGCGAACAGGTCGACGACCTCGAACCCTTTTCCGCAAGCGAATTCGCCAGGGCGATCGCTGGCGTGGCTTGACGAGCATGATCCCAAAAAGTTGCAGGCTTTTTGGATTGAATCATGCGTAAGAAGGACCCTATGAGCCCACCCATCCTCGAACGCGACCTGTCCGATCCGCGCCGCAAGGCATTGAACCCCGGCCTGAAATTCCTGCTCGAACTCGGGCCTGGCCTGGTGTTCTTTTTCACCACCATCCGCGGTGCGTGGCTTGTCGGGAAGTTTCCGATCCTCGGCCATATCGGCGAGCCTATCCTGATTGCCACAGCGTTCTTTATGGTGGCGACGGCGCTATCGCTCAGCGTTTCGTGGATTTTGACGCGCAGCTGGCCGATCATGCCGTTGGTCTCGGCCATCGTGGTGTTTGTGTTTGGCGCGCTGGCGCTGTGGCTGCAGGACAAGACCTTCGCTTTCATGAAGCCGACAATCATCAACAGCCTGTTCGGCATCACGTTGCTTGGCGGGTTGGCGTTTGGCAGATCGCTGTTGGGCTATGTCTTTGATTCCGCCTTCAATCTCGACGCCGAAGGCTGGCGCAAGCTCACTTTCCGATGGGGGCTCTTCTTCCTTTTTCTGGCTGCGCTGAACGAGGTCGTGTGGCGCAACTTTTCTGAGGAAGCCTGGCTTTATTTCAAGGTCTGGGGCACGATTCCCATTACCCTTGTCTTCACGTTAAGCCAAATGCCGTTGATCCTGCGCCATTCGCTCGAGGACAAGACCGGCAAGGAAGAGAAGGCCGGCAAATAGAGCAATTCCAGGAAAGTGTGTAGCGGTTTTCCCGGGAAAAGCGCGTAGCGCTTTCCCTAGGGAATTGCGTCAGAATAAGAGGAGAGGGGCATGGAATTCATCACCACACGCGACGAGTTGAGGACGATCTACAAGACGCCTCGGCCGACTGACGGCTCGATCCGCAAGGAACTGAAGGCATTGGACGGCCACTGCCGTTCCTTCATCGGCAAGAGCCCTTTCGTGCTGATCGGCTCGTCCGACGGCGCCGGCAATGCCGATGTGACGCCCAAGGGCGACAGGCCGGGCTTCGTAACAGTGCTCGACGAGAAGACCATCGCCATCCCCGACCGTCCCGGCAACAACCGGCTCGACACGCTGGAGAACATCCTTCTCAATCCCTCGATCGGGCTGCTCTTCCTCATTCCCGGCATGAACGAAACGCTGCGTGTCAATGGCGATGCCCGCATCACCGTCGATGCGGCATTGCGTGAGCGGCTGGCGGTCGACGGCAAGGCACCGCAAAGCGTCGTCGTGGTAACGGTCAAGGCCGCCTATATGCATTGCGCCAAGGCCTTCATGCGCTCCGAACTGTGGAAGCCGGAGAGCTGGTACGACCGCGCGACGCTGCCGACGCTCGGCCAGATCCTGCGCGACCAGCTGGCGCTCGCCGATTCGGCCGAGGCGACCGACCGCTGGCTGGACGATGAATACAGGAAGACCATGTGGTAGCGTGATCGGCAACGAATCGCCCAAGCCGGTCTCCATTCCTTTGCTGAACATCCTCGCCATCTCCGGCAGCCTGCGCGCCGCCTCGACCAATTCGGCCCTGGTCGCGGCACTCGCGCAAAACGCGCCGCCGGACTGTCACGTCTCCGTCTATGACGGGCTTGGTCGGCTGCCGATCTTCAACCCCGACGACGAAGGCGAGCGAACGCCGCCGCAAGCAGCGGCGCTGATCGATGCGGTCACCGCCGCCGACGGCGTCATCGTCTCCTGCCCGGAATATGCCCACGGTGTGCCAGGCGGCCTGAAGAACGCGCTTGACTGGCTGGTGTCGCGCGATGCCGCCGTTGGCAAGCCAGCCATGCTGGTGCATGCCTCGCCGCGCTCGCTGTTTGCCCGCGCCGCACTGGTCGAGATCATGCGGACAATGTCTTTTGCGCTCCATGAGGAAGCAGCGCTCGAAATAGCGCTGCTCGGCAAGAAGCTGCTGGAGGTGGAGGATATCTTATCGCAGCCTGAAAACCGGCTGACGATGCGCGATGCCCTATCCGCCTTCGCGGAGTTCATCCGCTCGCGGTGAACGCCGGACCGTGCTTTCGTCATCCCAGGGTCTCCGCGACGGAGCTTCGCTCCTGCTCCGCCCTGGGATGACGACGCTAGGAGCTGCGGCCAATCTGTGCCGGGAACTATCCCTTGCCCCTCCGCGTCTCGACGTCGGTCTCGCCGACGAACCAGTCGCGTGCAGCGACCTCCTCGAAAACCACCCAGACATCATTGTTGGTCAGGCCGGTGACGCTGGTGATGGCCGCTGTCACTTGGGCGGCGATCGCGGCCTTTTTGCCGGCCGGGTCATCGGCAATCACCTCCTTGACCAGGCGGATATTCACGAATGGCATGGTTCCCTCCCTTGCATATGCTTGGCGGCCGCTCAGTAGGTTTTGGCGCCGTTGACCATGAGCCGGACCATGTAGAGGGATGTGGTGCCGGCGATGTAGAGGCAGTTCAGCTTGTTGCCGCCGAACACGCAATTGGCGACGACTTCCGGTACCTTGACCTTGCCGATCAGCGTCCCGTCCGGATCGTAGCAATGGACCCCGTCGGCGGCACTGGTCCAGATGCGGCCGTCCGCATCCAGCCTGAAACCGTCGAACAGGCCGGCGGTGCAGTCGGCAAAGACCTTTTCGCCTGAGACCGTCTTGCCGCCCTGGTCGACATTGAACACCCGGATGTGCGCCGGGTTTTGCGCGCCATGGGTGCGGCCGGTGTCGGCGACATAGAGCTTGCTTTCGTCGAGCGAGAAGGCGAGCCCGTTGGGCCTGACCATGTCGGTGATCACCGCCTCGGTCTCGCTGGTGCCGGGATCGACCCGGTAGACATGGCAGGCGCCGATCTCGCTTTCGGCCTTGTCGCCCTCGTAATCGGTATCGATGCCGTAGCTCGGGTCGGTGAACCAGATCGAGCCGTCGGACTTGACCACCGCGTCATTGGGCGAGTTCAGCCGCTTGCCGCGCCATTTGTCGGCGATGGTGACTACCGACCCGTCATGCTCGGTGCGGCTGACGCGGCGGCCGGAATGCTCGCAAGTAACCAGCCGGCCTTGCCGGTCGACCGTGTTGCCGTTGGAATTGCCGGACGGCTGACGGAACACGCTGACGCTGCCGTCGGTCTCGTCGTAACGCAGCATGCGATTGTTCGGGATGTCGGACCAAACCACATAGCGCCCGGCCGCGAACCAGGCCGGTCCTTCCGCCCATCGGCAGCCGGTAAACAGCCTGTCGACCTGTGCATTGCCGTTGAACAGCCGCGAAAAGCGCGGATCGAGAACTTCGTAGAATTCGCTGGCCATGGTTCCTCCCGGTAGCAGTCGCTTGGCAAGGCGCGATCAAGCCAGCCCACGATCGATATGGCAAGATCGATGATGCGTCAGAGGCATTATGGAAGCGAATGCTGGCCCGGACGGCAGGTCACATCCCGCTAACCGGCTATGCGCCCAGCGCAATGGTGCATTGCAACATCTTATTTTTGCAATGCACCATAACTATGTCATGCTCCGTATCGATCAAGGGAGGAACAACTGGCCGCGAAACGCGGCGCAAAAAGGAAACTCGCTATGATCATCGACAGCCTCATGAGCCGCGCTCGCGCCAGCATCGCCAAGCGCCGGCATTACAACCGCCTCGTCGCCGAAATAGACAGCTTCAGCAGCCGTGACCTCGCCGACATGCGCGCCGACCGCTCAGAAATGCTCTACCAGGTCCACAAGCAGATCTACGGCTGAGTCTTCGGTCGACCTATCACGTTCGTCATCCTTGGGCGTAGCGACGCAAAGCGGAGCAAAGACCCTAGCATGACGAAACGGCGGGCCATCAGCCCGGCATGGCCAGCGCCTTCTCGATTTCGGGCAACAGCAGCGTCCGCGCCGAGTCCGGCGTCAGCGGTCCTACATGCTTATAGGCGATCTTGCCATCCTTGCCGATGACGAAGGTCTCCGGCACGCCGTAGACACCCCAGTCGATCGCCGTGCGTCCGGCCTGGTCGACGCCGATCGCCTGGAATGGGTTGCCGAGATCGCCAAGGAACCGACGGGCGTTTTCCGGCTGGTCCTTGTAGTTCAGCGCGGCCATGACGAAGCGTCTGTCCTGCGACAGCGCCAGCAGCACCGGATGCTCTTCGCGGCACGGCGCGCACCAGGACGCGAAGACGTTGACCAGCGTCACCTTGCCGGCGAACTGTTTTGAATCGAGGCCCGGCAAATTGGTGCCTTCGAGCGCCGGCAGGTTGGTCTGCGGCGCCGGCAGGCCGATCAGCGCTGACGGCACTTCCGACACGTCGCGCCCGGACAAAAGCTGCGCCAGGAACAATCCCGCCAGCCCGAGAAAGACCAGCAGCGGCAGCAGCACGATCAGGCGGCGGCGCGCCGGTGTTTGGGTTTCCGTGCTCATGATTTTACTGCCTTATCGGAGCGCCGGCGCACGCCGGATGCCTCCAGCTCGGCAAGCTCTCGCTTGCGGCCGCGCTGGTCGAGCAGAATCCAGCCGATCAGCCCGCCCAGCACCACGGCCGTGATCGCATAGGCGGCGGTGACATAAAGCGCATGTACGCTCATGCTTTTCGCTCCGCGGCGCTTTCCAACCGGTCCGTCTCACGCCGTTCCAACATGTCTTCTCTTAACGCTGCGCCATCGGCTCCGCAATTGTTCGCCGCGCCGCAGGCATGAGCTGAAGCCAACGCATCAATCCGTTCCGTGCCGTAGCGCCAGCGCCGCCGCCACAGGGCCGAGCACGGCAAGAAACAAGGTCAGCGCGGCAAGAATGAGGAAGGGCTGCAGGAATGGATCGGGGTCCGCCACCGCGCCATAGCTTGCCGATACGCCGAAGATCAGCACGGGAATGGTCAGCGGCAGCACGAGCACCGAGATCAGCAGCCCGCCACGCGGCAACGCCACTGCCACCGCTGCACCGGCAGCACCGATGAAGGTGATCGCCGGCGTGCCTACCAGAAGCGTCAACGCCGTGGCGCCGATGCCGGCCGGCTCCATGTTCATGAACAGGCCGAGCAAGGGAGCGGCGATGACCAGCGGCAGCACGCTTCCCGCCCAATGCGCCAGGCATTTCGTCAGAACGGTCAAGGCCAGCATGTGCCGGTCGTTGCCAAGCACCAGAAGATCGAGCGAGCCGTCCTCGCGGTCGGCCTGGAACAGCCGGTCGAGGCCGAGCAGGCAGGCCAGCAAGGCGGCGATCCACAGGATCGCCGGGCCGATGCGGGCCAGCAGCTTCAGCTCGGGACCGACGCCGAAGGGGATGGTCGCGATAACGGCGAGAAAGAAAATCACGCCGGTAAGCGCCCCGCCGCCGGCGCGGATACTCAGCCGGATGTCGCGCAGGAAGAGGGCTAGCATGATGTGAGATGCTTTCGCCTGTGAAGGAATGCCAACATCAGCCGGTCATCCTCAATTCCTTTCCCTCGATCCCCAGCGGCAAATGCGTCGCCGCAACCACGATTCCCCCACTCTCGAGGTGCTTCCCCATCAATTCGCCGAATCTCTCCTCCGAAGCCTTGTCCAGTCCTGCCGTCGGCTCATCGAGCAGCCACAATGGCCGGTGGCTTACCAGCAGTTTTGCAATCGCCGCGCGGCGGCGTTGCCCGGTCGAGAGATAGCCGAACGGCAGATGGCCGATGCCGCCCAGCCCGACGGTTTCCAGTGCCTCTTCAACACCCGCGGAACCGGCGCCCGAAAAATCGCGCCAGAAGCACAGGTTTTCCGTAACGCTCAGCGCCCTCTTCATCGCGTTGAGGTGGCCGAGATAGTGACAGGCCGAGGCGGCCGACGGAAAGTCCTCGCCACCACCTTCGAACCGCACACGGCCTGCCGCCACCGGCAACAGTCCGGCGACGATCCTGAGCAGCGTCGATTTGCCGGCGCCGTTCGGCCCGGTGACGACCAGCGCCTGGCCATCCCCCAAGGCGAATTCGATGCCGGAAAATACCGTCTCGCCGCCGCGTTCGCCGCCAAGATTTTCCGCGATCAGCCGCATCCGTTCCCCTTCGCCGAACGTTCAGGCGCGGCTTCGGTGCGCCGCAGCAAAAATGGCGATTCCGTGTCTAGAACTATTCCAGAAAATTCTCTATATCCGCATCATCCGTGCCAGCGGTCGGCACGGGAACCGAATTTGCGCCGAACCAGCGCGCGTGCCGCCTTGAACGGCCCGGACGCTTGGGAACGGATAGCGGAAATGGCCGTACCCGCACCTTTGCGCGTGATTTGCATGCCCACTGGCGTCCGTTCCCTTCCGGCAACCGACAGTTAGGGATCGCACGTGTCCAAATCACTCGACAGTTTCAATTGCCGCCGCACGCTGACCGCCAGCGGCACCGAGTACATCTACTATGACCTTGTCGAGGCCGAAAAGAACGGCCTCACCGGTATTGCCCAATTGCCCTATTCGATGAAGGTGCTGCTGGAGAATCTGCTGCGCAACGAGGACGGCCGTTCCGTTACCAAGGAGAGCATCCAGGCGGTCGCCGGCTGGCTGACTGACCGGGGCACCGCCGGCGTCGAGATCGCCTATCGCCCGGCTCGCGTGCTGATGCAGGATTTCACCGGCGTTCCAGCCGTGGTCGACCTTGCCGCCATGCGCGACGCCATGGCCTCGCTCGGCGGCGACCCGCAAAAGATCAATCCGCTGGTGCCGGTCGATCTGGTCATCGACCACTCGGTCATCGTCGACGAATTCGGCACGCCACTGGCTTTCGCCCGCAATGTCGAGCTTGAATATGAGCGCAACGAGGAACGCTACAAATTCCTGAAATGGGGCCAGCAGGCGTTCCGCAATTTCCGCGTCGTGCCGCCCGGCACCGGCATCTGCCATCAGGTCAATCTCGAATATCTCGGTCAGGTCGTGTGGACCAACAGCGAAGACGGCGAGACCACCGCCTATCCCGACACCTGCGTCGGCACCGATTCACATACCACGATGATCAACGGCCTCGGCGTTCTCGGCTGGGGCGTCGGCGGCATCGAGGCCGAGGCCGCGATGCTTGGCCAGCCGGTCTCCATGCTGCTGCCTGAAGTCATCGGCTTCCGGCTCACCGGCAGGCTGAGGGAAGGCGTCACCGCCACCGACCTGGTGCTCACCGTCACCCAGATGCTGCGCAAGAAGGGCGTCGTCGGCAAGTTCGTCGAATTCTTCGGGCCGGGCCTGTCCAACATGACGCTGGCCGACCGCGCCACCATCGGCAACATGGCGCCGGAATATGGCGCCACCTGCGGCTTCTTCCCGGTCGACAGCGAAACCATCCGCTATCTCACCATGTCCGGTCGCGACGAAAGCCGCATCGCCCTGGTCGAGGCTTATTCGAAGGCGCAAGGCTTGTGGCGCGATGCCGGCTCTGCCGATCCGGTCTTCACCGACCTGCTGGAGCTCGATCTCGGCAGTGTCGTCCCGTCGATGGCCGGCCCGAAGCGGCCTGAAGGCCGGGTCGCACTTGAAGACATTCCGGCCGGCTTCGCCAAGGCCATGGAGACCGAATACAGGAAGGCCGCCGAAATCGACAAGCGCTATGCCGTCGAGAGCACGGACTACGATCTTGGCCACGGCGATGTGGTCATCGCCGCCATCACCTCCTGCACCAACACCTCGAACCCGAGCGTGCTGATCGGCGCCGGGCTGTTGGCGCGCAACGCCAACCGGCTCGGCCTCAAGCAGAAGCCGTGGGTCAAGACCTCATTGGCGCCGGGCAGCCAGGTCGTCGCCGAATATCTCGAGAAATCCGGCCTGCAGAAGGAGCTCGACCAGATCGGCTTCAACCTGGTCGGCTTCGGCTGCACCACCTGCATCGGCAATTCCGGCCCGTTGCCGGCGCCGATCTCCAAGACCATCAACGATAAGGGCTTGATTGCTGCGGCAGTCTTGTCCGGCAACCGCAATTTCGAAGGCCGCGTCTCGCCCGACGTGCAGGCGAACTATCTCGCCTCGCCGCCGCTGGTCGTCGCCCACGCGCTGGCCGGGACCGTGACCAAAGATCTGACCACCGAGCCGCTCGGCGACGATCGCAACGGCAGTCCGGTCTATCTCAAAGACATCTGGCCAAGTTCGGTCGAGATCCAGGAATTCATCGAGAAGAACGTCACGCGCGAATTGTTTGCCCGCAAGTATGCCGACGTCTTCAAGGGCGACGAGTACTGGCAGAATGTCAAGGCGCCGGAAGGCCAGACCTATGCCTGGGACGACAATTCGACCTATGTGCAGAACCCACCCTATTTCGCCGGCATGAAGTCAGGCTTCGGCAAGATCGGCGATATCAAGGGCGCGCGTGTGCTCGGCCTGTTCGGCGACAAGATCACCACCGACCACATTTCGCCGGCCGGTTCGATCAAGGCGGCCTCGCCGGCCGGCAAGTATCTTACCGACCACGGCGTCGGCGTCGCCGATTTCAACCAGTACGGCACGCGCCGGGGCAACCACGAGGTGATGATGCGCGGCACCTTCGCCAATATCCGCATCCGCAACCATATGCTGGGCGAGAACGGCCGCGAGGGCGGCTACACCATCCATTACCCCTCGAAAGAAGAGGAATCGATCTACGACGCCGCGATGCGCTACAAGAAGGAAGGCGTGCCGCTGGTCATCTTCGCCGGCGTCGAATATGGCAACGGCTCGTCGCGTGACTGGGCGGCCAAGGGCACCAATTTGCTGGGCGTCCGCGCGGTCATCGCCCAGTCCTTCGAGCGCATCCACCGCTCCAATTTGGTCGGCATGGGCGTGATCCCCTTCGTCTTCGAGGAAGGCACCTCATGGGCCTCGCTCAACCTCAAGGGCGACGAACTGGTCGAGATCGACGGACTGAGCAACATCAAGCCGCGGCAGAAGATGATCGCCAGGATCACCTACGGCGACGGCAGCGTCAAAGAGGTTCCGATCATCTGCCGCATCGATACGCTGGACGAGCTCGACTACTTCAAGAACGGCGGCATCCTGCAATACGTGCTGCGCGATCTGGCCGCTTAAGTGAGTAGGGCAATAAGGGAGTAGGGCAGTAGGGTGAAGCAAGGAGAAGCGACTTATTCCCCTACTGCCCTACTGCCCTACTGCCCTACTGCCCTATTCCCCCAATTCCCGGCTTTCCAAACCGCGCTGTCGCCGCCAGCAGCACGCCGAGCATCAGCCCGTTGAATATGTGCCACAGGAAATGCGTGCCGAGCGGAAAGCCGCCGCAGACCAGCGGATCGATCATCCTGCAGATGACCGACACGACGAAGATCGCCGAACCCGCCAGATTGTACCAGCCGGCGCGATTGCCGCTGGCCGCCACCCAGGCGCCGAAGAAGGCGAGCGCCAGAAACGGAGGCAGATAGCCGGTCGTCCCGTTCGACGCCTGGCGCAGCCAGTCGGGCACGGCAAAGGTCACCAGCCCGGCAACGGCGTAAAAGGCGACGAAGATGGCGATCGCCCTGCCCCATTTCATGCCGAGAAAACGTCGCAGGTTGAACAGCGTGTAGGCCAGCGTGAACCCTGCAATGGGCAGCACGTCGGCCAGGATCATTGCCCTTGTGGCAAAGGTGTGGAACAGCGACGAGCCGACGCCGATCGCCACCACCCACCAGGCCAGCACTTCGGCGAAGGTGCCGGTGCCGCGCTTGCGCACCTGCCAGACACCCCATAGCCCGGCGGCAAAAAAAGCCAGATTGCTCAGCGCATTGAGCGGTTCGGCCCAGAATTCCGGCCCCATCCGTTCGCAATAGAGGTCGACCGGCGCCAGGAGAGATTGCCACATGCTGATTGCCGCCCGAATCGCTTCCATCGTGTAGTGCAAGTCCACCTATTGCGCCCTTGCCAGTGGTTGCAACGGCAAAATTTCACCGCAACGTGACTTCCCGTTGACTGCCCGTTCTGCCACATATTTCGACAACCAGAACAAAGCCGGCGTCACCGGCGGGATCGGAACGGCCATGCCATCTCGAAGACCATTGCGGCTTGCGGCCCTTGCGCTGGCCCTCTCGGCGTTGGCCGGCAGGGTCCTTGCCGAGCCAACCGACAAGCCATTAGGCGTCGTCGAGCTCTTCACCAGCCAGGGATGCAACTCCTGTCCGCCGGCCGACGAATTCTTCGCCGAGCTTGCCGCCAAGGAGGACATCGTCGCGCTCGCCTATCATGTCGATTATTGGGATTACCTCGGCTGGCAGGACACGCTGAGCCGCAAGGAAAATACCGAGCGGCAATACGAGTATATGCGCGCCTTCGGCAGTCGTTCCGTCTACACCCCGCAAGCCGTCATAAACGGCCGCAGCCATGTCAACGGCGCCAGCCGCAAGGAAGTCGACGGCGCGCTGGCCCGCATGGAGAGGGTCGGCGAAGGCATGCGCGTCGGCATCAAGGTCAGCCGGACCAGCGATCGCGTCATGATCGATGCCGGCGACGCCGTGACCGGCCCCACCGACGCGCATGTCGTCATCGTCTATTTCAACCCGCCACAGACGATAAAGATCGGCAAGGGCGAAAACAGCGGCCGCAGCATGACCTACTGGAACGCCGTCTCCACCATCCAGACCGCCGGCATGTGGCACGGCAAGGCGCAGCGCTACGAACTGCCGATGAGCGAGATCGCCAAGAAGGGTGGCTGCGCCGTGCTGCTGCAATCAGTTGGCAAGGACGGCATGCCCGGTCCGATCCTGGGTGCAGCCTTTATCCGCAAGCCTTGAACCGAAACGTCGCGCTGCCCCTCATCCGCCTGCCGGCACCTTCTACCCGGTATAGTGACGGGGAGAAGGGAAACTGGCCGCGGTATCGGCGTTCTTCGTGCAACGCTGGTGATTGGCAAAACCGCAGCCGTCTGCGTCTTTCTCCCCGTCGCTATACGGGGAGAAATGCCCGGCAGGGCAATGAGGGGCTGCGCAGACCGACGGTCATAACGCAATTAGGGCCCCTGCATGGCCATCTTAACGTGCCCCCCGCTTCGGAGGCGATCCCACCGGCCGGCCAATAAAAAACCGGCGTCAGCTTGCTTCTGACGCCGGTCATTTAGGTTTTGGGATCGTCGCACCCGATCTTTCCAAGGAAAAACCGAGGTTGGTTCGATCCGACGCAGACCCGTGGGCGGGGGGCTTGGGGTTTACGAGCCGGTGCCGGACCGAACCGTCTCAGGCAACACCGGTAAATTCGTCGGACATTGGGGCATGAGCACGGATAAAAAAAGGCAGGATTGTGGCGAAGCATCACCAATTCCAACAGGCGTTTCGCAAACGTGACTGGACGCTGGAGAAACCGCGCGGTGCTGGCCTTGCCCGGCCGGGCCTTGCAATTCGGCAACGAAAGCGCCAACTTTGGTCGGCGTACGATTCATTGCGAGGATCCAGGCATGACTGATCGCAGCAGCGGGACGGAGGATGGGGACGCATCCGCAATATTGATCCCGCTGCATGAGGCAAGACGCGAACGCCTCGACCAGCCGGTGCGGTTCGACCGGCGCGAACTGGACCAGATCCTCAGGCTCTACGGCCGTATGGTTGCCGCCAACGAGTGGCGCGACTATGCCATCGACCATCTCGCCGACCGCGCCGTTTTTTCCGTCTTCCGCCGCACCAGCGAAGTGCCGCTTTTCCAGATCGTCAAGGATCCGAAGCTGGCGCGCCGGCAAGGCGCGTTCGCCGTCATCGCCGCCGGCGGGCGCATCCTCAAGCGCGGCCAGGAGCTCGGCCGGGTGCTTGGCGTGTTCGACCGAACACTGAAGCTGGTCGAGGCGTAACCCTTTATTTTTACTGTTGGAACTTCCGCTCGGGCAGCGATTGCGGATCAGGCGGGATGGACGCCCCGCCATTGATCGGCAGCTGCATGAACACCGTGTCCAGCCAACGCCCGTGCTTGTAGCCGGAGCCTTCCAGGCGGCCGGAATGACGAAAGCCGAGCTTCTCGTGCAGCCGTACCGAGGCGCTGTCGGGCCGGCCGTCGCCGATCACCGCGATGATCTGGCGAAAACCCGCCACCTTGGCCGCCTCGATCAGCCCTTGCATCAAGAGCAGCCCGACGCCTTGCCCTTTGGCCTCGGGCGCGACATAGACGGAATCCTCAACGACGAAGCGGTAGGCCGGGCGTGGCCGGAACGCCCCGGCATAGGCATAGCCGAGCACGGCGCCGGTCTTTTCCGCAACGAGATAGGGAAAGCCACCCGCCATCAGGCTGTCGAAGCGCGCGCCCATCTCGGTGCGGCTTGGCGGTTCGAGTTCATAGCTCGCCGTGCCATTCGTTACCGCGTCGGCATAGATTTCCGTGATCCGGTCGAGATCGGCCGACGTCGCGGCCCGCAAGGTGATGCTGCTCATAATTTAGGCACGTCGTTCATCTGCCCTATATCACAGCAAAAGCCGGCACAAAAGAAAAGGGCGGCCATTGGGCCGCCCTTTCCAAACTCGCTGGTCCAGGAAAACCGTATTTAGCGACGGTCGCCCATGAACTGCAACAGGAACATAAACAGGTTGATGAAGTCGAGATAGAGCCTCAATGCGCCCATAATCGCCTTGCGGCCGGCGACATCAGTCTCGTCGCCCTCGAAGTACATCTCCTTGATGTTCTGCGTGTCGTAGGCGGTGAGGCCCGCGAAGATCAGCACGCCGATCGCCGAAACGGCGAAGGAAAGCGCCGACGACTGCAGGAAGATGTTGATCACCATCGCGATGATCAGGCCGACCAGGCCCATGACCAGGAACGACCCGAACGCCGAGAGATCGCGCTTGGTCGTGTAGCCGTAGAGCGACAGCCCGCCAAAGGCGGCGGCGGTGGCGAAGAAGGTCTGCGAGATACTGGCGGTGGTGTAGACCAGGAAGATCGACGACAGCGACAGGCCGACGAGGCCGGCGTAGACCCAGAACGTCGTCTGCGCGGCCGAAACGCTCATCGACTGGACTCGGAACGACAGGAACATCACCGCTGCCAGCGGGGCAAAGATCACCAGCCATTTCAGCGGCGAACCAAAGATCGCGTAGCCGAACGAGGTCAGCATCTCGCCGCTTGGCAACGTCGCGACGGCCGAGGCGGGATCGCTGGTGGTGGCCAGCATGATTGTGCCGACCGCGGCAAGGCCGGTGATGAGGAGGCCAAGCCCCATCAGATTGTAGACCTTGATCATGTAGGCCCGCAGGCCCTGGTCGATGGCAGCATCGACGCCGGCGCCGGGCACGGCGCGCGTCTGATAATTGCGAACGGGATCAGCCATGGAAATCCTCATATTGCTTCTGCCCCGTCCGGTGTCAGGTCCTTTGAACCCAGGCGCCGCTGGCGGGGCTCCAGCATGCCTGCGCCGAAATATGATGGTTCTTGGCGTAAAGGACAAGACCGTAACCAAGCGTAATGCTCCGTGAAGTGCCAGAGATACGGTTTTATTGGCCTTCCCGCCCGGAACATTACCGAGATTTAATCAAAAACGGCTCTGGCTCAAAGATTCCGCAGCACCGGCGCCGCCTTGTGGCCCAACACCCGCCACGTGCCGGCAAGGCCGATGCCGACCGTGACCACCAGCGAAAAGCCGATGGTCGCCACCGCCACTTCGGGCATGAAGTGCGATGGCAGCGTCATGATGCGCGCGACGACGAACCACGCCGCCACACCGCCCGCCGCCAGCGCGAAGATCGCAGTGGCAAGGCCGATCAGCATGTATTCCAGCGAAAACGCGGCGATCAGCGTTTTCCTGGTCGCACCCAGGGTCTTCAGCACCACCGCGTCGTGAATGCGAGCCCGGTTGCCGGCGGCGAGCGCCCCGGCCAGCACCAGCACCGAGGCGATCAACGCCACGCCCGCTGCTGCCCTGATTGCTGTGCCGAGCTGCGCCACCAGCCGGTTGACGATTTCGAGCGCGTCCTTGACCCTGACCGTCGTCACCGCGGGAAAGGCACGCGTGACGGCGTTGAGAAGATGCGCATCGTCGGCTGCCGACGCATTCGTCTCGGTCAGCGTCGCCAACCAGCCATGCGGCGCACCAGCGAATGTGTTGGGCGAGAACACCATGACGAAATTGATGCCCATGGTTTCCCATTCGACCTGGCGGAAATTGGCGATCTTGGCCGTGATGTTGCGGCCGAGCACGTTGACGGTGATGGTGTCGCCGAGCTTCAGCCCGATCTCTTTGCCTTCCTCGGCGGAAAACGAGACCAGCGGCTCGCCGGCATAGTTCTCCGGCCACCAGCTGCCCTCGGTCAGCGTCGCATTCTCCGGCAGCTTTGCGTCATAGGTCAGGCCGCGATCGCCGCGCAGTACCCAGGCGCCTTCGGCCGGAACCTTGACCTTGTCGACATCGACGCCGTTGAGCGCCATCACCCGGCCGCGCAGCATCGGCACCTTGATCAGCTTGCCTTGCGGTGCCTCTTTGCCGACCAGCGCGGAGAAGGCATCGACGTCACCGCTCTGGATATCGACGTAGAAGAAGTTCGGTGCCCTTTCCGGCAGGCTGCCCGAGATCTGCCGCCTCAGATTGCCGTCGATCAGCGCCAGCGTCACCAGCAGCGTCAGCCCGAGTCCCAACGACAGCACCACGGACGGCGTCAAGGCGCCAGGCCGATGGATGTTGCCGATGGCGAGCCTGAGCGCGGTCGAGCGCACGCGCGGGCCTTTCTTCGCCGCCCACTGCACCAGCGAGCCGACCACACGCAGCACCAGGAACGAAAAGATCGTGGCGCCAACGAAGATCGAGGCAATACGGCGGTCGCCGGAAAACAGGATCGCCAGTACCGCGAGCAGCAGCGCGATGCCCAATGCCGCGGCGATATAGAGCGGGCGGGGAAAACCGCGGCCCTCGAAACCCATTTCGCGAAACAGCGCCGTTGCCGGCACGTCGCGGGCGCGGCCGAGCGGCAGCAAGGCGAAAGCCAGCGTCACCAGCAGCCCGAACAGCGCTGCCATGCCGAGGGCGCGGGGATAGAACCCACCTTCCGCCGGCACTGGAATGACCGATTGGAGTGCCGCGCTGGCCGCGAACGGCATCAGCGCGCCAAGCACAAGGCCTAGCGTGATGCCGAGTGCTGCGATCATCAGGATCTGCACCAGATAGACGGCAAAGACGAACCCGCCCGAAGCCCCCAGGCTCTTGAAGGTGGCGATGACGCCGCGCTTGCCGTCGAGATAGGCACGCACGGCATTGGCCACGCCGACGCCGCCGACCACCAGCGCCGTCAACCCAACCAGCGTCAGGAATTGCGAAAACCGCTCGATATTCGAGGACAGCGCCGGCGCTGCGTTGCTGCGGGTGCGGATCGACCAGCCGGCCTGCGGGAACTGGTTTGCCGCCTGCTCCTGGATCGCCTTGATCTGTGCCTCAGTGGTGCCGCCGGGCAGGCGGACCTTATAGGCGTTCTCGACCAGGCTGCCCGGCTGGATCAGGCCGGAAGCGGCAAGCCCGTCGGTCGACACCATCAGCCGCGGCGCAAAACCGAAGCCATCCGACACTGCATCCGGCTCGTTGACCAGCCTGGCGCGCAGCTCGAATGTCGCGCTGCCGAGCTTTAGCCGGTCACCGATGCCAAGGTTCAGCCGCTCGAACAAGAGGTCCGGGGCGGCGGCGCCGAAGACGCCGGATTTTTCGCCGAACAGATCCTCTCGCGACAGCACCGGCTCGGTCTCCAGCGCACCATAGAGCGGATAGGCGCCGTCGACCGCCTTGGCCTCGACCAGCGCCTGGTCGGAGCCGTCCTCGAGCCTCGCCATCGAGCGCATATTGGCGCTGTGCGAAACCGTGCCAAGCCGGTCGAGGAAGCTGCGTTCGGCTCTGGTCGGATCGCGCTGGTTGAGCTGGAAGCGGAGATCACCGCCGAGCAGCGTCTGGCCCTGGTCGGCAACACCGGCGGAAATAGCCTGCGCCACCGAATTGACGCCGCCGATCGCAGCGACGCCGAGCGCGATGCAGGCAAGGAAGATCAGGAAGCCGGACAGCCCGCCACGCATTTCGCGCAGCGAAAACCGAAAGGCGAGCCTCAGCGTTTGCGCCAGCGGCATCATGCGGTCACCTTGCCAGCCCTGGTGGCCGGCTTAGGCGCGTCTTCGATCAGCCCCGACCGCATCGACACCTGGCGCGAGCAGCGCGCCGCGAGTACAGGGTCATGCGTGACCAGCACCAGCGTCATGCCGCGTTCGGCCGCCTTGGCAAACAGCAGGTCGGCGACGTGCCGCCCCGTTGCCTGGTCGAGATTGCCGGTCGGCTCGTCGGCGATCAGGATGCGCGGCGACGGCGCCAGCGCCCGGGCGATCGCCACGCGCTGCTGCTCGCCGCCAGACAATTCGCCGGGGTAATGGGTGACGCGATCGCTGAGACCGACCGCCGCCAGCTCGCGCGCCGCCACGCCGAATGG
Organism: Mesorhizobium sp. M0698; assembly: GCF_040320455.1. Lineage (NCBI taxonomy): Bacteria > Pseudomonadati > Pseudomonadota > Alphaproteobacteria > Hyphomicrobiales > Phyllobacteriaceae > Mesorhizobium > Mesorhizobium sp. M0698. Next base: position 192,850 of record NZ_JAMYPQ010000006.1, on the reverse strand, counting down.
ATCGACATGGCCGGCAAGCTCCAGCGGGACCGCAACGTTTTCCAGCGCCGTCATATTGGGGATGAGATGGAAAGACTGGAACACGATGCCGATGTTTCGTCCCCGAAACGATGCGATCTGATCTTCGCTTTTGCCGTTGAGCAGCTCGCCGGCAATTCGGACCGTGCCCGAATCGACCCTTTCAAGTCCGGCCAAAACCATCAGCAATGTCGACTTTCCCGAACCTGAAGGTCCAACGATGCCTGTCGCTTCGCCGCCCGCCACATCGAGGCTGACGCCCTTCAGCACATGGACCGAGGATGCACCTTCGCCGAGCGTCAGCGATACGTCTTTCAGCGAAATGACGGCTTCTTCCAAAATCAAATCGTCCTATATGGGGGATGAAGGCTAGTGCATCCGATGCTCGACAAAGACGAAAACCTGCCTTCGCCAACAGATGTTCCTGGTCATATGGGGCCTGCCGCATGGCTTTCAAACACACCTTTGCCGCAGCCTTCGCCCTTTTCCTCGCCATTTGCGGCGCCATTTCGTCGGCGCGCGCCGAACCGTTCACCATTGTCGGTTTCGGCGACAGCTTGATGGCGGGTTATGGCCTCGGGCCAGGTCAGGGCTTCACCGAGAAGCTGCAGGCGGCGCTGCGCGCCAAGGGCTACGATGTCACGGTCGCCAACGCCGGCGTCTCCGGCGATACGACGAGCGGCGGCCTGTCGCGGCTCGACTGGTCGGTGCCGGACGGCACGCAGCTGGTCATCCTGGAGCTCGGCGCCAATGACATGCTGCGCGGCGTTTCGCCCGCCATAGCGGAAAAGAACCTAGACGCCATGCTGGCAAAGCTGCAGCAGCGCAAGATCGCTGTGTTGCTGGCCGGAATGCGCGCGGCGCCCAATCTCGGCGCCGACTACCAGAACGCCTTCGACGCGACCTTTCCGCGATTGGCTGAAAAATATGGCGTGCCGCTCTATCCTTTCTTTCTCGAGGGCATCGCCGGTCAATCCGTCCTGCAACTCGAGGACGGCCTTCATCCAAACGCCCGAGGCGTCGACCGCATCGTCGAGGGTATCCTGCCCAGTGTGGAGAAGACCATTGAAGCGGTCCGGGGCAATTCCTGAAGGCGAGGGTTCGCCGTCGCAACACCTTCCGCAGGGGAAGCTTTTAGGCAGGCCTGCGACCAACAAACCCCTTGCCCCGTTTGGATATCGATGATTCGCTAGGGGCAAGAGTTCGATTCGAGGACAGGAGGCTTGCCATGCCGCGTCTTTTTACCGCCCTCGAGATACCGCGTGATGCCGCTCTTTCGCTGTCCCTGCTCAGGGGCGGCCTGCCCGGAGCCCGCTGGATCGACGTCGAAAACTATCATCTGACGCTGCGCTTCATCGGCGATGTCGAGGGCCATGTCGCCGACGAAATCGCCAATGCGCTTGACCGTGTTCACCGCCCGTCCTTCCCGCTGACGCTGTCCGGCGTCGGCGCCTTCGGCCAGAAGAAGCCGCATGCGGTGTGGGCCGGGGTCGCCGCTTCGCCCGATCTTTCCGCATTGCAGGCCGAGATCGAGCGCATCTGCCAGCGGCTCGGCATCCCGGCCGACCCGCGCAAGTTCATGCCGCATGTGACGCTGGCCCGCCTGCGCAATTCGAGCCCGCTCGATGTCGCCCAGTATCTGTCGGCGCGCGGCAATTTTTCGACGCTGCCGTTCCGGATCGGCCGCTTCGTGCTGATGTCGTCGCGCGATTCGGTCGGCGGCGGGCCTTACGTCGTCGAGGAGGCCTGGCCGCTTTCAGGTGCTGACAACCGCGTCGCCAGCCGTTTGGTCGGCGCCGCCGACGCTTCGCGGATCATGCGGTAGACGGACATGGCCAGGGAGAAACTAGCAAAAGAGGCGATCCGCGCCGAACTTGCCGGCCTCGACGGCTGGTCGCTGGCCAAGGATGGTGGCTCGATCACCCGCAGCTTCACCTTCAAGAATTTCTCCGAAGCCTTTGCCTTCATGACCCGCGTTGCCCTGGCCGCGGAGAAGATGGACCACCATCCCGACTGGTCGAACGTCTATAAGACGGTAAACGTGACCCTCAACACGCACGACGCCGGCGGCCTGACCGCGCTGGATTTCGATCTGGCCAGGAAAATGAACCGCTATTTCGGCGGCTGAGCCTATCTGCACCTTGCAGCGAGGTTCGGCTTTCACCACATTTTGCCTCGCGGTCACGCGTGAAGTCACGCGACGGCCGCAAGGAGAGGTTGATGGCGCAAAAATCCGGTTTTGATTTCTTCGGCCTCGGCAGCAAGCCGGGCAACGAGAGCGAAGTGCGCGAAAAGTTCTGGCGTACGGCGAAGAAGGCCGCCCGGCAGATCCCGTTCATGGAAGAGGTGGTCGCCGCCTATTACTGTGCCATGGACAAGAAGACGCCGCTTCGCGCCAAGGGCACCTTGCTTGCTGCGCTCGGCTATTTCGTGCTGCCGACAGACGTCATCCCCGATTTCATCCTTGGGCTAGGCTTCACCGACGACATCGCCGTGCTGACCGCCGCGATTACCGCCGTCAGCGCCCACATCACGCCGGCGCACCGGCTCGCCGCCAGGCAGGCCATCGCCAACAAGAGCTGAGCCGGTGCGGCGCAAAAAATCGCGTGAGAACCGACTTTCCGGCCGTCAAACCCACCGCCGCACCCGCGCCTTGTAGGCGCGATAGGCATCTCCGAACTTCCGCTCGAGATAGCGCTCTTCCGGCGCAATAACGCCGGTATTGATCACCCACAGCAGGGGGACGACGAGCGCAATAGCCCAAAGACTTCCGGCCGCGACGCCGAGGCCCAGATAGACGAGGGTCGTTCCCAGATAGAACGGATTCCTGGTCCGCCGATAGATGCCGTCGACGACCAGCGCCGTCGTCGGCAAGGTCGGTGGTATGTTGGTGCCAGCGGCCTGAAAGCGGCCCGCCGCCATAAAGATGAACACGAAGCCGCACACCGCGAGCACAGCACCAGCCAGATAGCGGGCGAGCGCCTGCCCGGCCATGACCGGGAGCGGAACGAGCACCTCGAGCACGGTTGCCGCCACCAGGAAACCGAGAAAGATCAAAGGCGGCAGCGCAATGACCCCGGGCACGTCGGGCGCGCCCGATCCGCCCGCCGTCTCCCCGGCATCCGACCGGCGCACCGCGCCACCGGCCGCCCGCCGCATGGCGACACGAATGCCGAACACAATCGCCAGGACGGCTGTGCCGCCCGCGAGGATCAGGACTGTCTCGGAAATGGCCATGGCCAAATCTCCCGTAAGCCGCCAGGGAGGGCACCCTGGCCGAGCGCCGTGGCGGCGAACGCAGACATGGTACCGCCTGCAGGGAAATTCGTCACGTACCTCAGAAAAGCGGAATCGCCGCAAGACCTAGCTGCTTGAAAAGTCAAACTCTTGCCGTTTTCGTGGCCTCCAAGTCGCGGCAGGGACATTGCGACAGCTGCTTTTTCGAGCGGCAGCGCGAAGACGGCGGCGGTTTCCTGGCGTGAACATCCTTTTCTCAGGGGAAATTCACCGTTTGGTAACCCAGATTAAATCAAAATGAAGCGACGGGCGGGACGCCGAGCCGGCCTGCCGCCGCACCAGTGGAATACGGGAAAAGCGATGCGCGGATTGATTGCTATAGTTTCCAGCCTGGCCCTGGTGGCCCTGACAGCGCCCGCGCTGGCGCAGTCGGCAACCAAGATCGGCCAGCATAATGCCTGGGGCACCTACAGCTATCAGGCGTCGGGCGGCGGCAAGGTCTGCTATGTCCTGACGGTGCCAACCGACAAGCAGCCGCCGACGCTCGATCACGGCGACATGTTCTTCTTCGTCAGCCAGCGGCCGGGGCAGCAGGTGTCCTACGAGCCGCAATTCATCGCCGGCTATACCTTCCAGGAAGGTTCCAAGGCCACCGTCACCATCGACAAGAAGTCTTTTTCGATGTTCACGCGCGGCAAGTCGGCCTGGGTCGAGAACGCCGCCGAGGAGCCGGTGCTGATCGCCGCGATGAAGACCGGCACCGACATGAAGGTGTCGGCCAAGTCCGGCCGCGGCAACACCACCACCTACGTCTTCTCGCTGAAGGGCATCTCGGCGGCGCTGGCCTCGATCGCCAAGTGCAAGTAAAGTCCTCGTCCGTGACGTTCACCACCTAACACAGCGACGTAAAGAACCAGCGTTCGTGCGGTCTTTCCTTCTCCCCTTGTGGGAGAAGGTGGATTGGCGCGCAGCGCCAAGACGGTTGAGGGGTGCAGGTGATGCCAAGCTGGAACACCCCTCATCCGACCGAGCTACGCTCGGCCACCTTCTCCCACAAGGGGAGAAGGGAAGACCACCGGCATGACTCCGCCATCAAGCTGTGCTATGCGCCGCGCTTCATTTCGGGCACGATGCTGTATTCGGCCGCAAATCGCTTATATTGGCGCAACAATGACCCTTTCATTCGATCTTACCGCCGAAGGCGCGCGTGACGCGTTGCGCACCCGCACGACGCCTGAAAAACCGTCGCTGATCGGCTTGACGCGAGCCGAACTTGGGGCCGCCCTTGTCGCTGCCGGCATCGTGCCGGAGCGCCAGGCGAAAATGCGCGCCCAACAGCTCTGGCATTGGATCTATGTGCGTGGCGTTTCCGACTTTGCCGGCATGTTCAACATTTCCAAGGATCTGCGCGCCGCGCTTGACAGGCATTTCACCGTTGCCAGGCCCGAGATCGTCGAGGAGCAGATTTCCACCGACGGCACGCGCAAATGGCTGTTCCGCTTTCCGCCGCGCGGCGCTGGCCGGCCGGTCGAGATCGAGACCGTCTACATTCCCGAAGAGGGCCGCGGCACGCTCTGCATCTCCTCGCAGGTCGGCTGCACCCTGACCTGCTCCTTCTGCCACACCGGCACACAAAAGCTGGTGCGCAACCTGACCGCCGAGGAAATCCTCGCCCAGCTTTTGACTGCCCGCGACCGGCTCGGCGATTTCCCCGACCGCGACACGCCCGACGGCGCCATCGTGCCGGCCGAGGGCAGGAAAGTGTCCAACGTCGTGATGATGGGCATGGGTGAGCCGCTCTACAATTTCGAGGCGGTGAAGAAGGCGCTGCTGATTGCATCCGACGGCGACGGGCTTTCCCTGTCGAAGAGGCGCATCACGCTGTCGACCTCCGGCGTCGTGCCGGAGATCTTCCGCACCGGCGAAGAGATCGGCGTCATGCTGGCGATCTCACTGCACGCCACCAATGACGATCTGCGCGACCTTTTGGTGCCGATCAACAAGAAGTATCCGCTCAACGAACTGATCGCTGCCTGCCGTGCCTATCCCGGCCTGTCCAACGCCAAGCGGATCACCTTCGAATATGTGATGCTGAAGGACGTCAATGATTCGATCGAGGACGCCAAGGCGCTGATCAAGCTGCTCAAAGGCATTCCGGCCAAGATCAATCTGATCCCGTTCAATCCGTGGCCTGGTACCAACTATCAATGCTCGGACTGGGAGACGATCGAGAAATTCGCCGACTACATCAACAATGCCGGCTATGCCTCGCCGATCCGCACGCCACGCGGCCGCGACATCCTCGCCGCCTGCGGCCAGCTCAAGTCGGACTCCGAGCGCATGCGCAAGGTCGACCGGCTGGCGCTGGAAGCGATGATGATCGCGGGGCATGGCGAGGCGTGAACCGCCTCGTCGCCTATCTGATCCGCTTCGCCGTCATCCTTGTCGGCTACGGCGTTGCATCGCTGGCTGCCAGCGCCTTCCTCAACATCATGTTCCTGGCGTCTCTGGGGCTGATGACGGACGAGACACAGCCGGTAGCGCAGGCCTCGCTGTGGTTTTCCGTCCCCTTTGTCGCACTGTTCGTCGCCTATTTCGCCTTCATGCCGGCGGCCGTCGCCATCCTCGTCTCCGAGATTCTCGGCCGGCGCGACTGGCTGTTCTATGCGCTGGCGGGCGCAGCGGTGGCGGCGGTCTTCCTCGGCTTCGTGCGCCAGACAAAAGATGCCAATTTCGAGATCACCAACACCAGCGTCATGCTGGCGGTGATCGGCTGCGGTATGGTCGGCGGTATTTTCTACTGGCTGAGCGCCGGGCGCTCGGCCGGAAGCTGGCGTCGGATCGGACGCCCTATTTCGCCTGGGCCGTCAGGATCTTGAGCGCGAAGGCCGAAAAAACTCCGGCAAACAGATAGTCGACGACGCGGGTCACACGCGGGCTGGATTTCATCGCGGCCGAGAATTTTTCCGCCGCCAACACCATCGGCGCCGTCACCGGGATCGCCAGCACGACGAACATCGCGCCGAGGAAGAACAGCTTTCCCGGCGCGTCGGGATCATGCGCGGAGACGAATTGCGGCAGGAAGGTCATGAAGAACAGGATGATCTTCGGGTTGAGCAGATTGACCCCGAGCCCCGCCGCCCAGCTGCGGAACAGCGAGATCTGCGGCCCGCTCTTCTTCTCCGGTGAAAACGCCGACCCTTTTGTGATCGCCTGCCATGCCAGGAAGACCAGATAGCCGGCGCCGAAAATCTTCAGCACGAAGAACGCCATCGGCGAGGCGACGATCAGCGCCGAGACGCCGACCACCACCAGCGTGGTGTGGATCAGCGTGCCGCACAAGGCGCCGGCCATCGAGGCAAAGCCGGTGGCACGGCCCTGGCTCAGCGTGCGCGACACGAACAGCGTCATGTCAGGCCCGGGCGTGATCGCCAGGATGAAGGTGGCGATGGAGAACTGGATAAGCGTCGTACTGTCGGGGATGAAGGACATGGCTCGTCTCGTAGCGGCAAAAGACGGCGCAGCCATACCGCAAGAGCCGTGTCCTCGCCAGCCTCTTGGAGATGAAGCATCTGGTCCAGGCATCGTTCGTCCCTTGCGCTGGCCTAAAACGCCGTGATACCTCGCCCGCGAAGAACCCCTGTCGCGGAACTGCCCACCATGTCGAAAGCAAAAGCCGTCAAGAAAGTCGTGCTCGCCTATTCCGGCGGCCTTGACACCTCGATCATCCTGAAATGGCTGCAGACCGAGCTCGGCGCCGAGGTCGTCACCTTCACCGCCGATCTCGGCCAGGGTGGCGAACTGGAGCCGGCCAGGCGCAAGGCCGAGATGATGGGCATCAAGGATATCCGCATCGTCGATGTCCGCGAGGAGTTCGTATCCGATTTCGTCTTCCCGATGTTCCGCGCCAACGCCGTCTATGAAGGCACCTATCTGCTCGGCACCTCGATCGCCCGGCCGCTGATTTCGAAACATCTCGTCGAGATCGCAAAAGAGACCGGCGCCGACGCGATCGCGCATGGCGCCACCGGCAAGGGTAACGATCAGGTGCGTTTCGAGCTTTCCGCCTATGCGCTGAACCCCGACATCAAGGTCATCGCGCCCTGGCGCGACTGGTCGTTCAAGTCGCGCACCGATCTCATCAACTTCGCCGAGCAGCACCAGATCCCGGTGCCGAAGGACAAGAAGGGCGATGCGCCTTTCTCGGTCGACGCTAACCTGCTGCATTCGTCGTCCGAGGGCAAGGTGCTGGAAGACCCGTGGAGCGAGCCGCCGGAATTCGTCCACCAGCGCACCATCTCGCCGATGGATGCGCCGGATGAGGTCACCGAGATCGAGATCGAATTCCTCAAGGGCGACCCGGTTGCGCTCAACGGCAAGAAGCTGTCGCCGGCAACGATGCTGGCGGCGCTGAACGATCTCGGCCGCGACAACGGCATCGGCAGGCTCGACCTGGTCGAGAACCGTTTCGTCGGCATGAAATCGCGCGGCGTCTACGAGACCCCCGGCGGCACCATCCTGATCGCCGCCCATCGGGCGATCGAATCGATCACGCTCGACCGCGGTGCGGCCCACCTCAAGGACGAGTTCATGCCGCGCTATGCCGAGCTGATCTACAACGGCTTCTGGTTCGCGCCCGAGCGCCTGATGCTGCAGGCAATGATCGACAAGAGCCAGGAAGACGTCGAAGGCACCGTGCGGCTGAAGCTCTACAAGGGCAACGTCATGGTCACCGGCCGCAAGTCGAGGAAGACGCTCTATTCCGACGCGCTGGTCACCTTCGAGGACGACCGCGGCGCCTACGACCAGAAGGATGCCGAAGGCTTCATCCGCCTCAACGCGCTCAGGCTGAGGACACTGGCGGCGCGTAACCGCCAGCGCTGACATCCGAACAGCGGGCTGGGCGCTCTACCGATCTCGTGAAAGCTGAAAACGATCCGAGAAAACTAGGACGTAGACTCATTACCTGCACCGTGCCGTCATGGGCCTCGGTAATGGCGTCCATCAGCCGATCCCAGACACCTGCTTTCCGCCATCGAACGAAGCGGTTGTAGCAAGTGGTGCGAGGGCCGTAGCGCTCGGGCAGATCGCGCCATGGCGCACCCGATCGCAGCACCCAGAAGATGCCGTTCAGCACGCGACGGTCATCGACACGCGGCACGCCTCGCGGCTTGTTGGGCAAAAGCGGCTCGATGACGCGCCATTCGAAGTCGGTCAGATCGTATCGGCTCATGCCCTTATGAATCAGACTCCGCTCAAATTTGGAACCAGCCAGTCGGCAAACGACCCAATGCGGACAGGACGCCTGCTCACACCTCATTTCCATGTTGGTGAGCTTCGTCCTCAACAAAAAAGGTCGAGGCTCCAGCCAACACCGCAATCCGCGAGCACCCTCATCGCAGACGGCTCAAGCCAAATGCCGCACTGTCCGTCGTAGGGCTGATAGAACCCGCCGTAGATAGTTATCTGCTTTGGCCGCACTTCCTGCCGCAGCCGTGCGAAGGCCTCCTCCCGACCTCGCATCTGCTCGATCAGGTAGTTGACCGCATTCTCGTGCTCGGCCCCACTCCGGAGCCTTTGCCGCGGACCATCGAGGCTCCATCCATTCTTCTTGCGCGGGGAACCGTTACGCATCGGGTCGCCCTTGCGAACTATGCGTGTCGGTTCGAGGCTTAGGATCGCAGTCACCCCCTCGGGGTCCGCATCGAAATCAACGATCGAGAGCGAGATCATCGCCTGTCCTAGCTAGGTTCCAAAGGGCAAGGCAAGCCCTGCGCTGTTGCGAGACTCTTCATGCTCGCCTCGCGCTTCCAACCGAGCCCAGTCATTTTTGCGTTTATATCCTGTCAGTCGGCATCGATCGCCGTGGCCATGCGGGCGATGGCCTGTTGATAGACGCTCGCCGAATTCCAGCCAGCAATTGCGCCGATATTCGCCTGCGCGCTGGCGCCCGGTCGCCAACCATGACCCTTGAGGAAGTTGGCGGTAGAAGCCAACGCAGTGCTCTTGTCGCGCAGATTTTTGTTTCCGACACCATACGTCAAAACATTTCCGGGCAGGAACTGCGTGTGGCCGATCTCGCCATGCGCGGCACCGACCGACGAGGCGCTCAACGCTCCGCGATCAACCAGCTTCAGGGCCGCAATGGCATGCGGGTAGAAGAACTCCGGACGGCGACAGTCATAGGCCAGCGTTAAAATGGCGGAGACCGTATTCTGGCTGCCCATGGCGGAACCGAAGCCGGTCTCCATGCCCCAGATGGCGAGCAACACGCCCGGCGACACGCCGTAATTCCGTTCGATCTTGTCGAACAGCGCAGCATTGGCCTTCTTCAGCGCACGGCCCCTGGCAATGATCGCGGACGCGCCACGGCGCTTCATGAAAGCTTCCACCGAGCCGCTGAAAGCCTTATGGATGGCGCGGTCGACGGAGATCGTCTTTGTCGCATAGGTTGCGCGAGCCAGAGCGGCCAGACCCTTCGAGCCGACACCGTCGGCCTTCGCCTCCGCGGCGAACTCCGGTTTCCATGCCTCGAAGCCGGCGCCGTTCTTGCCACAGCTGGCCGCCGCCTGCGCGCCCGTCGCCAGCGCAAGCACCGCCACCACCGTGGCCACTACAAACATCTTCCCCTTGGCAAGAAATGCCATGCTGCTCTCCTGGTTGCCTGAATCACGTTCCCAATTGCGAACTTGCCTGCGAAACACCTGCTTGTCACTGCCCCGGCGCCACGCCGATGCACTCAATACAGCAGGAACCTCAAATCCACCACACTGGCGGACGCCCGGGAATTTGCCTACGATCAAGTAATTATTGTGGCGGGGACAGAATAAGCATGGAAGACGTTGATGTCGTGATCATCGGCGCCGGTTCAGCCGGGCTTTCGGCTTCCAAGACCCTGCGCGCTGCCGGTTTTTCCTTCAAATTGTTGGAAGCGGTGAACCGCATTGGCGGCCGCGCCTGGACCAGCGACCAGCATTTCGGCGTGCCGTTCGACATCGGCTGCGCCTGGCTGCATGCCGCGGACCGCAATCCCTACTTTCCCGAGGCGAAGGCCGCTGCCTGGACGCTTCATCACCACGACATGAATGTCGATCATCTCTATTACCGTGAGCGAAAGGCAAGCGAAGCCGAGGAGGCGGCGATGAAGGTGGCCGACGCAAGGCTGTTCGAACTGGTGGCGGCACATCAGGTGAGGGAAGGCGACGACGACCGCCTTTCGGCATTGCTCGCCAAGGGACACGCGCCGCGCGCCGCCGCAACCTTCGCCGGGCCGATGGATTTCGGCGCCGACGAGGACGAGATATCGATCCGCGACTTTCAGGCCGCCGCCGATCTCGATCCGAACTATTTCACCAGGGAAGGCTTCGGTACGCTGGTTGCCCGCTTCGGTGCCGATGTGCCGGTGGAACTGTCGACCCCGGTGCGCAAGATCGTCTGGGATGGGCCGGGCGTAGCCTGCGTCACCGATCGCGGTACCATCTGCGCCAAGGCGGTCATCGTCACTGCCTCCCCGGCAGTGCTCGCCTTCGAGGAGATTGCGTTCTCGCCTGCACTCCCCGATGCGCATTTCGCCGCCTTCTTCGACCTGCCGATGGGCATGCTGACCAAGCTGCCGGTCGAAATATCCGGTACAAGACTCGGCCTGGAGCCGTTCGACGATTTGCTGATCGAGCGGTTGGCCCGGCACGACATCTACTTCCTCTGCTTTCCCTTCGACCTCGATTTGATGGTCGGTTTCGTCGGCGGCGATTTCGCTTGGGAGATGTCGGCGGCGGGCGAGGCGGCTGGCATCGACTTCGTCGTCGACCGGCTCTGCGGCATCTTTGGCGGCGACATACGAAAGCATGTCGGACGCGCAATGATGACCAATTGGGGCGCTGAGCGGTTCGTGCGCGGCGCCTATGCGGCGGCGCGGCCCGGCCGCTCGCAAGCGCGCGCCACGCTGATGCAGCCCGTGGCGGAAAAGATCTTCTTCGCCGGCGAGCATTTGGCCGGTCCGCTGATGCAGACCTGCGGCGGCGCCAGATTGTCGGGCGAGGCAGTGGCCAAGGAGGTCGTCGCCCAGCTTGCAGCAAAATAGCATCGGCCGGCAGGAACGTGGGCAGCTGACAGGCGTTTGGCGTTCTCCTGCTCGTATTGTCCTCCGCATTTCGAATGATTTGAGACGCCAATGAAGCTTTTCGACTGCCCGCATTGCGGCCACCGTCTCTATTTCGAGAACGCGCAATGCCTGAACTGCGCCAGCCTCGTGCTCTACGATCCCGAGCATGCGCGCTTCGCGCTGTCCGGCGCCGACGTCTTCCATTGCACCAATGCCGACGAATGCGCCTGCAACTGGATGGCGGAGCCCGGCCACGCCTTCTGCCGCGCCTGTGCGCTGAACCAGCTGATCCCGGATCTGTCGGTCGACGGCAACCGCCGCCGCTGGATCCGTGTCGAGGCGGCAAAGAAGCGTGCCGTCTATTCGCTGCTCGCCTTCGGCCTGCCGGTCGCACCCAAGCAGGAAGTTGGCGACGAGATCGGTCTCGCTTTCGATTTTCTTGCCGATCCGATCGGCGGCGGTCCGGGCGGCGAACGTATCCTGACCGGTCATGACAACGGCCGGATCACGCTCAACGTCGCCGAGGCGGATTCGGCAGAGCGCGAACGGCGGCGCGTCGAGATGGGCGAGAACTACCGCACACTGCTCGGCCATTTCCGCCATGAGCTCGGCCATTATTACTGGGACCGCCTGATCCGCGACGATTCGCAAAAGCTTGCCGGTTTTCGCGCTTTGTTCGGCGACGAGCGCGCCGGCTACGAACAGGCGCTGAAGACCTATTATGCCGATGGCGCGCCGCCCGACTGGCAGCAGCGCCATATCTCGGCCTATGCGACGTCGCACCCATGGGAGGACTGGGCCGAGACATGGGCGCATCACATGCACATCACCGACACGCTGGAGATGGTGCATGCCCTGAATTTCCCGCTCGGCCGGCTGGAAACCGTTGAAGCCAACGAGCTGCCGCGCGCCGATACCGGCGGCAAGCTGCAGCCGGCACCATCGGAACCCGCCTCCAGGCCAGAGCCTTTCGAAAGGATTCTCGACCGCTGGCTGGTGCTGTCGGAGGCGTCCAACTCGATCAACCGCTGCATGGGCCTGCCCGATCTCTATCCCTTCGTCATCTCGGACGTGGCGGCGCAAAAACTTGCTTTTGTTCACGAGCTTTTGACCGACCTGCCGAAAACGACTGGAACAAATCGTGAGCCGGCCGAAGCCTTTTAGCCGGAACGCATGCGGCTTTGCTTCGTTTTCCGTGCCAAGGGACTGTGAAACGGAGAGAAGACCATGAAACGCATATTGTTTCCGGCGGTGGCCGGAGCGCTCATAGCGATGTCGGGCTCTGCATTGGCCGACACCGCCGTCTCGGCCATCACTGATCTCAATGTACGCGCCGGCCCCGGCCCGCAATATCCGGTGATCGGCGTGCTCGCGGCCGGCCAGTCGGCGACGCTCGACGGCTGCATCGTCAACAGCAAATGGTGCACTATCGCCGAGGCTAACGGCCAGGGCTGGGTCTATTCCGACTATGTGACGGCCGATTTCGGCGGCAGCCGTGTGGTCCTGACACAGCGTCCGGCCAGCGCCGACATTGCCGTCGTGACGCCGCCCGCCGATAGCGTCGAGTATTCCGACAGCTATACCGGAGCAATCGTCGCCGGCGAGGCGATCGAGCCTATCCGGAGACCGCCGGCCGAGATCCGTACCTATGTCCGTACGCATCGGCTCGATCCGGTCTATCTCGAGGGCGAGGTGGTCACGGGCGCGACGTTGCCCGACACCGTCGAGCTACGCGAGATTCCGGACTATGACTACCGCTACGTCTACGTGAACGGTCAGCCGGCGCTGATCGATCCGGACACAAGGCGCATCATGTACGTCGTGCGCTGACGATACAAACAGGGCGGTCGCCCTGCAGTAGCGGCGGCCGCTCACAAACCTCGATATCGCCACAGGCCGGCATTGCCGATGCAATACCGGTTTCCACATTGGGGCCGATGTTCTAGATCTTGCGAGCCGAAGCACCAGCCAGCGAGCCCGCGTGACGATCGACCCCACCGCCTTCCAACAGTACCGGCACACCGCCAACAACAAGACCACTTTGCCGCGGCTTCTGCTTGGAGCGGTGGTCGTCATACTGTTCTGGCTCGGAACCACTGCCGCCGTGCTGTTCGGCGGCACGTATGCCTTTGCCGTTTGGCAGGCATCGTCTGGCACCGCCCCGCCAGGTGGAGGAGCGGTGCAGGATTTCATGGCCTCTCCTGCGGGCATCCTCGCGGCGCTGGCTTCATTTGCCGGAATCTGGCTCGGCCTTTGGGCTGCCATGCGCTGGATCCATCGCGAGAAGCTGACAGCCCTGATTGGCGTCAGCCGGCGCATTTCTTGGTCGGGGTTCCTGAAAGGACTGACCGCGGTGCTGATCACCTCGCTGCTTTCGGAGATCCTGCTTTATGGTTTGCAGCCCGACATCGCGCGCGGCGCGATCGGCCTGTCCGCGTGGCTTTCGTTCCTGATCCCGATCGCCGCCCTGACCTTTCTGCAGACCTCGTCGGAGGAGATGCTGTTTCGCGGTTATCTGCTCTGGGGCCTGGCGAGCCGGTTCCAGAACCCTTTCATCTGGGCGCTGCTGCCGGGATTGCTGTTCACCTCCCTGCACTGGAGCCTAGGTTCGAGCGCTGCCATCAATGCCTGCGTGCTGGCCTCGATCGCCGCCTTTGCGCTGCTGCTGACGCTTCTGGTCTATGCAACCGGCAATCTCGGTGCCGGCTTTGGCGCCCATCTCGGCAACAATCTGACCGGCTTCCTGCTGATTTCGCACCAGCAAAGCTATAATTCCTTCGCCCTGTTCAACGCCAAGCCGCTCGAAGCCGCCGGCTGGACGACTTCAGACGCCGTCCTCATCGCTTCGATCGGCATCGTCAGCAGCCTGTTGACCGTTCTGCTGCTTTTGCATCCGCGCTCACCGCTGAAGGTCGAGCCGGATATGGCGCGCGCCGGCAGCGTGCGCTGATGTGCATTGCCTGGTCGTCCTGAGCTATTTGACGCAAAGCTTGACCAAAGCTTGACTCTGCGGCCGATTTCCTGTCTACACGCCGCGAATTCCGCGACGAGTATTCCTCCGAGCAAACCGACCGGGACGCCGAAACCTCTTTGAGGTGAAGTGCTGTAAATCGATCCCGGAGGCCAACACCCGGCAGCGCTGTGCGCCCCCGGGTGCTTTTTGGCTTTGGGCTTTGCCCGGACCGGCTTTTGCTTGGACAGTTGGCGCGAACGCATTACCTCTCGGGCATCATCCGGGTGCCAGGGAAAAGGAAAAAGAATGTTTGAATCGCTACAGGAACGTCTTGGTTCGATCCTGAACGGCCTCACCGGCCGCGGCGCCTTGTCGGAGGCTGATGTCTCGGCGGCGCTGCGCGAGGTGCGCCGTGCGTTGCTCGAGGCCGACGTGGCGCTGGAAGTGGTGCGTTCCTTCACCGACAAGGTGCGCGAGAAGGCCGTCGGCGCCGCCGTGGTCAAGTCGATCAAGCCCGGCCAGATGGTCGTCAAGATCGTCCATGACGAGCTGGTCGAGATGCTCGGCGCCGAGGGCGTCGCCATCGACCTCAATGCACCGGCTCCGGTCGTCATCATGATGGTCGGCTTGCAGGGTTCCGGCAAGACGACGACCTCGGCCAAGATCGCCAGGCGCCTCGCCGACCGTCAAAACAAGAAAGTCTTGATGGCCTCGCTCGACACGCGGCGTCCCGCCGCGCAAGAGCAGCTCCGCCAGCTCGGCGAGCAGGTCAAGATCGCCACATTGCCGATCGTCGCTGGCCAGACGCCGGTCGATATCGCCCGCCGCGCCGTGCAGGCGGCCAAGCTCGGCGGCCATGACGTCGTCATCCTCGACACCGCCGGCCGCACCCATATCGACGAGCCGTTGATGGTCGAGATGGCCGACATCAAGAAGATGTCGTCGCCGCACGAGATCCTGCTGGTCGCCGATTCGCTGACCGGCCAGGACGCCGTCAATCTGGCAAAAAGCTTCGACGAGCGCGTCGGCATCACCGGCCTCGTGCTGACCCGCATGGACGGCGACGGCCGCGGTGGTGCGGCGCTCTCGATGCGCGCCGTTACCGGTAAGCCGATCAAGCTGATCGGCACCGGCGAAAAAATGGACGCGCTGGAGGAATTCCACCCCAAGCGCATCGCCGACCGCATCCTCGGCATGGGCGACATCGTCAGCCTCGTCGAAAAGGCGGCCGAGAACATCGACGCCGAACAGGCCGCGGCGATGGCCAGGAAGATGCAGTCGGGCAAGTTCGACCTGAACGACCTCGCCGGCCAGCTTCAGCAAATGTCGAAAATGGGTGGCATGGGTGGCATCATGGGCATGATGCCCGGCATGGGCAAGATGAAGGACCAGATGGCCGCCGCCGGGCTCGACGACAAGATGTTCGGTCGCCAGCTCGCCATCATCTCGTCGATGACCAAGGCCGAGCGCGCCAACCCCGATATTCTGAAGCACTCGCGCAAGAAGCGCATCGCCGCCGGCTCGGGTACCGACGCGGCCGAAATCAACAAACTGTTGAAGATGCATCGCGGCATGGCCGACATGATGAAGGCGATGGGCGGCAAGGGCAAAGGCGGCGGCCTGATGCGCGGCATGATGGGCGGCCTCGCTTCCAAGATGGGGCTCGGCGGCATGATGCCTGGCGGCGCAGGCGGCATGATGGGCGGCGGGATGCCGGACCTCTCCAAGGTGGACCCCAAGCAGCTCGAAGCCTTGCAGAAGCAGGCCCAGGCGGCCGGGCTCGGCGGCATGAAGGGCCTGCCCGGTGGTTTTCCCGGTGGCGGTGGCCTGCCTGGGCTGCCCGGTGGCATGAAACTTCCCGGCCTGCCGGGCGGTGGCGGGCTGCCTGGCCTCGGCAAGAAGAAGTGAGGGCGCCATGAACGAAGAGAAGGACATGGCGGACGCGCGTGCGGCGCTGGCCAATTATCGCGCCTCTATCGACAATATCGACGCGGCGCTGATCCACATGCTGGCCGAGCGCTTCCGCTGCACCAAGGCAGTCGGCGTGCTGAAGGCGGAACATGGCCTGCCGCCTGCCGATCCGGCGCGCGAGCAGGAGCAGATCGCCCGTCTTCGCCAACTGGCGAAGGACGCCCATCTCGACCCGGATTTCGCGGAGAAATTCCTGAACTTCGTCGTCCGCGAAGTGATCCGCCATCACGAGCAGATCGCCGCATCCAACGGCGTAGCGAAAACCGGCTGAGGACCAGCCACCAACCGATCAACCGAATCAGAGCTTTTAGGAGAAAAGAAATGCCACTGAAAATCCGATTGGCCCGTGCGGGCTCGAAGAAGCGTCCCTATTACCATGTCGTCGTCGCCGACGCGCGTTCGCCGCGCGACGGCCGTTTCATCGAGTCGCTCGGCTCGTGGAATCCGCTGCTGCCCAAGGACGGCGAACGCGTCAAGGTCGACGCCGAGCGCGTCAAGCATTGGCTGTCGCATGGCGCCCAGCCGA
This sequence comes from Mesorhizobium sp. M0698, assembly GCF_040320455.1. Classification (NCBI taxonomy): domain Bacteria; kingdom Pseudomonadati; phylum Pseudomonadota; class Alphaproteobacteria; order Hyphomicrobiales; family Phyllobacteriaceae; genus Mesorhizobium; species Mesorhizobium sp. M0698. The sequence continues at coordinate 176,044 of NZ_JAMYPQ010000006.1, read as the reverse complement.
CCGACCGCGTGCTGCGCTTCCTCGATGAAGCCGGCATCGCCAAGCGCGAAGCCCGCTCCAACCCGAACAAGGCCGAGCCCGGCAAGAAGGCGCAGGAGCGCGCAGCCTTGCTGAAGAAGGCGCAGGAAGATGCCGCCGCGGCCGTTGCCGCCGCCGCAGCCGCGCCGGCCGAGGCGGAAGCCGCCAGCGCCGAATAAATCATCTCCACAACCACGAAACGGCGGGCCCTGCCCGCCGTTTTGCTATTGCATCCATATGGTGCGGCCCGATCAATAGCCTTCCGGGCAACTCGCAACGTAGACACGACCGTTGCGATCGCGATAACGGCATTGGCCGCTTTCGCTGGCACGGCCGATCAGTGCACCGGCCAAAGCGCCGGCCGCACCGCCGATCACCGCGCCCTTGGTCGGGTTGCCGGCCACAGCAGCGCCGACCGCCGCACCGCCCAGGCCACCAACTGCCGCGCCTTGCTCAGTACGGGAGCAGGCACCGAGCGGGACCAGCAAGGCCATCAAGATCATCACCTTTTTCATTGTCGTTCCTCTCCAACAGGGTGCCGTCCTCGCCGCTGCACCCCCTAACTCGCAACCAGGCGATTTGATCCAAAGAAGAAGATCGGCTGCCGCCCGGCGGCGCTCGATTTGATCCAAAGAGTAGAAAGGCGGCGGCACACCGCGCCCGCTCTGGCGGCGTGGCCAGCATCGAACGGCTTTCGATGTCGCCGCTATTGGCTGAACGGGAATAACGCGCGCACCCTTGGATCGCGCAGATACAGGCCACCCCAGAGGATGGCGCCGAGATAGACGCCGAACAGTATGTGCGAGAACAAAGGGCTGCCGATACGCACATGCGTGGCGACGGCGCCGCCGAGATAGGCGGTGAGCAGGATGGCGCCGAGCACCGAGGTGCGTGGCAGCGCGTAAAGCGCTGTCGAGACCAATCCAATGGTGCCGAGCATGCGCGAGACATTGGCATCGGCCGGCCAGCCGAGCTGCACCATGGTCTGGGTGACGATTTCGAGCGGCGGTAGCTTGATGACGCCGTCGAAGATCATGAACAGCACGATGACGGCGCTGAGCACGCGGCCGGCCCACAGGGCACGCGGTGAGACGGGTGCTGCCTGAGACATGGTCATTGATGTTCCCTCCGGTCGTTGTGAGCACTGGCTCCTTCGCCAGATCGAACCAAGGACGCGGCCCATGACGGCGATCCGACACGCCTCCAGCTCTTTTTCAGCTCCGGGGGACGGCGACCTTGGATGTGCAAGTTCAGCCGGCAACGAACCTGGCCAAGTCCACGTTGCGGGGTGAGGTGGAGGGCGTTATTGAAAACCGTAGAGGTGTCTTCCGAGCGCTCGACGGCAGCCGCCGCCTGATCGCACAACGAAAGCAACCGATGGCCGGAGAGACCGACCTGAAACAGTTGCTGGCGGCAATGACGCCGGAATTGCTTGCCGGCGTTCATGTCTTCACCACGTTGCCACCCGATGCGCCCGTTCCCGACAGGCTCCACCCGGTGATGCTGTTTCGCGAGCGCGAGGGCACGACGCTGATCGTGCTTGAAGACCATGCCAAGGCCGCTGGACTGAAAACCGTGTTCCGCTGCCGGATGCTGACGCTGAACATCCATTCGTCGCTGGAAGCGGTCGGCTTCCTCGCCGCCATCACCGCGCGGCTGGCCACCGCCGGCATCGGCGTCAATCCGGTCTCGGCCTTCTACCACGATCATCTGTTCGTGCCCGCCGACCGGGCGGAGGAGGCGCTGGAGTTGCTGTTGGACCTAGCGGAGGAGAACCGGCTGTGACGCCGTCGCCTTGCTGCCTATTTGAGACGCCTGTGCCCCTCATCCGCCTGCCGGCACCTTCTCCCCGTGAACGGGGAGAAGGGCGCTAACGGCCGAAGGCCGAGCCCGCGACTGCGGGCCGCCGGTCGTCCGGCGCCCCCGCGGAGGGCCAGCCGCGACAGCGGCGATGCGGCCCGTGAGCGAAACTATGCCGCCTTCTTCTTAGGCTGGATCAGCCCGCGCTCGACCAGCAGTTCCGCGATCTGCACCGCATTGAGTGCCGCGCCCTTGCGCAGATTGTCGGAGACGATCCACATCGACAGGCCGTTGTCGATGGTCGAGTCCTCGCGGATGCGCGAGATGAACGTGGCGTCCTCGCCGGCCGATTCCAGCGGCGTGATGTAGCCGCCGTCCTCGCGCTTGTCGATGACCTGGCAGCCCGGCGCCTCACGCAGGATCTCGCGCGCCTCATCGGCGGTGATCGGCTTCTCGAACTCGATGTTGACCGCTTCCGAATGGCCGATGAACACCGGCACGCGCACGCAGGTCGCCGTCAGCTTGATCTTCGGGTCGAGCATCTTCTTGGTCTCGGCCACCATCTTCCACTCTTCCTTGGTGAAGCCGTCGTCGAGGAAGACGTCGATATGCGGGATGACGTTGAAGGCGATACGCTTGGTGAACTTCTTGACGTCGACCTGGTCGGCGACAAACACCGCGCGCGTCTGCGTGAACAATTCGTCCATGCCTTCCTTGCCGGCGCCGGAGACCGACTGGTAGGTGGCGACGACGACGCGCTTGATGGTGGCCGCGTCATGCAGCGGCTTCAGCGCCACGACCAACTGCGCCGTCGAGCAGTTCGGGTTGGCAATGATGTTCTTGCGCGTGAACAGCGAGATCGCATCCGGGTTCACTTCCGGAACGATCAGCGGCACGTCCTGGTCGTAGCGGAAGGCCGACGAATTATCGATGACGACGCAGCCCTGCTTGCCGATCTTCGGCGACCATTCCTTGGAGACGTTGCCGCCGGCCGACATGATGCAGATGTCGGTATCTGAAAAATCATATTGGTCGAGCGCTCTGACCTTCAGCGTGCGGTCGCCGAACGACACTTCCGTGCCCTGGCTGCGCCGCGAGGCCAGCGCCACCACCTCGCTCACCGGAAAGCCGCGCTCTTCGAGTATGTTGAGCATTTCCCGGCCCACATTGCCCGTGGCGCCGACGATCGCAACCTTGAAACTCATCGAAATCTCCTGTCCCTCTCCGCTCGTTTTCTGGAGAAAACCCGCCGGCCGATGCGGGTTTCAACCCCCGGGCCGGACCCGGGAGAGGGTGGTTAGGCCAAGGGAATCAGACCGTTTTGGTGGTCGTTTTGCCGGTTTTTTTGAGCAAGAACGTGATTTTGCTGGAACGAGGAGACGCAGCGACGCGCCCGGCCCAATGGTTCGCATTGGGGCCGGGGATGTCGAAGGCAGAAAGCGCCATCAAAAGGCCGCGCATCGAAAACTATCCCGTTCGGTGCCGGCTTTTACGCGGTTTACGTCTAGAGTCAATCGCAACAAGGCCGACCCGCCCGCCCTGTACAATGACGGCGGCACCAAGTACGAACGAGCATCGTCTGGCTCGTGGCGCCCGTCTGTGGCGCTTGCCGACATTTGACCCGTCGCCGGGTATTCAGAATCCGAATTTCGAAAGAGCAAGATGTCCAATTTCGAAGCTATTGTTCCCGCGCTGGCAAAGGCGCTGGAAAAACGCGGCTATGTCGAGCTGACGCCGGTGCAGAAGGCCGTTCTCGAGCTTGGCCAGGCCGATGCGCTGGTTTCGGCCCAGACCGGCTCCGGCAAGACCGTCGCCTTCGGTCTGGCTTTGGCGCCGACCCTTCTCGATGGCGCGGAGCGCTTTTCCCACGCGGCGGCACCCCTGGCGCTGGCCGTGGCGCCGACGCGGGAGCTGGCCCTGCAGGTAACGCGCGAGCTGGAATGGCTCTACGAACTGACCGGCGCCACGGTGGCGTCCTGCGTCGGCGGCATGGACATGCGCACCGAACGGCGCGCGCTGGAGCGCGGCGCCCATATCGTCGTGGGCACGCCCGGCCGCCTGCGCGACCACATCACCCGCAATTCGCTCGACATGTCGGCGCTCAAGGCAGTGGTGCTCGACGAGGCCGACGAGATGCTCGATCTCGGCTTTCGCGAGGATCTGGAATTCATCCTCGATGCCGCACCCGCCGATCGCCGCACGCTGATGTTTTCCGCGACCGTGCCGCGCTCCATCGCCACGCTGGCCAAGGGCTACCAGCGCGATGCTGTGCGCATCTCGGCCTCCGGCGAGGAAAAGCAGCATCTCGACATCGAATACCGGGCGCTGAGCGTCGCCCAGGCGGACCGCGAAAACGCCATCATCAACGTGCTGCGCTTTTACGAGGCCAAGAACGCGCTGGTGTTCTGCAACACGCGCGCCGCCGTGAACCATTTGACGGCGCGCTTCAACAATCGCAACTTTTCCGTCGTGGCGCTGTCCGGCGAGCTTAGCCAGAACGAGCGCAGCCACGCGCTACAGGCGATGCGCGACGGCCGCGCCAAGGTCTGCATCGCCACCGACGTCGCGGCACGCGGCATCGACCTGCCCAATCTCGAGCTGGTGATCCATGCCGACCTGCCGACCAACCCGGAAACGCTCCTGCACCGAAGCGGACGCACGGGTCGTGCGGGACGCAAGGGCGTCAGCGCGCTGATCGTGCCCAATAGTGCCCGCAGGCGCACCGAGCGGCTGCTGCAAAGTGCCGGCCTTGCGGCAACCTGGGCGAGCCCGCCGTCGGCCGACGACGTGATACGGCGCGACGACGAGCGCATTCTCGCTGATCCGGTCTTCAGCGAGCCTATGAAGGATGAGGAGCGCGGCTTCGTCGAGGCGCTTCTCGATCAGCACGGGCCCGAACAGGTTGCCGCCGCATTCGTGCGGATGTGCCGCTCCAGCCACTCGGCGCCGGAGGATCTTCTCGACGTGGCACCGTTCACGCCGTCGGGCGAAAAATTTGCGCGCCGGGACGAGGCACCGAGCCGCCGCGACGATTTCGGCGACAGCGTCTGGTTCTCGCTGTCGGTCGGACGCCGGCAGAATGCCGAGCCGCGCTGGCTGATCCCGATGCTGTGCCGGACAGGCGGCATTTCCAAGCGCGAGATCGGCGCCATCAAGATGCAGCCGGAGGAAACCTTCGTGCAGATCGCGGCGGACTGGGCCGAGCGTTTCCTCGCTGCGATCGGCCCCGACCGCAAGCTGCAGGGCAACATTGCGGTCAAGCGGCTGGACGGCACGCCGGATTTGTCGCGGGCCGGCTACCAGGAACCGCGGCCCGAAAAGAAGCCGCACCGCGGCAAGCGCACCTTCGATCAGAACACGCCCAAATTCGAGAAGCGCGCACCGGCCGACCAGCGCCCGGCATTCGAGGCGAAGCCCTGGGCCGGAAAACCGGCCAAGGCGAAGTTCGAAGGCGGACCTGCGAAACACAAGACATCGAAGAAACGGCCGGGGTAAATAGCCAGCACTCTCCATTTCCGCACGCCCCTTGCGGTCTGCCGGAACTTTGCACAGTCTGGGGCGGGGAAATGGGGGTGGGCAGGACATGCGCGGCGAAGTTCTTCATTACGACGAAGACCAGGGTTTCGGCTTCATCATCGGAGCCGACGGCAACCGCTACACTTTGGCGCGCGAAGATTTGCGCCGCGAAGCATCGGTTGCCGGAGGTACGACCGTCGAATTCCAGCCGGCTGGCGGACGGGCACGCGATGTTTTTTCGATCCGCGCCCAACCTGGCAGTGCGCCTGCCGACGCCTCCACTGCAACCGCCGCGCCATCTCAGGCCGGCAACGCGCCAGCGGCACGTCAGCCGCAACATTTCGGCCGTTCCGCTGAACAAAGTCCGGCCGAATCGGCCGGCCTGTGGAACTATTTCTGGCTGGGTCTGACCGAGAATTACTTCAACTTCGCCGGCCGTGCCTGCCGCAAGGAATATTGGGGCTATTGCCTGTTCTGGACGATCGCGCTGCTCGTGGTCATAGGCATCGGTGTCTTTATCGACGGCGCCATGGGCAATACCGCTGAACTGCCGGCAGTAGCGGTCGGCCTTTTCGGCCTCTTTCTGCTGGCGACAGCCCTGCCGTGGTTCGGGCTGAACGTGCGTCGCCTGCACGATATCGGCCTGACCGGCTGGCTCTTCCTGCTTTTCCTGATCCCGACCTTCGGCACCGTGATCATCCTGATCTTTGCGCTGATCCCGACCCAGCCGCGCGAAAACCAGTGGGGTCCGGTGCCAGTAGGTGTCAGGGTTTAGTACCTCCACGATTGGGTCGCCGGCCGCCACGCCTTCGTCATCCTAGGGCGGAGCGACGCGAAGCGGAGCGCAGACCCTGGGATCCATGCCGCGACATAAGCCGAGGAACGCAGCGGTTCAGAATGGCGCTCATATCCACCACGAAGAAGCACTCGGTTCTGGTCGGCCGAGCACTGCCGCCGGGTAACGGCATGGATCCTGGGGTCTGCGCCGCGTCGCTTCGCTCCTTGCTTCGCCCCAGGATGACGAAGGGGGAGATGTTTCGGCCAATCTCCAATTTAGGGCTTCCAAGATCGCGTCGAGGAACCAGCCGCGATCGCCAGCAGCGCCTCGCCGGATAACCTGAGAAAGACCTTCTGCTCGTGACGCTCGGCACCAAATTGGGCATAGAAGCGCAGCGCGCCTTCGTTGCAGTCCTCCGTGGTCAGATCGATACGGCCGATGCCTTCGCGCATGCAATTGCCGGCGAGGAATGCCATCAGCGCTCGACCGACACCGCCATCGCGGGCGGTATCGCGCACGAACAGGTCCTTGAGGAACAGCAGCCGCTCGAGATCGATGCCGGGATGCGCGATCGCAACCGAGGCCAGCCCGCAAACTTCGCCATCGACGAAGGCGAGCGCAAAATGCGGATAGGATGGGCTTTCGTCGCCAAGCCATTTCTGCGCCGCCGACAAAACCTGGCTGGCGTCGAGTGGCGGTTGCCGGTAATGCACCGCCATTTCGCAAAGCACGGTGGTGAGTGCCGCCGCATCCCCAGTCGTCGCCCAGCGGACGTCGACCGCCATAGGATCAGCCCAGGAACTTGGCGATGATCGCGCCGCCCATCTCAGCGGTGCCGACCTCGGTCATCCCCGGCGAATGAATATCCCTGGTGCGCAACCCCTGATCGAGCACGGCGGCGATCGCGCCTTCCAGCCGGTCGGCCTCTTCAACCATGCCGAAGGAATAGCGCATGCACATGGCGAAGGAGGCGATCATGGCGATCGGATTGGCGATGCCCTTGCCGGCGATGTCGGGCGCCGAGCCGTGCACCGGCTCGTAGAGCGCCTTGCGCTTTTTTGTCTTCGCATCCGGCGCGCCGAGCGAGGCCGACGGCAGCATGCCGATCGAGCCGGTCAGCATGGCGGCGATGTCGGACAGCATGTCGCCGAACAGATTGTCGGTGACGATGACGTCGAACTGCTTCGGCCAGCGCACCAGCTGCATGCCGCCAGCATCGGCCAACATGTGATCGAGCTTGACGTCGGCATACTTGGCCTTGTGCGTCTGGGTGACGACCTCGTTCCACAGCACGCCCGACTTCATCACGTTGCGCTTTTCCATCGAGGTGACGTGATTCTTGCGCGTGCGCGCCAATTCGAAGGCAACGCCCGAAATGCGCTCGATCTCGAACGTATCGTATATTTGGGTGTCGATGCCGCGCTTCTGGCCGTTGCCGAGGTCGATGATCTGCTTAGGCTCGCCGAAATAGACGCCGCCGGTGAGCTCGCGCACGATCAGGATATCGAGCCCCTCGACCACCTCCTGCTTCAGCGAGGAGGACGCCGCCAGCGCCGGATAGCAGATTGCCGGCCTGAGATTGGCAAACAGCTCCATGTCCTTGCGCAGCCGCAGCAGACCCGCCTCCGGGCGCACCTCGTAAGGCACGGCATCCCATTTCGGTCCGCCGACGGCGCCGAACAGCACCGCGTCCGACGCCATTGCCTTGGCCATGTCGGCATCGGAAATCGCCGCGCCATGCGCGTCATAGGCGCAGCCGCCGACAAGGCCCTCATCGGTGACGAAATCGCTGCCGAGCTTATCGTTCATGGCGGCGATCAATTTCTTCACCTCGGCCATCGCCTCGGGGCCGATACCGTCGCCGGCAAGCAGGAGAAGATTTTTCGAAGCCATGAGAACCGTTCCAATCGTTTAGCGCATGAACGCGGCCTTGCTAAAGGCCAAGCGGGTTCTGCGCAAGCCCGCGCTTTGCCGCCCGGTGTCGCTACCGGTGCGAAAGGATATTGACCAGCCTGCCGAACGGGTCGCATACGAAGAAGCGCCGCACGCCCCAGGGTTCGTCCGCCGGACCGTATTCGATGGCAAAGCCGGCCTTTCTCATGCTTTCAAGCGCGGCATCGACCTCGTCGACTTCGATAGAGATGTCCGGAACCGGCGTTCCTGATCCCCCTTCGGCCATGAAGCTGACCTGCACGGACATCGTCTCTTGCGAGCCGTAGGTAGCGATCCAGCCCATATCCATCTTGAGATCGAGGCCGAGCACATCCTGATAGAAGGGTTTTGCCGCCGCGATATCCTGCGTGTCTATGTTTGCAACGATGCGCCTGACCTTAACCATGGGCCGATCCTCGTGCTGACCGTGTCGTTGTCGCAACCGTGACAGGCATCAGGCTGTGCGCCGCAGCGCCGTCACCTCGATCTCGATCTTCATCTCCGGCTTGTTGAGCTGGCACACGATCATCGTTGCCGCCGGCCTGATCTCGCCAAAGGCCTCGCCGAGGATCGGGAACACCACATCCACGAAAGCCGCATCGGTGATATAGTAATGTGCCCGCACCACATCGGCCATCTCGAAGCCGCCGTCCCCGAGCGCCTTGGCGATCGTCGCCAGGCAATTGCGCGTTTGTGCCTCTACAGTCTCCGGCATCGACATGGTCGCATAATCGTAGCCGGTCGTTCCGGACACGAAACACCAGTCGCCCTGCACCACGGCGCGCGAATAGCCGGCGGTCTTCTCGAAGGGCGAACCGGTGGAGATCAGTTTTCGCATAGGTCCTCTTTTTTTGCAGCGTAGGCGGTTTGGCGAAAGCAGCGGTGACGGCCGATCTCCCCCCAAGCGGGGATGTCCGGGGCGCGCGAAGGATCGCGGCAGAACGATTTCTAATTCGCCGACCCCAGCGCCTTGTCCAGCGCTTCCTTGACGTCGGCCGGCCATGTACTCACCGCCGGCCACGCGTCCGGCTCGGGCTTGTCGCCGCGGCGGGCGAAATACAGCTTGTGCTTGACCGGGTCGACCGCCATGAAGCCGTCATTGCCACCGCAATCATGCGGCACGCAGCCGCTGGCAAAGAAGGCACACGACGCGGTTTTTTCCGTGCCGCCGCCGACCAGCAGGCTGGTCGCCATGTCGGGCATGTCCTTGCCGAGCAGCGTCTCGGCTAGCCTGTAGACGGCCTCGTTGTGAAAGGCATCAATGATGTTGTCGTATTTCGACGGATCGATGTCTTTCCAGTCGGTGCCCGGCTCCGGCATGTAGGTCAGATTACCGGACGTCGTCAGTCCGTCCGTCGGCGACCATTGCAGCGCCGGCTTGGAATCGCCCGGCAGCAGATAGGGTACGAAATAGACGGCGCTGTCGGAGATCGCGGCCGGCGGCGCGCCGCATTCATCCTGCTCGACCGTGGTCGTCTGGATCGCACCGCCCTCCGGCTTCCACACGATCACCTTGGCCGGGCCGCACTGGTTGCCGCCGTCGCCGACATCGACCAGCGCCACCTTGACGCCGCCGACCTCGACGATCTTGTCGAAGAAGACGTCGTAATTGCGCGCCAGTTCCTTGCCGTCGAAGGCGAGTACCCGTTCCCCGTATTCTTCCTCCTGGGTGATGGTCAGCTGGCCGCCCTCGAACGGGATCGGCGCCTGTTTGTCATTGTCGGCTAGGGCCGCATTGCTCAACGCGCCCTGGTCGGCGGCCCCGCCGGACGCATCGTCAGCCGGCACGAGCACCACGTCGGTCTGTGCATGCGCGCCTGCCACCGGCATCAGAATCCACGCCAGCGCGCAGGCCCCGGCAAGAAGCGAACGTGTCATGACTGTTCCCTCCGTTCAGCCGCCACGAACCCGGCCTGTCGCGGCCGGGTCATCGTACCGCTCAGGCCCAGGGGCGCTCAGCAGCGTTCTTCTTCTCGAACGAAGCGATGGCGCCGGCCTTCTCCATGGTCAGACCGATATCGTCGAGCCCGTTGAGCAGGCAGTGGCGCTTGAATTCGTCGAGGTCGAACTTGACCACGCCGCCGTCCGGCCCGCGAATTTCCTTGGCTTCGAGATCAACCGACAGCGTCGCGTTGGAACCGCGCGAGGCATCGTCCATCAGCTTCTCCAGGTCTTCCGCGCTGACGGTGATCGGCAAGATGCCGTTCTTGAAGCAGTTGTTGTAGAAAATGTCGGCGAACGAGGTCGAGATGACGCAGCGGATGCCGAAATCGAGCAGCGCCCACGGCGCATGTTCCCGGCTCGAACCGCAGCCGAAATTGTCGCCGGCGACCAGGATCTGCGCCTTGCGGTAGGCCGGCTTGTTGAGCACGAAGTCCGGGTTTTCCGAGCCGTCGTCCTTGTAACGCATTTCGGCGAACAGGCCGGTGCCGAGCCCGGTGCGCTTGATCGTCTTGAGATAATCCTTGGGGATGATCATGTCGGTGTCGACATTGACGATCGGCATCGGCGCGGCGACACCGGTGAGCTTGGTGAATTTTTCCATGGTTCTTGCCCGTCTTCTTCTCGTTGCGGGGAATTGCTGGCGCTCGGTTTACACAATGCCGCGGGCAAATAAAAGACGGCTGTTTTTGGACTTCCGTCGTCGATCGAAACACAAAATCGGTACAAAACAGCTTCAAAACCACCAGCCCATGGTGCACTTTTGTCGACATGACAACGCGATCCACGATCCTTTATGCCAGCGAACCGGGCCTCGGCATCGCCGAGTTCCGCCGCGTTCTGGTGGAATCCGGCCTCGGCGAGACACGGCCCGTCGATGATTATGCCCGTTTGAAGGCGATGCTCACGAGTGCCGACCTGGTGCTCACCGCGCGCATCGATGCACCGGGCAAGCCGCTGGTTGGTGTCGCTCGCGGCATCACCGATTTTTCCTGGGTCTGCTATATCTCCGAGCTCGCTGTTTCTGCATCGACGCAAGGGCTGGGTATCGGCAAGGGCCTGATGGATGAGGCACGCCGGCAACTCGGACCTTCCGTTGCCATCAGCCTGACATCCATGCCCGACGCCGTCGGCTTCTATGAGCGTATCGGCATGGAGCGCATGCCCAACGCATTCTGGTTCGGCCGCAAGCGCTGACGCCTGCCGCGGAGTTCTCAGATTACATTCAATTCCCGAAACGGCCGCCCGTCGGCGATCCGGCTGTACCCGAACGCCGAGCAATCCACCGTGCGATAGCCGCCATGCACGATCAGTTCGGCCAGCGCCTTGCCGACCGCCGGAGCCTGCTGCAAGCCGTGGCCGGAAAAACCGTTGGCGAAGAGGAAATTGCCGACCTCCGGGTGCGGGCCGATCACCGCGTTCTGGTCGAGCGTGTTGTAGTCGTAATGGCCGACCCAGGCGCGCGTCGGCTTGATCGCCTCGAAGGCCGGAATGCGGGTCGCCAGCACCGGCCAGATCACCTCTTCGAACAGCGGCCAGTCGGGGTCGAAGTCGGCGGGGTCGGCCGGTCCTTCGCCCTCTTCCGGCTCGGCGCCGCCGGTGATGTAGACCGAGCCCTCCGGCCGGACATAGATGCCGCTCGGGTCGACCAGCAGCGGCATGTCGTCATATTTTTCGCGCGCCTCGAAGACGAAGACATTGCGCTTGCGCGGCTCCACCGGCAACGCCAGCCCGGCCATTGCTGCCACCTTGCCGGCATTCGGCCCGGCGGCGTTAACGACGGTGCCGGCCTCGAGCCGCTCGCCATTGTCGAGGGTCACACCGGCGACGCGCTTCCCCTGCCGCTCGATACCGGTCACCGACGCTGTGATGAAATCGATGTTCTTGCTTCGCAGTGCCTTGCGGAACAGCATCAGCATCGCATGCGCGTCGAACCAGCCTTCGCCGCTGCGGCCATAGGCGCCGGCGGAAATGCCCTCGACCGACAGCCACGGAAAGCGGCGGACGAGCGCCTCGGCATCCTCGAGCACGATGTCGGCGCCCTCGGCCATCTGCGCCTCGTGGTTGGCCCGCAGGATCGGCAGCCCGTTCTCGCCGGCAAGGATGAGGTAGCCGCCTTCGCGAAAGCCGATATCGGCGTCCGCGCCAAACTCTTCCCTGAGCCGCCGGAACAGTTTCAGCGTGAATTGCGACAGCCGGATGTTTTCCGGGATCGAGAACTGCTGGCGGATGGAGGCGCAGGACAGCGTGGTCGCGGCGCGGGAAAATTGCGGGTCGCGCTCGACAAGCGCGATCGAGCCCGAAAACCCTTCCTCGCGCAGATAATAGGCGACCGAGGAGCCGACGATGGCTCCGCCGATGATGACGATGTCGTAATGCACCTTTTGGCCCTTCCGATCTGAACCGCCGAGTCACGCCGCCGGCAGGATGATTTCGAAGCGCGTGCCGCTCGCCGAGTCAACCAGCCGGATCGTGCCATCATGCGCTTTCAGGAGGGCCAGCACGATGCCGAGGCCCATGCCGGTGCCGCCGGAATCGCGGCGCGTGGTGAAGAACGGCTCGAAGATGCGGCCTCGGTTGCTGGGCGAAACGCCGGCGCCGTCGTCAGCGACCACGATGGTGGCCTTGCCGTCCGCTTTTGCGGCTGTGACCGATACCAGCGTCGCGCCGTGCCGCGCCGAATTGTCGATGAGATTGGCCAGCACGATCGCAGCGTTTTCGGCCGATATGCGCAGCCCGATCTCGGTGCCCGCCTCGACGCGCACCGCCAGCCTGTCGTCGGCCGGCAGCAGCGCCAGTGCAGCAGTGAGCGACGTGCTTTCGCCGCTCGGCTCGAGATTTTCGGCGCGCGCCAGGTCGAGCAGGCGGCGCACCAGCAGATTGAGCCGGCCGGCATCGGTGACGATATTGTCCGAAAAGCGCCGCCGCTCGGCCTCGTCCATCGCGCTGCCCGAATCGCGCAGCAGTTCGGCGGCCCCCTGGATCGCCGTCAGCGGCGATTTGAGCTCGTGCGAGACGTGGGTGGCAAAGGTCTGGATGCCGTCGGAGCGTGCGTGCAGCTTTTCGGCCATGTCGAGGAAAGCAGCAGAGAGTTCACCCATTTCGCGCGTGCCGTGGTGATCGAGCGGCCTGATCGCCGCGCGGTCGCCGGCGGCGATGCGTTTCGTGCGTTCCATCAGCGCATAGATCGGACGGCTGACGGCGCGCAGGAAGACCAGCCCGATCAGCAGCGCGCCGCCGAGGATGGTGATTGCCGCCAGCGCCACCTTGCCGCGCTCGCCATAGAGATGCTTGACGATGTTGTTCGGCGTCCGCGACAGATAGACGACGCCGGCGACCTTGCCGGAGACCGCAACCGGCATGGCGACAAAGACGCGAACCTTGGTGCCGCGGCTGACCGAATAGAGCGGCGGCGACGGCTGGTCGGGAACCCGCAGCCTGAGCGCGCTGGCGTAGCGGCCGGCAAGCGCTGCGCCAACCTCGTCGACAGCGGCGAGCGACAGGCCGGCCTCCTCACGGCCGGCGATGACCACGCCTCTGGGATCGAGCAGCCGGAAGCCGGCGAGCGTGGTCTTCTGCGTCTCGGCAAGAATGCCCGACAGGCGTGCGCCGATTGCCGCGAAGGCGGGATCGGCGCTGGCCGCGGTGGCCGCGGGCCGGGTCGGCAGGATCCTGTCGGACGCAAGATCGAGGCGCGGTTCGATTGGCTGGTAGGGAGAGGCCCGATCGCTGGTGTTGGGTGAAGGCACGGGTGCGCCGAGCTTTTCCGGGGCAAGGCCGGCCTCGCGAACCTCTTGCGCATAGATCGCGCCAAGGGCGGCGCCTTGGGCGATCAGCTCGGCCTCGGTCTGCCTGATCAGCTGGTTCTCGTAGAGCCGGAAGAAAAACAGGCCGGCCAGCGGCAGCGCCATCACCATGATCAGGATGGCGATGACGACCGTGGCGAGGCGAGGCCGCCATTTGCTGCCAATCAGTTCTTGGGCGCTCACGCGCCGCATCCGCCCAGCCGAAAACCGACGCCGTGCACGGTCTCGATCGCATCGACGCAGCCGACGGCCGCCAGCTTGGCGCGGATATTGCGGATATGGCTGTCGACGGTGCGGTCTGCGACATGGATATTGGCCGCATAGGCGTTGGCCATCACCATGTCGCGGCCAAGCACATACGCCGGCCGCGCCAAAAAGCCTTTAAGGATCGCGAATTCGATCGACGTCAGCGCCAGCGGCTTGCCGTCGAAGCTGGCTGTATGGCTTGCCGGAACCAGCAACAGTCTGCCATGCGAGAATTGCCGGTCGTCGGCTGGTTCCGGCGTGGGCCGCGCGCGGCGCAGGATGACGTTGACGCGGGCGACCAGCTCGCGCGGGCTGAACGGCTTGGTGACATAATCATCGCCGCCCATCTCCAGCCCGAGGACGCGGTCGATCTCTTCATCCCGCGCGGACAGGAACAGCACCGGCAGGTCGGATGTGTGGCGCAGCCGCCGGCACACTTCCAGCCCGTCCATTTCCGGCATGCCGATGTCGAGCACGACGAGATCGGGCGCATGGCGCTCTATCGCCTGCAAGGCAGCCGCGCCGTCCGGCACCGCCAGCGTTTTCATGCCGGCCTTTTCCAGCGCGAAGCAGATGATTTCGCGAATGTGCGGGTCGTCGTCGGCGACCAGTATGTGGTGCGGCATCAAATCAGCGGCCCGGCATGAAGGGTTCGGACATCGGAGGAACCACGAACGGGCCACGCCTGTCGAGGGCGCGGTTGAGCCGCCAGTCACGAAAGCTCCAGCCCCGCCAGCTTTCCTGGCCGGCGCGGAAGCGTGCTTCGTCCTGTGCATACCAGCCGGCGAGTTCGCGGATGGAGGCATCCTCCGCGGAAACCGTCCTGCTCTGGTGCTGGACGAAGCGATCGAGCGCCGGCAAGGCGCCGGGCCCGAGCGAGCGCAGGTACCAGACGTCGAGCTGGGTGCCTTGGCCGGTCATTTCGAAGCAATGGTCGACATTGTAGTTGGCAATCAGCGCGGCAAAGTTGATGAACGAGCAGGCATAGAGCGTCGCCGATAGCGTCAGAAGATTGGCGGCAAGCAGCCATTCGTTGGACTTTTCGCGCGCGATGCGGGCTATGATCAGGACAAGGCCCGCCGCCACCAGCCCCATCCAGACGAACGCAGCGACACGCCAATAGGTCAGCGCATAGATACCGATATAGAGATCGAGCCGCAGGATCGACGAGATCACCAGGAGGATGTTCTGCGCCACCCAGGCATAAACCAGCCGGCGGATGAGCGGATCGCCGGAGGTCGCACTTCCCGGCCGCAGCGCCGCCAGCACGAAGCCGGCGGCCAGCAGCGCCGTGACGATCAGCGGATAGGCGCCGCGATGCGCGTAGGCGGCATAGGTCAGCCCGTCGGGAAGCGCGATGCCGCCCCACAGATAGGTGGCGTCGAGTGCGCTCTGCACCGCGAACAGGATGTTGAAGACGACGAGCGCGCGGAGGATAGCGGCCTTGCCGAAGACGATGTCCTCGATGGTGGTCCTGGTGGCCGGCGTCGCCGGTGCGCTGGCTGGCGACACCCTGCGGCGGCGGAGAAAGCGCGGCAGCCGCGGCCGCAGAAAGGCCCAGACGCAGGCAAGCACGAACAGCCAGAAGCCGAGACGTGGCAGCTGGACGACGTCGAGCAGTGCCATCAGGTCGATCAGCGAGAACCAATATTCGATGACCGGATTGGCGGCGCCGAACAGCGCGAGGAACACTGCGCCGAGGCCCAGCGGCATGACCCAGACGGCGATCGCCGCAAGGCGCACGCGCCGCCGGCCAAGCCGCCGCGCCGCCGTGCGCCAGCGGAAGAAATCAAGGACGAGCCGAAATGGCGTTGCAAGCAGGAACAGCGAGAGTTGGCCGGCAATACGGGCAAGGCCGCGCCGCAACCGTCCGGCCAGTGAAAGCGCGAGGATGGCCGTCGCCGCCAGCGCGATCGAGACGGACAGTGCGCTGACATTTTCCACAAGCGGCAGCAGCGCCATAAACAGCGCAACCGGCTTGAACCAGAACCTGCCATCGTTGAAGACGTCGAGAGGATGGAGAGCCATGCTCGCCGCTGCAATCGCAACGCCGAACAGGAAAAGCGTGATGCCCGCCGGTTGGCCATAGAAGAAGAAATCGGCCAACGCGACGAGCAGGACGGCAACGCCGAAGCGGCTGCAATAGCTCGGCGCCGCCGAGAGGAATACTGTCATGATCGGGCTTTCTCGGCGGCTTTGATGCGGCTGGTGGGCAGGGATTTCCGGACGAAAGGGAGGAGGGTTGCCAAAGTCTGGGGCGGATCGACGAGCCACCAGCTTTCGCGGCGAAGCCGGTACGGCAGGGACCAACGGGAGTTCTTTTGCTCTTGCATGCCGCCCTTGTCGCATCCGGTCGGGTGGCAAGCGGGGCGGAGACGAGGAGATTTTCCGAAATTGCGTGCAGTTTTTATGCACGGCTTGCCTCGGCTAGCTGCAGGCGGCATAGATCGAAGATGACCACCGAAAGCTACCGCCCGCGCCGCTCGGTGCTTTACGTCCCGGCTTCGAACGACAAGGCGCTGGCCAAGATCCAATCGCTGGCCTGCGATACCGTCGTCATCGATCTCGAGGACGCCGTCGCCCCGGCCGATAAACTTTCCGCGCGCGAAAAACTGGCGGCGATTTTCGCCGGCCATTCCAACCGGCGCTGCGAGATGGTCGTGCGCATCAACGCGCTGTCGAGCGAGTGGGGCGGCGCCGACCTGCTGGCCGCGGCAAAATGCTCGCCCGACGCCATCCTGCTGCCCAAGGTCGACACGCCGCGCGACATTCTCGAGGCCGGCGACGTGCTCGACGACAATTTTATCGCCGACGAAGTCAAGCTATGGGCGATGATCGAGACGCCCAAGGCGCTGCTCAACATTGGGCCGATTGCCGAGCTCGGCCGCGATCCGGCCTCTCGACTGGTGTGTTTCGCTGCCGGAACGAATGACCTGGTCAAGGACACCGGAATTCTCGCCATGCCCGACCGGCGCTATCTCGTTCCATGGCTGATGCAGATGGTGCTCGCCGCGCGCGCCGGCGGCCTCGACCTGCTCGATGGCGTCTTCAATGATTTTCGCGATATGGACGGGTTTGCGCGCGAGTGCACGGAAGCGGCCGCCATGGGTTTTGACGGCAAGTCGCTGATCCATCCAGCTCAGATCGAAGCCGCGAACCGCGCCTTTGCACCGTCGCCCGAAGCAATAGCCGAGGCGCGCGCGGTCAAGGATGCCTTCGCGTTCGCCGAAAATACCGGTAGGGCGGTAGTTGCGCTGAACGGCAAGATGGTCGAGCGGCTGCATCTGGCGCAGGCCGAAAAACTGCTGGCGAAGGCCGCCGCTGTTCGCGCATGACTAACGTAACTGACGACAGGATTGAAGAATGAAACTCTACCGCTTTCTGTCCGGCCCGGACGATGCCAGCTTCTGCCACAAGGTGACGGCGGCGCTGAACAAGGGCTGGCACCTGTTCGGCTCGCCGACCTATGCCTATGACAAGGAGGCCAAGACCATGCGCTGCGGCCAGGCCGTGGTGAAGGACATCGAGGGCCAGGAATACGGCCCCGACACCAAGCTCAGCGATTGGTAGGTGCTACCGGCTACGGCAGCCTTTCCCAGACGGCTCTGATTTCGTTGAGCCGCGCGTCTGCGAGCCCGTCGACGTCATCGCAGCTGAAATAGAGTATCGATAGCGCTGCAAGGAGGCCGGGATAACCGGAGGCGTAACCCATCTTCGTAAGTATCTCGGGAACCGGCAGTCGCTTGCGTTCGATCAAGGAGATCGCGCATTCTGCAGTCAGAGATGCCACCGGGTGGTCGACTTCGGATAGCCAAAAGTCGACCAGAGCTAGGAGAATGGCGGGCTCGACGGCAGCACTTGCGGGCAGATGGCAAAGCTCGCTAAGTGCTAAGAACGCGGCATTCGGCGAAATCCTCACTGCGGATTCGATCAGTTCCCGGCTCAGTGAAATGTCGTGATACGGCCAATTGCAATCGATCAGATCGGCAAATTCTGCTTCTGTCATCTGAGTGCTATTCAGCCGCTTCCTCGATCCGCTCCATATCGTCGTCCGACAGGCCGAAATGGTGGCCGATCTCGTGGATCAGCACATGGGTGACGATGTCGCCCAGCGTTTCCTCGTTCTCGGCCCAGTAGTCGAGGATGGCGCGGCGATAGAGCGTGATGCGGTTCGGCCCCTCGCCGGTCTGCGGGTTCCAGCGCTCGGCGATGCCGCGCCCCTCGAACAGGCCGAGCAGGTCGAAGGGCGTTTCCAGCGAAAGGTCGTCCATGATCTCGTCGGTCGGGAATTCGGCGATCTGAATGACGATCTCGCCGGTCAACTTGCGAAAGTCCTCCGGCAGATGGGCATAGGCCTCCAGCGCCAGGAGCTCGATTTCCTCCATCGTTGGCGAAAGCTGGTCGTGCCAGATGCGTGTTTGGTAGATGCGAGCCATGCTTTGTCCTTTGATCCCGGCATATAGGCTTTCGGGCCGGACTCGGCAAATGGTCGGGCTGGGGTGACCGTGTCACGCCCCCACTACAGGAATAAATTCCCCATGACTCCGCTTGACTCTTTGGCCGGCCTCTGGAATTCTAGGGAACATAACAGGAACAATTGTGAGTGGAAGCTGACCGTCATGGCGACAAGCGCCGTGGCGCGGGAGACTGTTTTTGCCCTGCGCCGCCAGATCGCGAAGATCGAAGGGACCTTGCCCGAGCGCCTGGAGGCGCCGGCCAGTTCGTCGTTTGACGCGGATGTCTCTCGTCAGAGTCTGACACCCTCTCGGCATCCGACACCCGCTCGGAATCTGACCATTGTCCGGCGCGGCCTCGCCATGGCGCCGCCCGATGCGTTTTTGCGCACCGGCGCCGAGCGCCTCGATGCTGCGCTGAGCGGCGGCCTGCCGAAGGCGGCGGTGAGCGAGTTTCATGGCGCCGCGACCCGCGATGCCGGGGCCGTTGCCGGTTTTGCCTTGTCGCTCGTCAGCCTGATCCTCAGCCAGGGGCCGCGATTGCCGGTGCTGTGGATCGGCACATCCGAGGTTTTCCGCGAGGCCGGCTTTCCCTATGCCAGGGGGCTTCACGCCTTCTTCGGCATCGAGCCGGAGCAATTGCTGTTTTCCGAGGCGCCAAGGCTGCTCGATGCGCTGTGGATCGCCGAGGCGGCTGCCCGGATGACGGCGCTGGCCGCCGTCATCCTCGAAATCCGCGGCAGCCCGCAGCGGCTTGACCTCACCGCGACGCGGCGGCTGCACGCCCGCGCGCAGAGTGCGGGCCGGCCGCTGTTCCTGCTGCGCCAGGCCGGCGAGCCCGAACCGACGGCAGCGCCCGTCCGCCTCATCCTGTCGGCGGCACCGGCGGCAACGCGTAAGACGCTTGCCGGGCCGCTCGCCGGCTCGATCGGCCGACCCGCCTTCACCGTCGCCATCGGCAAGAGCCGCACGGCCTTGCCCGGAAAATTCACACTGGAGTGGAACCCCGATGAACGCATATTCGAAGAAAGACGGGGCGAGCAAGGAAGGTCTCAGGAATGGGCCCCAGAACGGCCAAAGACTCCTATCCCTGTGGTTTCCGCATCTCGCCGCCGAGAGGATCCTGCGGCAGCGTCTGGGGCGGTCCTGGCGTTCCCGGCCGTCGGATCACCTGCCGCTGGTGATCAGTCACCGCGACCGGAACGCCCAGCGCATCGCCGCCCTCGACGAGCGGGCCGAGGCGCTTAATCTGAAGCGCGGCATGGGCATAGCCGACGCACGCGCCATGCATCCCTCGATCGACATCGTGGAGGCCGATCCGGAGGCCGACCGGCGCCTGCTCGAAGGCCTCGCCGACTGGTGCGACCGCTATACCCCGCTGGTGGCGCTTGACGGGACCGACGGCCTCTATCTCGACGTCACCGGCTGCACCCATCTTTTCGGCGGCGAACGCTCGATGCTGGACGATA
This sequence comes from Mesorhizobium sp. M0698, assembly GCF_040320455.1. Taxonomy (NCBI): domain Bacteria; kingdom Pseudomonadati; phylum Pseudomonadota; class Alphaproteobacteria; order Hyphomicrobiales; family Phyllobacteriaceae; genus Mesorhizobium; species Mesorhizobium sp. M0698. Next base: position 156,084 of record NZ_JAMYPQ010000006.1, on the reverse strand, counting down.
TCCTGTCGCGTTTTTTCCATCAGGGCTTCGATGTCCGCGCCGGGCTTGCCGCCACGCCTGGTGCTGCCTGGGCGGCGGCGCGGTTTGCTGGCGACCGCATCGTGCCCGATGGTGAGGAGGAAGCGCTTCTCGCGCCCTTGCCGCTGGCGGCGCTGCGCATCGACCCGGAGGTACGCGCCAGCCTCGAAAGCGTCGGCCTGCGCACGGCGGGCGCCGTCATGGCGGCACCGCGCGCGCCGCTGGCCCGCCGCTTCGGCGCATCGCTGCTCTTGCGTCTCGACCAGGCGCTTGGCCGCCTCGAGGAGGCCGTGTCGCCGCGCCTGCCGGTGGCACCGCTTTCGGTCGAGCGTCACCTTGCCGAGCCGATCATGCTGACCGAGGACATCGAGCGGCTGACCGGCATGCTGGCGACCACCTTGAAGAGCGACCTCGAGCGTCGCGGCGAGGGCGCAAGGCGGCTGGCGCTGCTGCTTTTCCGCGTCGATGGCGGCGTCAGCCGCATCGCCGTCGGCACCTCGCGGCCTCTGCGCGAGCCGCGGCTGATCCAGAAATTGTTCCACGAAAGGCTTGCCGCGCTCGAACAGGATATCGACGCCGGCTATGGCTTCGATCTCGTGCGCCTTTCGGTGCTGACCGCCGCCGCCTTCGACATGCAGCAGGCCGACCTTGCCGGCGAGACGAGCGACGACGGTGCCGATATCGCGCTTTTTGCCGACCGCATTCGCGCCCGGCTCGGCGAAGGCGCGGTCTTGAAGCCGGTCGCCGTCGAGAGCCATTTGCCGGAGCGCGCCGTCGCCACCCTTCCCTTCACGGAGGCGCCGCAGAGAAGCTCGCCGCCGAAGCAGCCGGACAAGGCGAAGGACGCTCCCTCGACCGTCTTCCAGCCGGAACGGCCGATCCGGCTTTTCCGTTCGCCCGAGCCGATCGAGGTGCCGGCCACCGAAATGCCGGAAGGCCCGCCTTTGAACTTCCGCTGGCGGCGCGCGCTCTATCGGGTCGCGCGCGCCGAAGGGCCGGAGCGCATCGCGCCGGAATGGTGGCGAGGGGCGGCGGGACGAGAAGATGCCCCGACCCGGGATTATTTCCGCATCGAGGATGCCGACGGCCGCCGTTACTGGCTCTATCGCCAGGGCCTTTACAGCGCCTCGCAGCCCTCGCCGCGCTGGTTCATGCATGGGATCTTCGCATGAATGCGCTGACGGCCAACCCCTATGCCGAATTCGGCATCCAGTCGAACTTCTCGTTTCTGCGCGGTGCCTCGAAACCGGAGGAGCTGGTGGTCGCGGCAAAATTCCTGGGGTTTTCGGCGATCGGTCTCGCCGACCGCAACACGGTGGCGGGCGTGGTGCGCGCCTGGCAGCAGGCCAAGGTGGAGGGTGCTTCCTATCATCCCGGCTGCCGCCTGGTTTTTTGCGACGGCACGCCGGACATCCTCGCCTACCCGCAGGATCGCAAGGGCTGGGGGCATCTCTGCCGCATGCTGACGCAGGCCAATCTGCGTGACGAGAACGAAAAAGGGGCGACGCTCCTCAAACAGAGCGATCTTCTCGAATGGGGCGATCTCCTGTCGCTCGCCATACTGCCGGATGTGTCGGCGGACGCGGAAACCAGCCTCGCACTCCTTAGCCGGCTCACGGATCGTTTCGGTGAAAACCTGCGGCTTGCGGTTTCGCCGGATTGCCGCGGCAACGACCGCTTCCGTATCGAGCAGGCGGCGGCGATGGCGGAGCTGGCCGGCATCCCGTTGATGGCGACCAACGATGTTCTCTACCATACGTCGGAACGGCGCCCGCTGCAGGACGTGCTGACGGCGATCCGCCTCAATGTGCCCGTCGCCGAGGTGGGGCTGGAGCTGGCGGCCAATGCCGAGCGTCACTTAAAGCCGCCGCTGGAGATGGCACGGCTTTTCCGCAGGCATCCGCAAGCGCTGGCGGAAACGCTGCGTTTTGCCGGCGAGCTGACCTTCTCGCTCAGTGACCTGCAATACAACTATCCCGACGAGCCGACGGAATCGGGTCTTGGGCCGCAGGCCGAACTGGAAAGGCTGGCCAAGGAGGGAGCCGCCATCCGCTACCCCTCGGGCGTGCCCGCTTTTGTGACGCAGCGCATCGAGGAGGAGCTCGCTCTGATCGAGCGCCTGAACTACGCGCGCTATTTCCTGACTGTCCACGACATCGTCAAATTCGCCCGCAGCCAGAACATTCTCTGCCAGGGGCGCGGCTCTGCCGCCAACTCGATCATCTGCTTCTGCATTGGCATCACCGAAGTCGGCCCGGACAAGATCGAAACGCTTTTCGAACGCTTCATTTCCGAGGAAAGAAACGAGCCGCCCGACATCGACGTCGATTTCGAGCATGAAAAGCGCGAGGAGGTCATCCAGTACATCTATTCCAAATACAGCACCAAGCGCACCGCGCTGGCCGCCGCCGTCGTCAGCTACCGGGGCCGCTCGGCGATGCGCGAAGTGGCCAAGGCGATGGGCCTGTCGGACGACGTCCGGGGCGCGCTGTCCAGTTCGATCTGGGGCTGGTCGACCTCGGAGCTCGGCGAAAAGGAGACAAAGGCCGGCGGCCTCGATCAGACCGATCCATCGACAAGGCATGTGATCGAATGCGCCAACGAGATCATGGGCTTTCCTCGTCATTTGTCGCAGCATGTCGGCGGTTTCGTCATCACCCGGGACCGGCTCGACGAGATCGTGCCCATCGTCAAGACGGCGATGGACGAGCGCAAGATGGTCGAGTGGGACAAGGACGATCTCGACGCGGTGAAAATCCTTAAAGTGGACGTGCTGGCGCTCGGCATGCTGACCTGTCTGCAGCGCGCTTTCACCCTGCTCCAGGATCATTATCCGCAGGCGCGGGACGAGTACGGCCTGCCCTATGTGCTGGCCACTCTGCCTGCCGAGGACAAGCATGTCTACGACATGATCTGCCGTGCCGACACGATCGGCGTCTTCCAGATCGAATCGCGCGCGCAGATGTCGATGCTGCCGCGGCTGCGGCCGAAAAGCTTTTACGACCTCGTCATCGAGGTGGCGATCGTGCGGCCCGGCCCGATCCAAGGCGACATGGTCCACCCTTATCTGCGCCGCCGGCAAGGCAAGGAAAAACCCGAATATCCCAAGCCGGAACTGGAAAAAATACTCGGCAGGACGCTGGGCGTGCCGCTGTTCCAGGAGCAGGCGATGAAGATCGCCATCGTTGCTGGCGGCTTCAGGCCGGGCGAGGCCGATGAACTGCGCCGCGCCATGGCGACATTCAAGCGCACCGGCACGATCGGCAATTACCGCAAGAGAATGGTCGACGGCATGGTCGCCAAGGGCTACGAAAAAGACTTCGCCGAGCGCTGCTTCAAGCAGATCGAGGGTTTTGGCGAATACGGCTTTCCCGAGAGCCACGCCGCCTCCTTCGCCCTGCTGGTCTATGCCTCCTGCTGGTTCAAGACCTTCTATCCCGACGTGTTCTGCGCCGCGATCCTGAATTCCCAGCCGATGGGGTTTTACCAGCCGGCCCAGCTTGTCCGCGACGCGCATGACCACGGCGTCGAGATCCGCGAGGTCGACGTCAATTTTTCCGGCTGGGATTGCGCCTTGGAGAAATCGCCTTTCGATCCGGATCGTATCCTTGACCGCCATGCCCAGATGCGCGGCGTCATCCGGACCAGCCATGCCGTCCGGCTCGGCTTTCGCCAGGTCAAGGGCCTGTCGAAGGAGCGCATGGAAGCGTTTGTGTCGAGGCGCGGCGCCGGCTATGCATCCGTACGCGACGTCTGGCTGCGCTCGGGCCTCAACGTCGACGAGATCGAAAAACTGGCGCAGGCCGACGCTTTCCGGTCGCTTGGATTGAACCGTCGCGACGCTCTATGGGCGGTCCGCGCGCTCGACGGCAAGAGTGCCGCCGAAAAGCTGCCGCTGTTCGACCAGCCGGCGATCCGCTTGCGCGATCTGGAGCCTGCAACCAGGCTCCCGACAATGCCGCTCGGCGAGCACGTCGTCCACGACTACCGCTCGCTTGGCCTGTCGCTGAAGGCGCACCCGGTCGCCTTCCTGCGTCAAAGGCTGGATCGTTCCGGCGTCACGCCCAATGTGCGGCTCGGCCAGGTGCGGGACGGCCGGCGCGTTTCGGTCGCCGGCCTCGTGCTGGTGCGGCAGCGGCCGGGCAATGGCAAGGCGATTTTCCTGACGCTGGAAGACGAGAATGCGGTCGCCAACATTATTTTCTGGGAAAGGACTTTTGACCGCTTCCGCCCCATCGTCATGGGCGCGCGTCTCATCCGCGTCACCGGCAAGTTGCAATCGGAATCGGACGTCATCCATATCGTCGCCGAGAAGGTCGAGGATCTGACGCCGTGGCTGTCGGTGCTGCTTGAGCAGGCAAGGCCTGCGGACAGACTGTCGAGCAGTGCAGACGAGGCTCAGCCTGGCAGCATCGCGCAAACGGAACTACTGGGAAAGGCAGAGAAGGTCATGCCCAAAGGGCGCAATTTTCAATAGAGGCGCGAAAGATCGCGACGGAGCGGCTCTGAACCGCAGCACTCAGGGCGTTCCACCCAGGCGCGGCGGCGGTGGCATGGCATCATCTATGGTGATGACACGCGCTTCCGATGGCAGCATGATCGGAATGCCGTCCCGCACCGGATAGGCAAGCTTTGCCACCCGCGAGATAAGCTCGCCGCGCTCCGGATCCCAGGCAAGCGGCCCCTTGGTCAGCGGGCAGGCCAAGAGTTCCAGCAGCTTGGGGTCGACAGTCCTGTTCCCGTCACGTCCATCCGCCATTTGGTTTGTCCTTATCTGGGCAAATCGGGTTAAGGTTTCGAGCGCGAACTTCCTTCTCCCCTTGTGGGAGAAGGTGGCCGAGCGAAGCTCGGTCGGATGAGGGGTGTTCCAGCTTGGCACCGACGGCACTCCGTCCAGTACCCCTCAACCGTCTCGGCGCTGCGCGCCGATCCACCTTCTCCCACAAGGGGAGAAGGCAAGAACCTACTGCAAACTCGAACCGAAATCCTCATTGTCGCGCGCCAGCGCCATTTCGGTGATGGCGATCAGGGTCTCGGCGCGTGTCTTCAGATCGGCCGCTTCGAGCAGCGCCTGTTTCTCGGCCGGCCCGTAGGGCGCCATCATCGACAGTGCGTTGACCAGCATGGCGTTTTCGGCGCGGCTGACGCTTTCCCAGTCGGCCTCCAGATCGTTAGCCTGCAGATAGGCGCGAAACGCTTTGAGCAGCGCCGGCCGGTCGATCTCGGCGTCTGCCTGCTCCTCGTCGAGATCGGCGAGAAAGGGTGCCAACCGGCACTGCCGGAACGGTGTTTTGACCGTGAGCTCCTGGACAATACGGAACCGGCACACGCCCTGCAGCGAAATCAGGTAACGGCCGTCGCCGCTCTCGGACAGCGCAATGATGCGCCCGGCGCAGCCGACATTGCAGAGCTCCGGCTCGCCGTCGGGACGCAGCGCACCGTCAAGGCTGGGCTGGATCATGCCGATCAGCCGCGGCCCGGCGATCGCCTCGTCGACCATCTGCAGATAGCGCGGCTCGAAGATGTTGAGCGGCATGCGGCCTCCCGGCAGCAGCAATGCGCCCTCAAGCGGAAAGATCGGCATGGTCGACGGTAAGTCCGCAGCGAGCCGGTAATGCGCGTTTCCCGCCTGCACCTCAATCCTCCGATCGCTTTGTCAGGAAGCGCACCAAATCCGTCTCCTCCCGGCCGGCACAAGGCGCAACACCGGAAACCTGAAATCGAACGCCGTCCGAAAACCTAATCTGGCGCAGCCGCGGCCCACCGCAAGCCCGCGCGACAAAACAGTCTGCGCCGGCTCAGGAAAACAGCAGCGACGACAGTTTGCGCCGTGCCGACAGCGTTGCTTCGTCGGTCATGCCCCATGCCTCGAAGAGCTGCAGCAACTGGGTTCTGGCGCCGTCGTCGTTCCACGAGCGGTCGGCCTTGATGATCGCCAGCAGATTGTCGGCCGCCGCCATGCGATCACCCTTCGCGTTCTGGATCATGGCAAGCTCGAACCGTGCCTGGTGATCCCCGGGATTTTCGGCCAGCCGCCGTTCCAGTTCCGCCGGATTGCCGAGCACTGCTGCTTGCGCGGCGAGCGCCATCTTGGCCCGCAGCGCGGCGAGCTGGGCCGCATCCTTCTTTGCTTCCGGCGCCCGCGCCAGCACCGCCTCGGCACCTTCGGCATCGCCGGCCTCGAACAGCAGATCGCCCAAGCCAGCGATCGCCTCGATCGTCTCCGGCGCCTGTTCCAGGATGGCATCGTAAATGTCGGCCGCCGTCTGCACGTCCCCGGCGTCGCGCGCTTCGGCGGCCGCGGCCAGCGCCTCGGCAACTTGCGGCGCACCGCCGTTCTTGCCGCCGACCTTCTGGATGAATTGCGTGATCTGGCTCTCGGGAATGGCGCCCATGAAGCCGTCGACCGGCTGGCCGTCCTTGAAGGCAATGACCGCCGGTATCGACTGGATGCCAAGCTGGCCGGCGATCGATGGATGGTCGTCGATATTCATCTTGACCAGCTTGACCTTGCCACCGGCGGCTTTCACCGCCTTCTCCAGCAGCGGCGTCAATTGCTTGCAAGGGCCGCACCACGGCGCCCAGAAATCGACCAGCACCGGCTGGTGACGCGATTCCTGGATCACGTCGGCGGCAAATCCAGCGGTCGTTGTGTCCTTGATGACGTCGGCCGGCGCCTCCGCAAGCGCGACCTTCTCACGCGCGGCATCGGTGCCGCCATATTGCACGGTGGTGGCATACCGGCCGCCATTGCTGCCAAATGGGCCGCCAAAGGGGTTGCTATCACTCATCTCGTCGCCTTTCGGTCGCGCCGCCGGCCAAGGGACGGGCGCAACATCCTTCTTTAGAACCCGGTTTCAGTCACCCATGTGGCGATCATGCCGAGACTTTCAAGATAACAGCATCATGTCCGGTTGCCTCGACGAATTTGACCAGGTCCGCGGCAGCGATGGAAGTCGTCGCTTCGTTGGTCAGCGGGTGGGCATTGACCACCGCATGGCTCATCAGCTCCTCGTCCAACACGACCTTGATCCTTCGCTCAGTGTCGTTGATCAGCCCGAACACCGTGACCGCGCCCGGGACGACGCCGAGAAGCTCCATCAGCATCTCCGGCCGGCCGAAAGACACGCGCCCGGCAGCGCCGATCAGATGGTGGATATGCTTGAGATCGACCACCGCCTCCTCGCCGACGCTGACCAGGAAGAAATTGTCCTTCTTGTCCTTGAGGAACAGGTTCTTGGTGTGGCCGCCGGGAATCTCGCCGCGCAGCGCCTGCGAATCGGCGACCGTGAACAGCGGCGGATGCCGCCGCGTCGATACCTCGATCCCGAGTCCGGCAAGAAAGGCGAAAAGTTCGGCTTCGGTCTTCGGCATCGGTCTTTCTTCTGATGGCCCGCTTTCAACGGCTTGTTCGGCTAACGCCGTTTACGGCCAATGATGCGGCCAAGACAAGCCCGTCGCGCAACGCGGGGGCGATTGCCTTGCGACGTCTCGCAGGAGGCTTGTTCGCATTGCCGACGAAGCAAAAAGCCTGCGAATTCCCTGTTGCAATCGCCGCGCTCTTCAGCCATATAGGCGCGGCTTGCGGCCCAAAAGCCGCGCGAGCGGGTGTAGCTCAGGGGTAGAGCACAACCTTGCCAAGGTTGGGGTCGAGCGTTCGAATCGCTTCACCCGCTCCAGTTTCCTTGAGGGGAACCAAGCGATTAAGAGGCGCCTTTCGGGGCGCCTTTTGCTTACGTGGCGAAAAGAGTGTCCCTGCCATGGGCGATGCGCGGAAAGCCGCACTGTGACCAGCAGGTGTCGCAGCTTTTCTATTCCGTTGTGCTAGCTTTTTTTCTGCGCCGAATAGTGTGCGACTGCGCGACGGCCATTTTCAACTCGGGCGTGATCTCCAACGGTGCATTCTCTGCCCCATGTTGGTTCTGTAGCCCCTGGACCTGGACGGTTGGAAATGGGAGTTCGATTCCCTGCTCCTTGAAGACCTGGCGGAGGCGTACATAGAATTTGCGTTTCATACCGAAGGCGCCTCCCGGCTTGGTTGTGGCCTTGACCCTCAATACGATGCCGTATTCGCCGAACTCCTGTACGCCCTGCATCTTGATCGGGTCGAGCACCCAGTGTTTGAACTCGGGATCTTCCGCCAGTTCGAGGCCGATCCGCTTGATCAGCTTGCGAGCGAAGTCGATATCAGTGTCATAACCAACGGTGATGTTGAATTTGTCGATAACCCAGTCACGGCTCTGGTTCTGGACTGCCCCGAGTTCACCGAAAGGTATCGTGAACAGCGGACCACGATGGTGGCGCAGCTTCACCGAGCGCAGCGAAAAGCTTTCCACAGTACCCTTGTAATTGCCCGATGAAATGTATTCGCCAACACGGAACGCATCATCGAGCAGAAAAAACACGCCTGAAATGACGTCCTTGACAATGGTTTGTGCCCCAAAGCCCACGGCGACGCCGACGACGCCAGCGCCGGCGATCAATGGGCCGATCTGGATACCCAGCGAGGCGAGCATCATAAGCACCGCCATCACGATGATCGATGCGAGCAGAATATTCTGGAGGATCGGCAAGAGCGTGTGCAGCCGCGCCTGCTGCGGATCGAGGATCGGGACGTCCTCGTCGCTGATCACAGGGTGCGGTGTTTCGATGCCCAGCTTTCGTTCGATCAAAGCTTTGATGATCGACCAGCCGAAGTCGGCGGCGAGGGCAATGACCACGACATTGATCAAGCCGCGCAATATGAACGTCGTCGTCGTATCGCTGTCCCGCATGGATTGCATGTCCAGACCCCAGACACGTGCGAGAAGGTAAGCCGCCGCCAGGATGAAAATCATTCGGATTCCGCGATCGATGACAGCGATCGTCACCGCCGGGATCGTGGGCCGGCCGACATCTTCCGAACCTGGCCGCAGAACGAAATTAACCCCGCGCTGCGTCACCACGATTGCCAAAGGCAGGAAGAATGCGGCGAAGGTGAACCAGAAGTATGTATAAAGGCCGGCGATACGCTGCAGGAACAGGACGACGAAATAAGCAGTCAATAGCCATGTCGCTTCCGTGTGACCGATGTGGCGCGCACCGTCTCGCTGCGTTCTTGGCCGACGCCAAATGGCGAGCAGCAGGAGCAACAGCAGCACGAAATCGGCGCCCAGTGACAGGACCATCATTCCGTCCTGATCGATGCCGAGACCTGGCAAGAGGATAAACGCGGCGCCGAAGAAGGCGAAGACGCCGACGATCCGGGGTAGCCAATAGGACCAATGGTCAGCCGCTTCGTTGGTGATCGGCAAAGCACGAACCTCGACGGCGTTCTCGACGTTCATGAAGGAAGGGACGAGCATCGCCATGACGTACATGCGCACACCCCATGTAACGACTGCCGCCATCAGAAATGTCAGTACAATCTCGCGGATAAGCATCGGCCAGTCGAACAACATGAACGCGCCGGCGCTGCCCAGTGCGAAAGAGACTATCAGCATGCTGGAATAAAGCAGGCGGCCACCAATCTTCTTGGCTCGCCCAACGGGCGTATCCTTCGGTTGCGCGATAATCCAAAGACGAAATGGACGGGTGAGCTTGAACGTTGCCCAAGTGAGTGCCAGGCCGGCAGCGATGAACATTGCAATCAGCACAAATACGCCGGCAGGCCCCTTGCTGGACATATCCTCCATCGTCTCTGCCCGAACGCGCGCGAACTGGCCTGGCAGCAAGGGCAAAGTTCGCACGATTCTTTCGATATGATGCCTGATTCCATCGAGCGTCGAGGATGCCATCGTATTCATCTGGCCTGGTGCGGCCACGGCGCCGGACGATGCGTCGGTCGGCGAAGCCCCTCTCTCGGCGGGCGCTCCCGTTGACCCGGCGTCCTGATTTCGCTGTTCGGCCACCCAGGCCTTCACTGACGGATCGTCGAGAAGCTCGAACAACTGTTTGACCCTTTCAGGCGGGACGGTCGCCGGCGCCTGCGCCTGCGCCTGACCAGCCAACAAAAGGGCGATCCCAAAGACGAGCGGCCTGGCAATCAGGGCAAACATCGCAGTCAGGTCTCCGAGACGCCGTGCCGGGCGCGCCAGGTTCCTGGCTCCCAATCGTCGAGTCATGAGTGGCATCGTGCTGTTAACCTTCCGGTCAGATCGGCGAGCAACGACATCTATGTCCGTTGTTGCCCTACCTTGAAGAAACCGATGTTGCGGTGCAAGACGTCATCGTTCCGAGCCAGACCGTTGCGCCGGGTACTTGGCGGTGTTTATTTAGCCGCGGGGGCAGGGCATTCCGACCTCGGCCCAGGCCTCCGGCCAGTTCTATGAACTGGGCATCGACGTTAAATCTCAGGAACTGATTTCCTGAGTTGACCAGGACAGACCTTTGGCGGTCGCTCGGTGGTCAACTGCTTCGCGCACCGCTGCGGACATTCGAAACCATGATGTTGCTTGAGATGCAATGCGCTTCCGGGTCGGCACTGCCATGCGGCAAATCAGGCCGGGAGCCGCCACATTCGCACACGACCTGTACCACGCAATTCCGTTTCCTCGAGCGGGTCGCAAGCAAAATTTGGTCCAAGCAGTTGATGAGTTGCATCCGAAATACGGATTTCATCGGGCTCCGCGGACGTTTGGATACGTGCGGCGAGATTAACGGTGTCGCCCCATAGGTCATAGGCAAACCGCCTTTTGCCTATGACGCCCGCCACGATTGGTCCTGAGTGAATTCCAATTCTGAGTCTTATCGGTTCTCCTGCGAAGCGTTCGAGCTTAACCGCCTTCCGCAGTTCAAGCGCATAGTGCGCAAGGGCTTCCGCATGATCGGATCGCGCGGCGGGCAGGCCAGCGACCACCATCACACAATCGCCGATTGTCTTGATCTTTTCGCAGCCGTATCGCTCCGAGAGCAGATCCGCCGCTTTGAAGAAGTAATTTAAAATAGCGAGCGTCGTCACGGCTCCGACGTTCCGCGCTCTTTCCGTAAAACCGACGATGTCGGCAAAAAGCACACTCACCTCTGCGTAGTTGTCTGCAATTTCTTCGTGCGCTTTTAGCCGCTCCGCGATAGACGCCGGAAGAATGTTGAGGAGCAGGGCTTCGGCGCGCTGGTATTCACGCGACAATCCCTCTTGGCTCGCCCTCAACGCCTCGTTCATCGATTGTAATTTCTCGTTGAGTTGACGCTCCCTCTCTTGCAGGAGCGTCATTTCATAAGCCTTCTGTTGAAGCCGCTGCCTATTGTCGCGTTCGGCATTGGCGTCAAGAAAGAGCAGCCACACGCAGGCATTGTCAGCAAAAAGATGGAGGTCCGCGACACGCCCGCTGGGAAGTTCGACCATGGCCATATCATATGGAAGCTCCGGGCAGGGCAACAAACCTTCCATGAATTCAAGCTGCTCGGCAACAGGCTTACCTATGCGAACTGACGAGAGTCCGTAATGTTTAACGTTACCGCCCTTCGCAGCTATGCAAAGCTGGGCGTCGATTTTCAGATATGCGACCGAGCGCTCGTTGTAGAAGAAATCGTAAATCCAGCTTTTAACTTCTCTTGGCAAGACGTGCATGGTTTATTTGCTGACCATCGAAGCAAGTTGACGAAACGCATCATCAACATGCTCACCCGAAAGCGCACTTGTTAGATAGACTTGCCATCCAAGTTGCCTCAGTTCGTCAATTTCACTATCCGATATTGCCCACCGATCGGCCAGATCGGATTTGTTGAACAGCAATACAAACGGCATAGCGCCGAATTCAGCCTCGGCCCGCTCGCGCAACGTGAGCGCCACGGCAAGAGTAGCAGCGCGTGTTCCATCGACGACAAGCACGAGCCCACTCGCACCTCGCACATAGCTGACGCGGAATGAGCCGATATCGTCTTCGCCGGCCAAATCCCACAAAATCAGATCCACGGTTTTGTCCGGGAATGCGACGCTCTTCTTGTCGATTTTCACTCCCACCGTGGTCAAGTAGGTTTCTGAAAAGATGCTTTGCACAAACCTGCGAACCAGACTGGTCTTTCCGACAGCGAACCCGCCCAACATGCAGATCTTCTTTTGCAATATCCTGGGCTCCGCCTAGTGGAAGTTTACCGTAACCGAAACTCTGCGGTTGGCGGAGTTCCCGGTTCGGCTATTTTCAATCTCCGCTGGCTCAAAGGTGCCCGCGCCGCGAACCAAGAGCAACTCCGGATCGACGCCGCGCTTCTTGAGAAGCGCACGAACTGTTTCCGCGCGCGCGGCGCTGATCGACAACTTGGCCGTTTCACGGCCCGTCTCGTCCGAATGGCCGGTCAACATGAACTGTGCTGTTACGCCTGCCTTGCGGGCGGCCTTGGCCAATTCCTTCAACTGATTCGCCAATTTGTCGAGAACCGGCAGTTGCTCTGGTCCCGGTACAGCCTTGCCAGAATCGAACAAAATGTCGACCGCTTGAATAGCCTCCCTCAAATGAGTGAGTTGCGGAGGGGTCAACTCACGCAGCTCGGAGATTTCTAGAGAGAGTCCGTCCGCGGACAGCTGTTGGGCGGCGACCCGCGCCCGATCTATCCAGGCGGCAGGAGCTTCACCCTGGGCAACGATGCGATCCTTGATGATCGAAAGCCGTACTGAATCCGGCGGAGTCAGCGACGCCATCAGCCGCTTCACCACGAACTTCGGATCAAGGCTTTGATAGAATTGCCACTGTGAATGAACGCGAGCAGGATCGACCCCTGTTCCGGACAGCAGAGCCTTCGGGTCGGCGGCCTGCGGGTCTCTCAGGCCGGAAATATAGAAATGTCCGCCCCTCGCCGTTTGTTGGGCGACGATGATTCCCGCTTGGGCCTCCAGTCGCGACACATAAGTCTGCCAGTGCTCCGCCGCGCGTGCTTCGGGGCTCACATCACGAACCTTGGAGATGTCGAATTCCGGTCCGCCTGCCGAAAGCTGTCGGGCCGCTGCGCGTGCGAGATCTATCCAGGTGTCGGGAGCCTCACCCTCGGCAACGATGCGATCATTGACGATCGAAAGCCGAACCGATTTCGGCGGGGTCAGCGACACCACCAGCCGCTTCAGGACGAACTTCGGATCAAGGCTCTGATAGAATTGCCACTGTGAATGAACGCGAGCAGGATCGACCCCTGTTCCGGACAGCAGAGCCTTCGGGTCGGCGGCCTCCGGGTCTCTCAGGCCGGAAATATAGAAATGTCCGCCCCTCGCCGTTTGTTGGGCGACGATGATTCCCGGTTGGGCCTCCAGTCGCGACACATAGGCCTGCCAGCGCTCCGCCGCGCGTGCTTCGGGGCTCACATCACGAACCCTGGAGATATCGAATTCCGGTCCGCCTGCCGAAAGTTGTTGGGCCGCTGCGCGCGCCCGATCTATCCAGGTGTCGGGAGCCTCACCCTCGGCAACGATGCGATCATTGACGATCGAAAGTCGTACTGAATCCGGCGGAACCAGCGACGCCGTTAGCCGCTTCAACACGAACTCCGGATCAAGACTCTGATAGAATTGCCACTGCGAATGAACGCGGGCGGGATCGACCTGCGTTCCGGCCAACAGAGCCTGCGGGTCGGCGGCAAGCGGGTCTCTCAGGCCGGCAATATAGAATTGGCCATCGCGCACCTTTTGTTCGGCAACGATGATGCCCGGCTGGGTCCCCAGTCGCGACACATAGGCCTGCCAGCGCTGCCCGGATTGCCAGGAAAGAAAGAACCAACCGCCTGCCGGAATCAAAACCAGCAGGACTGCAGCGACTACCAGCCACGGAAATCCCTGGTTTGATTCCTCCTGCTTCAGTTCAACACAGGTCTGCAACTGCGTCTCTACGCCGGCCAACTGCGAACTGTCGCCGTCAAACTGCTCTAGAGCCTGTGAGCATTCATCATGGACGCGAAGCAATACATCGCGAATCATTTCATGTAACTCCTCCGGCGGATTTCCCCGGATCACCGCAACCAAGGTCGCAAACGGTCCAACTTCCGACCAGAGACGAAGCTCCCCGAAACGAATGGTGTCCAGGCCGCTCTGTTCTTTCTCGTTAAATGAGTCTTTTACAAAATCTTGAATTGCACTAAGCATAGAAGAAATGAGTTGAGGATCTTCGCTAGTTGCATTATCGGCAGTTACATGCGCTATCAAAAGCCCGGAATTGCGATTGATTAGAAAGACGTGTTCTACACGATAGACAAGAGAATGCTTAAGCACAACTTCTGAGAAGCTTGCACCTGTTCTCCAAGCTTCAAATCTCCACTTGAGCCCATGCCAGGTAAATATATGTCTTAAAGTTTCATTCAGCGATTGAAAGGTCTGGTCGATCTTTTCGCCGATCGACTTGCGAATAGCCGGCAGAAACACCGGGTACAATATATCCGTCAGCGTACGTGGGCTCTTCTGGATGGACCGTTGCACGGCCCTCTCGACAGCTGGCGCAAGGGCCTCTCCGAGTTGCGCATGAGGCGCACGTGCGGCTGCACTGGGGAGAACGCTCCCCAGTGCAGCCGCAAGCTGCTCGGGTTCGTCGAGCAGGTGCGTAACTCGTGAAAGCTCCGAAATTTCGCGGCCGACCAGCAACTGGCGCAGCGTTTCCATACGAGGATCGGCGGCTGGAACTCCTTCGAGACGCGCACGATAGTCCGGATCAACGTTCCGGGCAATTTCGATCAAAAGGCGAGCCAGAGCCTCGCGATCAATCTCTGTATCGTTCGAAGCTGCTCTTTGAGGGAGGCTGATTGGGTCGACAGTCGACGTCAAGTTCCGATCAACTCACTTTCCAGGTACGCTCCGAGTTGTTCTTGCTGCCGACGGGATCCTGATTTAGACATTTTGCAACCTCGACAAACAGGCCAGCCAAAAGATTTCGGTCGGTCTTGACATTGCCAAGATCGGAAAACATTTTCTCCATCAGCATCTGAATGCTTTCATTCTTTTGCTTGATTTCCTCACGCAGCAAATGATCGTTTCGATTTATCCGGTCCGCAACTTCCCGCTCAAGCTCGCTCAACTGATCCGACAACGCGCGCACCTGCTTTTCGAGCGCCTGATTTTGCTCGCGAAGATTCCGGTCAATCTCCTTATCGGCGTCGGCTCGCGCGTCTTTTTCGTTCCGCAATTGCGCCGCAAGCGAGTCGACCTGCTTCTTTGCATTTGACTCGTACATTTCAAGATTGCGCTTGGCCTCGGATTCGACATCCTTGAAGCGCTGCAAGACCCGTTCTTCAAGCTTGGAAAAGCGGCGGTCATAGTCCTGCATCTGGTTGCCGAACAGCAGATCACGTATCTTGTCGACACCTACAGCGTCGCCGGGGGCCCCGCTCTCGCGAGCCTGGCCCGCCATGAAGGTCAGCCCGCTTCCGTCTGCATTACTTATCAGATTTGCGTCCGCTTTATTTGCTGAAGAAGCGGTATTCGAAGATTCCTTGGCCATCTTTATGCCCCCTTCTTTGAACAATTGCCACAGTGCATCACTCAGAAACCAGCAAGCATGCCAGCAAAATACCCGGCTCGCAAGCCGGAATCTTCTTGACGTAAGCCAATTCGTGCCTCCCTTTTACATCTCTTGGACTAGCAGCAAATGCACGAGTTCCGATTGATGTCGCTCTCGCATCTCTTTGTGATAGCAGCCATAACCGGCTAATCTAATCGATCATTGGACGCAATCTACTATCGAAATGAGTAATACAATGTCAGGCTATAGCTACTGGAGCGCAATTAAGTAGCGCAGACTCATTAGAAGTGTCTAAAGTAGCTGATCTGGCGGTGCACGTACCGTCTCGCACCCGACTGTATACTGCGACGATCAGCTTCCGATGCGGGCCCAACGGTAGAAGGAAGGTCTTCTTTCGCACGGAGAATGGCTGTTCGAGAATGCACCTCGGAATCGAGGCGTTTCGGTCGATAGGAGGGGAGCGACAGTCCCAATAACTGCAGTCATTCACACCAAAGCTTCAGTGGGCGGCATTTGTTGCGCCCCCAATTGCAAAAGACGTCAGGTTGCCATAGCTATTGCACTCATACGGTGCCCGGGACCGCCGCCTGTGGTCATGGCGCCGACTCCGGGGATCGACATGAGTATGCGGCATGCTTGGCTTTGACGTGCATCTGCGACAGCTGGCGCCCAAGCTCGGCGGCACGGATGCGAATGCTGCGCCAGGCTTCCAACTTCGGTAGCACGACAGGAGCAAGCTCGCTCTGCAGCCAAATGGCGGCGTCGCGGCGGCTCGGAAGAGTTCGCAGGAGACTGTTTGGACGCAGCGTCCCTGAGGACCGTTTCCTTTGGCAGGAAATCGCCGGCTATGTTTCGGGACTCTTGTTCTACCTTCGAACCAACGCGCGGGTTACACGGCGTGGCGCATAATCCCTTGGTTTCAATCGTGGTTCCTGCGCACAACGCGGAGGTAACGCTGGCGCGCGCACTCGATTGCCTTCTCGATCAGGAAATAGTGGATTGGGAGGCGATCATCGTCGACGACGCCTCCACGGACCGCACCCCCGCGATCATCGCCGGTTATGTGGAGCACGATGCCCGGTTTCGGACGTTGAGCTCTTGCGCGTATAGCGCCGCCGGCGCGCGCAATATCGGGATGTCGACAGCGCGCGGCCACTGGCTCATGTTTCTGGATGCGGACGATTGGGTTGATGCCAGCTTCCTTGCGAAAATGCTGGCCGCACTTGAAGCCGCGCCCGATGCGGTCGCCGCCTATTGCGGTTCCCGGCGCGTGATGCCCGATGGCGAACTCACCCAGTCGAGCATCGCGACGGAGGTTGCGATCCAGCCCTTCGAAACATTCGCGCGCCGGTGCGCGATCCGCACTCACGCGCTGCTCGTCGACCGGAAGACAATTGCCGAGTTGGGCGGCTTCGATGTGTCGCTGCGCACTTGCGAGGACTGGGATCTGTGGCAGCGCCTCGCACGTCTAGGCAAAAATTGGGTGATGCTCGACGAGCCGCTCGCTTTTTATCGGGTCAGCCCCAACTCGCTCAGCCGCAATTCGACGCAGATGCTGGCAGATGCGGAAATCGTGATCGCCCGCGGCTTTTCCGCCGATCCCAGGGTCAAAAACCCGGCATCGGCTCACGCCAATGGAGCGATCGAGGCGAACGGCCGCACCGCTTCAGAAGCACTCGCGTGGTTCGCGTTGTGGAACGCCGCATCGGATTGCGGCTGCGGCTCGCGCTCGATCAACCCGCAGTCCCTGCGCGCGCTCCCGGCAGGACGTAAGTGGGCGCGTGAGATCGCCAAGGTGGCCGTCGATGGCCTTATGGTAGGAAGCCTGTCGGTGCCAGCGCAATTGGCTGCCAGGTGGGACAGGTTCGGCGGCTCCCTCACCGAGTTGATCATCGAACTCGGCAAGGTCTGGAATAATCCCGACGCGGCTCGCCGCGTGCAGTATCATTTTGAGCAAATGCTGCTCGATGTCGACGATCTTGCCGCGCCGCGCAGGCTGGCGCGGACACTTGGAATTCGTGTCGACGCGCGAAATCCGGCCTCGATCGAAGTGCCGGAAGGAATCGATCAAATCTATGCCCATCTGATGATGGATGGTCAGATCGAGGCTCTCGTGCAGTTCGGCGTACTCGGGAGAGTGACAAGGCGTCATTGGATTGAATTGATCCTGAATTTCGTGCCCCCTGAGCGGCCTATGCACACAGCCGCGCGACTTGCAAGGCGATCGCCTGTAGATGCACCGCAAAAGGGCGCCGGTGCCGACAAGTCAAACATGTTTGCAGCCGAGGCATTGTTGTCCATTGCGGGACGCCGGTCTGATCGGGACAGCCATTTCGGCAAACTCGCGGGATTGGCCGCGGAAGCGCAGGCGCTGGTTCGGTCGAGCGCCGAAACTAAAGAGCCTTTTACAGCGCCGCGCCGTGCACGGGCCGCGGATGGGCGCGACAATGATCGCACATCTTTCTGGAATCGCCATTTCGCGACCGAGGATCCCTGGAACTACGGTTCGCCCTATGAGCAGGAAAAATATGAGCGGCAGCTCGAAATTCTGCCTGCCGGTCCCATCGGACGGGCGCTTGAGCTGGCCTGCGCGGAGGGCCACTTCACGCGGCAGCTGGCGCCGCGCGTGGGCCATTTGACCGCAACTGACATCTCCGCCGTAGCCGTCGGACGGGCGCGCGCGCGATGCAGCGATCAGCCGAATGTTGAGTTCGGCGTACTGGATTTCTCTGCGGACACGCTGCCGGGCGAAATGGATCTGATCGTGTGTTCGGAAGTGCTCTACTACCTGGACGATCTCACCGAGTTGCGGCGCATCGCCAAAAAACTCATTGAGGCGTTGGCGCCTGGCGGCAGTTTCATCAGCGCACACGCATTTGTGCTACGAGACAATGTTGGAAGGACGGGCTTCGACTGGAACACATTCGGTGCACAAGCGATCTCAGAGACCCTGGCAGCGACCCACGGCCTCGTACTCGAGCAATCGATCCAGACCGAGCTCTACCGCATAGACCGCTTCCGCCGCTTGTCACCAGGCGACGTGGCGACGGAACCGATGGTAGATCATGTGCCAATCCGCGCACCCGTTGAAATCGGGGTCGCGCGAAATATCGTCTGGGGCGGGGCGCGGGCCTTGCGCCGCGACGTGGCACGTAGCGAGCGGCGGCAGCGTATCCCCGTCCTCATGTATCACAGCGTCGCCGATGATGGTCCGGCCGCGCTCGCCCGTTTTCGGCTCGCGCCCGCCGCATTCGCCAGCCAAATGGCATGGCTGCGCGCCAATGGCTTTCACGCGATTAGCTCCGAGCAGCTGGAATGGTTCATCGTCAACCGTCAGCCTTTCGTTGGCCGCCCAGTGCTCATCACCTTCGATGACGGCTTCCAGAACTTTGCCGACCATGCCTGGCCGGCCTTGCGCACGAACGACCTGACCGCGGAAGTGTTCCTGGTGACGGACTTGGTGGGTGAAAGTGCACAATGGGACGCCTACAGCGGCCCGCCGACGCAGCTTATGGACGCTGGGACGGTGCGACGCCTCGCCGGCGAAGGTGCGTTCTTCGGAAGCCATCTGGCGACGCATCGCGCGATCGATGGTCTGTCGAGCTCTGATTTGGCCGCCGAGCTCCTGCGCTCTCGTATGTTCATCGAACGATGGACCGGTCGGCCAACCACGGCGTTCGCGGCACCCTTCTCTGTCACCGACCGACGGCTTGGCAGGCTGGCCAAGGAGTGCGGCTATCGAATCGGCTTCGGCGGCAGACACGGGCCGGCGGACCTTGATTGCGATCCCATCGACCTTCCGCGCATCGAGATTCGCGGAGATCACTTGCTCGATGACTTTGTTGGCAAAGTCGAGGCCGTGCTCGCATGAACGGTGAACTTGCCAGTATCTAGATTTGTAACAAATTGGTTCCGCTTTTTATTCGGTGTCCCGCCCGCTTACCTCGTTCGCAAGTCTATTGGGCGACTTGGGATACGGCTGACATCAGCTCCTGCGGGCTTGGCGCCCCAAACATGTATCGCCCACCCTCGGGAACCTCCGTGAAGCTCCAGCGGACGATCCCCTGCCGGTCCAGCAGGAACTGACCGACCAATTGTCCGTGTCCCGTTGCTAGCATCTGCTCGTCGGCTTCGGTCAGCTCGTAATGGTCCCTCTTGTTGAGGATTTCGCTGGCCGCAAGAGGATCCATAGGACCGGGCAACTCGCCTGGTAGGTCGACCCGCATATCCTTTGCCGCTGCCATCGAGACCTTGTACGGCCAGTTCGTCTCGTTTTGGGTGAATTCGAGATTGGGCAGTCCAAAAGCACGATGTGAAGCGCGTTCAGGATCGGAGGCCGCAAGCAGATTCGGCATCGGATGGTAGCGGAAATAGAGACGCGCCCGTTCGATCGGCGTGTTGACCACCGTCAGGCTCTCCACGCCCTTTTCGCGCAGCTCCGGATCAAGCCGCGCCTGGGCGGCGATATGGCGCCGGCAAAACGCGCAATGCAGACCTCGAAACAGGCCGACCAGCACCGGTTTTTGGCCGCGAAAATCGTCAAGCGCGATCTTGCCTTCCTGGGTAATGGCGTCGAGTACCACGTTTGGCGCACGGTCGCCCGGTTGAAGCGGCACCAAGTCACTACGCGCGGACATTTCCAACCTCCAACCCCGGCTAGTCGAGAAAAGGCAGCACCACAAGCGCTTCCGGGTCGAGCCCGTGCTGGGCGCATATACCCTGCGCCAGGGAAAAGTAGCGTTCGGCCTCGGCCAGATTGTCGAGGTCGAGATTAAGCGTTGCGAGACCATCATAACACGGAAACAGCAGTTGGGGTTCGCCCGTTTCGCGAGCTACGTCCAGTGCTTCGTGGAACAACCCAACCGCCAGGTCCGGACGGCCGTTGCACTGGTGGATCTGCCCAAGCACGATCAACGGCACCGGCAGGTGCTCGCGCTGGTCGAGCGCCCGGTCGATCTCGATGGCCTTCTCGGCAGCAGGCACGCCCTCCGTTGGACAGCGATCCGTGAAAGTACAACAAGCGACCGCCAGATTGGCGAGGAGGCGCGCCTGGAAACCCAAATCACCAATACGGCGCGCCACTTCAAGACCGCGCCGACAGACCTCCATCGCCTTTGCGGGATCGATGGTCGTGTAAAGCACGCCGAGATTGGTGTAGCCGCGGCAGGCCGCGCCCAGCAGACCGGCGGCTTCGGCCAATTCAATGCTACGCTCAACCTGACGCACGGCCTCACGGTTTCGCCCAAGGCGAGCCAGCGCGACAGCCTTGGTATTGAGTGCCTCGGCGGTCACAAGAGTGGCATCACACCTTACCTCGGAGACATGCTCCGTTGTCAGTGTGCCTACGCAATCCAGCGCCGCGTCTGCCCATTTTGCCGCGAGAGCGTGATCTCCACTACGGAACGCCTGTCGGCCACGTTCTTGCCACAGATGCGCCTGCTCGATCGGGGCATCCGCTCCATCGAGGAGCGCTGCCGCCTCAGCATAGCGGGGTTCTGCCTTGTCCCGCTTGCCGACATCCCAGAGTAGCCGACCGATCTTACGCAAAACTCGCGCCGAGGCGACGCGATTGGCCGACTCGCGGTATGCCTGCAACACCGTCTCGTAGTGGTGGTGCGCGATCTCGCGGCGGCCTGCCGGGCCGCTCAAATCGGCAATGCGCTCTGCAATTGCCAGTTTGAGCGGTGTTTGCCCGATCGCGCCCAACGCAGTCAGTGCTCGCTCGTAGAAACGAAGGGCGTCGTCGTTGGCATATATCATGCGAGCGCGATCGCCTGCCGCCTGCAGGTAATGCGCGCCCTTCTCCCGCTCGGCGCTCTGTGCAAAATGATGACCGAGCACGGTCAAATCCTCGAGCCGTTCCGGCTCGTCGCCGCACAGTTGCTCCAAGGCAGCACCGATCCGCCCGTGGATTTCGGTCCGGCGTTGCAGGAGCAGATTCTGGTAGATCACGTCCTGCAGCAATGTTTGCGTAAAGCGGTAGCTTTGAGACGAGACCGACCCTGATCCGGCAACTTCCTCGATGATTTCCGCATCGCAAAGCAGTTCGCAGCCGGCTTCGAGCCGGCCGGGGTCGGCTGTCACGGTTTTCAGAAGTGTGGCATCGAAGCGCGGGCCGATTACCGCGGCCTCCTGGGCCAACCGGCGCGCCTCTTGGGGCAGCCGGTCGACGCGGGCAAGCAACATTGCCTGGATAGTGGCGGGGATGCCGGTTGCGACTTCGCCTGCCACAGTCCGCCATCGCTGGCCCTCTCGCATCAGTACACCGCGATCGATAAGGCCGCGAACGATTTCCTCTACAAAAAGGGGGTTGCCGCCCGCGCGCTCGAGGATCTGGTCGAGAAGCCCTCCCGCGGAGCTTACCCAGCTCTCGCCGAAAAGCGCTGCCAGCAGGCTGCGTCCGTCATCATTGTTGAGTGGCGGAAGCCTGAGCGCTGTGTGACTGACCCGACTTGAGTCGAGCTGGTCGTTGTCCGGCGCCGGACGATGCGTGACCAGCAACATCAACCGCGTGCGTTCCAACCTGTCCATCACGAAACGTAGTGCCTCGAGCGACACGGCGTCCGCCCAGTGCAGGTCTTCGACGACAATCAATAGCGGCGACAACGCAAGCCGCCGTTCGATGATTGTGCGGACTGCGTAGAGAATTTGCCGCCGCAGCTGCTCGGGCTCGACATGCTGCAAGGTGGCATCGGGGTCGCCAAGGCCAAGCACATGGTAGAGCAAAGGCATCAGCCGCTTCGCCTCCTCGCCCTGCAGGCCGAGATCGGCAAGCAAGCCTGCGAGCTTCCCCCGCATTTCGTCCCCATTGTCGTTTTGCATCATCCCGGCAGCGCTGCGCACCACTGCGCCCAAGGCGCCAAAAGATTGTTCACCCAGCGGTGAGCACGTGGCCTGCCGCACGGCGACGTTGCGAAAACGCTCCTCGTCGCCGACGCGGGCGACGAACTCCTTCACCAGCCGCGATTTCCCGATGCCGGCTTCTCCGACGAGGCGGACAAGTTGGGCCGAGCCGCCGCACGCCTGGTCAAGGCTCGCCATCATTCTATTGAGCTCCGCACCACGACCTATTAGCGGCGCACTGAGGCCGAGCGCCTCGAGCCCGCGCGCTGCACGCGGCACCGCTAGCGGTGCGTCCAGTCGATGAACGAGCACGCTGCCGGCCTTGCCGCGAAACACGACATCACCCAGCGACTCGTAAGAGAAGGCATGCCGGGTCAGCCTGTGAGTGAGCTCGCCTACCAGCACCTCACCCGGTGCGGCCAGCGATTGCAGGCGTTGCGCCGTATTCACTGTGTCGCCGGTCACGGAATAGGATCTGGCGGTGCCGATGCCCAATCCGCCAGTAACGACCGGACCAGTGTTTATGCCGATGTGGAGTAACAGAGGCGAGCCGGAGTGGGGGGTGCTTTCGCCGAGCCGCGCCGTCCGGGCGATCATGTCGAGAGCGGCGCGAAGCGCACGTTCCGGATCGTCCTCATGCGCGACCGGCGCACCGAACAAAGCGAGCAGTGCATCGCCGATGAATTTGTCGACGAAACCACCAAAGTTTCGCACGGCCGCCGTCAATTCCTTGAACAGTTTGTTCTGCAGCGCTTGCATGACCTCGGGGTCGAGCTGCTCGCTGAGTGTCGTAAAGCCGCAAAGGTCGGCGAACAGGACCGTTACCGTCCGGCGATCGGCGTCAGAGACGGGATGCAGCCCTTCTTCGTTTTCGATGTTCGGAAGCAGCGACGGAGTTCGAGAAGACGGCACAATGGTCCGGCTTGGTGCCGGAGCAGGCCGTTCGACGGCTTTTGCGGGCGCACCAACGCTTGCCCCACATTTCGGACAGAACTCGAAATCAGGTGCGCAGGTGTAGCCGCAACTGGCGCATGGCACGGGCTGGCGCCTGCCACACCTCGGACAGAAGGCGTAACCGCCCTCAATCTCGAAACCGCAGCCCGAGCAGTCCATCGAACAAGACCTCACTAGTGGCCGTGACGGCGTGATCTCGCCCACACTTCACGGCCAGGCTATTCACAAGGATGCACCGATAGTCGTCGACGGGCAAGCGGCAGCGAGCGATCCGTGTGGGTCCGGTGGCAGAGCGCTGCCCATTCGGGCGGCTGCGTGGCCGTCGTCTGCGAAAGTTCCCTCTTACCCTCCGTCTTCCTGCTATCATGAAGATGAGAGGCCGTTGACCTCTTGATGCAACGGGCTGACTCGCAACGCTGTCACCGACGTCTCGCGCGCTTCCGGCCCGCAGCTACGGCCATCTGGGCCGTTTCGCCGAAGCCCGCGCGGCATGGCAGGAGGTGCTTCGCGTCAATCCCGACTATTCGTTGGAATACCGTCGCAAAGTCTTGCCCTACAAGAACCGGTCGATTTCGAACACGTGGTGGATGGGCTCCGCAAGGGGCGGTGCGGTGCAATGACAGGTGAGGCCTATGCGGCCGGATCAGACGCTAGAGGCTCCCCGATAGATCGCCGTCGCTTGCGGTTGCGCACTAGTCTCAGGTCGGCTTGATCTCTGCCTGGCCGATCTTGCGCCATCTGGCGTTTTCGCCAACCAGTTTCAGGTCGTCGGTCGTCTCGGCAAATGTCCGCAATCGGTATTGCCGGAGCAGGTTTGGGAAGAGCGCCACTTCCGGCAGGCCGGCAAGCTGCTCGCGGACTGAGATCTTTTCATCGATGACCCGCATGCCCCAGGCATTTTCCCGAACCTGCAGCTCCGCGGCCAGATCGCGCTCTTCCGGCGCGTTTTCGTCCAGCACGGCCAGAAGGATCGAGTGGAAAAGCGCTACGTAGCCAATCTGTCTCAGGCCGCCCACGACCCGCACGCGCGGCAATATGGCAAGGACAAGGAACGTCAGGAACAAGTTCGGCAGCAGCACGCCTTCCAGCAGCGCCCGCCTGAGATGTGGCCGCTCGAACGGGATGGAAAGACCTTGCGGCCTGTCAGGCTCGATCAGGTGCCCGTTCTCGAGAACGAGCTTGCGCACGCGCTCCTCGCGGATGCCCCAGAAATAGTCCGTGGCATTGGGCAGGAATCTGCCAAATGGGCTCGATGCGGCCTCTTGCCAGGCATGTTCGAGACGCTGGCGTCTTGCGGGTTCAATGAGCAGCCTGGAAAGAAGGCTGCCGTCATATTCCAGATGCCGCGCCATGGCAGCCGCGGCGGCCCGATCATCGATGAAAACCGGTAGGGCCATGCCGGCACGATCCCAATTGGCGACCAGATCCTGGTTCAGGGCAGTCAGCGCATCGGCGGCGGTTTCAAACACCTTGTCCTGGCTGGCAAGCAGTGTGCCCAGCCAGCGGCTGCCATCCGTTTCGTCGCCCACCGCTTCGAGCGCGCGCTTGTTGAGGGAGACGGGACCGGCCACGCAGGCGCTTTTGCGGCACAGTTTGTGGCGCCCCATGCCAAAGAGGTTGATCTTGTCGTCGCCGACGTCGAGCCATCCCGGCCCCTCCCGGCCAACTGTCTCCATGGTCATCGTCGTTCCCATGAAGCCGACGAAGGCCGACAGCCCGTTTTCGACCGCGCCGAGCCAGGCAAGCAGGAGGGCATCGAAGGTGATCCGGTCCATCAGAAGCAGGCAGTGCAGGCCGGACTGAATCACCGGTCTGTGCTCGAACTCGTCGAGGGCTTTGCCGATCTCGTCAGGCTGCATGGTCATACCGAGGCGCTGATGCAGGACTTCGCGCAGGATCGAGCGGGCAGCGATCGCCGGGCCCGATGCAGGCCTTGCCACCGGCCGCCAAAGATGGCGGGCGTAGTCGGAAACCGGTGCATTCCAGTTCTGCTCGATGTCGCGCACGACCTCCGGGCAGAGCAGCGACAGCACAGCCAGAATTTCCACCGGAGGCGTAGGGGTAGAGGTAGGATCAAAGACGGCGGTCATTGGTCCCGTCTAGCCGCTTGCGGTGCAAACGCCAAGCGAGACCAGACTTGCTGGATGCGGCCGGCCCACACATAGATCGTCAACTCGATTAAGATGGCGTGAGACGAAATGGCCGTATCCTACGCAGCTCTCCATGAGCAATCACCTGTTCGCTCGGCACGAATTGTCAGACTGGCTAAACAGCTAACGCCAAACAGCGGATCTTAGAACCGCAGCCGGGCCATGCTCAGGAGGTCGTGGTACTGCCCGTCGGTAAAGCCGGCCTTCACATGCCGGCCTTCGACCTCAAAGCCGTGGCTTTTGTAGAGACGGAGAGCCGCTTCGTTGTCGGCATAGACGGTCAATTCGACCCGCTTCAGGGCGCGCCAGTTGTCGGCCACGTCAAGCAGCGCGCCAAGTATGGCAGAGCCGATACCTTTGCCGACAAAGGCATCGTCAAGGCCAATATTGATCTCGCCGATATGCGAACGGCGCGGTGAACCCTGCACGACCAGGCTGCCATGGCCGACGACCTTGCCGTCCAGCTCGGCAACGATCCAGGTGGTTTCCTGGCCGGACTTGGCAATGCGCCGCGCCACCTGCTCCACCATCTCGAAAGGCATCCTGAGCGTGCCCCAGCGGAAGCCCGGCATGTTGAAGATAGCGCAAAGCGCCTCCGCATCGCTTGGCCGGACGGACCGCAGCAGCGGCTCGATTTTCTCGGAGGGTGGCGAGGTCGTGCTGGTCATGGCGTTCCCGGCGAAGGCAATCGGCCCGGTACGATGCACCGGACGCCACCTGAAAATCCAGCCGTCTCTGACCTATGATGCCGATTGCGAGCTAAAATACCGGGAGGCGGCGTAGAGTTTGAAGACGCCGCTGATGCCTATCCAGCCGAAAAGGGCGAGCCAGCACAATGTCCCGGTCGCCGTCCAGTCGATCCGGTGCACCGCAGCGTCGGTGATGACGACGCCGAGGATGGTAAGCAGGCCAACCAGAAACTGCGCCAACCCGAGCACCAGCAGTTCCTCGCGCGGCGCGCTTCTCCAGACGAGATATATACCGCCCGCACCGGCGAGGAAGATGGCGCTGTAGACCTGAGCGTGGAAGGCATCGATCGGCCATGGCCAGATGCCACTGAATGTCAGGGGAAACAGCAACAGGCCGACGCCATAGAGCCCAAGGATCGCGGATTCCGCCGGCATGTAGCCGCGCCATGCGGGATTTAAGGTCACGCCTTTTGCAGAAGGACCGGCCCTGGCCCGCCACAGGGACAGCCCGGATACCGCGACCGATGCAAGATAGACCAAAAACCACAGCCAGGGCGCTTTGCGCTCGAAGTTGAAATAGCCGAGATTGATGAACGAAGCCACCGACACGATGACGGTGAAGATGAAGGCCATGACGAGCACGAGCCTGCCGGGCGACCAGCGATTCCAGACCAGCAGTGCCGCCATCACGACCATTTCGGCGGTGTAGAAGCCACCGAGGAAGCGCGCATTGAACGGCGTGACGGCCCAAGGCCAGCCCGGTTTCACCATCGCAGGCATGAAAAGCAGGCCGGCGCCTACGATCAGGACGACGATGACCCCCGCAGAAAAAAGGCGCAGGGCCGCGGGAAATGGCGGATTGTCTGATGTCGGCATGGGAGAAAATCCCAAAGATGAATGCTCCATGGACCATCATAGTGCTGCTTGCGGCCGGTTAAAATCCGCCGAATGGAAATTGAACGGTCACCAGGCTTATCCATTCGAATGGCCGTACGGTCCGTTTCGAAGTAAGATGGAATACTCGGACCAAAGATCGGTCCGGTCAAAATGCCTCGAGGTGCATTTTCCGGAGCCTGCACGATGAACGAAGCTCAGGATCTATTCTCACTTCTGCGACAATCGGCCGATGTCGATCCGCAGGCGATCGACGCGATCAAGCGAACCATCGCGGAGGGCGAGGACCACGAACTTTGCCGCATCAATGCGCCAGCCTTCGCCAGCAAGCATGGCCTCGACGAGGAGCGCGCAATAAGCGCCTTTCTCCATGCGGCGCGGGTGGGCATCTTCGACATTTCCTGGAATGTTCTGTGCCCCGGCTGTGGCGGCGTGCTCGACACCAACGCCACGCTGAAAACCCTGCAAAAGGACGAATACACCTGCGCGCTGTGCTCAGAGGGCTATTCACCGACCCTCGACGAGATGGTCGAGGTGACATTCACCGTCAGTCCCCGCGTGCGCAGGATTGCCGCCCACAATCCACACGAACTGCCGGTGGCGGAATATTTCCGCCAGATCTACTGGGCGTCCGGCGTCGATCTGCCGGAAGAGGATTTCGCGAAAAAGCTAGAAGCGTTCTCCCTGGAGGATATCGAGCTTGCGCCCGGTGAAAAGGCGGTTCTGACCATACAGCTTCCGTCTGAATTCATCATCGTCTTCGAGCCGGTCACCCATTCAGCGCAGTTCATCGACGGGAAGGGCGAACCAACAAAGGAGCGCCGGAGCCTCTCTTTGGCCTTCGACCGCGACCATGTCCAGAACCAGACGCTGGAGATGCAACCCGGCCCGTTGCGCATTTCGCTGGAAAACCGGACCGACACCCGCGTGCTGCCGACGGTCTTCATCGCCGGCCAGGCATTGCATGATTTCCTGGGAAAACGCCGGCCCTTCCTGACCGCCAAGCGCCTGCTCACCAACCAGACGTTCCGCGATCTCTATCGCACGGATACACTCGACATCAACCAGCGCCTGAAGATCACCAGCCTGACGTTCCTGTTCACCGACCTGCGCGGATCGACCGAGCTTTACGAGCGGGTGGGCGACCTTTCAGCCTTCGATCTCGTGCGCGAGCATTTCCAGGTTCTGCACGAGATCGTCACGGCGGAGGCAGGCGCCGTGGTGAAGACGATCGGTGATGCGGTGATGGCGACCTTCGCGACGCCTGATCGTGCGATTGCTGCAGCCCTCAGGATGCGCGATGCCATGCGTACGCTCAACGACAAGAGCGGGCGCGAGGATCTGCTGCTCAAGATCGGAGTCCATGCCGGCCCCTGCATCGCCGTGTCTATGAATGAGCGACAGGACTATTTCGGCCAGACGGTCAACATTGCTTCGCGGGTCCAGAACCTTGCCAACGCACAGGCGATCTTCGCCACTCGGGCGGTGGTCGACGACAATCTCACCGCCGATCTCTTGCACAGGAACGCGCTGACGCCCGTGCCCCACGAGGTCTCGCTGCGCGGCATTGACCGGGAGATAGCAGTATATACGATCCCCTGAAGGCTTGGCCCCTGAAGATTTGGCTCGTCCCGGCCCCTCACACGCGCCTACAGATAAAATAACGATCGGCGGGAACCGAAGGTGGCGGCGGGAGGCGTTGCAACTGCGGGTGATCGAGCGGCGTGCCGCTGACCGCGATGCCGCCGACGCGAAGCAGGCGCGCGGTCAGATCGGGAAGCCAGGTAGAGGTCACTGCATCGCGATCTTCATAGCCGGTGCCGATGTCGGCATGAACAAGAGCGGCGTCGATGCCAATGAACCTGCTCGCCGTCTCGCGTATTTCGCCGAGCACGAGGTTTTCAGCTTCGGGAATTGAGCTGGCGTGTGCGGCAAGTGCGCGGTCGAACGCTACGATCCGGCGTCCGGGCAGGCGCTCGCGCAGATGGTGGAACGTCCGGCCATTGCCGAGGCCGAGCTCGAGCACGGGCCCCTCCATCTTTGCCACCTCGGCGCAGACATGATCAAGTATGTCGCGCTGTGCGGTCATCCTCCGGATGAAACTGTCAAGGCGACTCATGTGCGATTGTATGTCCAGAACCAGTTCACGAAATCAACTGCCCCCGACCAGAGCGTTTCGCGGCTGAAACCCGAGGCCGACGTGTTAAACCCCGATCGAGTCTTGCCGCGTGTAGAGGCGGACGATGAACACTGCAACAAGCGAACAGTTGCCGACAAGGATCATACGGGTGGAGTCGGCGGCACTGCGCGCGGCGGAATAGCGCTGTCACTTGTAGGGGTCCGCGGCGTCCCGCAACCCGTCGCCGAGGAAGTTGAACGCCAAGATGACGAGAACGACGGGGAGCATCGGCAAAAGCAGCCATGGATAGAACGCGATCACGCTGACGCTGCGCGCCTCGGTGAGCAGGATGCCCCAGCTGGTTATCGGTGCCCTCAGCCCGAGCCCGAGGAAGCTCAGCGCCGTCTCGCCCAGGATCATGCCAGGTATGGAGATCGTCGCCGTCGCGATCAGATGCGACATGAAGCCGGGAATGAGATGCCGCCCGATGATGCGGCTGCTTCTGGCGCCCATCAATTGCGCGGCCAGAACGTAATCCTCCTCGCGCAAGGCCAGAAGCTTTGAACGCACGGCCCGCGCCAGTCCGGTCCAGTCGAGCAGCCCGAGGATGACGGTGATGCCGAAATAGATCAGGATCGGACTCCAGGTTATCGGCATAATCGCCGCCAGAGCCAGCCATAGCGGAATGCTGGGGATCGATTGCAGAACTTCGATTATCCGTTGGACGATCAGGTCGAAGATACCGCCGTGATAGCCGGCCAGTCCGCCGATGACAATGCCGAGCAGGAAGCTGAAACTGATGCCGACGAGGCCGATTGTCAGTGAAATGCGTGCGCCATAGATGATGCGCGAGAGCACATCGCGCCCCAGCCTGTCAGTGCCGGCCAGAAAGAGCTGGCCGTTTTCGGCGGGGCAGACAAAATGCCTGTCACCTTCGATAAGGCCCCAGAACCGGTAACTGTCGCCCTTGCAGAAGAAACGGATCCGCTGAACATCATCCTGTTTCTCGACGTAGTTCCGCTTGAGCGTGTCCATATCCAGCGTCATCTGGCGGCCATAGACGAACGGCCCGACGAACTGGCCGTTGTGGAACAGGTGCACTCGCTGCGGCGGCGAATAGATGTAGTCCATGTTGCGCGTGTGCAGATCGTAGGGCGCCAGGAACTCGCAGATCAGTATCCCGAAATAGAGCGCTGCCAGGAATATGCCGGATACAAGGGCAAGCCGGTGCCGACGGAATTTCCACCACATCAGCCGCAGCTGCGACGCCTGAAAGACCTTCGACTGCTCCGGCGTCATCGCCTCGACCGACTCCAGGTCAAAGGGCGCAATGGAAACGTAGTGTTGCAGCGGGGCGCCCGGAGCGGGCAGCGGCGATTGCGTGTTCATTTGGTGCTGCCGCCTTGCAAACGAATTCGCGGATCAAGTAGCGCCAGCGCCAAGTCGGAAATCAGGACGCCGATGACCGTCAGGAAGGCGAGGAACATCAGGAACGACCCTGCCAGATACATGTCCTGGCTTTGCAGCGCCTTGATCAGCATCGGCCCGGTCGTCTCCAAAGACAGCACGATTGCCGTGATTTCGGCGCCGGAGATGATGGCCGGCAGGATAGAGCCGATATCTGAAATGAAGAAATTGAGCGCCATGCGCAGCGGATATTTGACCAGCGCCCTGAAGGGATGAAGGCCTTTGGCCCGCGCGGTCACGACATATTGCTTATGTAGCTCATCGAGCAGATTGGCGCGCAGCCGCCGGATCATGCTTGCCGTGCCCCCGGTGCCGATGATCAAGACCGGAATCCAGAGATGGGCGAGGATCGACTTCGCCTTGGCCCAGCTCATCGGCTCGCCGAGATATTGCTGGTCCATGAGATGGCCGATAGACGTGCCGAACCAGATGTTGGCGAAATACATCAGGATCAGCGCCAGCATGAAGTTCGGAATCGCAAGGCCGAGAAGGCCGAAGAAAGTCAGGCCGTAGTCGCCCCAGCTGTATTGATGCGTGGCGGAGTACATGCCGATCGGAAAGGCGATGAGCCAGGTAAAGATGATCGTGACGAAGGAAACCAGCACCGTCAGCCACATTCGGTCCCCGACGACGTCGCGAACCGGCAGCTCATATTCGAAGGAATAGCCGAAATCGCCGTGCAGCATCCCGCCGACCCAGTAGAAGTAGCGAATGACCGGTGGCTTGTCGAAACCATATTCCTTGCGCATCATCTCGATGCGATCGGAATCCACCGCTTCGCCCTGAGCCCGAAGCTCGGCAACATAGCTGTCGAAATAGTCGCCTGGGGGAAGTTCGATGATCGTGAACACCAGTGCCGATATGACCAGCAGCGTTGGAACCATCACGGCGATGCGCCAGACAAAATATCGAAGCACGCTCAGGACTCTCCAAGCCAGAATGTATCCGGCATATAGACACCGAAATAGGCGGTCGGGTCGTAGCCGTAGAGCGCCTTGTCAGGCAGATTGCGCAGCCGCGAGGATGCCAGAACCGGCTGATGCGTTCCGTTTACCGTGCCGATCGAAAACACCTGATCGGTATAGATCGACAGCATTGAATTCCAGATCTCGGCGCGCTCCGTGGCTTCGGTCGATGCGTTCCAGCGCCTGAGTAAAGCCATCAACTCGACCACGGGCGGAAGATCGGGCGCTTCGCCGACCTTGCCACGGGACAAGTAGTGAGCACCCCAGAGCGGCCATTGCAGCTGGTCATCGACGGTTGGGGCCAGTTGGTAGGGGTTCATGTCGGCGGTCGGCACGCCATTGTCGATGCCCGACCACATCGACATCATGATCTGGCCACCAAGCGCGCGGCTGCGGAAGATGTCGCGCTGCGAAGTCCGGATGAACAGGGCGATGCCGATCTTGCGCCAGTGATCGGTGATGAGCTCGAGCGCGTCGGTTTCCAGCGTGCTTTCGCCGGCCGTTTCCACTACGAGCTGCGCCGAGCGTCCGTCGGGAAGTATCCGCAGGCCGTCATCGTCACGCGCCTGAAGCCCGACCTCGTCGAGCAGGGCATTGGCCTGGTCGGGATCATGGGCGACCCAGGCTTTCGCGAATTCCGGCCGGTAGAGCGGGCTCTCCGGCAGGACCGTATCGGCACTTTCCTGCGCCAATCCGTAGAACACAGCCAAATTGATCTCGCGCCTGTCCACAGCGAGCGAAAGTGCGCGGCGCACGCGCACGTCACGAAAAAGGCCACGCCACACCTGGTCGGCACAATTCAGATTGGGCAGCAGCGCCAGCCGCGAACCTTGTGTGCGTTTCCAGAGATGCATCTTCACCGGGTAGCGCTTCTCCGCATCCTTCAGGAAGGAGTAATCGGTGAAGTCAATTCCCATGCCTTGCAGGTCGCTCTCGCCCGCACCGGTCTTGGCGGAAATGATCGCCGACGAGCTGACATTCATGACAATCCGGTCGACATAGGGCAGTTGCCGGCCATTCTCGTCTATTCGATGAAAGAACGGGTTCCGCTCGAAGACGAACTGCTCAGCCGGCGGCTTGGTCCGGTTCTGCCAGGGATCGAGCGTCGGCAGTTCCGGGTTCTCCGGGCGATACTGCCGCGACATGCGGATATGCAAGAGCGTCCATTTCTGGGCCCGGTTCTCCTTCATTAGGCCGGCGAGCCGGAATGGATCCTGGTATTTCTTGTGGAACTGCTTGAGATAGGCGGCCGGCAGAACAAGCGATAGGGGCGAAGCAGCGGCGAGCTTGGGCAGGAAGTCGGGATTGGGCGCATCCCAACTATAGCGGACCGTCAACGGATCGACGATCTCGAAGCGTGGCGGCTTGCCGTCCGCCAGCAGGGCCGGGGCAAGCCCGCCTTGCGAAAGCTCATCGTTCAGCCAGACATCTTCCCAGCAATAGCGAAAATCCTCCGACGTCAGCAGGCTACCGTCAGACCATTTATGTCCTTCTCGTATCTTGAAAGTGAAGACACGATCATCCGCTACATCGAAACTTTCGAGAATGTCGGCTTGCAGGTTAAGCTTTTCGTCATAGCCGACCAGGCGAGCGTACCCGTAGATCGTCATCATCCGGATATCTTTCTGGCTGCCGATGATCGTGCGCAGCGTGCCGCCATATTGGCCGGGCTGCCGGCCCATCGCAGCGAGATTCAACGCGCGCGGGCGCTTGGGCAGGCGTTCGGCGAGTGCCGGCAGCGCTCTGGCCTTCAGCTGCGGCTCAAGAAATTCCGGCTCCAGATCGCCGGCGCGCAACGTGCCCGGCAGAAATGCCGAAGCCATGAGTCCAAGGACGGTGCGCCGGCTGATCAATGGCGTAGCTCGCTGACATCGGCCGAACTTCGGGCCAGCACGAGGTGGCCGCCGCCAAGATCGAGCGGCGACAGCATGTCCTCGTCGCCCTCGTCGCGGAATTGCGGTCCCCATGCGCTGGTGTCGGAAGCGCCGCTGAGTTTCAGCGTCTTGAAATCCATCGGCCTGTCGAGATCGGGGAAAGGTACTGCGGCGACCAGTGAGCGCGTGTAGGGGTGGACCGGTTTCCTAAGCAGAATTTCGCGCGGCGCGAGCTCGACGATACGCCCGCCGCACATCACCGCGATGCGGTCTGCCATGTAGTCCACCACCGCCAGGTTGTGGGATATGAACAGGTAGGTCAGGCCCAGTTCCTTCTGCAGGTCCTTCAGAAGGTTCAGGATCTGCGCCTGGACAGAGACATCGAGTGCCGAAACCGGCTCGTCGCAGATCAGGAGTTCAGGCCCCAACGCCAACGCGCGCGCGATGCCGATACGCTGACGCTGCCCGCCGGAGAAACTATGCGGATAACGCTTTATGAAGCGCGGGTCGAGCCCGATTGCCTGCATCAGGCTCTTGACCGTGGCGAGTCGGGACGCGGCATTGCCACGTCGATGGATTTCCAGCGGCTCGCTCAAAATGTTCTCCACCGTCATGCGGGGTGAAAGCGACGAAACCGGATCCTGGAAGACCATCTGGATTTTCGCGCGCAGCATGCGCAGGGCGTCTCCCTCGGCTTCCAAGACGTCGATCGGACCATCGCGGCCATTGAAGATCACAGAGCCGCCGCTAGGGGTGACAGCCCGCATGAGGATCTTGCTGACGGTGGTTTTGCCGGAGCCGCTTTCGCCGACAAGACCCAGGCACTCACCCCGCCTGATATCAAAGCTCACGCCGTCCACGGCGCGAACAGAGGTTTGATGATCTCCGCCGAACCATCCGGACTTGCGGATCGTGAAGGTCTTTGTCAGATCCCTGACCGACAGCAGGATGTCGTCCGGCCCCTTCGATGCCGGCGCCGTCTGCTTGCCGAGCAGGTTCCCGACATTCACCGGCACCTCGCGGAGCGCCTTTAGCCTTTCGCCGGGCTTCAGGTCGAAATGCGGAACGGCTGCCATCAGGCCCTTCAGGTAAGGGTGGCCCGGCCGGCGGAATATCGCCTCCACAGGTCCCGCTTCCATGATCTCGCCATGGTACATGACCACCACCTCGTCGGCGACGTTGGCGACTACGCCAAGGTCGTGCGTGATCAGCAGCATCGCCATGTTCAGCTTCGTCTGAAGCTCGCGCAGCAATTGCAGGATTTGCGCCTGGATGGTGACGTCCAACGCCGTCGTCGGCTCGTCGGCGATCAACAGCGCGGGCCGGCAGATAAGCGCCATGGCGATCATGGCGCGTTGACGCAATCCTCCCGAAAGTTCAAAGGGATACATGTCATAGGCGCGCTTGGGGTTGGGAAAGCCGACAAGTCCGAGCATTTCCTCGGTCCGCGCCTTGCGCTCCACCCAAGCCATGGGCGTATGAATCTGCAGGGATTCGCTCACCTGATTGCCGATCGTATGCAGCGGCGACAGTGATGTCATCGGCTCCTGAAATATTTTGCCGATGCGGCTGCCTCTCAACGCCCGGATTTCGAGTCCGTCACGCGGCATCTGCAGGATATCCTGCGTCGTGCCGGGCTTTTCAGGATCGGAAAACAGGATACGGCCGCGAACATGGGCTGTGTTCGGCAAAATGCCCATCACTGCCTGGCTGAGAACCGATTTTCCGGAACCGGACTCGCCCACAAGCGCGGTAACCTTGCCGGGCAGGACGCGAAGATTTGCACGCCTGACGGCATGCAACGGTCCCCCTATAATGGCAAAAGAGATGCCAACATCCTCGATCCGCAGCAGATCAACGCCCAAATTCATTCTCACACCAGCCCCCACTCTGGCAGGTCCAGAAGGCGAGACTATCGCATTGCCAGCCTAGAGCAACTTGGATTCGAACAGTCGCCAGTTCCCTGGCGGAACCGGCGACCGGACTGTTACCAAACGCGTTCGGATCAGATCGTGGCGGTTACTGGAGCTTCCTCGGGTCGCCCGCGGACGGCCGCGCGGCATTGCGATGAAGCAGCATGACCTGCTCGGCGTCCGATATTCGGTCGTAAATCGGCTCCAGCGCACCGTCTTCGTCGAGCGAGAGAGTACCCGACAAATCGGGTGAAAGCACCGTTAGCTTCTGCCTGATGCCCGCCAGTTCCTCCATGCCGAGCGCCAGCCAGTTGTTGGCGCCGCAATAGCTGGCGAAATCTTTGCTGGCGAGAACGCTGTGCGGATATTTCTTGGTCAGGGTCTGGAGGCGCTGGACCTCGTTTACAGCCGAGCCGAAGACAGAGAATGTGAGCCGGTCGGTAAGCCCGACATTGCCGAACATCACATTGCCGACATGCAGGCCGATACCATAGTTTATGTCGCTCAATCCCTGCTGCTTTCTGCGCAGATTGAGATCCATCATGCGCGCGGTGGCCTTGTGCGCTGCTGCAAGAGCAGCCTGGCAGGCGATCTCGGACTGTGAACGGTGCCTTGCGCAAGGGTAGACGGCAATGAAGCCATCACCTATGAAACTCATGATCTGCCCGCCCTTGCGATTGAAAGGTGCAGCAGCGGCGTCGAAAAACTGGTTCAGCGTATCGATATAGACTTCGCGGCCGGAGGTTTCGGCAAGTCTTGACGACCCGCGCATGTCGCCCATGACCAGTGCCGCCCGGATTGTATCACCCTCGCCGCGCTTGATCTGGCCGTCGAGCACGCGCCTGCCGGCGTCGCCGCCGAGATAAGTGGTCATCATGTTGTCGGCAAGCTTGGTGAGCACCGCCATCTTGGTTGCGATAGCGAGATGGTTCTGGATGCGCAGCAGCGCCGAAATCATGCTGTCGCTGAAGCCTGCAGCACTGTCGGTGGACCAAGACCCGATCATGCCCTGACTGGTGTTGCCGCTGAAGGGATGGACGAAAGCCATGTAATCGGTGACGCCCATCAGCTTGAGGTCATCGAAAACAGGAAATTCCGACGGCACCGACGGGTCGAGCCGGCGCCGCAGATGGTCGAGCTTGTGGCTGAGCAGATGGTAGTATGGGCTGGTCAGGAATCTGTCGGAATGAACGCCGTTCTCCTTGCGGAAGCCTTCCACTTCCAGGCCCTGGCCGCGGAGCCAGGTGAAGCCGAGCGCGTCATAAAGCGGATGAAGCATCGAAAAGCTCAAATGCACCCGCTTCAACGGCAGGCCGGCAGCAGCCAGCCGTTCACAAAAGCCCCTTACCAATGTTTCCAGGTCGTCGCCCGCCAACGCCGATTGGGTCAGCCAATCGGCAACCTTATCCATGAGAATGGCAGAAATTTCTGCTTGCGCTGTGCTCATGCTATCTCGAAATCTCCTTGCACAAATTCGCCGGCTCGGACGCCGTCAGGCCTTCACCACCGTCTCTCGGGCTAGCCCGAGGCGGCCAAAAATATTGCGTGTGTCGACGATCAGTAGAGCGTGATCCGCGATCGCCTGATAGTCGATCGCGTCGTGGTCGGTTGCAACGACGACAGCGTCGAAATCCTTCAAGGCCACATCGGTCAATTCGACCGAGCGACGCCCCTTGATCGCCATATGCTCCCGTGTGGCCGGGATTTCGGTAACATGCGGATCGTGGAATTCCGCCTTGCCGCCCCATTCCTCGATGAGTTCAATGAGCCGCAATGAGGGGCTTTCGCGGATGTCGGGCACATTCTTCTTATAGGCGAGCCCGATGATGAGAATGCGCGAGCGGCTGAGCGCCTTGCCGCAGCGCCGGTCCAGCGCCTTCGCCAGTTCATCGACCACATGACGCGGCATGGCCGTGTTGATCTCTGCCGCCAGCTCGATGAAGCGGGTCGGCAGTTCGTATTCGCGAGCCTTCCACGTCAGGTAGAAGGGATCGATCGGAACGCAGTGCCCGCCAAGTCCAGGGCCAGGATAGAACGGCATGTAGCCGAAGGGCTTGGTCTTTGCCGCCTCGATCACCTCCCAGATGTCGATTCCCATCGCACCGAGCACGATCTTCAACTCGTTGACGAGGGCTATGTTGACCGAGCGGAAGATGTTTTCCGTCAGCTTGACCGCCTCGGCGGTCGCCGTGGTGGAAACCGGAACGACGGTCTTGACCACGCCATGATAGAAAGCCTGCACGAGCGTCGCCGCTTCAATGCCGTCACCTGCCACGACCTTGGGGATCGTCGCGACTTCAAAGCTGCGGTTGCCGGGATCCTCGCGTTCGGGCGAGAAGCCGAGGAAGAAGTCTATCCTCGACTGCAAGCCGATTTTTTCCAGGATGGGCTTGATCACGTCGTCGGTGGTGCCGGGATAGGTGGTCGATTCCAGCACGATCAGCTGGCCGAGACGCAGATGCTTCGCGATGGTGCCGGCGGTGTTCCTGACAAAGGAGAGATCCGGCTCGCGGTGTTTCGTCAGTGGTGTCGGAACGCAGATGATGATGACATCGCAGACGGCCAGTTCGGCAAAATCCGCAGTGGCGCGGAACCGTCCGCTCGCCACCTGGCCGGCAAGGGCTGTCGACGTCACCGCCTCGATGTAGGATTGTCCGTTGTTCAGGCTCTCGACCTTTTGGGCTTCGATGTCGAAGCCGCAAACAGGGAAGCCGGCGCGTGCGATCGCAACCGCCAGCGGCAACCCGACATAGCCCAGTCCGATCACGCCGACTTGCGCGGCACGCGTCGAAATCCGGTTCAGAAGACGGTCATATGTCGATCGTGAGGCGTCCAAAAATCTGCTTCCCGTCAATTCGGACAGGCCGTCCGCTTCCATGGTGAGGCTCACCGCTCACAAGAGCCCCGAGGCATATTGCGGAAAATCGATGTCCGCAAGCCGTCAGACCGGCACCTTCGCCTTAAGGCTTGCGGCAGCCATCGCATAGCCGCCGGCGGCGCCATCGATGAAATGAACGTGATCGCGCTGCAGCGGCGATGCGACGAGGCATGTCATCAAGGCCGATTTCTGGCGGTGCAGGCCATAGTTGCAGATGCCCGCCTCTTCCGCCTGTTTCAGCCGGTTCTCGATCCGTTGCAACACATCCGCGTCAACGTCGATGGTCATCTTTAAGCCATCGTCGAACTTCCGGAAATCCGAATTGCTGGCCACTTCGCGTTTGTAGATCTTCGGATCGAATCTGCCGATCGTCCAGCCATATCTATCCGTAACAGCCGTAAGCGTCATCAGGAACACTATCCACAGCTTCGACAGCCATCGCCGTCCTGCCGGCGCCGTGGCCCGCGCCTCGATATCGAGGCCGGCGGGCAGCAAACTGTAGTCCGGCCCGTTCACCGGCACCGGGTGGCCATCGCGTTCCTGCCTGCCGGCAAGGGCGATGATGTCGGAAACCAGAAACTGAAAACCGCGCAAGTCGCGCGACGCCCCCGGTATGGCTATGATCGAGACGATTTCGCCATGCCGGGCTTCGATCGGGTTCCAGCGGCACGAGAGGCCGGTCAGGTCCGGCCGCGCGCCGGCCGGCGCAGGATCGATGCGGTAGCGCCCCGCTTTCATCTCGGCTTCCGCCCAACTGCCGCCACCTCCGGCGAACATGGCATAGAAGACCGCATCGGAGGCCTGGAACCTCGCCACGCGAACGTCGAGGCCTTGCGCTCTTATATCCTTTATCGGCACGATTGCGGCACGCAAGGTCAGATCCAGTTCGTCCGCCACCCATCTCTGGACAGCCGCCAGCGCGTTGCGGGTGATCTCCAGCGCCGAGCCGGGAAACGCCACGAGCGCGCCGTCGCCGCCGAAGACAAAGGGAAGATCTTGCCTACCCAGCGCATTGAGCAGCGCCGAAATGACGCTGGCACCGGCCATATTGACGGTTTTATAGCGCCCCGCCTCGATCGCCTTGGTCGAGCCGACGATGTCTGCGGTGGCCAGCGCCCAGCCATCGGGGAGAGGCCGATAGTTATCAATATCGGCAACGCTTTCAAACTTTGCGAAGACCGGCAGAGAAGCAACAAACGGATCGGACGCGGCAGCTGTTTCCATGAGCATCAGATAGCACATTCCAGTGCTTGAGGGTGAAGTCGATCATGCTTCGAAATTGACTTGCGCAGGCTTTCCGATGATAGGGTCCGGCGATGCGAATTGCCTTCTATGCGCCGCTGAAGTCGCCCAATCATCCCGTTGCCTCCGGCGACCGCCAGATGGCACGGATGCTGGTCAAGGCGCTGGAGCATGGAGGACATAGCGTCGAACTGGCATCCGAATTGCGCTTCTATCTACGCGAACCGGATTGGAAAAGTTTCGATGCGCTCAAGATCGAGGCCCGGGAGGAAGCCGCGCGGCTGGCAAGGCTTTGGGATCGTGACGGCAAGCCCGATCTGTGGTTCACCTATCATCCCTATTACAAGGCGCCCGACCTGATCGGGCCCGAACTGGCGTTGGCCTTTGGTGTCCCCTATGTGACAGCGGAAGCCTCCCATTCGAGGCGGCGCAACACCGGTTTGTGGGCCGATACGCAAGCGTTGGTGGCGCGAGCCGTCGAACAGGCGGTGCTGAACATCTGCTTCACGCAAAGGGATCGTCAGGGACTGGCAGATGCGGTACCCGACGCCGCTTTCGGCATGCTTTCGCCCTTCATCGACACCTCGCTATTCCGGGAAACGCCGGCACGGGGTTGTCCGACGCGCCTCGTTACCGTCGCCATGATGCGCCCGGGCGACAAAGTCGAAAGCTATCGCATGCTGGCGCAGGCGCTCGGTTCGATCGGTCACCTGCCCTGGACCATGTCGGTCGTCGGGGACGGACCTGCCCGCGAGGAGATCAAAGCGCAATTCGCCGGCTTGCCCGCCGAGCGTATCGAATGGCTTGGCGCGATTGAGCCAGCCGCCGTGCCGGATGTCCTCTACAGTGGGGGAATTTACGTCTGGCCGGGTTTCGGCGAGGCCTATGGCGTTGCCTATCTTGAAGCACAGGCCGCCGGCCTTCCGGTTGTGGCTCAGGACGTCGCCGGCGTGCCGGAGGTCGTCCGGAATGGCCAGGCCGGGTTTCTCACCCCGCCGGACGATGTGGCGGCGTTCGCTTCTGCCATTGAAAGGCTTCTGGCCCGTAACGACGAAAGATCCATCATGGCCGCAGAAGCCAGACGTTTCATCCTCGAAGAACGTTCTCTCGGTGCTGCAGCGGCGCGTCTGGCCGAACTTCTTGCGAAGATCCCGGTCTCATGACATCCGATCAAATCTGGCAACCCTTGGTGGAGGAACTGGCGAGCCGGCAGCGGGCGGACCGTAAGGCAGAGTTCTGGCTGCGCGACGATGACGCCGTGGATCCGACGCCTGCGCTTGATCGGTTGCTCGACCTCACCGGTGAATTCGCGGTTCCGGTGACTCTGGCCGTCATTCCCGCCCTGACTGACGAGAAGCTTGTCGTTCGGCTTGACGAGGCGCCGCATGCCACGGTCGCCATCCATGGCTGGGCGCACCGAAATCATGCGCCCGAGGGCCAGAAGAAGCAGGAGCTCGGCGCGCATCGGCCACGCGAGGCGGTGCTCGATGATCTGGCTCGCGGGCTGGCGCACGTAACCGGCCTGCACGGCGCACGTGCCGTTCCGATGCTGGTGCCACCCTGGAACAGGATCGACGCCGGCTTGGTATCCGACCTTGGATCGATAGGATTTTCGGCATTGTCGGTCTATGGGCCGCCAAGGCCGGCTTCACTTGCGGTCATCAACAGCAATGTCGACATCATGGATTGGCATGGCACGCGCGGCTGCCGCGATCATGGCCTATTGGTTCAGGCTATCATCGCGCAATTGCAGCATGCATTCGATGGGGGCGAACCGGTGGGCCTGCTCACCCACCATCTCGTACATGATGAATCGGCCTGGCTCTTCCTCGAACGGCTGTTCACAGTCACCGCACAGACTGAAGCCTGCGCATGGCTTCCGATCAGGACATTGATCGGGCGCAGCGCCGGTAGAACAATTCCAGGAAAGTATGAACGGTTTCCGTCCGGAATTGCGTCAAAACAAAGAGATAGAGGAAAATAGCTCAGCGCCTTTTGCGCAATGGGACTGGAAGTTTGAGCGTCTGGCCATCCCGCGCGGCAAAAGCGCCGGTAAACCTGTCCTTGGCCAGTTTCTGGATCTTGTCCAGTTCCTTGTCGGTGCGTGTCGGATCGTGGTGAAACAGCGCAAGCCTCCGCGCACCGGCCGCCTCACAGAGCTTGACGCCCTGTTGCCACGTCGAGTGCCCGTAACCGCGGCGGCGTTCCATTTCCTCCTCGGTGTAGGTGCAATCGTAAATGACGAGGTCGGCATCTTC
Source organism: Mesorhizobium sp. M0698 (assembly GCF_040320455.1). NCBI lineage: Bacteria > Pseudomonadati > Pseudomonadota > Alphaproteobacteria > Hyphomicrobiales > Phyllobacteriaceae > Mesorhizobium > Mesorhizobium sp. M0698. The sequence goes on along the minus strand of NZ_JAMYPQ010000006.1, from coordinate 114,410 downwards.
GATCAGGCCGAGCACCGCCTGATCGAGTTTGTCCGGCTCGTGCTCAGTGTCTGTGATCACCGCCACGACGCCGCCGCCCCATTCGACCCGGTAGCCTATGCAGCCGCCCGGGTGCATAAGACTGCCGGTTCGGACCACCACCCCTTCGCGCGGGCGAAGCACGTCTCCGGATACGAAATCGCGATAGTCGAGGCTTGCCTTGCAGGCCTCCAGTTTCACCGGAAACCACGGCGGCCGCATGAACTCATCGACCATCTGCCGGGTCGTCATGTGTCCTGCAAGATGCCCGGACCAAAGCGTAACCTTGGCGCCCCGGTCATAGATCGGCGCAAAAGACGGCAGCCCGATGATGTGATCGTAATGGCAATGGGTGAAAAGCAGGTCGAAATCGGTCACGCCCAACGCCTGAAGCGCCGCGCCGGCAGGCCGTAGGCCAGAGCCTGCGTCGAACAGAAGCGTATGCTTACCGCATCGCATCTCGACGCAGATTGAGTTGCCGCCATAGCGAGAGAATTCTGGCCCTGATACCGAAATGCTGCCGCGGACACCCCAAAACCTGACCAGGAAAACGTTGTCGTCCATGCTACCCCTTCGCCCATCATATCCAAACAACTGCTGCTAGGCGAGACAGGCTTTCTCCGGGTGATCTTCTCAGCGAGAGGACAGTGCCGTCACGACGGCGAGGATCGAGCGCACGTCCTTCGTTATTTGGCGCTTCGTGCGTCGATCAGATCCGCGGTCGTATGGCTTAGGCGATCGGCAAGAACCCGCAATATCTCGATGGTCATTTCCGGGAACTCCCTCATAAGCCTCAGGAAATGATCCTTGCGGATTCTCAGGGCTTCCAGCGGACTTGCCGCTCTGACGGTGGCAGTGCGGGAGCTGTTGCACAATATGGCGATCTCGCCAACGATCGAATTTGGCTCCAGTTCGGCAACTTTTATCGGTCCGCTGTCGGAATCGACAAGAATATCCGCCCTGCCTGAAAGGATGACATAGGCGGCGTCTCCCTCGTCGCCCTGCCGGAAAAGGATCTGGCCGGCGCTGTAGCTCACACGATCGGATGTGAACGCAAGCAGCTTGAGCTTTGTCGGCTCGATGGCAGAGAACAAGGGAACGCGTTGCAGCATTCCAACTTCATCCTTGAGCAGCATTGTCGCAAACCTTCCAAAATTCGCGTTTGCCAGACTAGAGCAACGGACGCCCAGATGGAATCAATTCTCTTTCCGGGATGGCGAGACAAACCACGCGAAAGGTGGCGAGCCCGATATCGTGCACCGGCAGAATGATCCCATTTGAATGTCCGTTGCTCTATGACAACAGTTCCTTGAAGATACCGTTCCCTGCCAAAAGTGTCTCGTGTGTTCCGTCTTCCGCCAATTGACCCGAGTCGAAGACGATAACGCGATCGAACATCATCGCCATTGCCGGATTCGTCACGACCCACACAATTGCCGGCGAATGGCCGTCGCGCCTGGCTTCCTCGAGCACATTTCGCAGCACCTTATCCTGCATGCGCTGGTCTAGCGCCGACAGCGGCCGGTTGAGAATGAGAAAATCGGGACGCTTGAGCAAGGCCCGGGCAACATCGAGCTTCTGTCGCTGTCCACCGGTCAGCCGCCTGCCGCCGGAGCCGACGTTGAAGTCCAGGCCGACATCCAGAAGTTCGCCATAAAGCCCCAGTTCGTCAAGAATGTCATAGACGATGGAGCGTATGCGGTCGGGCGCGTCGGGATGATTGTTGCCCACACGCCCGAACAGGACATTATCCATGACGGTGGCCGCGGCAATGTATTTGGCAGGATCATACCGTTCGACCGCATTGTGCAGCTCGGGCGGCAGGTCTTCATAGAACCGGTTGCGTGCAGCGACGATCTTGCTCATCAGCTCGTCGCTCAGCAGGCCGAAGCGGTGCCGGGGCTCGATGTAGGCAAAGCTCAAGGTGACGATCATGGCGCGATCGTTCTCCGAAACCGCCTCGTAGGGACGGTTCTTGAGCCGTTGCAGCAAGGTTTCGTAGGCGGGTATCTCCTCCGCGCTCATGAAGGCGAGCTGCTGGAAGAACTGGTGATCGGGCGGCAGGTCGGCAAACAGCTCGATCGCCTGTTTGGCGATCTCCAAGCCCATTTCGTAGAGCGTGCGGTCGAGGCCGGCTTGCCTCAGCACGGAAGCAAAATAGGGATTGGCCGCCAGGGCCCTATCGGCCAGTTCGGGGCCGGCGGCAGCGCCGAAGAGCAGGTTTTGGCCGATCGTTGCTTCCTTGTTGTAGGCGCCCGGTTCGAAAGGAACCACCAGTCCGCTCAGCCCCTCTTGTTCCAGCCGGGTCCGCAGCGCCGCACGCAGTTCGACGATCCGCCTGGCAAGCTCCGTGTGACGCGTGAGATCGGCCGAAGAGCGCAAGCCGAGATCCAGAATGTCACGCGACAGAACAACCGCGTCGAGCACCCGGCGCACGGCTTCAAAGAGGTCGTGCGGGCCGGTAGCGCCAGCGGAAGCATAGTTGATCCAGTCGCTGTGGATATCAAGATCCGGATTGCCCGACCGGCGCGCCTCGTGAATGTTCCAGCGGTGCTGATCTGCCGCAGCACCGTCATAAGGCACCGATGTCAGCGGCGCATGCTTCAACCCGTAGAGCAGGTTGTCGCGGAGGCTTGCCTGGAACAGGAAAACATCCGACGAGGCATACGACATGCGCCGGCCGGTTACTGCTTCGGGGAGTTCAAGCAGGTCGTCGGTGCCCGAAGCGACCCTTCCGCTGTCCGGCCAGTTCAGCCGCGCGAAGGCTTCTGCAAGCGCCTCCGCTCCACCTGTTGCGGTACTGACCAGTGCCACCGTCTCACCCGGCTTGACCTGGAGGGAGATACGGTTAAGGAGCATTGCACCGCCATCGTCTGCTACGGACAGATTGATCGCCGACAGCGGCTTGGTCATCGGATCGGGATCGTCGATCGTCAATACCCCGATTTTCGGCGCGATGAGACCTTCGACGGTGAACTGTTCAACGACCTGTTGATATTTGACCTGGACATCCTGCCGATCCTGATCCCAGTCGATCAGTTCCTTCATCGGTCCGGGCAGGTCCTTGTAGGCGCCGATCACGGCCACGAGCTGGCCGACGTCCAGCCGCCCCTGGAGGACCAGATACCCGCCGATCATGTAGAACAGAAAGGGCGTGAGCTGCGCGAGAAAATTGTTGAGGAACTTCACCATGAATTTCCATTGGTAAAGATCGAAGCGGATCTTGAAGATGAGCCCGAGCCGGGCAGCTATGTCGGCGCGCTCGTAGTTTGATGTATCGTGGACGTGAACCGCGCCGATGCCGTCGACGATTTCGCCAACCCGGCCCGAAAGCGCGCGCGCCGTCAACTGCCGTTGGCGCCCGAGCACGATCAGCCGCCGCCGCATTCGCGGGATGAGCACGATCTGGATCGCCACGATCACGACCGCTATCATTCCGAGCCAGACGTTCTGGATCATGATGAACAGCATGGCCGTCAGCGCTTGGCCGCCGAGCAGTACCGGCTGCAGGAAGGCGTCGCCGATGAAGCCGCCCAGCGGCTCCACCTCGTCCTTCACCATGGTCGCCACTTCGGCGGATTTCACCCGCTTGAAGTAAACCGGCGGAAAACGCAGCACACGGTCGACCAGATCGAAGCGGATACGCCGCAGCATGCGTTCGCCGAGGCGGCCCTTGTAGGTGTTGATGTAGAATTTGAACAGGCCGTTGATGACGACTAGCAAGAGGAACACAAGGCTCAGGGCAAACAGGGTCTCCTCGCGGTCGAGCTGAAAACCGGAGAAGAACTGGACCTCTCCAATGAACGGCAGGTTATAATGTAGCCTCATGAATGGCTGGGTCGCGCCCGGTTGCTCGAAGCCGCGACCTTGGATCGGTCCGTTGACGATCAGCTTCGGCAGGTCGAAGGACATGAAATACGGGATCATCGAAAGCACGACGATCATCAATATCCAGAGCTGCTGCTTCTTGGTGTGCGTCCAGATATAGCGGGCTAGGCTGGCTTCCATATGCGACTGTGGACCCTTCAGTTGGAAGGATGCAGGATGTAAAAGCACCTGCTGGCGAATGGCGTATCGGCAATTTCTTCATCGCCAACGACAAGTTCGAAGCTGCTGTGCACGGACCTTGTCCTGCGCTCAACGATGCAAGGAACCTGCGAGGCGGCGCGATCCAGTTCCGGCGCATGGTCGATGGCAACGACATGGGCATTGTTGATCGGCGAAGAAAGCAGCTGGCCAAACGGTCCGCGGCTTTCGTAGGGCTTTGGCGAACAGCCGAGCAGCACGAGGCCGCAGCTGCGCGGCTGGTGCTGGCGGATGGACGCCGATGATCCGGACAGATGCAACAGGCTCTCTCCGGCACCGGGCAATAGCCAAGCGGCTTGCAGCATGATCACGTCCGCGGAATCAAACAGTCTTGCGGAAGGCAAGATTGCGTTGTGTCGCCCAAAATCCCAACATACAAGACGAATTATGATGGATGTCACGCAACCACGCAATGCCATGGACTGGCACGAGCAAGCCTTGGACCTCACGCGGGGAATTGCTGCTTATGTCAACTGCCCTCTCGTGGCAGGGCTGGCGCGCGTCGTCGCCAAGCATCCGAAGGCCGATATCGCCAACGCCTTCAACCACAAGCAGGTCGCCTGCAAGATGTGGGCGCTCGACAGGCTGTTCGAAAGCGGCGGCGGCCGCTTCGGGCGCATATGGGTTCTGGGTGGATGGTACGGCGTATTGCCGGCAATGCTTTTCAACGACGCTCGCTTCGACATCGCGGCGGTCGATAGCATCGACATCGATCCCGAAGTCGCGCCGGTCGCCCGGACCCTCAACCGGGAAGCCGGCGACCGGTTCCGGGCGCTGACGGCAGATATGTACGCACTCGACTATGCGGCCGGGCGGCCCGATCTGATGATCAATACGAGCTGCGAACACATAGCCGATCTGCGCGCCTGGCTTGCTCTGCTTCCGCCGGGCACGAATGTACTGCTGCAATCGAACGATTATTTCAGCGAGCCGACGCACATCAACTGCGTGGCTTCGCTTGCAGCCTTCGAGGAAATGGCGGCGCTACGGGAGGTGCGGTTCTCCGGCGAACTGCCGACAAAAAATTATACGCGCTTCATGCTGATTGGAACTGTTTAATGCATTTCGCCCAAAAGCGCGTAGCGGTTTTGGGACAACGACACGCATAAAAACAGGACTTGAAGCGCGTCGCACGAATCTCACCAGACGCGACGCGCGTTAGAGCATTTGCAGGAAAGTGTGGAAACGGCTTTCCGTCCGGAATTGCGTCAAAACAAAGAGACAGAGCGGTTCTGCGTGGAACGATGAACCGCTCTAGGATCTATCGTCTGTTTAATCATGAACTTTTCCGAAACCGGGCCCCACGTTTAGGGACCATGTTCGATGCCGCTCGCGCAGGATTTGCGCGGAGCGACGCGCGCCTTCCAGATCGAGACGATGCGCGGATGGCGTCGGTTCCACAAGCGCTTGTTCGACCGCTTGCGCCAAACCTTCAGGCGTCAGGTCCTTTTCCATCAGCACCGTTGCAAGACCGAGTTCTTCGAGCATCAGGGCGCGAACCGTCTGTTCGGTTTCCCCGCCGGCTGCAAATGGGACGAGCAGGGAGCGACAGCCCGCGCGCAGGACATCGCAGACCGTGTTGTAACCCGCCTGCGAGACTGACAGGCGGGCGCCGGTCAGCAGGCTGGCGAAATCCTCGCGGAACCGGAAGATGGACAGGCCCGGCGTGGCATCGCGTGCGATCGCGTCAAACTCGTCTTTCGGCAGGTTTGGGCCGGTGATCAAACACCATTTCCAAGCGTTGTTGGCATTCCGCGCCGCTGCGATGGTGGATCTGACAAGGCTCTTTCCGGCAGCCCCGCCGCCAACCGACACCAGAACGTCGAAGCGCTCGGAGGCCGCGGGCGATGGCGGCGCGGCAACGAGCCCCGTGTAGGTGACCTCGGCCCTGATCGCCCCAGCCAGTGGAAATGTCTTGTCGATGGTTGCGAAAGCCGGATCGCCGTGAACCATAACAAGATCGAAATGCCTGTTGATGAGATCGACCGTTTCCTCGTTTCGGCCCAGCTTGACGCGCTCCTGGAGGATATCACGGACGGACGTCGCCAGCAGCGGTCTGGGCGACGTCGCGTCGATGGCCTCGATCAGCGGCAAGAGTTCGAAACGCATCTGCCGGCGTCCAAATGGAAACGCCTCGACAATGACGATATCAGGCCTGCAATCCCGGAATGCCTGCAGCAGCATCTCTGAACGCCATTTCTTGAAATCATCGTCGATCGGGTTGCCTTGCAGGTCGACAAGTCCCGAAAATCCTTCATCACCGGAGGTGACAGGTGGCAGGGTTACAGATTGTACACCCAGTCCCGGAAACCCGGCGATCGGCGCTCCGCCGGTCACGACGGTAACGTCAAACCCGTCATCGACCAGAGCCGCCGCAATGCGGCTGGCGCGCGCGAGATGGCCGATGCCGAGCAGGTGCTGGACATAGAAGAAAGCGCGCAGCCGCTTCATTCGGCGGCCCGCCACTCCCGCTCGAACAGTTCCTTGAGCTGTCCAATGCTTGCCATATGATCGAAATTGCCGCGCACGCGCCGCTCTGCGGCGTCGCCGAGGCGGTCGCGGAGCACGGGATCACGGATCAGGCGCTCCAGCGCCTGTGCCAGGGCAATCGGGTTTTCCGTCGGAACCAGCAACCCGGTTTCATCCGGCGATAAAAACTCCGGCACGCCGGAAATATCGGTCGACACGCAGGCAAGCCGCTGGCTAGCCGCCTCCACCAGAACGTTCGGCAGACCGTCGCGGTCGCCATTTGCGGTGATCCTGCAGGCCAGGGCGAAGATGTCGGCGCGGCGGTAGTGCTCAAGCACCTCCTCCTGCGCTAGCGCGCCTTTCCAAGAGACGCGACCATCCAGGCCGAGCTTTTGCGCCAGCGCCTTGAACCGTTCCAGTTCTTCGCCGCCGCCGATATGCTCGAAACGCCACGCCAAATCGCCGGGCAACAGGGCAAGGGCCTCCAGCAACGTATCGTAACCTTTCTTTTCAACGGCGCGCCCGACACTCAGAACGACAACCGGTTCGTCCAGAGCCGAGCCGTCATGCTGCTTTCGCGCCTCGCCGTAACTGCCGAAGCGATCAAGGTCGAGCCCATGATAGCTCAGATGCACAGACGAGTTGCCGTTAGCGAGTTTTTTCAGACGGTCGAAGCCGGTTTTCGTGCAAGTGACCGTCCAGCGCGCCGAGGAAAGCTTGCCGGCCAGATCCCAGTCCGCCGAAGTCCAGATGTCCTTGGCATGGGCCGAGCAGGTCCAGGGCAGGCCACGAAGCTGGCTGGCATAGCGCGTCACCGATGCAGGCGTGTGCGCGAAATGTGCATGCAGCCAGCCCGCGTTTTCCGGCCATTCGGCCGCCAGCACGAGCGCTTGCCCGAAGCGGCGCGCGCGATTGCGCGTAAAGTCGCGGGGCATATCGGCAGCCAGCGATCCGAGCGCGCGCCAGAAGCCCGGACGCAGCAGACAGGCAAACAGCGAGCGAAGCACGCGCAGCGGCTCTTCATGCAGATATTCCGGCAGATAATGGACGGGCGCTTTGATCTCGTCATGCACGGGGTGGCGTTTTTCGTCGGTCGGCCGCCTGAGCGCGACGAGTATCAGGTCGAACCCCGCACGCTCAAGACCGAGCAGTTCCTGCGCGATGAAGGTTTCGGACAGCCGCGGATAACCCTTCAGAACCACGACGATCTTGCGATGTTGCAACTCAGGTCATTCCTTCAATGACCGAAAGGTGATGGCCGGCCCGCCGGTCGAGCAGTTCCGCGACGATTTCGGAAATATGAGGCAGCCCTTCCAGCGTCAGATGCGGATTGCTCTGCGATGGGCGGGGCCGGTCCGGCAGCACCTTCAGTGCATCAGCAAACCGCCCGGAATCCTCGGCTTCTTCCGGCAAAAGCATCTCGATGAGGCCGAGTTCGGCTGCGCGCCGTGCGCGGATCAGTTGTTCCTGGCGGGGCTCGACGCGCGGCACGATCAGCGCCGGCTTGTCGAAAGACAGTATCTCGCAATAGGTGTTGTAGCCGCCCATCGCCACTACCGCCTTGGCGCCGGCAATCAGGTCTTCCATCCGGTTGTCGAACTCGATGATCTTGATGTAGGGGATCTTGGACCCCTTCTTGAGCAGCTTGTTGCGCTTGCGCGCCGGCATGTAAGGCCCAAGCACGATCAGGGCTCTATGCTGCAATTGCGGATCCTGTTGATAGGCATCGATGACGTCGTGGATCAGATCGGCGCCGTCACCGCCGCCACCGGTAGTAACGAGGATATAGTCGCCCTCGGGTCGGTGGCCGGGCAACTCGTTCCGCTGCAGGCTCCGTTGCAGGAAACCGACGAACCTCATCTTTGCCCTGACAGCCGGGGGCACATCCAAGCCCGTCAACGGATCGTAGAAATCCGGCGGACCATAGGCCCAGACCTTGTCGTAGAAGACGCCTATCTTGCGCATCACGTCTCTGCGTGCCCACTCTGCTTCGAGCAGATGCGGCGCATCCATCACCTCGCGCAGGCCAAGCACCAGCGTGGTGCCTCGCGTCTTGAGGTAGGACAGCGTGTCCTCAATCTCACCGCGCAGGCCGAGCGGTTCCTTGTCGACGATGAAGATATCCGGCCGGAAGGTCTCAGCTGTATGGCGGATGATCGACTGGCGCATCCTTAGCGTCTCATGCAGATCGATGTCCTTTTCCAGCGAGGTGTATTCGCCGTTGCGCAGCTTGATGACGCTGGGGATCTTCACGAAGTCGACACGGGCGCGGTAATCGAAGGCGCCAGCGATAGTCGCACCCGAAATGATGAGCACCTGAAGTCCGCGGAAATCCTCGACCAGCGAATGCGCGATAGTCCGGCAGCGCTGCAAATGGCCGAGCCCGAACGTGTCGTGGCTGTACATGAGAATTCGAGCGTTTTCTGCGTGCTGGGTCATTGTTGAACGTCTCTTAGAATTCTCGCCTTGAGGACCGTGAGCGACCCGCAGGATTCGAAATCATCCTCGCGGGTCTACCGACCTGTTCTGAAACATGAGGGCGCAATTTTCAATTCGTATTACAAAGAGGGTCCATATGCTGAAACCAGGAAGCTACGTCTGCTCAGCGGCCTGCTTGCCACGTGGTCCAGAAGAACCTGCATCATTTCACTGGTATTGACCATCTCGGATTCTCGGCGGCCTTGACCGCTACGATCAACGTGGAAACTCCAGAATGGAATAAGGTATGGGCTGGGTACTTCACTTCGAGCGTCTAAGCCAAGCTCCTAAACCATGATGTGCCTTGGCGGTGGGAAGCCGGAGCGTTGACGGAGTAGGGGACACGTTCGAACCGCCTAGATCTCGACTCTCAGACCAGAATCTGGGGGTCAGGAGTTCGAATCTTTTCGTGCGAGCCATTTGAACTCACTAGCTTTTTGGACGCCATGGGCGCATGAACTCGCCGATTGCAGGCGTGTCAAAGCTGACCTGTTTGCCGCCAACGACAGCGCCGGCCTTCGGGCCAGCATCCGAGTCTTCGATCCCTTTTCCGGTTGTACCGCGCAGGTAATATTCGGCTTCCATATATTCGAGATTGAGGGCGAACCGGAAAATGTCGTCTTTGACCTCATCCTGCGCATAGGCCCGGGAAACCGGGGCAAGGCCGGTGGCCGAAGCGAGCGTGGCTCCCAGGCCAAACTGCAATGCGCGGCGGCGCGAAACACGAAATGCAGGCGTGACGCGGATCATGGCTTCCTCCCAAAAGACCGCCGGCATCAAACATTTTGGCACCTCAAAAGCGCGCCTGCGCCTCCAACTTCACGAACTGTGGAATGTTCCTCAATCGCCTTGAATGATCTCACCGATGGCCGAGCAGCTAGGTTTCCTCGACCCTAGCCTCATGTCAGCCGACGCACACTGCGCTGTAGCGGCGCTGGATCTGCCGGCAGCAAAATCCCGCCGCTGCGGTCGCGCGAAGTACGCTGCCGACAAATTCAGGACTTTTGCGTATCGATTTCGGACCAAGGTCCGTCTTGTAGAATACTGTATTTGAACAAAGCTAGGTAACAGCCGACTTTCGGATTCGGAAGTCCTGACGTTTTTCATCTGGAACCCATCCTGGCGGGAGGGCGACTCGAAGGAGGAACTATGAAAACGCGCACCCGTCTATTCGCGACTGTAGCCGCTCTCACCCTTGTCGCGTCTCCGGTCCTCGCTGCTCCCGGGGGCAATGGCAATGGCAACGGCAATGGCGGCAGCAACGGTAACGGCGGAAACTCGGCCGGGGCCGGCTCGCAGGGACACGGAGCCGCCACTTCCGCCGCGGCCAAGGACAAGTCGACGACCGGCGTTGCTCATGCAATGGCGGTCGTTGCCACGACACCGGCCTCACCGCAGGCTACGCTGGCCTTGCAGGCAGCGCTGGATAGAAAGGCCGCGAAAGACGCGGCAGACACTGCCGACGACACCTCTGACGAAACCGAGTAAGCATTCGAAACAGACCACTTGTCGCGTTGAAAGCCGTGGTTCGCCGCGGCTTTTTTCGTTTCCAGGCGACGAACTCTCAAGGTGAACAGCGCTTCCAGAAAAAAGCTGCTCCACGGCGGCACTGAAGCTACGCTAAAGCCAAACGCCGCCGCATCGGCGTCGGATTCGAGTGCATTCGAGGAGATCCCATGACCGGCTTTGTCGACCGCGAGCGCGCAACTGACCTGATGCAGCGCGCCGGCATCGAGGCGCTGGTGCTTTGCGAGCCCGAGGCGTTCCAATATGCCACTGGTGCCTGGATCGGCCCGGCCGGCCTGTTCCGGCGGGCCGGCGCCGGTTTCGTCGTTATTCCCAAGCGAGGCGACCTGCCGATCGGCGTCGTGGTGGCGGATTTCCAGGCTGCCCAGCTCCGGGCGGCGATGGCCGGCGCCGTGCTGCGCACGCATGCGATCTGGATCGAATCGGCGTCGCTCGAGCCTGCGACGGCCGACCGGCCTGTTGCGCAGCGCATCGAGGCCGGCCTGGTTGGCCGCGCCCCCGGTTTTTCACGTCCGGCGACCTTCGAGCTTGCCCGCTCCGTCCGCGAGCTGAAAACGATCCTCGCAGAATTCGGGCTGGAGCGTGCGACGCTCGGCATCGAGCTGGATTTCGTCTCGGCCAGCGATTTTTCCGCGATGCAGGCGATGTTGCCGGGCACTGCCCTGGTCAACGGCTCGCCGGTTCTCGACAGGCTGCGGGCAATCAAATCGCAGAGCGAGATCGACCTTCTGCAGCAGGGCATCGCCCTGTCGGAAGCCGGCCTGTCGCGGCTGCAGCAGCATGCGACGACCGGCATGCGTCAGTCTGAGCTGGTCGCGCTTTACCGGCAAGGCGTCGCGGATGCAGCCGCCGGGTCGTCGCAGCAAATCTCGACGGCGGAATACGTCACGCTGGGCGCTCGCCCAAAAGGCGCCGACGCCGTCGCCGGCGCCGGCGATCCGCTGAAGGCCGACATGGTGTGCAGCGTGAACGGCTATGCCTCGGATATGTCGCGGAATTTCACCTTCGGGCCGCCGTCGCCCGAACAGGCCGAATTGCATGCGATAGCCGAACGCGCCTTCGCCGACGGGCTTGCCGCGCTTATGCCCGGAAAGCCGTTAGCCGCCGTGCATCGCGCCGCCAGCGAAAGCCTGGCGCGCCAGGGCCTGCATTCCTATCGCCGCGGCCATTTCGGCCACGGCGTCGGCCATTCCGTGTTTTCAGAGCAATGGCCGTTCATCTCGGCCGACAGCAATGTCGTGATCGAGGCCGGCATGGTGCTGGCATTCGAGATCCCGCTCTACATCGACGGTCTCGCCAGCTTCAATCTCGAGGACCAGTTCCTGATCACCGCCAACGGGCCGTCGCCGATGAACCGCCTGCCGAGGCGCCTGGATATTATCGGCTGAATCCAGCCGTTATCTGGCGCCGGCCACGCCCCTGCGGAAATCCGACGGCGACATGCCGGAAAGCTTGCGGAACGACTTGTTGAAGGCACTGAGCGAGCCGAAGCCCGATTCCATGGCGACGCGCAGCACATTGGCATCCTGATGCATCAGCAGCGCCTGCGCGTAGCTGAGGCGCAGCAAATTCACATATTCATTGAGCGTCATGCCGGTCGATTTCTTGAAGATGCTCATGGCGTATTTGGGATGGATATCGGCCGCCGCGGCGATGTCGACGCAATCAATCTCGTAGAGGAAATTCTCGGCGATGAAGTCGCACATGCGCCCGACATTGCGCAGCGATTGCTGATCGAAGGGACTGCCTATCTCCTGTTCGACCGGGGTTTCGGGCACCAGCCGGTAAGGCTCGAAGCGCACCCGCTCCAGCCGCAGCAAAAGCTCGTTGACGGCATGCTCGGCCTTGACCGGGTCGCCGGAGCGGGCATAGCGGTTCCAGCGCTCGAAATTGTGGTCGTCCGACCGGTCGGTGGCGTCGGTCACCAGCGTCGCGCCGGTCATCAGCCTGTTGCGCACCTCCACGGGCAAATGCAGCCGGAAGAAATGCACCAGCGGCAGATGCGCGCCGGCATAGATGGCATCGTCGGAGGCTTCGTCCATCTGGTGCGGCAGGCCGCCCCAGAACAGGCACATCTCGCCCGCAGAAAGCGAAAGCCCGTGCCCGTCCATGCGGTAATGCACGGCGCCACGCACGATGAAATTCACCTCGACCTGGGCGTGCCAATGCGGCTTGAGCATCACCAGGGGCTGGGTGTGGAACATCTGCAGCAGCAGCGGCAGGCCCTCCACGCTGCTGGCGCCAGGCTGGTAAAACGGCCTTTCCGGCATCTTACTTTCCGCTCATTTCTTATTCCCTTTGTCGCGGACAAGGCTTTCCCGAGGCCTAGTCTAGCCACGCTCGCAAACAGAGAGCAACTGAAATGGGAGGATTTCAATGCGCATAAAATTGACCTGCGCCGCGCTCGCGCTTGCCTTGGGCTCCAGCCCGGCCTTTGCGCAGTCCGGTGAAATCACGATCTGGAGCTGGAATATCGCCGCTTCGTCGCTGAAGGCCACCATAGCGGGCTTCAACAAGCAGTATCCCGACATCAAGGTGACGGTCGAGGACCTTGGCAACCAGCCGACCTACGACAAATCGATCGCCGGCTGTGCTGCCGGCGGCGAGGGGCTGCCTGACATCGTTACGATCGAGAACGGCGAAGCCGAAAACTACTGGAGCCAGTTCCCGGATTGCTTCGTCGACCTGCATACGCTCGGCTACACCGCGGAAGACCAGGCAAAATTCCCCGACTTCAAGCGTACCGAGCTCGAGGTTGACGACAAGGCCTATGCGATGCCCTGGGATTCCGGTCCAGTGGCGATGTTCTACCGCCGCGACTTCTACGAGAAGGCTGGCGTCGATCCGTCCTCGATCAAGACCTGGGACGATTTCATCGCCGCCGCCAAGAAAATCCAGGCCGCCAATCCCGGCGTCACGATGACCAACGCCGATTTCAACGGCGATTCCGAATTCTTCCGCATGATCTCCAACGAGCAGGGTTGCGCCTACTTCTCCGCCGACGGGCAATCGATCACGGTCAACCAGCCCAAATGCGTCGATGCCATGACCAAGATCAAGGAGATGAAGGACGCCGGCATCATTTCCTCTGCCGACTGGAGCACCAAGATCACCAACAACACCGCCGGCAAGGTCGCCACGCAGATGTATGGCGGCTGGTATGAAGGCACCGTGCGCACCGAATCGCCCGATGGGGCAGGCAAATGGGGCGTCTATCTGATGCCGAGCCTGACCGCCGACGGTCCGCGCGCCGCCAATCTCGGCGGCTCCTCGCTCGCCATCACCTCGGTATCGAAGAACAAGGAAGCCGCCTACGCCTATCTGAAATACACGCTTGCCACGAATGAGGGCCAGATCACCATGCTGAAAGGCTTCGGCCTGGTGCCGTCGCTGATCTCGGCGCTCAACGACCCTTATGTCTCCGAAGGCCTGCCCTATTGGGGTGGCCAAGCCGTGTGGAAGGACATCCTCGGCACCTTGCCCAAGGTCGTCCCCAGCCGCGGCACGCCGTTCCAGAGCGACGCCGAAATCATCATCCGCGCGGTGCAGACCAAATATCTGGCCGGCGGCTATCCCGACGCCAAGGCAGCGCTCGACGATGCCGCAAGCCAGATCGCAGCGGCGACCGGCCTGCCGGTCAAGTCGTGATCTAGACGAGGCGGCTCCGAGCGCGCGGCTCCCCTTCTCCCCTTGTGGGAGAAGGGATCGCCGAAGGCGACGGATGAGGGGTGCTCCAGCTTGGCTCGGACGGCATTCCTTCCAACACCCCTCATCCGTCTCGGCGCTTCGCGCCGATCCACCTTCTCCCACAAGGGGAGAAGGCAAGAACTTGAAAGCAGAAAGGAGGAAAACGATGCGCTACCAGAACGCCACGGCGTATCGCTTCCTCGCGCCGTATCTGCTGATTTTTTCGATCTTCTGGCTGTGGCCGATCATCGATTCGTTCCTGATCTCGTTCCAGGCGACGCGCACCGTGCCGTGGCGCTTCGCGCCGACCTTCAACTGGGGCCGGCTGATCGGCGATCCGGCCTTCTTCAATGCCTTGAAGAACACATTGCTGATCCTTGTCATCCAGGTGCCGGTGATGATTTCGCTGGCGATTGTGATGGCGGTGCTTTTGAATTCGCCACTGCTCAAGGCCCGTGGCCTGTTCCGCTTTGCCTTCTTCGCGCCGGTCGTGGTCGGCGAGGTCGCCTATTCGGCGGTTTTCCGGCTGATGTTCAATCTCGACTACGGCATCATCAACAAATTGCTGAACAGCATCGGCCTGCCCAGTGTCGACTGGTTTACCAACGTCACCCCGGCGATGGCGGTGATCATGATGGCGGTGACGTGGCGCTGGGCCGGCTACAACGCCATCATCCTGCTCGCCGGCCTGCAGTCGATTCCCGAGGATGTCTACGAGGCGGCGACCCTGGACCGGGTCAGCAAGGTCAAACAGTTCTTCTACATCACGCTGCCGCTGCTCAAGCCGATCATTGTGTTCTGCGCCGTGCTGTCGATCATCGGCACCATGCAGCTGTTCACCGAGCCCTTCCTGATCACCGAGCGCGGCGGGCCGGGCGGCGGCACCGAAACGCTCGGGCTGCTGCTTTACCGCCAGGGCTTCCGGTCGCTCAATTTCGGCTACGCTTCGGCCGTCGCCTACACCATGGCCGGGCTGGCGATTGCCATTTCGCTGGTGCAGATATGGCTGACGAGGGAACCGAAATGACCTCGCACTCAAGAGTCAGCCGTTCCCAGGCCAGATTGGGACGCAGCATCGCGCTGCATCTGTTCCTGACGCCGCTGGCGCTGGTCTGGCTGTTTCCGCTGTGGATGATGGTGGTTTTTTCGACGATGCCCGACAACGGCATCTTCAGCCCCGACATCGAGCTTTTGCCGCATGGCAATTTCCTCGACAATGTCAGCAATCTGCAGCGCGGCACCAATTTCATCGGCGCCATCGGCATCTCCGTCTCCGTGGCGGTGACCTATACCTTCCTGTCGGTGATGCTGACCTCGATGGCCGGCTGGGCGCTGGCGCGTTACAACTTCTTCGGCAAGGGCATGGTCGTCGCCATCATCTTCGGCACCATCACGCTGCCCTATGCGGTCGTGCTGATCCCGCAATTCATCATGGTGGCGCGCGACTTCAAGCTCGCCAACACTTGGGTGGCGCTGATCGTGCCGCCGCTGTTCAATTCGCTGGGCGTGCTCTTCATGCGGCAGAGTTTTTCGATGATGCCGCACGAGCTGTTCGACGCCGCCAAGGTCGAGGGCGTCAAGGAATGGCGGATATTCCTGTTCGTCGCACTGCCTCTGGCGCGGCCGATGCTGGCGGCGCTCGCCATCATCCTCTTCCTTGCCTCCTGGAACAACTATCTCTGGCCGCTGCTGATCAATTCCAAGCCGGGCGCAATGACCGCGCCCGTGGCGCTCGGCACGCTGATCGGTCTCACCAAGGTGTCCTGGGGCGGCATCATGGCGGGCGCGGTGATGCTGACGGCGCCAATGCTCGTCGTGTTCGTGCTTCTGCAGCGCCATTTCGTTGCCGGCATCGCCGCCGGCGCCATCAAGTAAGGATCAGCATGGCGGCAGTCACACTCAAAAACGTCATCAAGCGCTTCGGCGTCTTCGAGATCGTCCACGGCGCCAATATCGACATCGATGACGGCGAATTCGTCGTCTTCGTCGGCCCTTCCGGCTGCGGCAAGTCCACGCTGCTTCGGATGATCGCCGGGCTCGAGGACATCAGCGACGGCGAGATCGCCATTGGCGGCAAGGTGGTGAACGACGTCGAGGCGGCCGATCGCGGCATCGCCATGGTGTTCCAGTCCTACGCGCTCTATCCGCACATGACGGTCGAGCAGAACCTGAGCTTCGGCCTGAGAATGACCGGCAACGCCAAGGCAGATACCGAGCGGCGGGTGAAGCGGGCTTCCGAAATCCTGCGCATCGCCGAGCTGATGAAGCGGCGGCCGCGGCAATTGTCGGGCGGCCAGCGCCAGCGCGTCGCCATCGGCCGCGCCATCGTGCGTGAGCCGCAAGTGTTCCTGTTCGACGAACCGCTCAGCAATCTCGATGCCGAGCTCCGGGTGCAGATGCGCGTCGAGATATCGCGCCTTCATAAGGAGCTCGGCGTTACCATGGTCTATGTGACGCACGACCAGACCGAGGCGATGACGCTGGCCGACAGGATCGTCGTGCTCAACGCCGGCAATATCGAGCAGATCGGCGCGCCGCTCGATCTCTACGACGACCCCGCCAACCGCTTCGTTGCCGGCTTCGTCGGCTCGCCGAAAATGAACTTCTTGGCGGCAAAAATGGTCGGGGCCGACAACGGTGCGGCGGTCGTCGAACTGGTCAATCATCACGGCGCGCGACTGCGCAAGCCGCTTTCGGATGCCTTGCCTGCAACAGGCGGCGATGTTGTGCTTGGCGTGCGGCCGGAGCATTTCTTCGACGCCGGCCAGGGTGATTGCGACCTTACCCTCAAGGCCGACGTCGCCGAGCACTTGGGATCGGTGAGCTATGTCTATGCCAATTCCGGTACCGGGGGCGGACGCGAGGAACTGATCATCGAGCGCGAGGCCTCGCGGCATCGCGCGAACGGCGACGACCTGGTGGTGTCGATCAAAGCCGACCGCTCGCTTCTCTTCGACGCCACCGGCGCACGCATTCGCTAACCCATCTTTCTTTTGTCCGATCGCGATTGCTCGCGGCCACCCCACGGAGATTTGACATGACGTCCAAACCAGAAAAAGTTCGCTGGGGCATTCTCGGGCCCGGCAACATCGCCAAGGCTTTTGCCGGGGGCGTCGCCCATTCGCGCACCGGCACATTGGTCGCCTTAGGGGCGCGCAATCCCGGCAAGGCGGGGCTCACCGAGGCTTTCCCCGGCGCCCGCATCCTCGACGGCTACGAGGCTTTGGTTGGCGATCCGGATGTCGACGCGATCTATATTTCGACGCCGCATCCGAGCCATGCCGAATGGGCGATCAAGGCGGCCGCGGCCGGAAAGCACGTGCTTTGCGAAAAGCCGCTTGGCCTGACCGCATTCGAAGCCGACGCCATGATCCATGCCGCGCGCAAGGCCGGCACCTTTCTCGGCGAAGCCTTCATGTACCGGCTGCATCCGCAGACGGCCAAGCTGGTCGAGGTGATCAGGGCCGGCGCGATCGGCGACATCAAGATGATCAAATCCAGCTTCGGCTTCGCCATGCCGGGCTTCATGCCGGAGCACCGTCTCTACGCCAAGGATCTCGCCGGCGGCGGCATTCTCGATGTCGGCGGTTATCCCGTCTCGATGGCGCGGCTGATTGCCGGCGCAGCAGTGGGAAAGCCCTTCGCCGAGCCGGACAAAGTCGTCGGCGCTGCGCATCTCGGCCAATCCGGCGTCGACGAATGGGCGTCGGCGCTGTTGCATTTTCCGGGCGGCATCGTCGCGGAAGTGTCCTGCAGCATCTCGCTCGCTCAGGACAATGTCTTGCGTATTGTCGGCAGCAAAGGCCGCATCGAGGTGGCGGATTTCTGGTATGCCGGCGGCCAGCAAGGCGGCACCGGCGAAATCCGCATCGTCCGTCCGGGTGACACCGAGGTGGTCGAGGTCACGGAGGACGGCTGGCTGTACGCATTTGAGGTCGACGCCGCCGGCGAGGCCATTCTCGGCGGAAAGCAGGAGTTCACCTGGCCCGGCATGGGCTGGGCCGACAGTCTCGGCAATCTGCGCGTGCTCGACAAATGGCGGGCGGCAATCGGGCTCGAATACGACATCGAGAAACCGGCAAAGCGCGTCAACACGATCTCCGGACGGAAGCTGCGCTCCGGCGGAACCGCCATCCCCAAGCGCAGCATTCCGGGCCTGCCGCGGCCGGCCTCGTGCCTGGCGCTCGGCTTCGAGGATTTCCGCACCTTTTCGTCGGGCGCCATCCTGCTCGATGCCTATTTCGAGGCCGGCGGCAATCTGTTCGACACCGCCTTCGTCTACGGTTCCGGCTATACCGAGACGCTGCTCGGCCAGTGGCTGAAGAACCGCGGCGTGCGCGAGCAGTCGGTGGTCATCGGCAAGGGCGCGCACTCGCCGCTCTGCTATCCCGACGTCATCGGCAAGCAGCTCACCCAGTCGCTCGAACGGCTGCAGACCGACCATATCGACGTCTATTTCATGCACCGCGACAATCCGGATGTGCCGGTCGACGAATTCGTCGATGCGATGGACCGCGAGGTCAAGGCCGGCCGCATTCGCGGTCCGTTCGGCGGCTCGAACTGGACGATGGAACGCATGGACAAGGCGATTGCCTATGCCGAGCGCACCGGGAAGCAGAAGCCCGGCGCGCTTTCCAACAATTTCTCGCTGGCCGAAATGCTGGAGCCGATCTGGGCAGGCTGCGTCACCTCCTCCAGCGACGAATGGAAGGCCTGGCTCGCCGCCCGGCAGATGCCGAATTTCGCCTGGTCGAGCCAGGGCCGCGGCTTCTTCACCGACCGCGCCGGCCGCGACCGGCGCGATAATGAGGAGCTGGTCCGGGTCTGGTACTCGGAGAAGAATTTCGGCCGTCGTGACCGTGCCATCGAGCTCGCCAGACGGCTGGGCAAGAGCCCGATCCACGTCGCGCTCGCCTATGTCCTGGCGCAGCCCTTTCCGTCCGTCCCGCTGATCGGGCCGCGCACGCTCGACGAATTGGAAGACAGCCTCCAGGCGCTCGACATTTCGCTTTCGCCGGATGATCTTGCATGGCTGGATAGCGGTTCGGATCAGGCCCGCGCGCGCGCCTGACAGCAGCGGCAGTCGCTTCGGCCTACGCTGCGCCCTTAGCTTCCGGACTGTTTGCGCTGCCCTCACCCTCTCCCGCAAAGAACAGGGAAAGGGTAAGAATAAGGGCAGCGCAAAGGTCACTGGAAGTTAGGGAAGACAGATGCTCGACATCGCACCGACGAAACAGGCAGCCACCTGGCTCGATTCCTTTGCCCGGGCGCTCGAGGCCGGCGACGTCGAGGCGGCAACCAATTTGTTCGTCGAGGACTGCTACTGGCGCGATCTCTTGACCTTCACCTGGAACATCAAGACGATGGAGGGCCGCGCCGCGATCTGCGACATGCTGGCGGCGACGCTGGCAACGACAAAGCCTGCCCGGTGGCAGCTCAGCGGCGAAGCGACTTCGGACGAGGGCGTGATCGAGGCCTGGTTTTCTTTCGAGACGTCATCGGCGTGGGGGCAAGGCGTCATGCGCCTCAGGGACGGCAAGTGCCGGACGCTGTTTACGGCGATGAGCGATCTCAAGGGGTTGGAGGAGCGCAAGGGCCCGGCGCGGCCTCTGGGCGTCCGCCACAAGGCAGACCCGGAACGCGAGACCTGGCTGGAGGCGAGGCGCCGCGAGGCGCGTGACCTCGGCGTTAGCCAACAGCCCTACTGCCTGGTCATCGGCGGCGGCCAGGGCGGCATCGTGCTGGGGGCGCGGCTCAGGCAATTGGGCGTGCCGGCCATCGTCATCGAGAAGAACACTCAGGCCGGCGATTCCTGGCGCAATCGCTACCGCTCGCTCGTGCTGCACGACCCGGTCTGGTACGACCATCTGCCCTACATCCCGTTTCCCGAGAACTGGCCGGTGTTCACGCCCAAGGACAAGATGGGCGACTGGCTGGAAATGTATACGCGCGTCATGGAGCTCAATTACTGGACCTCCACGACATGCGTCAGCGCGTCCTACGACGACGCCGAAAAAATCTGGACGGTCGAGCTCGACCGCGCCGGCGAGCACATCACGCTGAAGCCCAGGCACATCGTCTTTGCAACCGGTGCTTATGGCCCGCCCAGGCGCATCGACCTGCCGGGTGCCGATGTCTTCAACGGCGAGATCCTGCATTCCAGCCAGTATTCCAGCGGCGAGAAATTCCGCGGCAAAAAGGTCGCCGTCATCGGCGCGGCAAGTTCCGGCCATGACGTCAGCGTCGACCTCTGGGAGAGCGGCGCCGAGGTGACCATGGTCCAGCGCTCGCCGACGACGGTGGTCAAGTCGGACACGCTGATGGAGATCGGTTTCGAGATCTTTTCGGAAAAGGCGCTGGCCCGCGGCATCACCACCGAGAAGGCCGACATGATCGTCGCCTCGACGCCGTTCGCGCTGCTGCCGCAAGGCCAGCGGGCGCTTTACGACATCATCAAGGCGCGCGACGCGGCCTTCTACGATCGCTTGCGCGGCGCCGGCTTCGCCATCGATTTCGGCGACGACGAGACCGGGCTCCTGATGAAGGCCTACCGCACCGGCTCGGGCTTCTACATCGATGTCGGCGCCTGCGACCTGATCATCGACGGCGAGATCGGCATCCGCAGCGGCGTCGGGATCAAGTCGCTGACGCAGACAGGCATCCTCTTCGACGACGGCACCGAACTGGCGGCCGACGCAATCATCGCCTGCACCGGCTATCTCTCGATGAACGAAACCGTGGCGGCGATCGTCTCGCGCGAAGTCGCCGACAAGGTCGGCCCGTGCTGGGGGATTGGCTCGGGCGTGAAAGGCGACCCGGGTCCGTGGCAAGGCGAATTGCGCAACATGTGGAAGCCGACGGCACAGGAAGCGCTGTGGTTCCACGGCGGCAATCTGGCGCTGTCGCGCTTCTATTCGAAGTACGTCGCGCTGCAGATCAAGGCGCGCATGGAAGGCATTGCGACGCCGGTCTATGGAGCGCCGGGGGTGAAGCTGTGATCTCCCCCCTTGAGGGGGAGATGGCCGGCAGGCCAGAGGGGGTCGCCGCACGTCGAGCGCCAACCTCCATCCGTTGCAGGAAGACGAGCCCGGTCGAACCGACCCCCTCTGTCGCCTTCGGCGACATCTCCCCTCAAGGGGGGAGATCACCCACGCCCGAAATGCCGGCTCACCATGTCGACATGCGTGTCGTGCGCATGCGCTTCGAAGCGTTCGGTCTCGCCGAGATCGTCCACCGCCTCGTTCGGCCACCAGCTGCCGCCGACCACGATTCCGTCCGAGACCAGCCTTTGCTCGGCGACCAGCGAGGCGCCGACCGAATCGACAAAGGTGAAGCGGCCCGGACGCAGCCGCAACACCGCGATGTCGCCGACCGCACCCACCGCAAGCCTGCCGAGATCGGGCCTGGCGATCGCTTCGGCAGGGCGCTGCGTGGCGGCGCGCAGCACCTCGACCAGCGGCATGCCGAGCGCCAGCAGCTTCGACATGCAGACCAGGATGTCGAAGGCCGGCCCGTCGACGCAGTAGAGATGCACGTCGCTGCTGATCACGTCCGGCGCCAGCCCCTCGCCGAGCATCGCCTTGGCCACTTCGAAATCGAACGAGCCCATGCCGTGGCCGATATCGAAGATGACGCCGCGCTCGCGCGCCAGCCGCATATCTGGCCGCACCGCCCCCGAGGCGAAGACCGGCGCGTTGGGAAACGGCCGGAAGCAGTGGGTGAGGATGTCGCCCTTGCGCAGCCGCGGCAGCACTTCCGAGCGGCCCGGCGGCGGCTCGTCTATGTGCGCCATCAGCGGCAGGCCGGCTTTGTCGGCGGCTTCGAGCGCGAGATCGACCGGCGCGATGCCGCTGGTGCCGCCGGCATGGCGACCCGAGCGGACCTTGACGCCGACAACCACGTCCGCGTGCTCGCGAGCCGCCGCTACCGTCTCGCGCGGTTCGCAGAGCCGGAGGTCGCTGCACTCGCCGACCGCCACGGTCTGCGAGAAGCCGAATATGCCGGCAAAGGAAATGTTGACATAGGCCAGGATGCGGACTTTCGAGCGCTCGATGACGTGGCGGCGAAAGCCGAGGAAATTGCCGGCGCCGGCGCTTCCGGCATCGATGAAGGTGGTGGTGCCGCTCTTTGCGGCGAGCCGGTCGGCATCGACGCCGAGCGACGTGCCGCCCCAATAGACATGGCTGTGCAGGTCGATCAGGCCCGGCGCGACGATCGAGCCCGTGGCATCGATGACGCGGGCGGCACGTTCGAAAGGGATTTCGGTGTCGATCGCGGCGATACGGCCGTCGGCAATCGCCAGATCGCGCTGCGCGTCGAGGCCGGAGGCCGGATCGATGAGGCGGCCGCCTTTTATCAGGAGATCGAATTGCATCGCGCCTGTCTCCACTTTCCCGTCAGGCCGGCCTGTAGGCAACGGCCTCGACCTCGATCTTGATGTCGATCATCAGCCGCGACTCAACTGTCGTGCGCGCCGGCGGGTCTTTCGGGAAATGCCTGGCATAGACGGTGTTGAAGATGCCGAAATCGCGGGCGTCTTCGAGCCAGACCGTCGTCTTGACTACGTCGTCCAGGGTACAGCCGGCCAGCGCCAGTGCCGCCTTGACGTTCGACAGCACCTGCTCGGTCTGTTCGGCGATGCCGCCCTTGACCACCAGCCCGTCTGTGCCGACCGGCACCTGGCCTGAGACATAGACGAAATCGCCGGCCCTGACCGCCGGCGACAACGGCACATGGGATTTTCCAAAACACTGCTTGGGCAAGGAGGCCTCCTCTGGAAATCGTTGCGTGACCGCGCGACTTGTCAGCTTGGCGCGAGAGGACGCGGCCTCTCTGCGAGTCTCATCCAACATTTTCGAAGCCTATATCGCTTTGCCGCGAGAGCGCCAGAACGATCACTGCGCTCGGTGATCCTTCGCGCCAGCGTCTGGACCCGCGACACCAGCCCGCTCAGCGGTCGATCCGCGTCGACAGGATGATCGACGACGACGTGCGCTCGACTCCGTCCATGGCGCCGATCTGGTCGAGGAGCGTGTCGAGATCCCTGATCGACGGCGCTTCGACGATGACGATCATGTCGAAATTGCCGCTGACCGAGTGCAGCGTGCGAACCGGTGCCAGCGCCTGCAGGCTGCGCACCACCTTGTCGGCAAGCTTGGGGGTGACGGTGAGCAGGACATGCGCCCTGACCAGCCCCTGCTCGTAATCCGGCGACAGCCTGACCCCGTAGCCGGCGACGATGCCGCGCTGTTCCAGCCGCTCGATCCGGCTTTGCACCGTCGTTCGTGAGACGCCCAGCCGCCGCGCCAGTTCGGCGGTCGAGGCGCGCGCATTGGTGCGCAGCAGGGAAAGCAGAGCCTGGTCGGCATCGCTGAGCATTTCGACGAACCTTACCGGCATCTTGCCCAAAGAGAGGCTGCGTTTCGTACAATCTCACGCTTCCTTTCGACAGGCAAGCTGCGATTCTAACCGTGAATTTAGCATTGGTGCGAGGGACCGGTCATGAAGGAAATCATCGTCGTCGGCGCCGGCAAGATCGGCTCGACCATTGCCGAGATGCTGGCTTCCACGGGCAACTACCATGTCACGCTCATCGACCGCTCGGCGGCGCAGCTCGGCGCGGCCGAACTGCCGGCCGGCGTAGAGACGCTGGAACTCGACATCGAGGCCGCCGGCACCCTCGAAGCGGCCTTGGCCGGCAAATTCGCGGTGCTCAGCGCCGCGCCTTTCCATCTGACCACGCGCATCGCCGAGGCGGCGGCCAGCGCCGGCGTGCACTATCTCGATCTGACCGAGGACGTCGTCAGCACCAGGCGGGTCAAGGAACTGGCTCGTTCCGGCAGCAGCGCCTTCATTCCGCAATGCGGTCTGGCGCCGGGCTTCATCTCGATCGTTGCCAACGATCTCGCCAGCCGCTTCGACACGCTGGAAAGCGTGCGCATGCGGGTCGGCGCGCTGCCGCAGTACCCGTCGAATGCGCTGAACTACAATCTGACCTGGAGCACCGACGGCGTCATCAACGAATATTGCGAGCCTTGCGAGGCGATCGTCGAAGGCGAGCTGATCGAAGTGCCGCCGCTGGAGGAGCGTGAAGAATTCTCGCTCGACGGCGTCACCTATGAGGCGTTCAACACCTCGGGCGGGCTGGGCACGCTGGCGGAAACGCTGAAGGGCAGAGTGCGCACGCTGAACTACCGCACCATTCGCTATCCCGGCCACGCCGCGATCATGAAGGCGCTGCTCAACGACCTCGGCCTGCGGCACCGCCGCGACGTGCTGAAGGACATCTTTGAAAGCGCCCTGCCGGCGACGCTGCAGGACGTGGTCATCGTTTTCGTCACCGTCAGCGGCCGCAGGAACGGCCGTCTGCTGCAGGAAACCTACGCCAACAAGATCTACGCCAGGCGCGACGGCGAAACGGTGCGCAGCGCCATCCAGATCACCACCGCATCGGCGATCTGCGCGGTGCTCGACATGCTCGCCGACGGCACCTTGCCGGCAAGAGGTTTCATCAAGCAGGAGGACATCGCGCTCGACGCGTTCCTGGCCAACCGCTTCGGCCGCGCCTATGCGCAGCACGAAATGGTTAGCCGGCTTGCGGGGTGAGCTGCGTAATCTCCCCCCTCGAGGGGGAGATGTCGCCGAAGGCGACAGAGGGGATCGCCTCGCGTAGAGCGCCAACCTCCATCTGTCGCAAGGGAGGTCGCATCCAGTCGAACCGACCCCCTCTGGCCTGCCGGCCATCTCCCCCTCAAGGGGGGAGAGCGCGAGCCATCAGACATGCAGTGCGTGCCCCAGCGCCTTCAGCGCCGCTTCCTGAAAACCCTCGCCCTGTGTCGGATGGGCATGGATCGTCCCGGCGATGTCCTCCAGCGTCGCGCCCATCTCCAGCGCCAGCCCAAACGCCGTCGACAGTTCCGACACGCCCTGGCCGACGGCCTGGATGCCAAGCACCAGATGGTTGTCCGCCCGCGCCACTACCCGGACGAATCCGTCCTCGCCCAACTTCGTCATCGCCCGGCCATTGGCGGTGAAGGGAAACAGTCCGACCTTGATCTCGCCACGGGTCTTGGCCTCCTCCGGCGACAGGCCTGCGGTGACCAGCTCCGGATCGGTGAAACAGACAGCCGGGATCGCTCGTCTGTCCCAGCTGCGCTTGTGGCCGGCGACGATCTCGGCGACCATTTCGCCTTGCGCCATGGCCCGATGCGCCAGCATCGGCTCGCCAGTGACGTCGCCAATGGCAAAGATGCCGCGCATCGAGCTGCGGCACTGGTCGTCGATGCGGATGAAGGGTCCGGCCATGTCGAGGTCGATCTGCTCTAACCCCCAGCCTTCGGTCACCGGCTTGCGACCGACCGTGACCAGCATCTTGTCGGCAGCGATCTTGCCGTTCTTGCCGCCATTCGTCTCGACCAGCAGCGCGTCGCGCTTAGTGGACAGCCCCTTGGCCTTGGCGTTCACGAGCACCTCGATGTCGAGTTCGGCCAGCCGCTTCACCACCGGCCGGGTCAGTTCCGCATCATATTGCGCCAGCACGCGCGGCAACGCCTCGACCACGGTCACCTTGGCGCCCAGCTTGGCAAAGGCGATGCCGAGTTCCAGCCCGATATAGCCGCCGCCGACCACCGCCAGCCTCTCCGGAACTTCGCTCAGCGCCAGCGCCTCGGTCGACGAAATGACCGGACCGCCGAACGGCAGCGATGGCAGCTCGACCGGCGCCGAGCCGGTCGCTATCACCACCGTTTCGGCGCGGATCACCTGCATGCCGATCTCGGTCTCGACGGCAACGGTCTTGCCGTCGCGAAATGTCGCCCAGCCATGCACCGTCTTCACGCCAGCTTTCTTCAGCAGGCCGGCGACGCCGTTGTTCAGCCGGCTAACGATGCCGTCTTTCCAGGCAATGGTCGCCGCCAGATCAAGCGACGGTGCCGCGACCGTTATGCCGAGTGGACTTTTGCCGCCGGCCATGTGCGAGAGCTTTTCGAACTCTTCGGCTGCATGGATCAGCGCCTTTGACGGGATGCAGCCGACATTGAGGCAAGTGCCGCCCGGTCTGCCTGCCTCGACGATCACTGTGTCGATGCCCAGCTGCCCGGCGCGGATGGCACAGACATAGCCGCCCGGACCGGCGCCGATGACCAGCAGCTTGCAGGAGATTTCCTTCATCATTGCACCTTAGTTCGACGAGCCGGCGGGGCAACACCCCCTCTGTCCTGCCGGACATCTCCCCCTCGAGG
Source organism: Mesorhizobium sp. M0698 (assembly GCF_040320455.1). Classification (NCBI taxonomy): domain Bacteria; kingdom Pseudomonadati; phylum Pseudomonadota; class Alphaproteobacteria; order Hyphomicrobiales; family Phyllobacteriaceae; genus Mesorhizobium; species Mesorhizobium sp. M0698. Next base: position 87,906 of record NZ_JAMYPQ010000006.1, on the reverse strand, counting down.
GGGGAGATTGGCAGCTTTCGCGTTCGGCTTAGTCCTGCAAAGCTGGAGATTGGCGAAAGGCGGGATGACGGCCGATCTCCCCCCTTGAGGGAGATGCCCAGTAGGGCAGAGGGGGGCGCGAAGGATCGCTACTGCTCTCATCTCACGCCCCTGCGATCCTCTGTTCATCTCATCAGTCCACAAAAATCAGCGCCGGCGTCTCCAGCAGCGTCTTTATCCGCTGGATGAACACCGCCGCGTCCCAGCCGTCGATGACGCGGTGGTCGAAGCTGGAGGACAGGTTCATCATCTTGCGCGGGATGAACTGGCTGCCGTCCCATACCGGCCGCACCATCATCTTGTTGACGCCGACGATCGCCACTTCCGGATGATTGATCACCGGCGTCGTCGCGACGCCGCCCATGGCGCCCAGCGAAGTGATGGTAATGGTCGAGCCCGAGAGCTCGTCGCGCGTCGCCGTGCCGGATTTTGCCGCCTCGGCGAGCCTGACAACCTCGGCTGCACAGTCCCAGATGTCGCGCGCCTCGGCGTGCTTGACCACCGGCACCATCAGCCCGGAAGCCGTCTGCGCGGCGATGCCGATGTGGACGCCGCCATGCTGGTGGACGATGCCGGCTTCGTCGTCGAACAGTGCGTTGACATTGGGCTGGTCGGCGATTGCCTTGACCATCGCCCGCATCAAGAACGGCAGCAGCGTCAGCTTCGGCCTGTCCGCGCCCGGCCGCTTCTCCTTGTTGAGCGCGGCGCGCAAATCCTCGAGCGCGGTGACGTCGATCTCCTCGACATAGGTGATATGCGGGATGCGCGACTTGGCCAGCGTCATCTTCTCGGCGATCTTTCGCCTGAGCCCGACTATCTTGATGTCCTCGACCGCCTCGTTGCGGGCGAGGCCAGGGGCCTTCGCGAGCTGCGGTCCGCGTGCCAGGAAGGCGTCGATGTCCTCGTGCCGGATGCGGCCGGCTGGGCCGGTTCCCGGGACCTGCCGAAGGTCGATGCCGGCCTCTTTCGCCCTGAGGCGGACGGCCGGCGAGGCCAGTGGCTTTTCTCCCTCGGGGCGCAGCGCACCGACCGGCGCTATACCCCCGAAAGCCGGCGCAGTACCCCCACCCCTAACCCCTCCCCACAAGGGGGAGGGGGAGTCGCCACCCGCCGCACTTAGTCCCTTATGCGTTGGTGTTTTTCCAGATGATCGTGGAGCGGTCTCGGGTTCGGCCTTGGAGGTTGCGGCACGTCCCCCTCCCCCTTGTGGGGAGGGGTTAGGAGTGGGGGTACTGCGCCCGGTGGGGGTATTCTTGGCGCCCGCCTCAGTGGCCTGCGACGCAGCATCCCTGACATTACCCTCGCCCGCCACCTTCAACCTGACAATCGGCGAGCCGATCGCCACCGTGTCGCCGATCTCGGCGCCCAACCAGACGATCTCGCCATCGACGGGCGACGGAATTTCGACTGTCGCCTTGTCGGTCATGACAGCGGCAAGCACGGCGTCCTCGCGCACGAGATCGCCGACCTTGACCTGCCATTCGACGAGCTCGGCCTCGGCGACGCCTTCGCCGACATCGGGCAGCTTGATGACATATTCGCCCATCGTTCCCCCTCAGGCTTCCATCGTTTCGACCAGCGCGCGGCCTAGCCGGGCAGGACCAGGAAAATAGTCCCACTCCTGCGCATGCGGATAGGGCGTGTCCCAGCCGGTGACCCGCGCCACCGGCGCTTCCAGATGGTAGAAGCAGTTCTCCTGAACCAGCGCCGAAAGTTCGGCACCGAACCCTGATGTCAGCGTCGCCTCGTGCACGACCACGCAGCGCCCGGTCTTGTTGACCGAGGCGACGATCGTCTCGAGGTCGAGCGGCAGCAGTGTCCTCAGATCGATGATCTCGGCATCGATGCCGGTCTCCTCGGCCGCCGCCTGGGCGACATAGACCATCGTGCCGTAGGCAAGCACGGTGACCGCCGCACCCGGCCGTCGGATCACCGCCTTGCCGAGCGGCACCGTGTAATGGCCGTCGGCAACCTCGCCGAGCTCATGTTTCGACCATGGCGTTACCGGCCGCTCGTGATGACCGTCGAAGGGGCCGTTATAAAGCCGCTTCGGCTCCAGGAAGATCACCGGGTCGGGATCCTCGATCGCCGCGATGAGCAGGCCTTTGGCGTCATACGGGTTCGAGGGCACCACGACTTTCAAGCCGGAGACGTGGGTGAACAGCGCCTCCGGGCTCTGGCTGTGGGTCTGGCCGCCGAAAATGCCGCCGCCGGTCGGCATTCTCACGACGATCGGGCAGGTGAAATCGCCGTTCGACCGGTAACGCAGCCGCGCCGCTTCCGAGACGATCTGGTCATAGGCTGGATAAACATAGTCGGCAAACTGCACCTCGACGCAAGGCTTCAGCCCGTAGGCGGCCATGCCGATGGCCGCGCCGACAATGCCGGATTCGCTGATCGGCGCATCGAAGCAGCGGCTCTTTCCGTATTTCGCCTGCAGGCCTTGCGTGCAGCGGAAGACGCCGCCGAAGAAGCCGACATCCTCACCGAACACGATGACTTGGCTGTCGCGCGCCATCGACACGTCCATGGCGTCGCGGATTGCCTCGATCATGGTCCGTCGCGGCATGGTCAGACCCCTGCGTGTTGGCGCTGGCGCCTGAGATGCGGCGGCATCTCGGCATAGACGCCCTCGAACATGTCGCGCGCCGAGGGCTTGCCGCCGGCATGCAGCGTGCCATGGCGCTCGGCCTCCCGCTGCGCCGAAATCACCGTGTCGAGGATTTCGGCCTCGGCCTGGGCGTGGCGTTCGTCCGACCAGACGCCGCGCTGGATGAGATGGTTCTTCAGCCTGACGATCGGGTCGCCGAGCGGCCAGGCATCGGACTCGGCCTTCGGCCGGTAGGCCGACGGGTCGTCGGAGCTCGAATGGGCGCCGACGCGGTAAGTGACGTATTCGACCAGCGTCGGCCCGAGATTGCTGCGCGCCCGTTCCGCCGCCCATTTGGCCACCGCATGGACGGCGAGATAGTCGTTGCCGTCGACGCGCAGCGACGGAATACCGAAGCCGAGCCCACGGGCGGCAAACGTGCCGGAACCGCCGCGGGCGATGCCCTGGAAGGTCGAGATCGCCCACTGGTTGTTGACGACGTTGAGCACGACCGGCGCCTTGTAGGTCGAGGCGAACACCAGCGCCGAATGGAAGTCGGACTCGGCAGTCGAGCCGTCGCCGATCCAGGCGGCGGCGATCTTCTGGTCATTGCTGATCGCCGAGGCCATCGCCCAGCCGACCGCCTGGATGTACTGCGTCGCCAGATTGCCGGAGATCGAGAAGAAGCCGTGCTCCTTCGACGAATACATGATCGGCAATTGCCGCCCTTTCAGCGGATCGGCCTCGTTCGAATAGATCTGGTTCATCATCGTGACCATCGGGTAGCCGTCGGCGATGAGCAGGCCTGCCTGCCGATAGGTCGGAAAATTCATGTCGCCCCGCGACAGCGCCTTGCGGAAGGCGCAGCTCACCGCCTCTTCGCCGAGATGCTGCATGTAGAAAGAGGTCTTGCCCTGGCGCTGCGCCATCTGCATGCGCGCATCGAAGCTGCGCAGCGTCATCATATGGCGCAGCCCCTCCAGCAGTTCCTCGTCGGAAAGCAGGCCGGCCCACGGCCCGACAGCCTCGCCGGCGCGGTTGAGCACGCGAATGATCGAGAACGCCAGATCGCGGATGTCGCGCGGGTCGACGTCGATCTTCGGGCGCGGCACCGAGCCAGCTTTTGGAATGCTCACATTGGAGAAATCCGGCGTCCCGCCCGGCCGCACTTCCGGTTCCGGAACATGGAAGCGCAGCATTCCGGCATCGGCCATGATCTCGGTCCTCCACTGTTGCCCGGCTAGGATATTTGCACACCGCCAGACCAGTGCCAATTCGTCGGGCGAGGCTTCGCTGCCGCTGGCTGCTGCCCGCGGCAGACAGGATGGAGATATGTCGGCGAAATTTCTTGTCGATCTTCCGGATCGGCGCGCAATTTGGGAGATGATTGCGCCGGGTTTCCCGCCAGATAAGGCAATGCGTCGGGTTGGTCGGCGCGAGCACCTCCTTCTCCCCTTGTGGGAGAAGGTGGCCGAGCGAAGCTCGGTCGGATGAGGGGTGTTCCAGCTTGGCATCGACAGCACTCCGGCCGGCACCCCTCAACCGTCTTGGAGCTACGCGCCAATTCACCTTCTCCCACAAGGGGGAGAAGGAAAGGAGGGCGGCGCCGTTCACCCCGCGCCCGCGTCATGCTAATCAGCGCCTATGGCACAAAAGAAAGCATACGAGGTCGATGCATGGCTCGCGAAGCCGGATCCGCGCGTCTCGATCGTGCTGCTTTACGGTCCCGATCGCGGGCTGGTTGCCGAGCGGGCAAAGGCCTTTGCCGGCAAGACCGGCCTGCCGCTTGACGATCCGTTCTCGGTCGTCAGGCTGGACGGATCGGAAGTCGATCGCGACGAGGGCCGCCTGCTCGACGAGGCCCGCACCGTGCCGATGTTTTCGGAGCGGCGCCTGCTATGGGTGCGCAATGCCGGCGCTCAGAAGGCGCTTGCCGATGACGTCAAGGCGCTGACGTCGGAGCCCGCGCGGGACGCGATCATTCTCATCGAGGCCGGCGACTTGAAGAAGGGTGTCGGCCTGCGCGCCGTGGTGGAGGCGGCGGACAATGCCATGGCATTGCCTTGCTATGCCGATGAGGCCAGGGATATCGATACGGTCATCGACGACGAACTGCGCAAGGCCGGCATGTCGATGACACTGGAGGCGCGGCAGGCGCTGCGCCGCAATCTCGGCGGCGACCGGCTGGCCTCGCGCGGCGAGATCGAAAAGCTGGTGCTTTACGCGCATGGCCAGGCCGAAATCGGCCTCGACGACGTCAAGGCGACGTCTGGCGATGTCTCGGGCCTCTCCTTCGATGCGGCGGTCGACGCCCTGCTCGAAGGCAGGATCGCCGACTTCGATACCGCCTTCACCCGCCATTGCCAGTCCGGCGGCCAGCCCTTTCTGGTACTTTCATCGGCGATGCGGCAGTTGCAGGCGATCCAGGCGATGCGCGGCCAGATGGACGCCGGCGGCCGCAATGCCGCTTCGGTCGTAGCCGCGGCGCGCCCGCCGGTTTTTTTTTCGCGGCGCAAGCTGGTCGAGAAAGCCCTCGAACGGTGGAGCAGCGAAGCGCTCGGCCGCGCCCTCAACCGCCTGCAGACGGCGATCCTGCAGACACGCCGGCGGCCGGATCTGTCGGTCGCGCTGGCACGCCAGGCCCTGCTCGGCATTACCGTGGAGAGTGCCAGGCTGGCGCAGCGCACCTAATCTCCCCCCTTGAGGGGGAGATGTCGCCAAAGGCGACAGAGGCGCGTAGAACACCAGCCCCTTCCGCGAAGACAGAGGACGTGGGCGCTTGAAATTTGACGACCCCTTCTGGCCTGCCGGCCATCTCCCCCTCAAGGGGGGAGATTAACTACTTCGACGATTTCGCCAATCACCGCGCGGCAGCAAAACGTTATTTGCCGGCTAATTTTAGCAACCTACCTACTCCCGCTTCAGCCTTCGGCAAAGCTCGTCGAGCTGCTCCAGTGTCCGGTAGGCGACGCTGATCACGCCGCCGCGCTGGTTGTGCTCGATCGTGACGATCATGCCGATCGTGCTGGTCATCAGCCGCTCCAGCGCCAGCGTGTCGGCATCCTTTTGCGGCGGTGCGGCGGGCTGGCGTTTTGCCGCCGGCGCGCCGACCGGCAGCTGCGCCAAGGCCTCGGCCTGGCGCACCGAAAGCCCCTCATCGATGATCCGCTTGGCAAGTCCGGCCGGGTCGTCGGCCGTCACCAGGGTACGGGCGTGGCCGGCCGAGAGCGCGCCGTCGACCAGCATGTCGCGAATGACGTCGGGCAGCTTCAGCAGCCTCAGCGTATTGGCGACATGGCTGCGGCTCTTGCCGATCACCTGGCCGAGATCGGCTTGGGTATAGCCGTGGTCGTCGATCAGTTGCTGGTAGCCCAGCGCCTCCTCAACCGGGTTGAGGTCGGTGCGCTGGACGTTTTCGATGATCGCCAGCTCGAGCGCCGTGCGATCGTTGACGTCGCGCACGATGATCGGGATATCGGTCAGCCCGGCGCGTTGCGCCGCACGCCAACGACGCTCGCCTGCGATGATCTCGTAGCGGCCCGTTTGGGTTTTCGACGGCCGCGCCACCACCGGCTGCACCACGCCATGTTCGCGGATCGACTGGGCGAGGTCGGTCAGGTCGGCGTCGCCAAAATGCCGGCGCGGGTTTTTCGGGTTAGGGCTGAGGAACTCGATCGGCACCTTGCCGTCGGCCGCCAGGCCCGGCTTTTCCGGTGCCGCCGGGCGATCGATTTCGCCGATCAGCGCCGCCAGTCCCCGGCCCAGTCTTTTTCTCGAAGGGTCTTCGTTCATCGTCCGTCCAGATCGTTTCGGTATCGAATCGGGTTTATTGTTTACAACGGTTAAGCGGCACGCAATTGCGCTCGCGGCGGATGACTTCCGAAGCAAGCTGCAGATAGGCCTGGCTGCCCGAACATTTGAGGTCGTAGAGAATCGCCGGTTTGCCGTAGGACGGCGCCTCGGAAACGCGGACATTGCGCGGGATGACGGTTTCATAGACCTTGTCGCCCATATGCGCCCGCACATCCTGCACCACCTGGTTGGCGAGATTGTTGCGCCCGTCGAACATGGTCAGCACGATGCCCTGGATCGTCAGGTCGGGGTTGATCGAGCGGCGCACCTGCTCGACCGTCTCCAAAAGCTGGCTCAGGCCCTCCAGCGCGAAAAACTCGCACTGCAGCGGCACCAGCACCGAATCGGCCGCAGCCATCGAATTCAGTGTCAGCAGGTTGAGCGACGGCGGGCAGTCGATCAGCACATAGCCGAAATTGGCCGAGCGCTCGGCCGAAGCCCGTAGAGCGTTGCGCAGCCGCAGCACCCGATCCGGCGCCGAGGCGATTTCCATCTCGATGCCGAGCAGGTCGAGCGTCGACGGTACGATCGACAGGCCAGGCACCGCCGTCGGGATCGCCGCCGCTTCGAGATCTAGCTCGCCGGTCAGCACATCATAGGACGAGACGGTGCGGTCGCGCCGGTCGATGCCAAGCCCGGTGCTGGCATTGCCCTGCGGGTCGAGATCGACGATCAGCACCTGTTCGCCTATGGCGGCGAGCGCCGTGGCCAGATTGATGGCGGTCGTCGTCTTGCCGACGCCGCCTTTCTGGTTGGCGACGGTGATGATTCGGGGGCCGTTCTTCATCATGGGTCTATGCCAGAAATTCATTTGGGTCGCCGGTCACAAGCCAGGGTGCTGTCGCAAGTCGGATACTTCGAGAATGACGCCCTGCGCGTCGGTTGCACTGGCATGTTCTACCAGATCGAAAGACCATCGTTGAGCGCTTTCTGCCACTTCGGCGCGGTAATCCCGGCCTTTGTGAAACAGGCCGCGCGACCCCTTGGTCAGCCACGGTGCCGCCAGGTCGAGCAAGTCGGGCAGCGAGGCGAGTGCCCTGGCTGTGACGATTTGCGGTGCAGGAACAAGAGGATAGCTGTCGTCGATGCGGCGCGCGATAACCTTGGCGGGCAGGCTGAACTGTCCGATGACCGCTTGCAGGAACGATGCTTTTTTCCGGTTGCTTTCAACCAGGTCGATACCGGCGCCGTCCCGCTCGGCAAGCAAAAAGGCCAGCACAAGGCCGGGAAACCCACCGCCGGAGCCGAGATCGACCCAGCGCTTCGCCTCTGGTTTGATTCGCGCCAGCTGCGCGCTGTCGAGGATGTGGCGGCGCCAGACATCGTCCTGCGTCGATTGCGCGGCCAGATTGATCCGGCGGTTCCATTTCTGGAAGACGGCCTCGAACTCAACCAGGCGATCGAATGTTTCACGTGAAACCGGGCCCGCTGCCGCCTGCAGGTTTGCCCAGGACGCAGCGCTCACGCGACCTGCTTTCGCGCGGCCGCCTCGGCATTGCGGACATGGGCGACAATAATCGCCAGCGCCGCCGGCGTCATGCCTTCCATGCGTTGCGCATCGGCAATCGAGCGCGGCTGGCGTGCCAGCATCTTCTGCTTCAACTCGTTCGACAGGCCGGGAACAGAAGCAAAGTCGAGCGACTCGGGAATAAGCCTGCTCTCCTCATGCCTGATCTGCGAAACATCGGCCTGCTGGCGGTCGAGATAGACAGAATATTTGGCTTCCGTTTCAAGACGTTCGGCCGTTTTGCTGTCGATCGCGGCGAAAGCCGGCTCGATCCGCGCCAGCCAAGCGATGTCGACGCCGGGATAGGCCAGCAACTCATAGGCCGAGCGACGGACGCCGTCCCGGTTGATTTCGAGCCCATGGCGCGCTGCCTCATTGGGGGTCATGGTGGTGCCGAGGGCGAGCTGTCGCGCCTTCTCAAGGTCTTGCATACCATTGTTGAACCGCTGCATCCGCTCCGGCGAGGCAATCCCCAGCCTTATCGCCAGTGGCGTCAGCCGCTCATCGGCGTTGTCGGCTCGCAGCGATAGCCGGAACTCGGCCCGCGAGGTGAACATGCGGTACGGCTCGGCGATGCCGCGGCTGGTCAAATCGTCGACCATCACGCCGATATAGGCTTCGGTGCGGCTCAGCACGATTTCCTCGCTCGCCGACGCCTTGCGCGCTGCATTCAAGCCGGCAAGCAGCCCTTGCGCGCCGGCCTCCTCGTAGCCGGTGGTACCGTTGATCTGGCCGGCGAGGAAAAGGCCGGCGATCCGCCTGGTTTCCAGCGTCGGCTTGAGCTCGCGTGGATCGACATGGTCATACTCGATGGCATAGCCCGGCTGCAGCATGGTTGCCCGCTCCAGCCCCGGAATGGTCTTCAGGATGTCGAGTTGCACGTCCTCGGGCAGCGAGGTCGAAATGCCGTTCGGGTACACCGTGTCGTCGTCCAGCCCTTCCGGCTCCAGAAAGATCTGGTGGCCTTCGCGGTCACCGAACTTGACGATCTTGTCTTCGATCGACGGGCAATAACGCGGCCCGACGCCTTCGATCGACCCCGAATACATGGCCGAGCGGCCGAGATTGGTGCGAATCAGCTCGTGCGTCGCATTGGTCGTTCGGGTGATGCCGCAATGGATCTGCGGATTTTCGATGCGATCGGTCAGCAGCGAGAACGGCACGGGGTCCTCGTCCGCCGCCTGGCTCTCCAGTGACGCCCAATCGATCGTCCTGCCGTCCAGCCGCGGCGGCGTGCCGGTCTTCAGCCGCCCGAGCCTGAAGCCGGCGCGGCTCATCGTCGCCGACAGGCCGATGCTCGCCTGCTCGTTCATGCGGCCGGCGACGATCTTCTTTTCGCCGATATGGATCAGCCCGCGCAAAAAAGTGCCGGTCGTCAGCACCACGGCGCCGCAGGCGAGCCGGCTTCCATCCGCCAGCAGCACCGCCGCGATGCGTCCGTCGTCGATTTCCCCGTCGTTGATTTCGAAGTCCAGCACCTCGCCTTCGATGACATCGAGGCCGGCCTGCTCGCGGATTGCCGCCTGAATGGCGAGGCGATAGAGTTTTCGGTCGGCCTGCGTTCGCGGACCACGCACCGCTGGCCCCTTGCGGCGGTTGAGCAGGCGGAACTGGATGCCGGCGGCATCGGCGACGCGCCCCATCAGCCCGTCCATGGCGTCGATCTCGCGAACCAGATGGCCCTTGCCGAGGCCGCCGATCGCCGGATTGCAGGACATCACGCCGATCGTGTCGAAGCGCAGCGTCACCAGCGCCGTCCTGGCGCCAGCCCGCGCAGCGGCACTGGCTGCCTCGCAACCAGCATGACCGCCGCCCACCACAACCACATCATAGTGATTGGTCATTTCAGAATCCCGAATTCAAGTGGACCGACACATGTCCCTGGAGGCACGCGCTGTCAAGGACGCAGGGCGCTTCAGACGCATGACTGCCCCCGACAATGCAGACAGAGATCGCCTGGCGCCGTTTTGTCTTCCCTTCTCCCCTTGTGGGAGAAGGTGGATTGGCGCGCAGCGCCAAGACGGTTGAGGGGTGCTGGACGGAGTGCAGGTGATGCCAAGCTGGAACACCCCTCATCCGACCGACCGTCGCTCGGCCACCTTCTCCCACAAGGGGAGAAGGGGAGACGCTACGAGCGGGATCGTTTCACGTGAAACAGTCCCCCTATTCCTGGACCCGTGTTTCACGTGAATCACCGCCGGTGCTCCCTCCCCTATGTTTCACGTGAGTCATTTGCCGATACAGAACTGCGAAAAGATAACGTCCAGCATATCCTCTACATCGACCGCCCCGACGATTCGTCCAAGCCGGTCCGCCGCCAGGCGCAGTTCTTCGGCCCGCAGCTCCTGTCCGCGATCACTACTTGCCACTGCCGCAAGCAGGAAGCGTTTCGTCTCGTTGAGCAGCTCGACGTGCCGCAGCCGCGACGGCAGGATATCGCCGGCCTTGCCGATCTGGACTGCGGCACGACGCCCGATCTCGTCCAGCAGTTCGGCCAGACCCGTGCCGTCCCGCGTCGAGATAGCGAAATCATAGTGCGCCGCGGGCGAGGCCGATTTGCCCCCCAACAGGTCAATTTTTGTTCCGACCCTCAGCGCCTGAATGTCGCTCGTCAGCACACCGATCGCGATTGGGTCTGCCAGATCCTCCAGCAGCAACAGCAGATCAGCGCTGTGCGCCTTGGTCCTGGCTTTCTCGATGCCGATCGCCTCGATCATGCCAGGCGCCTCGCGCAGGCCGGCGGTGTCGGTTACCCTGACCCGCATCCCCTCAAGGTCCAGTACCACCTCGAGCAGGTCGCGGGTCGTGCCCGGCTCGTCGGTGACGATGGCCGCTTCGCGCTGCGCCAAGGCGTTGAACAGGCTGGACTTGCCGGCATTCGGCGCGCCGAGGATTACCACTTCGAACCCATCGCGAATGATTTCGGCAGCGCGGAAGCCGGCGACGTGGCGCTCTATTTCCCCGATCATCGCCCGGACATCGGACCAGACTGTATCGGCGACCGAGCCCGGCACGTCATCCTCGTCGGCAAAGTCGATCTCGGCCTCGATCATCGCGCGGGCGTGGATCAGCCGTCGGCGCCAGCCCAGATAGAGTTCGCTCTGCACGCCTTGGGCGTTGTGAACGGCAAAGCGCCGCTGCGCCTCGGTTTCGGCGTTGATGAGATCGGCCAGCGCCTCGGTTTCGACCAGATCGAGCTTGCCGTTGAGAAAGGCGCGGCGGGTGAATTCGCCAGCCTCGGCATGCCTGACGCCGTCGAAGGAGGTGATCGTTTCCAGCATCCTCGCCACAACGGCGCGCCCGCCATGCACATGGAACTCTGCAACGTCCTCGCCGGTAAAACTGTCGGGGCCGGCAAAGAAGACGACCAGGCCGCTGTCCAGCACCGATCCGTCGGGCGCCCGGAACTTGCGATAGGTGGCAACGCGGTTTGGCACCTTCGATCCCGCAGTCGTTTCGACAGCGAATCGACTCTGCGGCCCCGAAATCCGGATCACTGCAATGCCGGCCGGCAGGCGCCCGCTCGACAGCGCCACGATGGAGTCTTTTGAAATCATTTGCCCGCTCTGCCGAAGCGCCCTAGCTATGCTTGTTCAATCCGCCATCGAGTAGCGCCGTGACATTGCCTGCACAAAACCTGCTTGCCGAAGAGGCCAGCCCCTATCTGCAGCAGCACAGCGGCAATCCAGTGCACTGGCGGCCATGGTCGCGCGCCGCTCTGGCCGAAGCAAAGGTGCTGCAGCGTCCGATCCTGCTCTCTGTCGGCTACGCCGCGTGCCATTGGTGCCACGTCATGGCGCATGAGAGCTTCGAGAACGACGACGTCGCCGCCGTCATGAACCGTCTCTTCGTCAATATCAAGGTCGACCGCGAGGAGCGCCCCGACATCGACCAGATCTACATGGCGGCGCTGTCGTCGATGGGCGAGCAAGGCGGCTGGCCGCTGACCATGTTCCTGAACCCGGACGGCAAGCCGTTCTGGGGCGGCACTTACTTTCCGCGCGAAGCCCGCTACGGCCGGCCGGGCTTCGTCCAGGTGCTGGAGGCGGTTGACAAGGCTTGGCGGGAGAAGAAAGAAAGCCTCAACCAGAGTGCCGACGGCCTGACCACGCATGTCGAGACGCGGCTGGCGGGCAGCCATGGCAAGGCCGTGCTCGACCGCGGCATGCTGGCGAACCTCGCCAATGGCATTGACGGCATGATCGACCGCGATTTGGGCGGTCTGCGCGGCGCGCCGAAATTCCCCAACGCGCCGTTCATGCAGAGCCTCTGGCTGTCCTGGCTGCGCGACGGCACCGCATCCCACCGCGACACTGTTCTCCTAAGCCTCGAAAAGATGGTGGCCGGCGGCATCTATGACCATATTGGCGGCGGACTCAGCCGCTACTCGACCGACGCCGAATGGCTGGTCCCGCATTTCGAAAAAATGCTCTACGACAATGCCCAGCTCATCCGCTTGTGCAATTGGGCCTATGCGTCAACCGGCAAGGAATTGTTCCGGCTGCGAATCGAAGAGACGATTGCCTGGCTGTTGCGCGAAATGCGCGTCGAGGGCGATGCCTTTGCCGCCAGCCTTGATGCCGATAGCGAGGGTGAGGAGGGGTTGTTCTACACCTGGAGCAGGGATGAGCTCGAAGCAGCCCTTGGCGACGATTCAGCATTGTTTTTCAAATACTTCACGCTTGCCGGTCCGCATGGTTGGGAAGGCAAGCCGATCATTTGCCAGACTGATGCTCAACAGGCGCAGAGCGTCGTCGATCGTGACCTTCTGGTTCCGCTCAAGCAAAGGCTGCTGGCAGCGAGGGAACAGCGCGTGCGGCCTGGGCGTGACAGCAAGGCCCTGACCGACTGGAACGGCTTGATGATCGCAGCCCTTGCCGAGGCCGGACGGTCGCTTGGCCGATCCGACTGGATCGAAGCGGCGGCAGCAGCCTTTGCCGCAATTGCGGCTGCCGGACGTGACGGGCGCCTGCCGCATTCGATGCTCGGCGCAAAGAAGCTGTTTCCGGCTCTGTCGAGCGACTATGCCGCCATGGCCAACGCCGCCATCTCACTGTTCGAGGCGACCGGCAATCCCGGCTATATCGATCGCGCCGGGAACTTCATTGAGCAACTCGATCTTTGGCACCGGGACAGCGACAAGACCGGCTACTATCTGACCGCGTCCGACAGCGCGGATGTGCCGATCCGCATCCGCGGCGATGTCGACGAAGCCATTCCTTCCGCTACCGGCCAGATCATCGAAGCCCTGGTCCGATTGTCGTCGCTTTCGGGCGATCTCGATCTCTGGGAAAAAGCCTGGACAGTCGCAGAGCACGCGGGCGGGCGGGCGGAGCACCAGGGCTATGGCCAGGCGGGTATAGTCAATGCCTGTGCCTTGTCGCTTGAACCGCTGAAGCTGGTGATCGTGGATAGACCGGAGAATCCAAGGCTTGTTCCGGTTGCGAATCGAAATCCAGACCCGCGCCGGATCGACACCATCGTGCCTGTCGGATCGGCGACAAATCTGCCGGCCTTGCCAGGCGGCGTCCTGCCGCCAACGGCCGAGCCCGGCGCCTGGCTCTGCACGGGGCAGGTCTGCCTGCCGGTGGTGACTAGTGCCGAGGAGCTTGAGCGGCTGTTGCACCGGCAATGAGTCCAACGCGGCTCCCCCTTCTCCCCTTGTGGGAGAAGGTGGCCGAGCGAAGCTCGGTCGGATGAGGGGTGTTCCAGCTTGGCGCCGACGGAGTTCCGTCCGGCACCCCTCAACCGGCTTGGCGCTGCGCGCCAATCCACCTTCTCCCACAAGGGGAGAAGGGAAGGACGGCGCCGGCCAACCCCTTACGTATTCATCGAATCGAAGAAATCCGCGTTGGTCTTGGTCTGCTTGAGCTTGTCGATCAGGAACTCGATGGCGTCGGTCGTTCCCATCGGCGCCAGGATGCGGCGCAGCACGAAGATCTTCTGCAGGTCCTGGCGTGGGACCAGCAGGTCCTCCTTGCGGGTGCCGGATTTGAGGATGTCCATGGCCGGGTAGATGCGCTTGTCCGCCACCTTGCGGTCGAGCACGATTTCCGAATTGCCGGTGCCCTTGAACTCTTCGAAGATGACCTCGTCCATGCGGCTGCCGGTATCGATCAGCGCCGTGGCGATGATGGTCAGCGAGCCGCCTTCCTCGATATTGCGGGCAGCACCGAAGAAGCGCTTCGGCCGTTGCAGCGCATTGGCGTCGACACCGCCGGTCAGCACCTTGCCGGACGACGGCACGACGGTGTTGTAGGCGCGGCCGAGGCGGGTGATCGAGTCCAGCAGGATGACCACGTCACGGCCGTGCTCGACCAGGCGCTTGGCCTTTTCGATGACCATTTCGGCGACCTGGACGTGGCGCACCGCCGGCTCGTCGAAGGTCGAGGACACCACCTCGCCCTTCACCGAGCGCTGCATGTCGGTGACTTCCTCCGGCCGCTCGTCGATCAGAAGCACGATCAAATAGCATTCCGGATGGTTGGTGGTGATCGAATGGGCGATGTTCTGCAGCAGCACCGTCTTGCCGGTGCGCGGCTGCGCCACGATCAACGCGCGCTGGCCCTTGCCGAGCGGCGCCACCAGGTCGATGACGCGCGCCGAAATATCCTTGGAGGTCGGAACCTCCATCTCCATCTTCAGCCGCGAGGTCGGATAAAGCGGCGTCAGATTGTCGAAATGGATCTTGTGGCGGATTTTTTCCGGGTCGTCGAAATTGATCGTGTTGACCTTGAGCAGCGCGAAATAGCGCTCGCCCTCTTTCGGGCTGCGGATCGGCCCTTCGACCGTATCGCCGGTCTTCAGCGAGAACCGCCGGATCTGCGACGGTGAAATATAGATGTCGTCGGGACCTGGCAAATAGTTGGCATTGGCGGAGCGCAGGAAGCCAAAGCCGTCCTGCAGCACTTCGACGACGCCGTCGCCGATGATCTCGATATCCTGGGTCGCCAGCCTCTTCAGGATCGCGAACATCAGCTCCTGCTTGCGCATGACGCTGGCATTCTCGACTTCGAGCGATTCCGCATAAGCGATCAGCTCTGGCGGCTTCTTGTTCTTGAACTCTGTGAGTTTCATTTCTTGCATCATTAGACGGACTCTGAGTAAGCTTTGGGAAAAATATCGGCGGGATGCGACAAATGCCGGGCGCGGCCGAAGCGATAAATGGGCGGCGCATGACGGGAAGGAAGACCCGTCTTTTATCGTCGGTCGGTTGAAAGAGCAAGCCGCCTTTTGCGGGCAACCGAAGACGTCAGAACGGTTTCACGATAACCAGGACGACGATGACGATCATCAGCAATGTAGGGATCTCATTGACGATCCGCCAGTGCCTTGCCGATTTTTCATTGCGGTCTTCGGCAAATTTCCGGACGGCGCCGGCGAGATAGCCATGCACGGCCGACAGGCCAACCACCGCAGCGATCTTGGCATGCAGCCAGCCGCCTTGAAAACCAAAGCCTTTCCAGGCAAGCCACAGGCCGAATGCCCAGGTGATCACCATTGCCGGATTGATGATGCCGCGCAGCAGCCGGCGCTCCATCACCTTGAAGGTCTCCGACTGGACGGAGCCTTTTTCGGCATCGGCATGATAGACCAGCAAGCGCGGCAGATAGAGCATGCCCGCCATCCAGGAGATGACGGCAATCACATGGATCGCCTTCGCCCAAGGATAGAAATCATCGGGCCCGAACAGCAACAGCAGCCCGGCCAGCACCAGGAAAATGGCGATCGCGATTGCCGCGCGGCGCATCGCGCCCTTACCGGTGTTGGTGCCGTTCGCATTGTCCGCGCCCATCATCGTCACGATGCGCTCCGCACCAGCTTGACCATCCGCTCGACATGAGCGAGCGGCGTCTCCGGCGTGATGCCGTGGCCGAGATTGAAGATCAGCGGCCCGTCGCCCAGCGCCTTCAAGATCGCCCCCACGCCGTCGTCAAGCGCCTTGCCGCCGGCTACAAGCCTCAGCGGATCGAGATTGCCCTGCACGGCGCCGTCACGCTGCAATTCCTTCGCCGTCGACAATGGCACGGTCCAGTCGAGGCCCAGCCCGGTCACGCCGGTCTTCTGGCGATAGCTTCGATAGTGATCTCCCGCGCCCTTGGGAAAGCCGATGATCGGAACATTGGGATGGGCAGCCTTCACTTGCCGGACGATCGAGGCCACCGGCTCGACGCAGAACAACTCGAAAGACGCTTCGTCGAGTACGCCTGACCACGAATCGAAGATCTGCACCACGTCGGCGCCGGCCTCGATCTGGCGGATCAGATAAGCACCCGAATGATCGGCCAGCACCTTCAGCAGCCTAAGAAAGGCCGCCGGCTCGCGATAGGCGAACAGCCTGGCCGGCGCCTGGTCGGGCGTACCGTGGCCGGCAATCATGTAGGTCGCCACCGTCCAGGGCGCACCGCAGAAGCCGATCAGCGTCGTTTCATCAGGCAGTCTGGCGCGCAACCGCCGCACCGTCTCGTAGACCGGCTCGAGATTCACGTGAAACGTTTCGCCGTCGAGAGCCGCAATTTCCGCAGCCGTGATCGGCGTCAGCAGCGGGCCGCGTCCTTCCTCGAAGCGCACGTCGCGGCCGAGCGCATGCGGCACGACAAGAATATCGGAAAACAGGATCGATGCATCGAAGCCGAAGCGTTCGATCGGCTGCAGCGTCACTTCGACGGCGAGATCCGGGTCGTAGCAAAGATCGAGGAAGGATCCGGCCCGTCTCCTCGTCTCCCGGTATTCCGGCAGATAGCGGCCGGCCTGGCGCATCATCCAGAGCGGCGGCGGAAACGCCGCTTTGCCTCTCAACACGTCCAGCACGATCCGGTCTTGAGGCATTGAGCGCTCGCCTTTCCAGGCTTCCCTATAATTAAATATTCTATTTTTAGGAATCTTATGATTCTAAGAGTCTGTTGGTTGTGGTGGTTGTCTCCTGTCCCGCTTTGCCCTCGAAAAGACCAGCCAGCATATTGTCGCGCGCTTCTCCAGCGGGATTGCAGGACTTTGTGGAAAATCGGGAATTTACGACTGGAGTCAATGCGTTGCCGCCACGCCAGGGAAATTGCCCCTGTGGATGAAGCGAAGGCAAAAAGCTCCGTCCCCGGACTTGTCCCCAACCGCCCGGAGAAGCCGACAGCACATCGAATTGTGGACAAACCGGCATCTGATACAGTCGCTTTGCGGTGGCCGAGTTTTCCGCCCGGCTTATCCACATCGGCCCACAGCCTGGAATGTATCCTGTGAACAAACCGCAGAGCTTCTTTCACCTTCATCTGATTTCCGACGCCACCGGCGAAACGCTGCTGGCCGCCGGCCGCGCGGCTTCCGCGCAATACAAGGATGCGCGCGCCATCGAACATATCTACCCGCTCATCCGCACCGAAAAGCAGGTGACGAAGGTGTTCGAGGACATCGAGGAGGAGCCGGGCATCATCCTCTACACGGTGGTCGACCAGAAGCTTGCCCGCGGTATCGACGAACGCTGCGCGGCCATGGGCCTGCCTTGCGTCTCGGTGCTGGAGCCGGTGCTGACGGTGTTCCAGTCCTATCTCGGCACGCCGGCCGGCCGCCGCGTCGGCGCCCAGCATGTGCTGGACGCCGAATATTTCCGCCGCATCGACGCGCTCAATTTCACCATGGAGCATGATGACGGCCAGCTGCCGGCCAATATGGACGATGCCGACATCGTGCTTGTCGGGATCTCACGCACCTCGAAGACCCCGACCAGCATCTATCTCGCCAATCGCGGCATCAAGACCGCCAACATTCCGATTGTGCTCGGCGTACCGGTGCCCGAAACCCTGGTCAATGCCAGGAGACCGCTGATCGTCGGCCTGGTCGCCACCGCCGAACGCATATCGCAAGTCCGGCAGAACCGCATTCTCGGCACCAGCGCCTATGAGCCGACCGATTATGTCGACCGCGCCGCGATCGCGGAAGAGCTCACCTATGCCCGCCAGATATGCACGCGGCATGGCTGGCCGATGATCGACGTCAGCCGCCGTTCGATCGAGGAGACGGCGGCGGCAATCGTTGCCCTGCGCGGCAAGACGCGGTAGGGTTTGGACGCTTGTGCTGTGGGTGGTCCTTACCTTCTCCCCTTGTGGGAGAAGGTGGCCGAGCGAAGCTCGGTCGGATGAGGGGTGTTCCAGCTTGGCACCAACAATGCTCCGTCCAACACCCCTCAACCGTCTTGGCGCTGCGCGCCAATCCACCTTCTCCCACAAGGGGAGAAGGAAAGATCAGGCGAAAAAAATGGCCGAAAAAATCATCCTTGCCTCGGGCAGCCCGTTCCGCAAGGCGCTGCTCGTCAATGCCGGCGTCGCAGTCGAAGCGGTTCCGGCTTCAGTCGATGAGCGCGCGCTGGAGGCGCCGCTGCAGAATAGTGGCGTGTCGCCGGAGGACGTCGCCCTGGTGCTCGCCGAAGCCAAGGCCACCGACGTCAGCGAGCGCAAGCCCGGCGCCCTGGTGCTCGGCTGCGACCAGACGCTGTCGCTCGGCGACGAGCTGTTCCATAAGCCGGCCGACATGGAAGGAGCGCGCCGTCATCTGCTGGCGCTGTCGGGCAAGACGCATCATCTCAACAGCGCCGTCGTGCTCGGCCGTGACGGCCAGGTTCTGTGGCGGCATGTCGGCATTGCGAGCCTGACCATGCGCAAGCTCGATCCGGCCTTCATCGGCCGCCATCTTGCGCGCGTCGGCGCCAAGGCCTTGTCCAGCGTCGGCGCTTACCAGATCGAAGGCGAAGGCATCCAGCTGTTCGAAAAAATCGAAGGCGACTATTTTACTATTGTCGGCCTGCCACTTTTGCCGGTGCTGGCCAAGCTGCGTGAGTTCGGGGCGATCGATGGCTGAGGCCACGAAAAAGGCGTTTGTCACGGGCCACCCGATCGCGCATTCCAGGTCTCCGAAGATCCACGGCTACTGGCTGACGAAATATGGCATCGGCGGCGTCTACGAGGCCATCGACGTTGCACCAGAGGCGTTTGCCGAATTCCTGCAGACGCTGCAGGCACAAGGCTATCGCGGCGGCAACGTCACCATCCCGCACAAGGAAGCCGCCTTCGCACTGGCGGCGCGCCGCGACGCCGACGCCGAACAGATCGGTGCGGTCAATACGCTGTGGTTCGAGAATGGCGAATTGTGGGGCGGCAATACCGACGCCCATGGCTTTGCCGCCAATCTGGACGAATATGCACCGGGCTGGGCGGCCAACGGCCGCGCCGTGGTGCTCGGCGCCGGTGGCGCCGCTCGCGCGGTTATTCATGCGCTGAAGCAGCGCGGCGTCGCCGACATCCGCATCGTCAATCGGACGCTTGCGAGGGCGCAGGAGCTGCGCGACCGCTTCGGTGCCGGCGTCTCCGCCCATGGCTTGGCGGCGACCGGCGAATTGCTCGAAGATGCCGGCCTGCTGGTCAACACGTCAGCGCTCGGCATGCACGGCAATGAAGGCCTGTCCGCCGATCCCCGCAGACTGCCGGACGGCGCCATCGTCACCGACATCGTCTACGTGCCACTGGAGACGCCGCTCCTTGCCGCGGCCAAAGCGCGCGGCCTGAGAACCGTCGATGGGCTCGGCATGCTGCTGCACCAGGCGGTGCCCGGCTTCGAGCGCTGGTTCGGCACCAGGCCGCAGGTCACCGCCGAACTGCGGCAAATGATCATCGCCGATATCGGCGCGATAAAATGATCGTGCTCGGCCTCACCGGATCGATCGGCATGGGCAAATCGACCACGGCCAAGATGTTTGCCGAAGCCGGCGTGCCGGTCCATGATTCCGACGAGGCTGTGCATCGCCTTTATGCCGGCAAGGCCGCGCCCTTGGTCGAGGCGGCCTTTCCCGGCACCACCAGATCCGGTGCGGTCGACCGTGCGGCACTGGCGGAGCGGGTGCTCGGCGACGCCGCCGCCCTGAAACGTCTGGAAGCGATCATCCATCCGTTGGTCCGTGCCGACGCCGATGCCTTCCTGGCTGAACATCGTGCCGCCGGCGCGCCTCTTGTCGTGCTCGATATACCGCTGCTGTTCGAGACCGGCGGCCGCGATCGCGTCGACAAGGTCGTGGTCGTCACCGCGCCGCCTGAAGTCCAGCGCGCCCGCGTGCTGGCACGGCCGGGCATGAACGAGGAGAAACTGGCGTCGATCCTGGCCAGGCAGGTTGCCGACGCCGAAAAGCGCCGGCGCGCCGACTTTGTCATCGACACCGGTCAGGGCTTTGACGCCGCTCGCGCGGCCGTCAAGGCGATCGTCGCCGAACTAGTCGTGGATAAGGCAGCCAGGCCTGGTTAAGAGGCTTGCAGACCCACATTACTTGTTGCCATTTTGTTCCTGGTGTGATTCGGCTAGAATGATGTCGGAACCAGTGGACTGATTCGATGCGTGAGATCATCTTCGATACGGAAACCACCGGCCTCGACACGCGCGAGGACCGCGTCATCGAGCTTGGCGGCATCGAGCTGGTCAACCGCTTTCCGACCGGCCGAACCTTCCACAAATACATCAACCCGCAAGGCCGCCAGATCCATCACGAGGCGCAGGCCGTGCACGGCATCAGCGCCGCCGATCTTCAGGGCAAGCCGACTTTCATGGAGATCGCCGAGGAGTTTCTGGCCTTCATCGACGGCGCCAAGCTGGTCGCGCACAATGCCGGCTTCGACATCGGCTTCCTCAATCTCGAATTCGGCCGGCTTGGCCATCCGGCCATCGATCCGGGACGGATCGTCGACACGCTGGCGCTGGCGCGCCGCAAGCATCCGATGGGCCCCAATTCGCTCGATGCGCTCTGCCGCCGCTACGGCATCGACAACGGCCGCCGGACCAAGCACGGCGCGCTGCTCGATTCGGAATTGCTGGCCGAGGTCTATATCGAGCTCATCGGCGGCAAGCAGGCAAGCCTCATCCTCGACAGCATCCTGACTCCGGCGGGCGGAAGGCAGAATGTCGACGACATCGATATTTCGATCGGTGTGCGGCCGATCGCCTTGCCGTCGCGCCTGACCGAAGCCGAGCGCACCGCGCACGCGGGCATGGTTGGCACATTGGGCGAAAAGGCGCTGTGGCTGCGCGTCCCCCCGGAAGCGAGTTCCGCCGCATAGTGATTTTGACAGGTTGCGGTCATCGGCAGCGAACGTCGATAGTTCCGTTCAGTGGCAAATCGCAAACCTTGGAGATTGGCTGAAATATCCCTCCAATTCGTCATCCCAGGGCGGAGCAAGGAGCAAAGCGACGCGGCGCAGACCCTGGGATCCATGCCGTTACCACGCGGCAGTGCGCCTGCGGACCAGAACCGAACTACCACCCCGTTCCGCGAAAAAGCTCGAACCACTCTGGATTGGTCTTCTCGATCAGCTCGATCTTCCACTGCCGCGGCCAGCGCTTCAGCGACTTCTCGCGCTGAATGGCGTCACGAATGTCGAAATGTTCCTCGTACCAGACCAGGCGCTGCACGCCGTAGCGGCCGGTGAAGCGCGAACCTTGGCCGGATTTGTGCTCCGGCATGCGGCGGCCGAGATCGTTGGTGACGCCGATGTAGATCGTGCCGCGCTTCTGGCTAGCGGTCATGTAGGTATAGCCGGTCATGGCTGAAGGGTAGCTGGCACAGTTGCGGATACAAGCGCCGTTCTGAGCCGCTGTATTCTTCGGCTGATGTAACGGCATGGATCCCAGGGTCTCCGCGACGTCGCTTCGCTCCTGCTCCGCCCTGGGATGACGAAGACGTGGTGATATTCGGCTAATCTCGAAGATATTCGACTTGCCGCTGAAGAGAACCATCGACGCTTGCGTCCGATTGGCCTTCAGCCTTTCGGGCGGGACATCATTATAAAAAACCCGGCGCAAGGCCGGGTTTTTCCAAACGCTAGCGAGACAACCGCTTCAGCTCACCTTGACCTTGGCGGCAGCCTGGTCCTCGGCCAACTTCTGCTGGAACATCTGCGCGAAATCGATCGGGTCTAGCATCAGCGGCGGGAAGCCGCCATTGCGTGTTGCCTCGGCGATGATCTGCCGGGCGAACGGGAACAGCAGCCGCGGGCATTCGATGAACAGGATCGGCAGCATGTGCTCCTGCGGGAAGCCGCTGATGGAGAAGACGCCGCCATAGACCAGTTCGACATTGAACAGCACTTCCTGGTCGAACGACGCTTTGGCGTTCAGCGTCAAATTGACGTCGAACTGCTTGTCGGAAAGCGGATTGGCGTTGACGTTGACATTGATGGCGATGCCCGGAGCCTTGTCGCGGCCGCGCAGCGAGTTCGGTGCGCCCGGGCTTTCGAAGGACAGGTCCTTCACATATTGCGCAAGCACGTTGAGCGAAGGCTGCGCCGCATTTCCATTACCGTTGGCTGCGCCGGTCGGCGCGTCGTCGTTGCTGGCCATAAGCTGTGGTCCTTTTGCCTGGGCAGCGTTGCTGACCGGATTGAAATTCGGGCGTTCGCTATCATGGCCGGCCCGACAAGACAAGTTTGCAAAAGACGCCGGTTGCCTTGCAGCTACTCGTCCTTGAGGCGGCGCCAGGGAGAACCCGGTCCGCGCGTATGGTCGTCGGCCCGCGAATAGTCGCCGTCGTCGAGATCGATGGTCTTGCCGCGTTGCCTTGCCCGCAAATCACTGCTGAAATCGGTGGCCAGCACGATGCGGCCTTTCAGCATCCGCCAGGCAAGATCGCGCACCGGCGGCAGGAACAGCAGAAGGCCGAAAATATCCGAGATGAAGCCGGGGATGATCAAAAGGATCGCGGCCAGCACGATCATGGCGCCATGCGCAAGCTGGCCGCTCGGATCACGCCCGGCATCCATTTCGGCACGGACCCTGGCCATCACGCCAAAACCCTGGTGCCGCAGCAGCAAGGCGCCGGCAATGCTCGAGGCCAGCACCAGCCCGACCGTCGCCAGCGCGCCGATCTGGCGGCCGACAATGACGAAACCGGCTATCTCCAGCAGCGGAAGCGTTAGAATGAACAGGGGAAACAGCGAGATACGCAAATCTTGACCGATCGTTTCGATGTTTTGCCGGCCGGCGAGCAATCGCCGCTGGCACCAGAGCTGTTAGATAGGTATGGCTGCCTTTGATTTGAATGATTGCGCCATGCGTTCTATATGCTTTGGATACCGAACGCTATGTGATCGCGGCCCTTGCTTGGCCGCTGGTCCGGCCAAAGCAGGGATTGATTGGCGCAAGATATGGGCTTCTTCGACTTCGGCACGATTTTCTTTCTGATTGCGGCGGTGGTGATCTTCTTCCAGCTGCGCAACGTGCTTGGCCGACGCACGGGCAACGAGCGCCCACCCTTCGATCCATATACGGCAGCGCGCAAAAACGACAAGGATGCCGCCCAGAAACCCGAGAACGTGGTCTCGCTGCCGCGCAAGCGCCTGGCGGGAGAGCCGGCGGCCGATGCCTATGTGGCGATCGATGCCTTTGCCAAGCCGGACACCGATCTCAACCGGGGCCTGCGGGCGATCAAGGACAATGATCCGACCTTCGATCCGAAGACCTTCGTCGACGGCGCCAAGATGTCCTACGAGATGATCCTCATCGCCTACGCCGATGGCGACCGCAAAACGCTGAAGAACCTTTTGTCGCGCGAGGTCTATGACGGCTTCGTCGCGGCCATCGGCGACCGTGAGGCGAAAGCCGAAAAGATCCAGTCCTCCTTCGTCGGCATCGACAAGGCCGACATCGTTTCGGCCGAGATGAAGGGCAGCGAGGCGCACATCACGCTGCGCATTGTCAGCGAGCTGATTTCGGCGACCCGCGACAAGGCCGGCGCCGTCATCGACGGCGATCCCGAAACCGTCGCCGAGGTCAAGGATGTCTGGACCTTCGCTCGTGACGCGCGCTCGCGCGATCCGAACTGGAAGCTCGTCGCCACCGAAGAAGAAGACTGAACTGGACGGCGGCGGAGGCTGTCGTGTCGCTTTCTCGAGCCTTCAGCGAAAAATCCTTTGGCGAATTGCCGGGCTGGGGCGAGGACGACCATCTCCCTGCCTTTGACGCCTTTCGCCGCTCGGCCTTTCATATCCTGACGAAACCCTACCGCTCCGGCGCGCTCGGCGTCGATTACAATGGCTTTGCCGACGCCTATGCCGAAGCGCGCACCGTTTCGCCGGCGAATCGGTTGCAGGCCCGAAGCTTTTTCGAGCGCCACTTCGTGCCGGCCCGTATCGATGCCGAAGGTGGTGGTCCCGGCCTGGTCACCGGCTTTTACGAGCCGGAGGTCGAAGCCTCGCCGGTACGCACGCAACGGTTTTCGGTGCCGTTGCTGTCGCGCCCGGCCGATCTTGTCGACGTCGACGACGGCAATCGTCCTTCCGGCATGGATCCTTATCTCGCCTTCGCACGTGCGGCGCCGAACGGCCCGGTCGAATATTTCGACCGCGGCGAGATCGAGTGCGGCGTGCTTGCCGGAAAAAGGCTGGAAATTGCCTGGCTCGCCGACAAGGTCGACGCCTTCTTCATTCACGTGCAGGGCGCGGCGCGGCTCAAGATGACCGACGGCAGGCTTCGCCGCATCACCTATGCCGCCAAATCCGGCCAGCGCTTTACCGGACCGGGCCAGATCCTGAGCGAGGAAGCCGAGATCCCGCTGGAGAAAGTGACGATGCAGTCGATCCGTGCCTGGTTCAAGGCGCATCCGGAACGCGTCGACGAGATCCTTTGGCGCAACCGCTCCTACATCTTCTTCCGCGAGATGGGCGTCGACGACCCAGAGCTCGGCCCGATCGCTGCCGCCAAGGTGGCGCTGACACCCGGCCGCTCGATCGCCGTCGACCGGCTGCTGCACACGTTCGGCACGCCCTTCCATATCGATGCGCCGTCGCTGACCGCTTTCGACGGAAAACCGTTCCGGCGGCTGATGATCGCGCAGGACACCGGCTCGGCGATCACCGGGCCGGCCCGCGGCGATCTGTTTGCCGGGTCGGGCGATGCGGCCGGCGAGATCGCCGGCGTTATCCGCAACGCCGCCGATTTTTATGCGCTGATCCCCCGGTCGCTTGTTTCAGGAGCAGGCCGATGACCCGGCGCATCGACAGGCTGAGCGAGGACGACCGGGTGCTGTGGAACCTGGTGGCGCGCACGGCAAAGCCGCTGAAGGGCAAAACCGCCGTCGAAATTCCAGACGTCGGGCCGGAGATCGACGAGACCAGGCAGGCGCCGCCGCCGGCACAGGTCGCGGGCAATGCTGCCACGGCCGCAAAGCCGAAGGCGCAGCATGTCTCCCACGCACTCGACGAACCGACGCTGGACAAGCTGTCGAAGGGCCGGCTGCCGATCGAGGGCCGCGTCGACCTGCATGGCCTGACCCAGGCTGAAGCCTATTCCCTGCTGTTTTCCTTCCTGTGCCGGGCGCATGCCGGCGGCATCCGCTACGTCCTTGTGATCACCGGCAAGGGTTCCTCGTCGGGCGGCGATGGCGTCTTGCGGCGCGCCGTGCCGTCATGGCTGTCGACACCCGCCTTCCGGCCCCTCGTCTCCAGCCACGACCATGCCGCCCGCAAACATGGCGGCTCGGGTGCGCTCTATATCCGCTTGCGGCGGGCGCGCTCATGAGGACACGCCCATGAGGGACGCACCTATGAGGATGCACCCATGAAGGTGCGCTTGTGACCCCATTCGGCGAAAAGCTTCGCGTGCTGAGAAACGAGCGCGGCGTCAGCCAGAAGGACATGGCCAAGGCGATCGGCGTCAGC
Organism: Mesorhizobium sp. M0698; assembly: GCF_040320455.1. Taxonomy (NCBI): domain Bacteria; kingdom Pseudomonadati; phylum Pseudomonadota; class Alphaproteobacteria; order Hyphomicrobiales; family Phyllobacteriaceae; genus Mesorhizobium; species Mesorhizobium sp. M0698. The sequence continues at coordinate 62,240 of NZ_JAMYPQ010000006.1, read as the reverse complement.
GCGGCCTATCTCTCGGCGCTCGAACACGGCCGCCGCGGTGCGCCGAGCTGGACGCTGATCCAGAAGATCATCGGCTATTTCAACATCATCTGGGACGAGGCCGAGGAACTGGCGCGGTTGGCCGAAACCTCGCATCCGCGCGTCAAGCTCGACACGTCGGGTCTTAGCCCGGCGGCGACCGAGCTTGCCAATCTCCTGGCCGACAACATCGAAAAGCTCGACGAAGCCGAGCTTCGCCGCATCATTGCGTCGATCCGCGCCGCGCTGGCACAGCCGAAATGAGTTGCCTTGTTACTGGACCGAGCCGACCAGCACCTGCTGGCCGCCGCGGATCGAGACCCAGCGGCCGGTATTGTCAATCGCCTGCCGCTTGAGGAAACGATAGCCGGTCTGGTCCCAGGAGCGGACCTGGTCGGTCAGATTGTCGAGGATGTAGTCGCCCTTGTCGGTGCGCACCGTCAGCACGGCGTGGCCTTCGCCATCCGGCTTGCGCACGACGGTCATAAGCAGATCGGAAAACGAGACGCCCAGCCGGTTCAGCTCACGGCGCTTTTCCAGGACATAGTCCTCGCAATCGCCGACGCCCTTGTCGGGATAGGCCCAGACCTCGTCCTTGCCGTAGATGTCGAAGTCGCTCTCCGGCTTGACGGCGGCGTTAACCCTTGCCGTGACGCTGAGCAGCTTGCGCCACAGCGAGCCTGTCAGGCTGGCGGGCGACAGATCCTTCGGGCGGATCGAGCATTCGGACGCGTAGCTCTTGCAGAAATCATAATGGCCGATCGGCTGCGAGGTCGGGCCACCTGTTATCATCGGGCTGGCTGCCGAGGCCGAACCGGCCCAACCTGCCGCCACAGTAAGTCCGGCCAGCGCGCACAGGCGCAGCGTTCTCGCCATTGGTGAGGAAATCATTGTCCCCGCTTGTCCCTTGTTGTTAACGAAACGTTAAGGGGTATTTACAGTCCGTGTCAATTATGAGGATGGATTGATTTTGCGGCATGGTTACCCGCGTGGCGCCAACGCGACTATTGTGCAACAGCTCGGATGGACTACACCGATTCCAACCGGTAATTTTAGCGTTGGCCGACCTGACGCGAGGTCGCGGGCGCGGCATCATCGCTGGTCGCCTATTTCTTGCCGGTCCGGACCAGTTTCGGCTTCACCGCAACGCGGTTCTGACGGCCATAGCTGGTAATGAAATCAACGATGCGCGGCACGATTTCGGAGCGGAAGCGCGAGCCGTTGAACACACCATAATGGCCGACCGCCGGCTGCATGTAATGGGCGTGCCTGTCAGCCGGGATGTTGATGCACAGGTCGTGCGCAGCCTTGGTCTGGCCAAGGCCGGAGATGTCGTCGTTCTCGCCCTCGACCGTGAACAGGGCGACATTGCGGATCGCCGAAGGGTCGACCGCCACGCCGCGATGCGTCATTTTGCCCTTGGGCAAGGCCTGGCGGACAAACACGGTGTCGACGGTCTGCAGGTAGAATTCCGCCGTCAGATCCATCACCGCCAGATATTCGTCGTAGAACTCGCGGTGCTTCTCGGCATTGTCGCCGTCATGCTTCACCAGATGCATGAAGAAGTCCTTGTGGGCGATGATGTGGCGGTCGAGGTTCATGCTCATGAACCCCGAAAGCTGCAGGAAGCCAGGATAGACCTCGCGGCCGAAGCCCGGCACCGGCCAGGGCGCGCGCATGATGACGTTGTCGCGGAACCAGTCGATGCCCTTTTCCTGCGCCAGCAGATTGACCGCCGTCGGATTGCGGCGCGTGTCGATCGGCCCGCCCATCAGCGTCATCGTCGAGGGCACGAACGGATCACCCTTGGCTTCCATCAGTGCCGCCGCCGCCAGCACCGGCACTGAAGGCTGGCACACCGCCATCACATGGGTGTCGGGGCCCAGCGCATGCAGCATGTCGACGATGTAGTCGATATAGTCGTCAAGATCGAAGCTGCCGTCGGCCAGCGGCACCATGCGGGCGTCGACCCAGTCGGTGATATGCACGTCGGCATAGGGCAGCATCGCCTCCACCGTGCCGCGCAGCAGCGTCGCGTAGTGGCCCGACATCGGCGCGACGATCAACAGCTTCGGATCCGGCCGGCGCCCGGCCGGAACCGCGCGCTCGAAACGAACCAGGTTGCAGAACGGCCGCGACCAGACGGTGCGTTCGCTGACCTCGACGTTTTTCCAGTCGACCACGGTCTTGGTCAGGCCGAATTGCGGCTTGCCGTAGCGGCGCGTCGTGCGCTCGAACAGTTCGGCCGTTGCCGCAACCGAGCGGCCCCAGGACGTGTGTGAAACCGGATTGAGCGGATTGGAGTAGAACAGGCGCATCGCATCGGCATAGAGGCGGGCCGGCTGCAAGGCGGCGTGGTTCAGTTCGTAGAGCTGGTAGAACATCGAGAACCCCGCTGCCGACTGCGATCGAAGGGCCGACGAGCAGCGCCGAGCCTTGAATGCCTTGCGGGGAAGTTAGCAACAATCTGCTGCGATGCAATACGTCAACTTGCGTGATTTATGCTCGTTCTTTCGTCCAAGGCGTTGAGAATCCGCCTGGAACGGCAACAGCCGGCTCAATGTGCACCTGCGAAGGCCTGGCAAGCAGCACGGCTATTGGGGATGAGCGTCGGAGGCGGTGTCCGGCCGTGGCGGCCGTTAGACCCGTGCCATGCAGACAGCGGTGTGACCCGAGCTGATGAAGCCAAGCTGGCTGGCGGCGCCCTTCGACAGATCGAGCATCCGGCCCCTGATAAACGGGCCGCGGTCGTTGATACGCACGACGACGCTGCGGCCATTGTTGCGGTTGGTCACCTTCAGCTTGGTGCCGAACGGCAGGCTGCGATGCGCTGCGGTCAGCGCCGACGGGTTCATGCGTTCGCCGGAAGCGGTTCTGGAATGCAGTGAGTACCAGGAGGCACGGCCGCACTGCGCGGCGGCGCTGGCACTGGATGCGCCGACCATCAGGCCAGCCGCGGTCATGGCCGCGACAAGCGCGGTCCGGTTGCTTTTGTTCATGTGTTGGGGACTGGCTCCGTTGACAGACCCGCAGCGGTTAGGGGCGAATGAGGCAGCAAATGCGGCAATGATCTGTCGGTTCCATGACAATGTTACACGTTTGGAGTCGGTGCGAAACAATTTGTCAGAGAGTTTCCGCAGCACGACACAGCTTCTTTGATGATCGTTGCACCGATCTCCGCATGTCTTGCGCAGGATCAGAGGTTAGCATCCAAGTAGAAGTTGGCGTGACCGAACCGCTTCTTTTAGCTGTTCCATTCCGGCCGGAACGCGGCTGACGATCGACTTGGAAAGGAGTTTCAGCAATGAGATTGATCAAAAATCTGCTGGCCTTGATTGTGCTCGCCACCGGCGTGCTGTGGTCATTGCAAGGCATCGGCCTTATCGGTGGCAGCTTCATGACCGGCCAGTCGCAATGGCTCTATGTCGGCATCGTCACCGCGCTGGTTGGCCGGGCTGGCCTGGGCGAACCGCTCGCGTGGTTGAGCAGGCGTCGATCCTCAGGCATTGGCCGGAGCAGCACACAGCGGACCGTGGCAGCCCGGTCACCGCGACCAGTACTGCCAGCCCCAGTAGAAACTTTCGTCGCGCGGCGGTAAGCGGTTGCGCTCCGCGTCCAGATGCACCGGCGTCGGCGTTTTGCGTTCGTCGTCAGGCGGCTGTTTGTCTCCGGCCTTGATCAGGCGGAGCCAATGGCCGAAATGCGCAAACAATACAGCGGTGGAATGGGGCATCGTCACGTCTCCGGTCCGGTTACTCCCGCCCCGCCCACGGGACCAGCACCCGCTCGATCCTGCGGATGATGAATTCGAGCACGAAGGCAATGGCCGCGATCACCAGTATGCCCATCACCACCACGTCGGTGACGAGGAACTGGGCAGCGGACTGGATCATGAATCCGAGCCCGCGCGTCGCGGCCACCAGCTCGGCGGCAACCAGCGTCGACCAGCCGGCGCCAAGCGCGATGCGCAGGCCGGTCAGGATCGAGGGCAGCGCGCTGGGCAGGATGACGTGCCTGATCACTTGGCGCCGCGTGGCGCCAAGTGAGCGCGCTGCATTGATGCGGTCCTTCGATACGCCGCGAACACCCGATGCCGTCGACAGCGCAACTGGCGCCAGCATGGCAATGGCAATCACCAGGATCTTGGACGGCTCGCCAATGCCGAACCAGATAATGATCAGCGGCAGATAGGCGAGCGGCGGGATCGGCCGCAGGAATTCGAGCAGCGGATCGAAGATGCCGCGCCCGATCGTGCTGATGCCGATAGCCAGCCCGATGGGAACGCCGACGAAAACGGCCGCGATCAGCGCTGCAAACACCCGCCACAGGCTGGCGGCGATATGCTGGAGCAGCGTCGCGTCGACAAAGCCGTCACGGGCGACGACGACAAATTTGTTCCAGACTGCGACAGGCGACGGCAGGAAAACCGGCGACACCAATTGCAGGCGGGCCGATGCCGTCCACGCCGCCAGCATCATCAGAATGGTGATCGCGCTAACCACGCGGGCCGAAACGCGGCTGCGTCTCGGCCGCGGCCGCGACCATGGCACCGACAACCCGTCGGCTCCGTCGTCGACCTTGGAGCGCTGCGGCCGCTCGGTATAGGAGGTAACGGTCATGCTGCCTCCCCTTCGAAGATCGCGTCGGTCAGCTCGCCGCGCGCCGCGGCGAAGGCGGGATCGGCCTTGATGCTGCGAATGGCCTCGCCGGCTGCATAGCGCCGGCTGAAGCCGGTCTCGAAGCTCTGCACCACCCGGCCAGGGCCGGGAGCGAGCACAATGATGCGGGTGGCAAGAACCAGCGCTTCGTCGATGCCGTGCGTGACCATCAGCACGCCGACCTGGCTTGCCGTCCACAGATCGAGCAGCGTTGTCTGCATGCGTTCGCGTGTCAGCGCATCGAGCGCGCCCAGCGGCTCGTCGAGCAGCAGGAATTGCGGCTCGGCCGCCAGCGCCCGGGCCAGGCCGACCCGCTGGCGCATGCCGCCGGAAAGCTCCCAGATGCGCTTATCGCCGGCGCCGTCGAGCTTCACCAGCGCCAGAAGCTTGTCGGCGCGCCGCGCCCGTTCAGCCGCCCTGACACCGCGCAGCCTGAGCGCAAAGGCGACATTTTCCCGCGCGGTCAGCCACGGAAACAGCGCGTCGTTCTGGAACACGACGGCGCGGTCAGAGCCTGGCGCCGTGACCGGCCTGCCGCCAATCGTGGCGCGTCCGCGCACAGGCTCGACCAAGCCCGCAGCGACGTTGAGCAACGAGGTCTTGCCGCAGCCGGAGCGGCCGACCAGGACAACGAAGTCATCCTTGGCGATTTCAATCGACACATTTTCGACCGCCGGCGCCGGCTGACCGTCATAGTGGACCGAGACCTTGTCGAGCACGAGATGCGTCATGGGAACCTCGCCGATATTCCGAATCTGTCTGCCCCGAAGCCGCTCCTCGCAAGCGGTTCGGGGCAGGGAGCACGCGGCGTCAGGGAAGGAGAACCGCGCGCGTTGGCGTCAGTTCGAGGCAAGCGCTTCGCTGACATATTTCGACGACACGTATTTCGAATAATCCGGCAGCACGGCGTCAATCTTGCCCTGCTCCTTGAGGAAGGCCGATGTCGCCTCGACCGCCTTGACCGTGCCGCCACCGAGGAACTTGTCCGAGGCCTGCTCCTCGAGCGTCGGGAAGACATAGCCCCTCAGCAGTTGCGGCACGTCTTCGAGCTTGGCCCCGGTGATCCTGGCAATCTTGGCCGCTTGCGGCGAGGACACCGACCATTGATCCGGCTTGGCCAGGAAGTCGGCATAGGCAGCGCCCGTCACTTTGACGAAGTCGCGCACCGCTTCCGGGTTCCTTTCGGCGAAGTCGGTGCGCACGATCCAGGCGTCGAAGGTCGGCGCGCCCCAGGCGGCGACCTGGGAGGAATCCAGCACGACCTTGCCCGTCGTCTTGATCTGGCCGAGTGCCGGATCCCAGACATAGGCGGCGTCGATGTCGCCGCGCGCCCATGCCGCCGCGATCTCCGGTGGCCGTAGATTGAGAATATCGACCGACTTCGGGTCGACACCCTCATGCTTCAGCGCGGCAAGCAGGCTGTAATGCGTCGTCGAAACGAAGGGCACCGCCACCTTCTTGCCGGCAAGGTCGGCGGCCTTCTCGATGCCGGCGCCGTTGCGGGCGACAAGGGCTTCGGATTCGCCGATCAGCCCGACAATGAAGATTGTCTGGATGGGAAGCTCGTGGCTCGCCGCCGCCGCCAGCGGGCTCGAGCCGACATAACCGATGTCGACCGAACCGGAAGCGATCGCCGCGATCACGTCGGCGCCGGAATCGAATTTCCGCCAGTCGATTGTCGACTTGGTCGCGCTCTCATAGGCGCCGTCGGCCTGCGGCACCTTCGAGGGTTCGACGACCGTCTGGTAGCCGATAGTGATCTTGAGGTCCTGCGCATCGGCTGGGCCGAGAAAGGCCGCACCAGCCAAGGCCGCCGAGGACAAGAGAACGATACGTCGCGAAATGGTGGACATGAAAGGCTCCTTGGAAAACGAGAAAAACCCGGATTGCGTTTCATAGTCACCTAACTCTATCGTTCTTGTAGAGTTAAATCCTTCCAATCGGTTCGGTCTTGTTAGAAAAAGTCATCTGGCTATGGCAGTTGCACATTCGCACGCTTCTGGGTGACGGGACGGCCCGGGTGAGAACCATCGTCCTTGCCCGGGGAACCTCTTCCACGTCGTCCATGCGCGCACCAAGGATTTTCCCGTTTTCGCCCCTGCATCGGCAAACCATGCTGCGAGTAGCCAAGAAATTGGAAACAAGTTCCCTGTGTTCGCGGTTAAGTCTAGTATCCTTATCGACATTGAAGGATTGGAGAGGACGATGAGCGACGCCACCCTCCTTGTTGCCGCGCGCGGCATGCTTTGGCCTTCAAATTCAGGGGCAGAAACTGCTGTCGGTGTTCTCGCCGATGGGGACATTCCTGCCGCCGGCCAGTTTGGCGGTACGCCATTGGCGGCGGCTTCTGTGCTTCCAAAAGCACAAGCCCCGGCCAAAATGGCCATTGCGGCGTGAAAACGAAGCAAAATCAACGTTTCTCGGCTTGTATATCATGTCACTAGAATTTATCTGTAGTGACAGCTTGGACGCGGCGGGGAGGCACGCCAGGCGTTTCGCAACCGGTGGCCTTGCGCCATCGCATGACAGAGAAACGTTCGGGTTATGCTCACAAAAAAAGGTAAATACGGCCTCAAGGCGCTCGTCCATCTGGCACGCCTGCCGGTTGGACAGCTCGCCTTCGTCAACGACATCGCCACAGGAAACAATATTCCGAAGAAGTTCCTCGATGCCATCCTTGGCGAATTGCGCAATGCCGGTTTCGTTCAGAGCCGCAAGGGCAAGGAGGGCGGCTACCGGCTGGCACGCCCGGCGGACGAGATCAAGGTCGGCCACGTCGTGCGCGTGCTCGACGGACCGCTTGCCCCCATTCCTTGCGCCAGCCGCACCCAGTATCAGCGCTGCGAAGACTGCAACGAGGCGACATGCCAAGTCCGACACCTGATGCTGGAGGTCCGGCAGGCCATCGCCGAGGTGCTGGACCAGCGCAGCCTCGCCGAAATGCGCGACATCGCCGGCGACGAGGATTTTTCGGCGGCGTTGAAAATCCAGGCCTGAACCAATCTCTCCTGAGCCGGCGACGATCGCCAGGACAGCTGGTGTGCGCATGACCGTGCGCGCTACGCCAAGTTCGATCATCATTGTCGGTGGCGGTGCCAGCGGCGTCGTGCTTGCCGCGCATCTGCTGAAGTCGCCCAATCCCGATCTACGTGTCAGCTTGATCGAAAAACGCCCTCATTTTGGGCAAGGCATGGCCTATTCAACGCTGCTGTCGGCGCATGTGCTGAATGTCAGCGCGTCGGGCATGAGCGCCTATGCCGACGATCCCGGCAATTTCTCGCGCTGGCTGCTTGAACGCGGCCTGGCAACGCCGGAACAGGCGCCGGTCTATGCGCCGCGCAGCGTCTACGCCCGCTATCTCAAGGAGCTTCTCGACGAGCTCGAGGCGCGTGAGCAGCGGACGGGCCGGCTGCGCCTAATCCGCGAGGAGAGCCTGTCGATCTCGCCGACCGCGTCAGGCGTCGAAGTGGCGCTGGCCAACGGCACCAGCGTGGTTGCGCATCTTGCCGTGCTCGCCACCGGCCACGACGAAGAGCCGGGGGCGGGGCAGGGGCATGCGATCAGGATGGGATCCGAGGCGGATACTGCGCTCGACCCCGAAGCCCGAGTCCTGGTCCTGGGCACCGGCTTGAGCATGGTCGATGCCTTCCTGTCGCTCGAGCAGCGCGGCCACCGCGGCGCGATCGTCGCGGTGTCGCGGCGCGGCCTGCTGCCTTCGCCGCATCGCAAGGGCAATCCGATCAAGCTCGACGTTGCCGACATTCCGCTCGGCACCCAGCTTTCCTATTTCGTCGGCTGGTTCCGCGACCTGATCCGGGAAAACCAGAAGGCCGGCATCGACTGGCGCGACGTCGTCGACGGTCTGAGACCCTTCAACCAGAAGATCTGGCAGAACTGGCCGTCCTCGGCCAAGCGCCGCTTCGTCGAGCACACCAAGGCCTGGTGGGACATCCACCGCCATCGCATGGCGCCGGAAGTCTACACCCGCGTTGCCGAGGCGGTGCAAGCGGGCCGCATCCGCCTTGTCGCCGGGCGCGTCGTCGAGATCGCCGCCGGCGACGGCTTCAGCGTACAGGTCCAGTCGCGCCACACGCAGCAGCTCGAAAGGTTCGACGTCACCCGCATCTATGATTGCACAGGCATCGCCAGGGACATCTCGACCACCTCGAACAGCGTGGTGCGGTCGCTGGTCGAGCGTGGGCTGGCACGGCCGGATCCGCTGCGCCTCGGCCTCGACGTGACCGCGAACTGCGAGGTCATCGCCGGCGACGGCACGGTATCCGCCAAGATCCTCGCCGTCGGGCCACTGACGCGCGGCACCTTCTTCGAAATCGACGCCATTCCCGATATTCGCGTGCAGTGCGCGCGGCTGAGCAAGCGCTTGCTCGGATGAGGCTCCCTTCGTCTTGGCGCAATTCGGACGCAAGACCGCCGCCGTTGGGTGAAAAGACCTCGACGGCATAAACGCGTTCGCTGAAGACGAACCAGGGGTGCGGGAGCTCGCTCCACCAGAGCCGACCGGCCAGCCCGTGGTGGTCGAGACAGCCAGGCGATGACGCCACACGTTTCGGCTGTCTCGCATTGACCGTATTGGTGTCGCGGACGCCCATCTTCGTTCTCCTCCATGGATTTTGTAGCCGGCCAGGCCGTGAGCCGCGACCCTGGCCAGATGACCGGGCAAATTCTGCTTCCGTTGTCACCGTGCCTTGCCTAGCATTGGCGCATGACCCAACGCGGAAGACTGTACGGCTGTCCGGTCGAGTTCGCGCTCGACGCGCTCGGCGGCAAATGGAAGACGGTGATCCTGGCGCGGATCAAGGAACAGCCGATGCGCTATTCCGACCTGCGCCGGCTGATCCCCTCACTCTCGGACAAGATGCTGACGCAGCGCCTGGCCGAGCTTGTCGAGATCGGCTTCGTCACGCTCGAGACGTCGCCGGACGGCAAGGGGCGCTACGCCTTGACCGGGCGCGGCGGTGATCTCGCCGCCGCGCTGCAGGCGCTCTATGACTGGGGCAGCGTGCATGGCCGCGCCGAGGGTGTGCGCTTTCGCACCGACAGCGCAGCCACCACCTAGATCAATTCCGGGAAAAGCGCGGAGCGGTTTTCCGTCCGCAATGTGTGAAGACAAAGCGATGGAGCGGTTCGGCGTTGCCGTGAAACGGTGGGTCGCGCGGCAAGCCGATTGCCCTCAACCCGCGCCGGCAAGCGCGCTGCAGAAGCTTGCGACGTCGGTGACGACGGCTTCGCCGAGGAAGCGTAGCGTCGCCATCGAGCGGTCGCGCGCTTCGCGGTTTCCGAAGCCACAGGCGTCCTCGATTACCATGGCGACGAAGCCATTGTCGGTCGCCTGGCGAACGGTCGGCTCGATGCCGATCTCCATGGCGATGCCAGCGAGCGCTATCGTGCGCACGCCGCAATCGCGCAAGGCAAAGCCGAGCGCGGTGGAATCGAAGGCCGACATCGTGAGCTTGTCGAACACCGCCTCGTCATCGCGGGGTTCCAGCTCGGGCACGATCCGCGTCGCTTCGGCGTCGCGCGGGAACCACGGCTCGACCATGTCGGGGCTGTCGCGCCGCTGCCAGGCCATGGCGGTGCGCAGCTGCGTCGCGCCCATCCATTTGCGCGGCAGCGACAGATGGCGCGTGAACGCCACCCGCATTCCGGCCCCGCGCGCCGCTTCCAGCACCGTGCCGGTACACTCGACGATGGTCGCGGCGCCGGCCACCTGGCGGCAGATACCGACCTGCATATCGTAGACCACCAGCGCCGTGCGGCGTGGATCGCACCACTCAGCCAGGCTGGCCGAAATTTCGATCCCGTCGCTCGACCGGATCATGCCGCCGTCCGGTCCCATGGCTTGGCGATATCGACCGTCGGGTCGAACAGGAATTCCAGCGGCAATGGCGCGTCGAAGGCGATGAAGTGCCATTCCAGCATCCCGGCCTTGGACAGCGGGAAGTCCTCGGTGTAGCGCCTCGCTTCCGCGACGCTGTCGAGCTCGAAGACGATGATGACGCCGCCAATATCGCCGCGCGCATAATTCTCGCGCACGATCCCCGCCTTCCAGAGCCGCCAGACATTCGACACTTCGTCGCGCAGATAAGGCCGCAAATCGTCGAGCGTGACGCCGGGCTTGAAATTGTCATAGGCAAGAATCTTCATCGGCCATTCCTTGCATTGCTGTTCGCCCAGCGCCGGGTAGCATGGCGGAATCGGCGGCCGCAACGAACGAGATGGTGCGTTGAAACGGCCGCACGATTGCCGTTGATCCCTATGGGCGGCCGGGCGGCCACGGGATAATTTTTGCTGAAGAGGAGGAAAAGCGCGGTGAGGCTGAACCCCGAGGGCATGCACAGCAATCCGGCCTATTCGCAAGGCGTGTCGCTGCCGGCATCCGCGCGCATCGTGCTGGTCGGCGGCCAGAATGGCGTCGACGCGCAAGGCCGGATCGTCGCCAGGGACGATCTCCCTGCACAGACCGCTCAGGCGCTTTCCAACCTGGCAAAGGTGCTCGAAGCCGGTGGGGCAAAGCCTGAAGACCTCGTCAGCCTCTCGGTCTATATCGCCGGCGACCTGGACATAGGGCCGGCCTTCGGCGCCTGGATGGCCTTCTGGGCAAACCGTGGCGCGCCGCCGATCATCAAGGTGCTGCGCGTCGCCGGCCTCGGCAATCCGGATTTTCTGATCGAGATCGAAGCCCAGGCGGCGATCGCCTGAACCCTAAGCGGGTTCTGCAAATCTTTTGCCCTGCCTGCAGGCCGACGAAGCTTTCGCGAAATTCCATTCCCCTGCTGGCGGCCGGATTGGCACGATCTATCTTCTTTCCAACTGCAAACGGCTGGAAAAGACGGTAGGTTGCCGTCTTCCAGGGCGGTTGCTCATTCTGGCAACGGAGCATCTGACATGAGCAAGCACAAGATCGTGGCACCGGACGATGCATCGTCCCGCCTGCGCCCGCCCTATGCCTCGGTTCTCGACCTGATCGGGCAGACGCCGGTCGTCGAGCTGACCAAATTCGACATCGGCAAGTGCCGGCTGTTCATCAAGCTCGAAAGCCAGAATCCCGGCGGCTCGATCAAGGACCGCATCGCGCTGTCGATGATTGCCGCCGCCGAAAAACAGGGCAAACTGAAACGCGGCGGGACGATCGTGGAGGCGACCGCCGGCAATACCGGTCTTGGTCTCGCCCAGGTCGGCATCCCCAAGGGCTACCGCATCATCCTCGTCGTGCCCGACAAGATGTCGCGCGAAAAAATCCAGCATCTGCGGGCGCTCGGCGCGGAAGTGCGCATGACGCGTTCCGATGTCGGCAAGGGCCATGCCGAATATTATCAGGACATGGCCGAAAAGATCGCCGCCGAGTTGCCCGGCGCCTTCTACGCCAACCAGTTTGCCAACCCGGCCAATCCGCTGGCCCACGAAACCACGACCGGGCCGGAAATCTTTCAACAGCTCGGAGGCGATGTCGATGCGGTGGTCGTCGGCGTCGGCTCCGGCGGCACGCTGACCGGGCTTGGCCGCTATTTTGCGAAAGTCTCGCCGAAGACCGAGATGATTTTGGCCGATCCGGTCGGCTCGGTGCTGGCCCCGTTGATCAAGACCGGCAAGATGGTAGAGGCCGGAAGCTGGACCGTCGAAGGCATCGGCGAGGATTTCGTGCCGCCCAATGCCGATCTGTCGCTGGTCAGGAAGGCCTATTCCATCCCCGACAAGCAGAGCATGCTTGCGGTGCGCGACCTGCTTTCGAAGGAAGGCATTCTCGCCGGCTCGTCGTCCGGTACGCTGCTTTCGGCAGCGCTTCGCTATTGCCGCGAGCAGACCGTGCCGAAGCGCGTCGTTACCTTCGTCTGCGACAGCGGCAACAAGTACCTGTCGAAAGTCTTCGACGATTTCTGGCTGGTCGAGCAGGGCCTGGCCGAGCAGGAGCAGCATGGCGACCTGCGCGACCTGGTCATGCGCACGCTCCGCACCGGCGATGTCGTGTCCGTCGGCCCGGACGAAAGCCTGCTCAACGCCTATGGCCGCATGCGCCGATCGGATGTCTCGCAGCTGCCGGTGCTGGACGAGGGCAAGCTCGTCGGCATCATCGACGAAAGCGATATCCTCGCCAAGGTCGAAGGCCCCTATGACAGCCGCTGGGACCGCTTCAAGGCCCCGGTCAGTACGGCTATGACCTCTACCCTGCACACGCTGCAAGCCAGCCAGACGCTGGACGCGTTGCTGCCGGTCTTCGATCGCAACGAGGTCGCCATCGTCTTCGATGGCGACGAATTCATCGGCCTGATAACACGCATCGACCTGATCAACCATCTGAGGCGCGCCCGATGACCGTCAAAGCCACCGTATCGGGCAAAAACCGCCTCGCCTTTTCGACGCGCACCATCCATGGCGGCCAGAGCCACGACCCGACGACGGGCGCGGTGATGGTACCGATCTATGCCACTTCGACCTACGGTCAGCAGAGCCCGGGCGTGCACAAGGGCTTTGAATATGCCCGCAGCCAGAACCCGACCCGCTTCGCCTTCGAGCGCGCGGTGGCCGACCTCGAAAGCGGCACAGCCGCCTTCGCCTTCGCTTCGGGGCTGGCGGCGATCGCAACCATTTTCGAATTGCTCGATTCAGGCGCGCATATCGTCGCGACCGACGACATCTATGGCGGCACGTTCCGGTTGCTGGAACGGGTGCGCAAGCGCTCGGCCAATTTGCAGGTCGACTTCGTCGACTTCACCGACCTTGCCGCGGTCGAGGCGGCGATCCGCCCGGAAACCAAAATGCTCTGGGTCGAGACGCCGACCAACCCGCTGCTGCGTGTCGTCGACCTCGAAGGCGTCGCAGCACTTGCCAGGCGCAAAGGCGTGCTCTCAGTCGCCGACAACACTTTCTGCAGCCCCTATCTGCAGCGGCCGCTGGAGCTCGGCATCGACATCGTGGTCCATTCGACGACGAAATACCTCAACGGCCATTCCGACATGGTCGGCGGCGTCGCCGTGGTCGGCGACAACAAGGATCTCGCCGACCGGCTGAAATTCCTGCAGAACGCCATCGGCGCCATTTCAGGGCCGTTCGACAGTTTCCTGGCGCTGCGCGGACTGAAGACGCTTGCGCTGAGGATGGAGCGTCATTCGTCGAACGGCCAGAAGATCGCGCACTGGCTGGAGACCCGTCCCGACATCCGCCGTGTCATCTATCCCGGCCTGCCCAGCCACCCGCAGCACGCCATCGCCAGGCGGCAGATGCACGCCTTCGGCGGCATGATCACGGTCGAGCTCGACCGCGACCTCGCCGGCACCAAACGCTTCCTCGAACATACGCAACTGTTCACGCTGGCCGAAAGCCTCGGCGGCGTCGAAAGCCTGATCGAGCACCCGGCGCTGATGACGCACGGCTCGATCCCGGCGAAAAAACGCGCCGAGATCGGGATTTCGGATTCGCTGGTGCGGTTGTCGGCCGGGATCGAGGACGGCGACGATCTGATCGCGGATCTGGATCAGGCGCTGGCGAGTTAGAAAGCGCCCGACCAAAGGCGATCGACCGCCAATGTTGGCGCTGCCCCTCATCGCCCTGCCGGGCACTTCTCCCCGTATAGGGACGGGGAGAAGGGAAATGGCCGCAACGCCGCCGCTCTCTTTGCAATGTTGGCGATTGGCGAACCCGTCGATGAGAGCGCTCCTCTCCCCGTCACTATACGGGGAGAGGATGCCGGCAGGCAGGTGAGGGGCAGCGCCGGCGCTTCGTGATCACGCCAACCCCGTTGACCCCAAGCCCCATCTGCCCGAATTGTAGCGCCGCAACCCTCCCGGCTCCGGACCCCCATGGCCACGCGCGACGCACCCAAACCTACCGAGCCCCTCACCTTCGCCGTGCTGGTTTTCCCCGGCTTTCCGATGATGGCGTTCAGCTCGGTGATCGAGCCGCTGCGCGCGGCGAACGTGCTGGCCAAGCGGGACTGGTACCGCTGGATCATCGTCGGCGCCGCCGAAGGCCCGGTGGAGGCCTCGAACGGCGTCGTCATCCAGCCCGGCTTTGCCGCCCATGACGCGCCGAAGGTCGATCGCGTCGTCGTCTGCTCGGGCGGCGATGCCGATCATCTCGTCGCGCACGATGCGGTGAGCTGGATCCGCAGGAGCCTGCGCGACGGCGCCCATATCGGTGCGGTGGCGGATGCCGCCTTCTTCCTGGCTCGGGCCGGCCTGCTCGACGGTCATGCCTGCACCTTGCACTGGACCAGCCAGGCTGCCTTCACCGAAGCGTTTCCGGATATCGAGCTGAGGCGCGATCTCTATGTCATCGACCGCAAGCGCTTCACTTCGGCCGGTGGCGTCGGCAGCCTCGACATGATGCTGGAGATCATCACCAGCGATTATGGCGCCGAACTGGCCGCCGGCGTCGCCGAATGGTTTGTGCACAGCCCGCTACGCTCCAGCGTCGACCGCAAGCTGATGCCGCTCAGGCTGCGGACCGGCGTGCAGAACGAACTGGTGCTGTCGGCCATCGCCATCATGGAGGATGCGGTGGAGGAGCGGCTCGGCATGGCGGAACTGGCGGGGCGACTTGGTGTCTCCTCCGATAAGCTCGAACGCAATTTCCGCTCCGAACTCAGTATCTCGCCCAACGGCTATTACCGCCGCCTGCGGCTGAAGCGTGCCGCCGACCTCTTGGCGCATTCGACGCTGATGGTGCGCGACGTCGCGCTGGCCTGCGGTTTCGCCTCGATGTCGAGCTTTGCGCGGGCGTTCCGGGAGGAGCATGGCCATGCGCCGAAGGTGATGCGGAGGCATTAGGTATTTCGGATGTTGGCGGGACAGCGCCCCTCTCTGCCCTGCCGGGCATCTCCCCCACAAAGGGGGGAGATTGGCCGTCGCCTCCGCTTTCGCCAATTGCCAACATCGCGAGAGTAGCGCCATCGGCGAAGCTGCCGATCTCCCCCCTCGTGGGGGAGATGTCCGGCAGGACAGAGAGGGGCGCGAAGGATCGCCGGCGCGTCGGGGCTGCGGCATCCGGCACAACATATGCGGCATCTCGCACAGCCTCTACGCGGCGCATAGCCCATCCTCGCCGCTTCCAGGAGGCACCCATGAGCATCGTCGTTTTTGACCCCGACAGCACCGAGGATGTCGACTTCAAGGACCGCATGCGCCATCCGGCGGCGGCGGATCCGGCCGGCGGCATGTGGCTGTCGGACACCGAGCCGTCCTTCATCGACGCCGACGCGCTGCGCAAGGGCCGGCTGGCCAGGCTGCGCGCCTGGATGCGCGAGGCCGGCTATGGCGGCGTCGTTTTGTTCGACCCCTACAACCAGCGCTACGCCACCGGCTCGCGCAACATGTTCGGCTATTTCCTGCGCAACTCGACGCGCTACTTCTTCATCCCCACCGAAGGGCCGATCGTGCTGTTCGAATATCCGCAGAGCTACCATGTCTCGATGGTGCTCGACACGATCGACGAGGCGCGTCCGTCCAAGCTGGTCTGGTCATCGGTGTCAGGCCGCGACGACGAGACCGCCGGCCCGTTCGCCGATGAGATCGCCGAATTGCTCAAGGCGCATGGCGGCGGCTCGATGAAGCTCGGCCTTGACCGCTGCAGCCATCTGCAGGCACTGGCGCTGGAAAAGCGCGGCTGCGAGGTGCGGGATTGCCAGGGCGAGATTTTGGCGGTGCGCGCGGTCAAGACGCCCGAGGAAGTAAAATGCCTGCAGGTGTCGATGGCTGGTGCCGAGGCTGCGGTCTATGCGGTGCGCGAGGCGATCAAGCCTGGCGTTTCCGAAAACGAGCTGTTCGCCATCATGTATGGTGAGGTGATCCGGCAAGGCGGCGAGTTCATCGAGACCCGGCTGCTGACCTCGGGCCAGCGCACCAATCCGTGGTTCAACGAGGCGAGCGGCCGCAAGATCAGGCCGGGCGAACTCTTGGCGCTCGATACCGATACGATCGGCTGCTACGGCTATTATTCGGACTTTTCGCGCACCTTCCGTTGCGGACCGGGCAAGCCGACGGACTATCAGAAGTCGCTCTACCGCATGGCGCACGACCAGGTTCAGCACAATATCGGGGTCGTCAAGCCGGGCATGGCGTTTCGCGAGATTGCCGAAAGGGCCTGGAAGATACCGGACCGCTTCGTCGACCAGCGTTATACCTCGGTCATGCACGGCGTCGGCATGCATGGCGAAACGCCGTTCATAGCGCACGCCATGGACTACGAGACCTATGGCCGCGACGGGGTCATCGTGCCCGGCATGGTGGTCAGCGTCGAAAGCTATATCGGCGAGAAGGGCGGCCGCGAGGGCGTCAAGCTGGAAGACGAGATCCTGATCACCGAGACCGGCACCGAGCTCCTGTCGCGCTTCCCCTATGAGGATGTTTTCCTTGACAGGCATGTTTGAGTGTTGACAGGCAGTTTTGCATGAAAAGCCCGATCTCGATCAAGCGCGGCAAGGTGGCGGCGGTGTTCATCGATCTCCAGGAGGAGCATCGGCGGGACAAGCGCTATCTGGTCGAAGGCTATGGCGACATCCTCGCCAACGTCCAGCGGCTGCAGGAGGCGGCGCGGGCCAACAATGTGCCCCTTTACCACTGGGCCTATATCGTCGATCTCGCCACGGCGCGGCCGCTCCACCCGGTCGAGGCCAGCGGCAAGTCGGCGTTTTCCGACAAGGACGATCCGCTGACTGCGATCTGCGCGGAAGTGGGCCCGGCGACAGGCGAGATGATGCTGGTCAAGACCGATGCCAGCGCCTTCCGCACGGGGCCTGCCGCCGAGCGGCTGAAGACCGACGGCATCGAGTGGCTGGTCGTTGCCGGCGTCTGGACCGAGGCCTGCATCGATGCCACCGTCAAGGATGCGGTGGCGCTCGGGTTTCGAGTGCTGCTGGTCAAGGATGCCTGCGGCAGCGGCAGCACGGCGATGCACCAGACGGCCATCCTCAACCTTGCCAACCGGCTCTATGGCGGTGCCGTCACCACCACCGACGGCGCCTGCCGGCTGCTGGCAGGCGAGACGGTCGAAGCCTGGCAGGTCGAGGGCTCGGTGCCGCTGCGCTTCAGCTATGAAAATGCTGCCCGGCTCTACGCCGAGCTCTGAGCGGGATCGCGCAGCGATGATCACCGAGGCCGAGCGACCCGGAACGAGAGGGCGCGGAAAATACCAAACGCTGCTCGATCCGGAGCTGTGGGCCTATATCGATCGGGTCAACGAGTGGTATCCGCCCGAAATCGTCTACATGCCGATCGACAGGCAGCGGGCGGTCTATGATGCCATGTGCCGGGCGTTTCGCGAGCCCTATCCACCCGGCGTCAAGGCCAGCGACAGCGCGGTTCCTGCCGGCGACCGTGCGATCCCGGTCCGGTGTTACCAGATGGCGGGCACGGCGCCGCAAGCGATGGTTGTCTATTATCACGGCGGCGGCTTCGTCCTTGGCGGGCTCGACAGCCATGACGACACCTGCGCCGAGATATGCGCCGGCACCGGCTTTGCCGTGCTGTCCGCCGATTACCGGCTGGCGCCCGAGCATCTGCATCCGGCCGCCTTCGACGATGCGCTGGCCGTATTCGAATGGGCGACGGCGACGGCCGGCCTGCCGATAGTGCTCTGCGGCGAAAGCGCCGGCGGCAATCTGGCCGCTGCGGTGGCACAGGCGACACGCCGCCATCCTCGCCATGCGATCGGCCAGGTGCTGATCTATCCCGAGCTCGGCGGCCCGGAACCAGTTGGCAAAGAGAGCGCCGGCTCCTGTGTCGAGCACGCCGAAGCGCCGCTGCTGACGTTGCGCGACATCGAGTTCTATCGCCAGATCCGGTCGGCGAAGGGACAGTCGCAGGACGACCCGACCTTTTCGCCGCTCAGCGACACCGACTTCTCCGGGCTGCCGCCGACGGTCATCGTCACCGCGCAATGCGACCCGCTGTCCTCGGAAGGCGAGGCCTATCGCGACCGCATCCTGGCCGCCGGCGGTCGCGCCTGGTGGCATGAGGAGCCGCGCCTCGTGCATGGCTTTCTACGCGCCCGCGAGACCGTGCCGCGAGCCGGCGAAGCCTTCGGGCGCATCATTGCGGCCATCGCCGCGCTCGGCAAAGGCGACTGGCCTTACTGAGGTTGCGAAGGCCCCCTCATCCGGCCGCTTCGCGTCCACCTTCTCCCCGCTGGGGAGAAGAGGCTGGCATCAACGCTGGCGACCTCCTCTCCCCCCGGGGGAGACGTCGGATTGCCCCGTATTGCTCTTCGTAATTCGGTTGGCAATCCGGGTGAGGGGGACCTTCCGTTTGCGGAACAGCGCACAAGAACTGCGGAAGTCCGAACACTCCCCCACGGGAGCTCGCCCTATCATCCCCGAGGCAATGGCGCTCCGGCGATCGCATCCGTCCCCCGCGTTTGGCGATCGGCAGAGGTGCCCAACAACAGGGGAATGACGACAATGAAGTTCATGCTGACCGATCGAAAACTGCATCCGCAGGCCGAGCCCGTCGCCGATGGCTTCAAGAAAGGCCAGATGAACCGGCGCGAATATCTCGCCACCATGGCTGCGCTCGGCGTCAGCGCTACCGGCGCGCTGGCGCTCGGCGGGCTTGCGCCGTCACCGGCCAGGGCCGAGGAGCCGAAGCGCGGCGGCATCTTGCGCGTCGCCATGAACGTCAAGGGCTGGAAGGATCCGCGCACCTTCGACGGCGTCGAGATGTCCAACGTCGCCCGCCAGTGCAACGAATATTTGGTGCGCTGGAAGCGCGACTTCACCTTCGAGCCATGGCTGCTCGAGAGCTGGGAAACCAGCGACGACGCCCGCGTGCTGACGCTGCATGTCCGCAAGGGCATCACCTGGTCGAACGGCGACACCTTCAACGCCGACGACGTGATCCACAATCTGACGCGCTGGTGCGATGCGTCCGTCGCCGGCAATTCGGTGGCCGCGCGCATGGGCGCACTGGTCAACGCCGATACCAAGAAGGCCGTCGACGGCGGCATCGAGCGCGTCGACGATTTCACCGTCCGGCTCAATTTGCCCAAGCCCGACATTTCGCTGATCGCCGGCATGGCCGACTATCCGGCGCTGATCATGCACCGCAGCTATGAAGGCGACGGCGATCCGCTGAAGGCATTGGCGATCACCACCGGGCCTTGCGAACTCGTGGCATGGGACGCCGAGGTCGGCGCCGAAGTCCGCCGCAAGGACAAGCCATGGTGGAAGGGCGAGTTCTACCTCGACGGCATCAAATGGGTCGACTACGGCTCCGACCCCAACGCCATGCTGTCGGCCTTCGAATCGGGCGAGATCGACACCGACCACGAAACCGCCTCCGATACGGTTGCGCAGACCGAGTCCATGGGCCTGAGCAATTCCGAGATCGCCACCGGTTCGACCATCGTGGCGCGTTTCAACGTCGGCAACCCGCCCTATGACGACATCAAGGTGCGGCGCGCCGCCCAACTTGCCGTCGACAATGCCGCCGTGCTGAAGATCGGCATGGACAACCGCGGCAAGCCTGCCGAGAACCATCATGTCGGGCCGATGCATCCCGAATATGCCGATATCGGCCCGGCCGTCCGCAACATTGATCAAGCCAAGGCCCTGCTCGCCGAGGCCAGCAAGGCCGACCACGAATACGAACTCATCTCGGTCGACGTCGACTGGCAGAAGAGCACCGGCGACGCCATCGCCGCGCAGATGCGCGAGGCCGGGCTGAAGATCAAGCGCACCGTGCTGCCGGCCGCGACCTTCTGGAACGACTGGAGCAAATATCCTTTCTCCTGCACGGAATGGCTCGGCCGGCCGCTCGGCGTCCAGGTGCTGGCGCTCGCTTATAAGTCTGGCGCCGCGTGGAACGAGAGCGCCTACGCCGATCCGGAATTCGACAGTCTGCTCGACAAGGCGCTGGCGATGCCCGATCCCGGCGCCCGCAAGGAGCTCATGGCCAAGATCGAACAGAATCTGCGCGATTCCGGCGTCATCATCCAGCCCTACTGGCGCTCGGTCTACCGCACCTACCGCAAGGGCGTGCATGGCTGCGAGCAGCACCAGTCGCTCGAGCAGCATTTCGAGAAGGTTTGGCTCGAGGCGTAGCCTTGCAGACGACCAATTGTCGGGGCCAGCGCCGCTCCTTCCACCTTCTCCCCTTGTGGGAGAAGGTGGATTGGCGCGCAGCGCCAAGACGGTTGAGGGGTGCGGACGGAGTGCCGTCAGTATCAAGCTGGAACACCCCTCATCCGGCCGCTTCGCGTCCACCTTCTCCCACAAGGCGAGAAGGAAGAGCCACGCCAGGCCTTGAAATCTCCAGTCCAAGCCGCACGGTCTCCCGCACCAGCAGGTCCAGATCGTCGCGCCGGGTGCGGTGGTTGTTGATCGCCACCCTGAGGCTATGCTGGCCATGCACCGTCGTGTCGGAAATGGCGGCGATGCCTTCTTCCTGCAGCCTCAGCATGATCTCGGTATTGAGCGCTTTCAGGCGCTCCCCGCCCAGTCCGTCCGCGCGGTAGCGAAAGCAGACGATGTTGATGCTCACCGGCGCTACCAGTTCGAGTGCCGGTTCGGCCGCGATCAGCGCGCCGAGATAATGCCCTTGCGCGATGTTCTGGTCGATCAGCCGGCCGAACTTTTCGATGCCGTGCTCTCGCAACGCCATCCACACCTTCAGAGCGCGAAAGCCGCGCGTCGTCTGCAGGCCGTAATTGTGCAGCCATTGGCCGGAGGCCAGGCCGCGCGGCGTCGATTCCAGATATTCCGGCGTCACCGCGAACGTGCCGCGATGCACGGAGGCATCCCGGATCAGCGCGCAGCCGACCTCGAATGGCGCGTGCAGCCATTTATGCGGATCGAGCGCGATCGAGTGGGCGTGCTCGATGCCGGCAACGCGATGCGAATTGTCTGGCGCAATCGCAAGCAAGGCGCCGATGCAGCCATCGACGTGAAACCACAGATCCTCTTTTGCCGCCAGGTCAGCCAGCGCTTGCAGATCGTCGATTGCGCCGGTGTTCACCGTGCCGGCCGTACCGATTACGCAGGCCGGCTTGAAGCCGGCGTCGCGGTCCTCGGCGATCGCCGCCCGCAACGCAGCGATGTCGATCCGCAGCCCGGCATCGCTCGGGATGCGACGCAGCGCCCGGTTGCCGAGGCCGAGCACTTCCATCGCCTTGCGGTGACAGGAGTGAAGCTGGTCGGAGCCGTAGAAACGCAGCGGCTTGTCGATGCCGGCAACGCCGTGCTCGCGTATGTCGATGCCGGCCTTGGCGTTGCGCGCCACGGTCAGCCCGATGATGTTGGCCATCGAGCCGCCGCTGACCAGCGTGCCGCTGGCCGATTGCGGAAAGCCCAGCATCTGCTTCAGCCAATCGACGACCTGGCCGTCCATCAAGGCGGCGGCGTGGTTGCCGCCGCCGAGGTTGGAGCCCTGGATCGCCGCCAGGAAATCACCGAGCGCCCCGGTGAAATTGCTCGACCCCATGTACCAGGCCCAGAAGCGCGGATGGATATTGCCCATTGGATAGGCCATCAGCTTCTTGACAACGTCGCCATAGACATCGGCCAGCGGCGTTGGCGATTGCGGCAGGGACGCGGTGAAGAACTCCCTCACATCTCCAGGCATCTCCTGCCACACCGGCCGCTCTCTGACATCGCGCAGGTAGGCGACGGCATCGTCGACGACCCGATGCGACAGGACCTGCACATCTCCCCAGTCCGAGGGGTCAAGCGTTTCCTCGGCGGTCGTGGCGGGCAATCCAGACGGCGTGTCCATGCAGGTCGCTCCCGATATGCCGCCGTCACGCCGGAAACTGGCAGCCGGGCGTCGACTGCGAAAGCGCAGTCTCCTCGGCGTCCATCTCCGCCTCGATGCCGTCGAACAGCGGTGTCGTCATGTAGCGTTCGCCAGTATCGGGCAGCATGCACAGGATCACCGAGCCGGGCGCCGCCTTTTCCGCGATCTGCCGCGCCACCGCGAAGGTCGCTCCGCCGGAGATGCCGGTGAAAATCCCTTCCTTCTGCGCCAGCGCCTTGGCCCATTTCATGCCCTCGGGCCCGGCAATCGGCACCACCTCGTCATAGAGGCTTGCGTCTATCGCCTCCTGCAGCACGTCCGGAATGAAGTCGGGCGTCCAGCCCTGGATCGGATGCGGCTCGAACGCCGGATGGCTGGCGGCAGGCGCGCCGCCGGTGCCGCGCTGCTGCGGCTTGCCGCTGCCGATAAGCTGCGCATTGGCCGGTTCGGCGAGCACGATCCGGGTCTCCGGCCGCTCGCGGCGCAGCACGCGTCCGACGCCGGCGACGGTGCCGCCCGTGCCGTAGCCGGTGACGAAGCAGTCGAGCCGCGAGCCGGCGAAATCGTTGATGATCTCGCGCGCCGTCGTCGCTTCGTGAATGGCGGCGTTGGCCTTGGTTTCGAACTGGCGGGCCAGGAACCAGCCATTGGCTTCGGCGAGCTCCACCGCCTTCTTGTACATGCCGAAACCCTTCTGGGCGCGCGGCGTCAGCACCACCTTGGCGCCCAGCATGCGCATCAGCTTGCGGCGTTCGATGGAAAAACTGTCGGCCATCGTCACCACCAGCGGATAGCCCTTCTGGGCGCAGACCATGGCAAGGCCGATGCCGGTGTTGCCGCTGGTCGCCTCGACCACGGTCTGGCCAGGCTTTAGAGCGCCGCTGAGCTCGCCTTCCTCGATGATGTTGAGCGCCAGCCGGTCCTTCACCGAGGCGGCGGGATTGAAGAACTCGGCCTTCACATAGATCGTGGCATGGTCCGGTCCGAGATTATTGATGCGGATCACCGGCGTATCGCCGACCGTGTCGAGAATGCTGTCGAACAGACGGCCGCGCCCGGCGGTGGTTCTGATTTTCTGTTGATGCAACATGTCGATCTCCTCGCCTTGTCGTTGTCTCTTGTCGTCACGGGCCGGTTACAGACCGGTGGCTTGGGCGGCGAGGTTTCGAGACCTTGCCGCGCTACATTTGCCTCCGGCAATGCCAGCATCCGGAGCGGGAATTCGTTGCCGGATGCACCGTGTCGCGTTTGGTGATAAAACAAAGGCCGACTGGCCAGCGTGGGAGCAGGCGTGGAAACGCTCGTGGAATCCGCCCGATCGAGCCTCCACGGCGAGGTGGCCGGCTTTTCCGTGCGTCTGCTCGGACCGCTGACGATCGCACGCAACGGCATCATCATCCAGCTCCCAAAATCGCGCAAGCTGTGTGCGCTGCTCGCCTATCTGGCGCTGGCGCCGCATCCGGTCGGCCGCAGCCGCCTCTGCGAGCTTTTGTGGGATGTGCCGAACGACCCGCGCGGCGAGCTTCGCTGGTGCCTGAGCAAGCTTAGAGGCATCCTCGATGAACCGCATCATCGCAGGGTCGAGACACCAGGCGACACGATCGCGCTTGATCTGAGAGGTGCTTCCGTCGACGCTGTCGACATAGCCTCGGCCGCCGCCAAGGGCGTTGAGACGCTCGGTCTAGAGCGGCTGCAGGCTCTTTCCGGAATGTTCGCCGGCGACTTTCTCGATGGGCTGGAGATCGACCGCAGCCCGCATTTCAACAGCTGGCTGATCGCCCAGCGCCGCCGCTTCGGCTCTTGGCACGCCGCAATCCTGGAACATCTCGTCAACAAGCTTCCGGTGGATGCCGACAGATTGTCTTCGCATCTGGACAAATGGCTGGAACTCGCTCCGTTCGACGGGCGCGCGCATGTGGCTCTTCTGAAAGGGCTGGCGCAGCGCGGCCAGTTTGACGCCTGCGAGGAACATCTCGCTTCCGCAGCGCAGCTGTTTGCTTCGGAGGATCTGGATTTCGGACCCGTTCGTGAGGCATGGCGCACGATCCGCAACGAACGACCTGCCGCTACGCTCTGGGCGCGACCGTCACTCGTACCCGCGGCCCCTCACGCGTCAATTGTGCTTCCCAATTCCGACACTGCTGCATCGCAGAAGGCTTCGCTTGCGGTGATGCCGTTTGCCGAAGAGACGGCTGACGGCGGCCCACGCGGAGGCATCGCCGATGGCCTGACCCACGATATCATCACCCGCCTGGCCAAGCTCAGGGATTTCTTCGTCATCGCGCGCGGTTCGGTGTTTGCGCTCGCCGAAAAAAACATTGGGCCGGAGGATGCCGGCCGTCGGCTCAATGTCGATTATGTCGCCACCGGCACGGTACGCAGCCAGGCCGGCCGCGTCACCGTCGCGGTCGAGCTGGTCGAAGTGCGCACGGCCAGGATCGTCTGGGCCGAGACGTTCGAGCGCAAGCCGAACGACATCTTTGCCGTGCTCGACGACATCGGCAACAGCATCGTCTCGTCGATCTCGGCCGAGATCGAGACGGTCGAGCGCAACCGCGCCATGTTGAAGGCGCCCAATTCGCTCAACGCCTGGGAAGCCTACCACCGCGGTCTCTGGCACATGTATCGCTTCACCCGCGCGGAAAACGAGCAGGCCCGGCATTTCTTCGACATAGCCTTGAAGCTCGATCCGACGTTCGCCCGCGCCTATGCCGGCCTCTCCTTCACCCATTGGCAAAATGCCTTCCAGCGCTGGGGCGACCGCGACCACGAAAGCGCCCTGGCCTTCGAGGCAGCCGGCCAGAGCCTGCTCGTCGACGATCACAATCCGGCCGCTCACTGGGCCATGGGGCGGGCGCTGTGGCTGCGCGGCGAGCAGGACGGCTCCCTCATCGAGCTGGAACGCGCCGTAGACCTCAGCCCGAATTTCGCGCTCGGCCACTATGCGCTATCTTTCGTCCATTCGCAGTCCGGCGACCCGCAGGCTGCGATCGGCTCATCCGACCATTCCAGGCATCTGAGCCCCTTCGATCCGCTGCTGTTCGGTATGCTGGGCGCCAGGGCGATGTCGCATGTCCGGCTCGGCCAGTTCGACGAAGCCGCCGAATGGGCGCTGAAAGCAGCCGCGCGTCCCAACGCCCACGCCATCATCCTCGCGATTGCCGCGCATTGCCTTGCGCTGGCGGGGCGGCTGGACGAGGCACGAAGTTTCGCCGCTGCGCTGCGCAAGATGCTGCCGAACTACTGCGCCGACGATTTCATCGGCACGTTCCGCTTCGAGCCGGACGCCGAGGCGCTGTTCCGGCAAGGCGCCAAGCGGATCGGGCTGGGGTGAGGCAGGCGCGCGGTTTGCCAGGCTCTCCAAACCGCTCATCGCGGCTGGCCGCCCCAAACATCGTCATGTCTGCAGCCAGGGCGCATCGTCAGGTTGGTTGCGAATTCGTCAACCAGAGCGGATCAGACGGGCTCAACCGATTTGACGTTGCCGTCGGTATCCACGAGGCAGCTTGTCTTCTTGCCACGGGCATCGAGTTCGACCTGATAGGTCTTGGAATCGAGCTTGCTCGATGAAACCGGAAGTATCTTCGTGCTGTCGACACCGCTCGCCTTGGCGACCGCATTGGCGCAAAGCAGTTGAAGGTCCGCCGGGGCCGTCTCGACCTTGGTCCTGGACATCTGGTCCTGAGGCGGCGGCGGTGGCGTGCTGACACAAGCGCTAACGGCTCCAGCCAGGAATCCGATTGCTGTCCCCCGGATCGAAGTTCTCACTGCATTTTTTCCCGACATTGCTTGTCCCTCTCCGAATGCCGCTTCATACACCTTTGTAGAGGGCGGCCCCCTGCATGAGAACGATGACCTTGGCCCCAACCTTGACGCGGGATGCGAGATCGACGATGTCGTCGTTCCTCATACGGATGCACCCCGATGACACGTCGAGCCCGATCGTCCAAGGCTCCGGGGTACCGTGGATCCGGTAGATCGTGTCCTGGTCGCGCTCATAGAGATAGAGCGCCCTTGCGCCGAGCGGGTTGTCGGGCCCTCCCTCCATGCCTCCAGCGTATTTCACCGCCTTCGGATCGCGAGCGACCATTTCGGCCGGAGGTGTCCAGGTCGGCCACTCCGCCATGCGGCCGACGCGCACGATGCCGGCCCATCCAAACCCTTCCCGGCCCACGCCGATGCCGTAGCGCATGGCCCGCTGACCCGGCTGCACAAGATAGAGAAAGTGCTGATTGCCATCGATGATGATCGTGCCTGGCACTTCCGCGGTGCGGAATTTGACCATCTGCGGACGAAATGCCTCGGGCACCTCATTATGCGCGGCGTAGTATTTGCGTGCCTTGGTGCGATCGTAGTCCACCCATTTGTGGCTTTTCGGGTCGAAAACCTGTGTTCCCGCAGCCAGCGCCGCCACCGCGACAAGACCGAACGCCGCGGCGACGACTGCCGTGAGGGAGCGCCGCCGGACGGTGCCGCGTTCCGCGAACATAGGATTTCCGCTCATGGATTTGCCCACCCGTGCACCCGTGCGCCTTGTGCGGCAACCCATTGTTTGGCGTATTCGTAAGGATCCTGACGCTCTACCTGGAGCGCATAACTCATCTTGGTGATTTCCTCGGGCCTCAGGTCGACCCGTTCCAGGAACGCCACAACCTTCGGATATTTTTTGCGCAGCGAGGTGGCGTAGGCGATATGAAAATGTGCGGTATCCCATGCCACCGGCGCGCTGGACTTCGAGACCCAGAGCGGATCTTCTGACGGCAGTACGATCTTCCACTTTGCCGGATCAAAGGGCGGCTCGGTAAGCCGGACAATGTCGTGCAGCTCAAAGACGTAGTGCGGCGCGTAGCAGGCAAACACCATTGGATGATCCGTGGCGACCGCGGCATCGACAGCCGCCATTCCGGCATCCTCGGGCGTCTCCAGCAAGGTCATCGTCTTGGCATAACCATAGCTGTTGGCGCGGACGCGCTCGATAGCGGTCGAGGACCAACCCTCAGCGCCGATCCAGAGTTCGCCACGTCCGTCGCCATCAGTATCCAACGCGGCGGTTTTCTTCGTATCGCTGAGGTCGGAAACGTCGTGAATTCCAAATTTGTCGGCTGCCTCACGCGTCGCGCAAATGCCTTGCCAGGCCGGCACTCCAATGGGGCTGATGGCCACCGTGCCGGCCCCGTCCACATACTTCTTCACCAGATTGTCCAGATTGGGCAGCCAGATTTCGGGATGAATATCCACCTCACCCGAATTGAGACCGGCAAAGGCAATAAGCGTCCCCATCTCGCGCACGTCGGCATCGAGCCCGAAATTTTCCTTCAGGCTGACCTTGAGGATATTTGCCGTCGCCTGGCCCGACGGCCAGTTCGGCATTGCAATGACGAGATCAGCCGCGTGGACCGGGATGTTTAGCGCCAGCATCGTCAATGCCGCCAGCGACACTTTCCGCAAGCACTGCCGAAATCGGTTCTGCATCTCTTCCCCCTCGCTTCGGTGCTGAAATGAACCGCGACGGGAACAATCTGTCGCGGCAAGCACCTGGTTGTGACACCAGCCCCATCTTCTGACGGGCAACTGCTGAAGGTGCAGCAGTGCATTCGCCAAAGAGAGCGCCTTCACGTGCCGCCCCTGCACGCTACCCGATGACAATCCGACTGGGAAGATGCCCACAACGCGGCCGCGGCGCCCCCACTGCGCCCCTATTTGGCACGCCGCAGCGTTGAAAAGTCGGGCAAAGGGGCGCGTTTCTTTCGGCCCTCGCAACGGTTGGCTGGGTTTGAAAAAATACCACAATAGATCGCGATTAGGGAGATTGTATAAGATGTGGTATCGTCGCGCCTTTTTTGTAGAGCTGGCGCAAAATTCACAACAACATAGAATATTACTTGTACTAGCTCGGCTTAATGAGAACAAAACTAAGGAAGAATTCCTGAATCTTGCTACTGATCACATTTCAGTATCTGCTAAGATAGCCCGTGCTGATTCCGAATTATTAAGCATTTGCAAAATTCAATCCTGCGATATTTGGATTTGTCCTTGTCATAGGCTGCCTCGGATGCATTTCTTGGAAGCACAGCCGCGTCAGCGGATCGTTGAAACATGCTTGGGCGGACGGGGCACTAAGCATGGAGAGGAATATTGACACTCGCTAATGCGGCGGCCCCCGCTGGGAGCGTTCCCTCCCACGTAAGAGATTACGGCAACCGTCGGCTAAGTCGTCGAATGCATCGCCCACAGCCTGGCTCTCGTTTGATGGCCGGCGAAGCTTTGCCCTCCTCCGATTGGCGCCAGCCTTCGCGGCAAAAGCGAGGATCGCCGCCTGCAATGGCCTTCCGATATGGACGATGTCCGCCGCCAGCCAGTCGGAGGAATGAATCATGGAAACTCGTAATCTGTGCGGCCTTGGCCACTGCTTTGATGGCGATCGTCGGTTGTACCACCGACGACTACGATGGTTGTCGCGGAAAGGGCTGCCTGGTTGATCGGTCCCATAAAGGGAGCCGGAAGATAGACGACCGGCCGCAGTTCGAGAGGAACGGCAATCCCAACTTCGATACCAGGGGCCGTTACATCGGCTGCCATGGGCTCGGATGTAAAGTCGACGATCCTGATGACGGGGATCAAAGCATCGACGACAGACCGCAGTACGACAAAGAAGGCAATCCGAACTTCGATACGCAAGGCAACTACCAAGGCTGCCGCGGCATCGGCTGCGAGGTCGATACACCGGACGATGACAATTCATCAGACGACGACGATTCCGATTAATGGCCCCTGCAGCGAACAACGAAGAGGATAGCCACTCATGTCTGAATTGAACGGTCTCATCCGTCGACGTGTCAAAATCGTCATGGTCGGCCTTGCGGGGTTGGGAATGGCGCTGACGTCCGCTTTCGCTGCGAATAACGCCTGTGACGGTATAAAGGTCGAAGTGACGAAGGCGCGCAAGCAGGAATATGCCCCTCTCGTCGTCTCGGCGATGACCAATAAGTTCAAGCCCGCTCAGGCAAAGTTCTTCTCGATCATGGAGAGCGGCAGCTGGAGCGCCGCCTACGTCTCCACGCCGGTGAGCGACGACGGCGTGATGTTCTTCCAGACAGTCGACGGAAAGAAGCAGTTTCGCGACGTGTGGGGCGGCTATGCCGAGCCGTCGGAAAAACCTGAACTGGTATCCTGGGCGAAGAAGCTCGGAGCGCCGCAAGACCTGGCAAAGTGTTTTGCCGAGGAAGTTACGGAACGACGGTGATGATCGCTGGAAATTGCCGCTGACCGTTGGTGCAGGGGGAGAATGATTGGTGAGCGCTCCGGGGCGCCGGGGCTCTGAGATCGACTCCAATCATCAGCTGCAGGATGTGCAAAATGCAAAGTCTTCGAAAATCCAGACTGATCGTGCAGTTCGCCCGTGCATTGGCAACGTCAGTGAAAATGACGGCCGTCGTAAGCGTAACCGTCCCGCAAACGATCAATATTGCGCATGCCAGCAAGTATGATCTGCCGAAACCCTACGTCTCCCGGGCTCTTGATGCGGTTCTGATACCGATCAATCACGCCTCTCGGCACCGCTACCAGATCCCGCCAAAACTTCGCGGGGTGTATGTCCTGGCTGTTGCACCCCATGGCATTGCCGCGCGGCAAGGTATCCGACCGGGTGACGTGCTTGCCACAGTGCGGCATCAACCGATTTCGACGCCGGTTGATGTCGACAGACTCGTTTGGGCCGCCCTTGCCGTGAGTGCCACCAGTTTCCTGTTTGGCGTGAACCGCGGGACAGAAGTCGCAGATGTCGTCGAGGTCAACACCAACATCACCGTCAACAACTTCAACACCAACATCTCGGTCGACAATATTTCGCAATGGACGAGCGTCGACAATCGAGAGGAGTGGACGCAGATCGTCGATGAGTATGACGACGAGATGGAGACGGGCCTCAATGATACGAGCTATCGCGAGGACGACTCGCAGCCTGGCGACGCCAATCCGGACGCAAATGTGTCTTCTCCCGATGCTGACGACGACGATACCAGCACCGATACTGACGACAATAGCCCGGCCGACAGTACCGACGACAACAGTTCCGATCAGGACGATTCGAGCGATCAGAACGACGATGAAAACTCAACGGACGGTGATGATGACAAGAACAGCACCGACACCGACGACGATAGCACGGATGACGATGCGTCGGATGACAGCACTGACAACAATGATTCCGACGATCAGGACGATTCCAGCGATCAGAATGACGATGACGACCCGTCGGCAGATGGTGAAGACGAAAACAGCACCGACAGTAATGACGATGCGTCGGATGACAGTAACGACGCTGACGGATCGGACGATGACGATGCCAACTAGCGGCCGACCGTGCCGGCAGTTCTGGACAGAGGGCAATCGATGAAAACCGTGATACTAAGCGCTGCCATGGTTCTGGGCATGCCGGCTTTCGTATTTGCCCAGGACAAGTGCTACGACGCCGCCAAGGATCAGGCCGGCCCGAACGAGTGCGCCGATGCCGCGTCCAAGAAATCCGACAAGAAGCTCAACGAGCTTTACAGGCAGATCGAAACTCGCCTGAACGACGATGCGGATACCAGGACGCTTCTCGTTCAAGCACAGCGGGATTGGATCAAATTTCGCGACGCGGAGTGCAGTTTCCAGACCGCAGGAGCGGCCGGAGAAAGCGTAATTCCAACGCTCATCGCGGAGTGCATGGACAGCCTGACGCAATCCCGTGTCAAAGATTTCGAGGGTTACCTGAAATGCAGGGAAGGCGATGCGAGCTGCCCCGTTCCGGCAGCGAACACATCACATGCGGTACCTGCCGTGGCCGATGAGAACGGCCAGACCGGCCTTGCCCAGGCTGCCGACCCGATACCTATTCCGTTGCAACATGTTAGGGGCCACGGAAGCGCTGACGTCGTTTATCACAATCTCGGGATTGCGCTGGGCATCAATGGTGCCAAGCCTCGTCTGTTCGAATTCGACACCGGGTCGGATGAATTCAACGCCGAGATCGATTCGAGTGTCCCTGGCGTAGAGCCGGTGCACGGCAGCAAGCCCGAAATGTACGCCTATGGAGACGGCACCTATGGAGATTGGGTACAGCAGGTCCGGTTCGACAGCCTGTCCTATTACGATCCGGATGATCCCTCGCAGCCTGTCGTAACCTTCGACGGTGGCTATGGCGCCGGTCGGGTGGTGGATTACGTCTTCACCAAGGGTTTCGGCTATCTCAAGGATATGAAATTGACGCAAAAGCCCGTTGGCCACCGCGGCGATACGCCGGTCTATGCGGATCTTAATGCGCGCAAGAGCATGCAGAATGGCGAACCCGGTGGTTCGACGACGTTTTACGGTGTCTTTGGAGCCGGCGATTTTCTCGATGAGGGGGACGAGGCCGCCGCTCCCGCCAGTCAGACACAAAGCGGCTATGTGGTCTCGGCCAATGCAAATCTTGGAAAGAAGACGACACCGGGCTGCGCTCCCTGCCTGACGCTGAATTTGTCCCCCAGTCTGAGATCCCAGTTTACGGCCCTGATGCCCTGGGGCGAACTGGATTATGAATTCCGCCAGAGACGATTCCCGCGATCAGGCGCGAACGCATCCAATCACTACGAAGGGTCTTACCATTATACAATTTC
Organism: Mesorhizobium sp. M0698; assembly: GCF_040320455.1. NCBI lineage: Bacteria > Pseudomonadati > Pseudomonadota > Alphaproteobacteria > Hyphomicrobiales > Phyllobacteriaceae > Mesorhizobium > Mesorhizobium sp. M0698. Next base: position 30,185 of record NZ_JAMYPQ010000006.1, on the reverse strand, counting down.
TTTTGATCATAAGGGAAAGAAGCAATCGGTTGATTTCAGTGGACCTGTTTTATTGGATACTGGATCGTCGACCTTTCTCGGTATCACCACAGAAGGCTTTTTTAATAAGCTTCGCTCGAAAGGATTTAAGCTTGATGAATATGATTATACGGTAGTCGATTTTAGGATTTTGGGATTTGAAGATAGTTTCAACAACAAGGAATACAGCGATGTCGTTATGGATCGACAAAGCGATGAGGAGGGGGGCAATGGAGTTGTTGTCGGGCTACCCTTCTTCCAGTCAAATTCCGTAATGTATGATCTGGAGAACAAGACGACCGCATATTCACCCTATTTTGTCAGCGCTGCTAACTTTACGACAGACGCGGCTGCCGAGGATCAAGTGCAGCTGAATCGCGCGACCAGCGATGGTGGAAGCAAAGGCTGGCTCGGACTGGCCGGAATAATCTCCGGCGCCGGCGACTTCACGATCGAGAAGGACGCGGACGTGCGCATGACCGGGGCCAATACCTACACCGGCACAACCCATATCGCGGCCGATGGGTATCTTACTCTGGCCGGGCCGGGCAACATCGAGCATTCCTCGCGCGTCATGGTCGACGGTGTGCTCAACATCGATCAGAAAGGAAACTATCTGAAGCCCTGGGGGGTGGCGCACTCCCTGAACGATACGGCCATTCGCAACCTTAGCGGTAAAGGCGAGGTCTATCTGGGTGCGGGCAGACTGATCCTGACAGAAGCCGACGGGCAATTTGATGGAACCATCGCGAACTATGATGACGCCGGCGACAGCGGCGGCCTCGTGGTCGCCGGCGGCAAGCTGACCCTGAGCGGAAAGAACAAATATTCGGGCATAACCGAAGTGGCGTCTGGGGCGGAGTTGCGCGTGACCGGATTGTTGACTGGTGACGTTTCCGTCTCGGGACTGCTTGTCGTTGACGGGGAGGTCTCCGGCAAAGTCACGGTCAAGGAGGGCGGCAGACTGACCGGCTCAGGAAAGGTCGGCAGCGTCACGGTCGCCGAAGGTGGCAAAGCTGATCCAATGAAAACCAGATAATCAGGCCATGGGCACGGCCGACCGTGGCAATGACGGATAGCTGAAGAGAACATAGGGCGGGGCTGAGCAACTTAAGAGCTTGACTGCAACCGGAAAGGGAAATCGATGAAAATAGCGATACTGACTGCTGCCGCGGTTCTGGCTGCGCCGACATTCGCCCTTGCCAAGGACAAGTGCGCCGAGGCCAAGGATCAGGCCACCATGAACCAGTGCTTCGGTGCCGAGTTCCAGAAATCCGACAAGAAGCTCAATGAGCTTTACAAGCAGATCGAAGCCCGCCTGAAGGACGATGCGGATACCAAGAAGCTTCTTGTTCAGGCACAGCGGGATTGGGGCAAGTTTCGCGACGCGGAGTGCAGTTTCCAGACCGCAGGCGCGGCCGGAGGAAGCATGATGCCAATGCTCATCGCGCAGTGCAAGGACGGCCTGACACAATCCCGTGTCAAAGGTTTCGAAGGCTATCTGAAATGCCAGGAAGGTGACATGAGCTGCCCTGTTCCGGCCGCGAACTGACACATGCCACAGCTGATCGGATCACGATGAAGCCGGCGGCGAGCGTGACGTCGCCGCCAGACATGAAAGGATGCGAGGGGCATCATCATTGCGTGAGGGACTTGAGGGAGGTGGATTGTGAAACGCTATGGATCGTCGCTCGCAATGACAATTGCGGCATCTGTACTGTTGGCATGTGCCGTGCCGGCAACAGCCCAGACTGACATGAGCTTCGACGTTAACGTCACGCTTTCCAAGAAAGCAGCCGCCAAGCTCGCGGCTGACAAAGAGAGGATCGTTGTCTTCGCCTCCTATTACGGTGACCCGAAGCGGAGCGCCGAGAAGCATGCCAACGAAGTCGGCCAGATCGATCTCACGCCGCAGGACGAAGAGGTCGAGATAGCGGGCACAGCGGGCCACGCCCACGTCAGCGGCGCAAAGGTCGACGCGAAGCGTCTCGACTGGCTTGCCGGGCCGGCCAACGTCAACGTCAACATTGCGTCGGCGCGCAAGAGCAGTCCGGACAATCTGCTCAGCTGCGACTTCATCGACGGTTCACTAAGTGATGTCCAAAGGAAGCCTGTGACGCTTCATTGCGGATTGATCGAAGAACATGTGGACACGAAGTTGAAGCCATAAGACTTACAAATCATGCGCCTCGCCACCGGCGCCAACGTACATTACTCGCGGCATGACCTGCTTACTTCAGGGAGGCAAAGATTCTCATGCGCCCGCTGTTCGCTATCTGTTTCGGCCTGGTCATCATGTCCTTGCCTGCGACCGCCCATGCCGAGCGCCGTTGTGGTTGGTACTCCAGCCCGACACCCGGCAACCTCGTCCTGACCGACAGTGACGGGGATTGGTGGATCCAGATGCAGGGACGCCCGGATCCCGAAGGCATCGACAATGTGCCGGCCTTTGACGAGCGGCAATTCGTCGAGACCAATGTACCTGGTTCGGGTCACGGCTACGGATGTGCGTGCATGAACGTCGTAACCAACGCCAAGCAACAGAAGATCACCAGAGTGATCTCGGGCCAAGTCCTTCCGCTGCTGCGCTGCCGCAATGACAGATCGCTGCCTAACCCGGACGGATAATTGTTAGATATCTTGTGGATGCCATGGCTGACGGTAGGGCAGCCTAGAGCATTGGATCAAGAAAAAGCCCGGCAAACCGGGCTTTTTCTTGGGTCTCTGAAACCGCATCAATCGGTTCGAAACGGGAATTTGGTGCCCAGAAGAGGAATGGGCAGATCGCTTAAAAAAGACAACGAAATCAGCGACAAGGCTAACCACTTTGCGCCGCCTGTGTAGCACCAGCGTGGGGCATAGTCGAGACGCGCGATGTCGCCACGCCTTGTTGTTGCTGGCATCCGGTTACAATTTGGAACATTACGGACTGTTGGCGGCCTGATCGGATTGAGGGCAGAGGCGCGGAACGTCTTCGGGTAAAGCAGTAAGCGCTGCTGCGATATGAGGTCCGGCTATTATGGGAGATTGGGTCTGACGACGGGCACTAGGCCGAGCTCGAGAAACAAAATTTCATACTTCGTAACTCAGGCTCTTGCAATTCGCTTCCCCAATTAACAATTGTTTGTTGTGAGCCACGCATGGCTCGCCTTGTCATAGACACAGTGTCATTGGCTTGTTCGGCGGCCTTCGGGACCGCTCAGGAACAGCGAGTCCACCACTAATCGCGCGACCGGCGAGTGGTGAATCAACGCTCATCGGAAGGTGAGCTCCGGTGGTCTACCGGCCGTTCCGCCACGAAAGTCCACTCAATAAAGAGTCGGACTGTGGCGGGCGGTATGAAAAACCACCCCCGCTGTCAGTTCGGCTCCTTTCCAGGAGCACACAATGATCACACCAAAAAAATCTATGGTTTGGGAGGAACGCCGCCAGTCCTCCACGCAGCGGTTCGTGGGCGACCACCCCTGCCGAAGCGTGGGAACCGTCTCGTACCGTCTCAGCGAACTCAAGTCTTTCGTAAACGCGCGTGTTCGCAAGAGCACCAGCGACTGCGGAGGCATATGATGGCCAGGAAACCCATTGGGCGTACAAAAAGCGGCTACAGCACTGGTCGGAAAACCGACCGGACCTATCGAAAGCCCGTTGCAGCAAATCAAGCAATGACCGATCAGCGTCCGGAAATTCCTGACCCCGCCGATGTCATTAAGCAAGGCGCTGCGAACGTACTGGCCGAAGTGCGCAGAGGTCTCTCCACGCTGGCAAGTGAACACCGCAAGACTCTGTACCAGGAGGTCAGTCGGGCTTACGCCGTCGGAATGGTTTTGAGAGCCGATAAGGATGAGTGGCTGACGTTTTGCCACCACACCGATTGGGGGTCTTTTAGGAACAGGCCAAAAGATTCTGACAGATCGGATGCCCTTCGCTATGCCATACGTTTTGCCGTTGGATTTGCAGACAATCCCAAGGCAAAAAAGGCCAAGAACAGGCGGGTTGACAGGCTTTATGGCGCGCTGAAATCTTTTTTCGCTGAGGGCGTATCGCCCGCCGACATACCTAGGAAACTTCGGGAAGGCGGTGGATTTGAGAGCCTGAAAAGCGCGAACGCCGAGGTCAGGAGAAGCGCCAAATCCGATAAGCAGGCCTATGTGACATTTCGGCTCCCCTTGGACCGCACATATCAATTCTTGGATCGAGACACGCCATTTCAGATGAACGTGAAACTGGAAGTCCGGAAAGTCACTGGTAACCGTGTTGATGCTCAGCTGATTGGTTGGCGAGCGAGTAAGAAGTTGATCGCTTGGATGCGCCCGAACCCTTGTAACACACCGTTTGCACCGCAAAAGCTGTCAAACCGCAGCAAGCCTGCAAACGACGACGGTACCCAACCGAGATTACCGGCGGCGAAACCGAAACGCAGTGAGAGCATGGGCAACCACCGGAAGGTGGTGAAACCACGATAGGCATTGGGCCACAGCTCAAGAGCGCGTGTTTCAAGACCGATGTGAACAGGAGTTGGCGGCGCACTACGCGCGTCGTCAACACCGCAATTTAGTTTCAGCTGGGTCGCTTAAAGCGACCTTCGGCATAACGCGCGCCTGCTCCACAACCCCACAACCAACTGAAAGATAGCGTGCGTCATGAGGATACTTAGCCTCGCAGTTTTCCGAAAAGTGCATCGAAAATTCGAAACTATGCTTCGCGATTTTTCAACGACAGCGCGAGGGCGGAAAGCGCTTGACGCCGAAATGTTGCAACGCATGGAACGACGGAAAGCCATCTCACTTTTCGCCATAAATGTCCGCAGCCGAATTCAGTTGGCGAGTGCCGCAGATCGCGAATTTGACAAGGTCGTTTCACGCCGCCCCGACGACGCCTTCTATTTCGTCACGCTGGCCCCGAAACAGTTCGCAGTCCCCATCGCGATAGCGCCAACGTTTGAACAGAAAACGCTGAAGGCTTGGGCGAAGGATCAGCTACGGGGCTTCAACTACGTGGGGATGATCGAGGCTGCCTACTACAGCAATTACAACCCGGTTCCCGGCCGCCGGAGCGCAATGGTCTCTTGGCACGTCCATGCAATTGTGTGGGGATGTTCAGACCGCCGGATAGGTACTTTGGCCGACAGAGTTAACGCGGTATGCGAACCACTGATCCCGGGCCGACCTCCCGCTCATGCTCGTCGTATGACGGGCCATACGGCCGCCAAGCGGATCTTTTATATGCTGAAGATAGCCCTCGAAAACTATCGCGTGTATCCAAGAAAAGGGGAAACATCTGACCCCGACACCGGGGAAATCACCGTAGGCGCGACAGGAGAGTGGATCCAAAAAAAGGAACGTCTTCGACCCGGCGAGGCCGTCAAGATGGCGACCGTTATGGGAAAGCGGAGTTTGCCTATGCTGATGTTCTCTGCCGGTGAAGGTACCGCCGTTTGGAGGAAAGCACTGGCTCTCACACGAGCGAGAATCAAGCGCGCCGACGAGAGATTTCGGCGTAGGATGGAACGCCTCTATTAGAGGTGCCATAGCAGGCAGGTTCATTGTTTGGGGGCAAGCCTTAATGCGAATTACATCCGAGCAACGTGACGCTTGGCTTAAGAACACAGCCCAAAGCCCCTTTAACCTCTGGCTTGACCCGCTTGTTAGAGGGCCGGACGGTCAGCTTGATCTAGCTCGGTTGTACGAGGTGGCTGGGCGTTATGGGATCGACCAACAAACTCGATATTCGCATCTGAACCCCGGCCAACAACGGATGATCATCGGCAATATGTTGCGGCGGGTGGTTCCAGCGGTAGAGTACGAAATCGGCTTGGCTGTCCCTCAGATTATCGAGCAAGCAGCCGTGTCCGACCGACCGGAAATCATTCGAACAGCAGGCGTGACACAGCTGCTGATCCTTCACAGCCAGATCATGGACGAGCTGCGGGATCGGGAGATCGTGCGCACCGCCAACGCGCCTCTTGGTGACTATGCTGAGCTTCTGTTTGCAACGGCGTTTGGTTGGTCGTTGGAAAACAATTCCTCTAACGGTCACGATGCAACGGATGCCGCGGGCCTGCGATACCAGATAAAGAGCCGTCGGGTGACGCTCAGGAATGCCTCCCGCCAGCTTAGCGCAATCCGGCGTCTGCCTGAGGACACCTTTGACTTCTTGGCTGCCGTGCTGTTCAACGAAAGCTACCGGGTCACCAAGGCCATCGTGATTCCTCATGCCGTCGTAGCGCGTCGCTCAAAGCGGGTTGAGCACACAAACAGCTGGCGGTTCATTTTAGATGATGGAGTCTGGGCCGAGGAAGGTGCGCGCGACGTCACTGCGGCCCTCCTGTCCGCTGCCGCCGCGATTTGAAAAGCGTATCTCTGCTGCCATCATCGCTGATAGCGTGAGGGCCATTTGGGAGCCCCAAAGTATGCGTTGACGGGGTGCGGCCCGCATGTGAGCACCGCGCGGCCGCAGCCTCCCGACAAGAACCGTCGAGAGGTGAATTCAGCGCGCAAACCATCGAGATTCGCCCGCGAAAGCCCGCAGTCAGCCTTCAAACCAGCAGGTCTCAATGGAGGGCTGCGGTGTGATTTCCAAGTGCTCTAAAAAGGTAACTCTTTGATCTTAAAGAGAAATCTCTTGACAAAAGGCCTGCCGCCCGATATAGTGCGGTTGTTCAGATGAGCGGTTTTCGCCGTCGAAACGACCGAAAAGGTGGGTGAGTGAGCTATTTCGCCACTTCTGAAAATTCAGCCACTGAGGCCCCAATTCGGGGCCTTTATCTTTATGGAGACCTGAATGACCAATGGAGTACCCTCTGCCGCCTCGTCGGGATTCGCCTCGCCTGCCGTCATCGTTCTGGGCCTCGATGACGGCGGCAAAGCCCACGCCTCATGGTTCGGTGACAATGATACCGGCTTAGCCGAAAAGGCGGCTGGCATGATGGGCATGGCTGCCTTGCCAGTCGATGCTGACGATCTGAGGCAGCTGGCCGGGCGTTTGCCGCGGGGAAAGGTATTCGAAAGTGGCCGTGCCTTCGTGCCGTTTGTAAAGCGCGATCTCTATGAGGCTATCGCGACGCATCTTCCTGCCGGATACAAATTCCCAGTTCGCGTCGCCGACGACCGGCCGCCTGCTGCCAAGTCGAAGAAGGCCAACGCCACCGGCGCGCCCGAAAGCGGTCCCAAGCGCCCCGAACCATCGCGGCCGACTGACTGGAGTAAGATAGAAATCGGCAGCTTGGTCCTTGCCACCGAAGGTGCTTATCAAGGCTGGTTCGAGGCGCAGGTCGTGAAGATCAGCCCTGAGGGCGTCTACACCCTTCGTTGGCGTGACTGGCTCGACATGCCGGTGTTCACCCGCAAGCTGATCCACATTGCCCTGCTTCATCCCGAGCATACCGACTGACGCCTGCTTGGCCTCGGGCGCGCAGCTCAGGCAGCCGCCCACCCTCTCAAAATTCATCGTTTGAAAACGGTCGCTGTGGCGGCCTGGATGAAGGATTCGCAAATGGGTTTGGAATGCAGCTTGGCTGATAAATGTGCGCTTGGCAGTCGCCAGCAGCGCATCGCGCAACTGAACGACAGTTTGCGCAGAACAGGTCATGGCGGGCGCTTCGTGATGACGGCCGGAATTGCCGCGATGAACGCGACCGTCATTGCTGGGATCTTGGCGGCGGTGGCTGCCTTCGAGGCTTTCGATGCCGACAACGACCCGCACGGCGAACACGACTGCGCTGTGCTGGAGGTCGGAGGTATCATCGTGATTTGGAGAGTCGACTACTACGATCTGGCGATGTCCTTTGGGTCAGATGATCCAGCCGACCCGTCGGTCACCACTCGCGTTCTGACCATCATGCTCGGCGAGGAATACTGATGCTGGGGCGAGCCCTTTCCCGCCGGACTCTGCTGGCCGCTTTGCCCGCCCTTGCGATTGCGCCTGGAATGCCTTCGGTTACTGATGCATCGGACCGGCCAGACGGCGACGTAGCTCACCTTGGCTCCGATGATGTTTCGCCTGAGTTGATCAGAACTATTTGCGCTCACTGCGCCGCTTACGCAGGCCTGCGCAAAATCTCTCGCGAAACTGACGCTGTGGCTATTGGTCGACCGGCGACCGTCGACGAACTCAGCCGCCTGGATGCAGCGACTGATCTTGAGGAGCAGTTGCTACTTGCGCTGTGCCACCATTCTGCCGCGAACGATACCGAGCGCCATGACAAGGCAACCTACCTGCTTGGCATCTTTGAAGGCAATGATCCTGAGTCCGAACTGGTGACGGCTATCCTGTTGTCGATGACCCGGGAGGTACAGCATCAGGCGGTCGAATCTCTTGATCTGTCGGTTTGACGAGATCGAGATGACTGACCCCGAGCGCACGAGCGATGGCCTGCAAGGTCTCAATCGTCGGGTTTCTCTTACCCCTTTCGAGGTCACTCAAATACTGCTGGCTGAGGTTTGACCGCTCGGCCACCTGCTCCTGCGTCAGGCCGCTGGCCGCACGTAACCGCGCAAAGTTCTCCCCGACCAGTTTTCGCATCTCCATGCGACCACCAATCTAGGAATTCGAGCGTTGAGTTTATCAACTATAGTATGTAAATCGAAAACGAGAGGGAGGCGGGTAGCAATGGCAGAGTGGTATTACGAGCAGGATGGGACACATCGTGGGCCGGTCGCCGAGGTCGACCTCAACGTGATGCTTGCGAATCGCCTAATTGATCCGAGCACCCGAGTATGGACCGCGAGCTTCGGCCAAGCTTGGAAGCACGCGTTCGAGACGCAGCTGCAGATGCCTGCCCCAACTACGCCACCACCCCTTCCGCAGGGTGCAAACTCACAACCACACCCTGTCGCGGCGGTAGCGCCGCCTGTCGCAAGCGGTCAGGCAGCCATTGTCTGTTCGAATACCCTCACCGAAAAATGGGCCATGTGGTTGGCATGCTCGCCACTGATTTTCTTGGCGGTGGATATTATCCTCGCCTCGGTTGGAATTGATCCCTATGGGGGAAGTTCCCAAGCCCGAGGTGCCACGCTGTGGTGCGGAATTGGCAGTTTCGTGCTCGCCTATAAAGACGCCAGCACAATCAACGCTGCCGGACGCAACCCGCAACACCGATGGCTTTTGCCCTTCATGCTGTTGATGCCCGTCGGCTATTTCCTCCGCCGTTGGTATGTCGCCGCGACACCGCTGACGCCACTTTGGATATGGTTGGTGAGCGTCGTCGTTTACGCGATGGGCGCAGGGGCGTTGTCAACACAATGAGACCGACGCTGCTCAGAGGGTGGCGGATGTGGGCTCTGGCGACGCCGGTCGTTCTGCTGTCGACTTCTGCTTATGCAGCTAATGACGATGCTACTGCTGGCTACGCGATAATGGGAATCTTTCTGCTTCTCGTTGCGATAATCTACGAACTGCCAGCGATCATTGCGTTTCTCCGCGGGCATCCAAACCGATGGTTGATCCTGGTGCTGTGCACGGCACTTGCAGGGACGGGTATCGTCTGGCTGGGCTGCCTTATCTGGGCGTTCAAAGCGGTCCATATTGCCGACGATCCAAATGGCACTAATGGGGGCGAATCTGGATTGAACCTTCTTGCCAACGACGTTCAGCGGGTGCGGCTGGAAAATCCATCGATGTTGCCGCCACCTTTCTCTCCCGCACCGGCGCACCATGACCCTATTGAGAAACTGGAGCGGCTGAAGAAGTTGCTCGATGACGGGGTCATCGAAAAGGAGCAGTTTCAGCGGATGCGAGACTTGATCATCGGTGCATGATGCTCGTGGGCGGAAATCCGCGTTTGCCACAAGCGAGCCGTGCCCGGCGGGCCTAAAAACAGTTTTAACTGCCGAAGCTACCCCGGCGCGGCCTTCAAATAGCTGTTTTTCGGGCCGCACAGGGGCCGCCAGCGCGCGCCAGCCACTTGGTAGCGCGGCGCGCCCGGCAAAACCAAGCTTTCGGCCGCGCTGACGACGAAAGTCGGCATTGGCCCCGAGCGGCAAAAGGCTCGGTCATGGCGGGTACCTTGAACCTTCGTCATAAGCGCCATCGGCTGCGTAGCAACCGGAAAATGAATCTTGGGCGATTATATATTTGACAAACCCGATTTCCCCTAAAGGTCTCGCGATGCTACCTGTCCGCGAGGTGTTTGGAGGAAACATGATCCGCATAGCAATCGTTGTAGCCATTGCCGCTAGCGCAACCGCATGCACTAGCCAAGCGAATGTTCCTTATTCGAGCAAGGGAACTTGCAAGAACTACCCCAGCTATGCCGCGTTCAGCGGAGGGGGCAAGTGGATAAAAATCAACATTAATGCCTGTATCCCAGACACACCAAATAAATCCTGCATGATGTATTCTGATGCTACCGGGCAAACGGTGATCAGGTGTAACCCGCTCACGCGCAAATCGGCAACTGCCGAAGGCCGTGCCAGACAGCTTGCAGGAAGCAAATACCCCTAATTCCATGCTGGGGCGCTACCCCAGCCCTAGGAGACTTACGTGTTCATTTCGATGTCAACCATCATCGGGGCGGTGCTCTTCGGCGGGTTTCTTCTCTGGCTTCACATTGAACAATCAACGGCAAAACGGCGCAAAGAGGAACTTGAGCGTGAATACGCCCGAAAAGAGGCTGACAGGCTAGCCAGGATCAAAGACAAATACAGCCAGCCGTAGGGGAATGGGCGGAATTCAGCTTGGAGATATTTTAGCAGATCATAACAAGAACGCTCCGGTCGTGTTACGTTGCGTAATTCGAATCGGAGAGAATCGTTGATGGCAACCCCACCGAAGAAGACCATTGCGCAGAAAACCAAAGAAGCGGCCAAACAGTTGGAGCTTGAACTAGTGCAGTTCAAGCTCGGCAAAACCGCGATCAGCTTCAACCTTGACGTTGACCACGAAACTATCTGGGCGACACAGGACCAGATCGCTTCGCTTTTTGAGCGCGAGCGCAGCGTCATTTCCAAGCATGTTGGTAAAATTATCGAGGAAGGCGAACTGGAGGAAAGCGCAGTTTGTGCAAAATTTGCACAAATTGGTCCAAGCGGGAAACCCAGCCAAGTCACCCATTACAATCTCGATATGATCCTGTCGGTCGGCTACCGCGTCAGTTCGCCAAAGGCCACAGAGTTCCGCAAATGGGCCACAGCTACCCTGCGCTCCTATATCGTTGATGGCTATGCGATCAACGAAGCCCGTCTCAAGGACAGCCCGGCAGCGTTGCGCAAGCTGGCCGCCAGAATCCGTGAGCTTCGTTCCGACGAAAAGAACATATATGCTGCTGTCCGCGAATGCTTCAAAGAGGCTTCCTCTGATTACGACAACCAGTCTTCTGCCTGTCGCTCGTTTTTCGCGTTGATGCAGGACAAGTTCCTGTATGCGGTTACTCAGAGCACCGCGTCTCAGCTTATTTTGGGCCGTGCCGACCGGAAGACCGCCAACATGGGCGTGGTACATTTCGGAGGGAACATGCCGTCTATTACCGAAGCGCAGATAGGCAAGAATTACCTCGACAGTGACGAGCTTTATATCCTGCATATTCTATGTGAACAGTTTCTGCTCTATGCCGAATCCAGCGCCATTCGCGGTAAGACGCTAAGAATGGCAGATTTGACAACCAAGCTGGATAGCCTGTTATCGGTCAACGACTACCCGGTTTTTAAAGGCTACAAGGACTATCTCAGGGACAAGGCCATAAACCACGCAAAGGCTGAATACGCCATGTGGCAGCGCCGTCTATCGAAAGACGATCCGAAGAAGCTTACCCCGGCTTAATACCTTTGTTGGGCCTATCCTCTAACGGCATCGGCATTCCCCACCGCAGGTTCGCAAGCTCGCGCGCGCCATCCGGTGCATTGCGCACCACCGGGCCGAATTGGTTGGGGTAGATGTCGATGGACGGCTCGAGGTTGCCCAGGATGTCGCGCAAGGCGCGGGTCCATTCGCGGATCGCCTCCTGGCTGGTGGTGATGTTGTAGAGGTTGCACACCTAGGGCTCTTTGTAAAATTGGGCGGTTGCCTTTCCGACAGCGCCATTCGGCTACACTTCGCAGGCAGGCCATTAGCTACCTCGCTGCGCGGGCTTGTAATGACCCCGGGCCTGTCCTCGCCGAGACAGCGAACGTGAAAATCGCGCGCCGATGGACTTAGCTGTTTCAGTGCACCGGCGAACTGGACAGCAGCGTGGTCAAGCGCGTCTGCTACAGCATTGAGCACTCCTATATGCTCATACGGCTCAGGCAGACTTGGTATCACTACTGCGACATTGACAAAGGCAGCGTGTCCGCGCTTTGGTCTGCAGCAGCCCAACGGCCGCAACCCGTAGTCTGAGAAGCGGTCGAATTACTGCCATGTCGGTGCCCTCAACGTTCTACCGCGGCTTGGACCAATGCCCTTAGCTGTTCGATTGTAAGCATGGGTTCGCGACGGTGGATCATGGCATGACAGTTGGCACACACCGGCCGCAGGTCCTTAGCTGGGTTCACCTGATAAGCCCGGCCGATCTTCTTCAGAGGGGTAAGGTGGTGGACGTGGATGAACCCCCTGCCATGGATGCCGTATTTCTTCGAGAAATCCTCTCCACAGGCCATGCAAGCCAGCCCGAACAGTCTTAAGCATTTCGCTCTTGCCTCAGGATTTCGTTCGTACGCATTTACGAAGACCTTCGTTCGCGCGCCCTCCCAAAACCCGTCTTCGTCCCCAACTTGATCGGGGAAAAGCTGACCCGCCGATCCAATTTGATCAGTCCAGTAGCGGATGACCGGACTACCCCATCCTCTCGGAGCCGGTCGATAATCTAATTTCTCTACGATGTTCGCCCGGGCAAATCTCGCCAAGGTGTGAGCTATTCGAGAATACGCGCTGAAGTAGGTTTTCGCCCCGACGCCGCCCGCCCCATACTCTGCCTCAATCGCTCTCCACTTGCTTGGATAGCATTGGCCCAGCTTTTTGATGAACTGCATTGTGGAAAAAGGGCGTTGGGCAAGATGTTCAAGAACGTCGTGAAATTCATGTTCTGTGATGTCGGCTGCCAAAATGCGTCCCTTCGGAATCGGGTTAGGTGCTCCTGACGCCAGACTCTCTATGCGCTAGCATGAGGCAAGGCAGAGGGAGAGTTTTTCCTACCATTGAACAGGGTTGAACGGGATTCCGCGGCTTTTCAGCTCAGCCTCGATTTCGTCGCGGTGCTGTGCCCAATCGGGATATTCGGCTACCCCGTAGTACGGGTCGTTCTTTTGCGGGTTTGCGGCGTCGGCTGCGGCGACTGTCCGGACCGACTGGTGAAAAGCCTTCAGGCCGTTCTCACTGAGCTTGCTGATATCCATTGACACCCTCCCGGTTGGAACCCGGCCGGAAGTAACCACACTTGGTGTTGACCCACAAGCAGCGCGTCCGAACCAAGGCCATAGAGGGCTGGGGCAGTCAAGTTGTGCGGCTCACCTGCTCGAAAAGGTATGGGGTCAGCGCTGAGACTCGCGTGAGGGGGCGGCCGGTTTAGGTCCACCAAAGCCGGATGCCGCCCAATAGATCAGCGATCCGATCAGCAGTGCGACGAGTGGGCCGGATATCGCAACGCCGGTTACGTACCGGACATTACGCCAAGGTTGGACCGTCAGCATCGACAGGTTAAGCGTAAGCGCCAAGCCGACCCCATCTGGCGCGGCTTGAGGTGATGAGCGAGAGATAGTGACACTGAAGAAGCCGAGGAGCTTACAGTGTCAATTTCTATGTCTGCGCCTAAGCCTGATGATAGAAGTTTCCATGTCCTTGAGGCGGTCCCGAACCGGCTGGAGGCAAGCCCGCAGCGTCCGCGGCGGCGCTGGTCGGCGGAAGCGAAGTCGCGGCTGATCGAGGCGACACTGAAGCCGGGCGCGAATGTATCGGCCATCGCCAGACAAGCGGGGATGGCGCCAGCCCAGCTGTTCGGCTGGCGGAGCAAGGCGATCAAGAGCGGTGCGGTCACGCCGCGGCGAGATGCGGATCGGCTTGGCTTTGTCGAGGTCACCCAAGCGGCGTCTTCGGCAGTGGAGATCTGTTTGGGCGATGTGGTCATTCGGGCCGGCGCCGACGTCGGCCAGGATCATTTGGCCAGGATTATCCGGGCGGTCCGCCAGGCATGATCCCGGCCGGCGTGAAGGTGTTGGTCGCCAGTCATCCCGTCGATTTTAGAAAAGGTCCCGACGGCCTTCTGGCACTGGTGCGCGATGCCGGTTCGGATCCGTTCAACGGCGCGCTTTATGTCTTTCGCGCGAAAAGAGCGGACAGGATCAAGATCGTCTGGTGGGACGGCAGCGGCGTGTGTCTTTATGCCAAGCGACTGGACGACGCGAAGTTCTGCTGGCCGCGGATCGGCCACCACCGGGTCCAGCTCAATCATGCTCAGCTCATGGCTCTGGTCGACGGAATGGACTGGAAACGGGTTCGGACGGAGACCGTCAGGCGGCCGCAATCGGTTGGGTAAAACCCTGCGGCATGATGAATCAGGGAGCTGAAAAAGCGGGAAAATTGCCCGCGAATATGCTCTGATTTTGGCCATGTCGGCACCCGAACTCGCGCTCCCGGACGACGTTGACGCGCTCAAGGCGATGGTTATTGCCATGGCCGAAAAGGCCGCCCTTCTCGAGGAGCGCAACCTCCATCTCGAGCTGGTCAACAAGAGCGCCGATGAGCGGATCGCACGACTGACGGCGGTCGTGAAGATGCTGGAGCGGGCGCGCTTCGGCAGCCGCTCCGAAAGGTTGCGGACCGGCGCGCTGAGCGAGGAACAGTATGCTCTGGTCTTCGACGAGATCGAAACCGGCGTGGCGGCCATCGAAGCGCAGATGGAGAAGTCTGCGGGCGGCTCGAAAGCGAAGCGCGCTCCGCGTCCTCGCAAAGGCTTTGTCGGCCTTCTCTCGCAAAGCCTTTGCCGCCAAGTGCGCGGTAACCACGCTTGCTCGGCGGCAATCCAATCGGCTTTGGCTTTGGCGTCGTCAACATCTAGAACTGGATATCATCATCGAACGGGTACCAGCGCTGGCCTACTTGGTAGGACCGAGTCGTCGCCTATCTCGCCACAATAGACTCCGAGCGGTTCTGGCCGTTAAGAATGCGATATACCTGCATCCTCGAGCACCCGAGTGCCTTGGCGATCTCCGAAATGCCTTCCTGTTTTCTATGCATCTCTACAACTCGGCTATGGTCGATACGCGCCTTGCCCCCTCTGTAGGTCCCCGCCGATTTCGCCTTTTGAATCCCTTCACGCTGCCGCTCCTTGATGAAGCGGCGCTCCATCTGCGCCACCATCCCGAGCACCGTCAGCACAATGTGCCCCATCTCGCCGCGGGTAGATACATGCGGGTCCAGGACGGTGACGAAAGCCCCCCTCTGCTCGCACTCATGGATCAAGTTGAGAACGTCGCGGGTGTCGCGGCCGAGCCGGTCAAGCCGGGTGACCACCAGCTCGTCTCCTGGCCGAAGAAAGTCGATGATCGTCGCAAGTTCCGCTCGACCATCGCGGCTCGCCCCAGAGACCTTTTCAGAGCGAATGATGCCGCACCCTTCGGCCTTCAGCTTGGCAATTTGAGTTTCGAGATCTTGATCAACGGTGCTGACGCGGGCGTACCCAATCCGGCTCATGTGGTGTCACCTTAAGGTTTAGGCCCGAGGCTACACTGTCACAAATAGTCGCTGTCAACCCAGATGTTACATCGCCCAAAGCGGATCATGTTGTGTCACTTCAGGGCATACCCTGATGGGTTGTTCATCCCGCCTTTAAAAACAAGCCCATGGATGCCAAGGCTTTGAGCGAATAAGCTCGCCTCAACAAGGCTGAATAAGGGGATGGCCGTTCCTCTGTGCGCGGGACTCGATACTTAACGAGACTCAGCGCACAGTTCACGTCCCGCAATGTGGGCCCCTCGGGTAACGTCTCCTTCATTCGCCTTTATTCGCCCTTTGGAAGACTGAACTACGACGCTGAAGGGCAGTATGACCCGGCCTGCCCGGATCTATTAGTTCCCTTTGTACTGCGCGGGAAGAGCAGGACCCGTCTCCAACGGACCACTGTAGAGTTCAGCGCCAGAGCGTTTGTCAGGGCGCAACTCTCTCATTCGCAACAGCACTTCGCTCTTGGTGAAGGAAAAAACGCAGTAGGTGTTTCGTTCGCCTGCGGGGCGACGATCCGCCGAAACGCCAGTACTACCATTCGAAATTATCGTCATTGGAGCGTTCAATGCGCCCCCCATCAGCGGGACAGTTTGGTAGCGGGACAACCGAGGCACATGCTGGTGTCCGTGTACCGCCAAATGAACCCTTGCCTCTTGCGCCATATCAAGCAGTTTGGCCGCGTCAAGCGACAAGGTAACGCCCTTTTCGTTCGGGGTTTCGACATCCGTTACAGGAAGCAAATGGTGGTGCAATGCCATGAGCCGAAACGTCGGCACTTCGACAGGTTCGTTCCCAAGTGCCTTGATAATGTCTAGGCCAGTTGGGCCTACATATCCGTACTCCGTCCACTTTGTCGCCAAGATGCGGCAGGAATTAAGGACGGCAACGATCACGTCAGCTTCGGCGAGCTTAATCCGTTGGATATAATCGAGAGGTTCCTTCCAAGACCTCCCGGTCAACCTGTCA
Organism: Mesorhizobium sp. M0698; assembly: GCF_040320455.1. Lineage (NCBI taxonomy): Bacteria > Pseudomonadati > Pseudomonadota > Alphaproteobacteria > Hyphomicrobiales > Phyllobacteriaceae > Mesorhizobium > Mesorhizobium sp. M0698. Next base: position 13,577 of record NZ_JAMYPQ010000006.1, on the reverse strand, counting down.
ATGAACAAACGAAACCGATCTTCGTGCCGGTATGTGCTCTGATTGCCAACCGAAATTTCAGCAATATTTATCTGCACCCCTTCAGGATATCTTTCGACATCGTGATTTCCCGGGAGGGCAATTATGTGGGTCGCCTCGACACCAAGCGCCCTCTGCAACGCTTGAAGCTCATTCACCACATCGCCAACGAGCTTATCGCTCCAGTCGCCATTTGACGTGAAATCACCTGTGACGAGGATAGCGCAGATGTCGTCGTCTAGCCCTAGCCGTGCCAAGTCGGCAAGGATGCAGTCCGTTAGGGTCCCTCTCGGATCACCAATTTCTGGTCTGGAATTTTGAACTAGGAAGCCGTAGTGAGCCCCGAAATGCAGATCAGAAAGGTGCAGGATGCTCGACTTTTTACTCCTACTACTGTCCTCACCAACCGCTGGGACTGATTGGTCTTGCCTATTAGATAAATCAACCAAACTGCTGTCGCCGAACCTCTCCCCAATCCCATCGATATAGTCGATCTGTTCGAGCGAGGTTAGTAAGAACCAGCCGAAGATCTTGTGCGAATTGCCGCGATAATAGGAGGGCACAAGCTCAAGATCAGGCTTGGCACCTTCTCCGATCTGTTGAGCTATTGATGTTGCTTGGAACATCCGCTGAGTTGAACGATCCAGTATCAGGACATTCAGTTCGTGCCCCTCGGGCAAGCTCTTGAAGAAATCAATATGGTCGTCCTCGAAGCCTTTTTTCCACCATCCCCACCAAACCGCCCCCTCTCTTTTCAAGATCTCAAGGTGAGATTGAATTGTATCGACGTCCGGTGTCGTGTCCCGAAACCGTAGCGCTATTGCTGGTGAGACCATTCGAGAAATCTCCAATATGGGGGCTTTGGAATGGCCCATTCTGCAAGCTGGGGAAGCCGATCAATCTCAGAGTTGAACGATGCAGAGTTGTCGGACGCGGCCAATCTCCGAAGAACTCTGGCTAAAGCAGCAGGATTTCTAACTAACGCCACCTCGTTGCGCGAACTCCATAGGTCAATATTTCCGCGACCCGGCGCTCGCCTGCTCACGAATGGCCACGTCCACCCGATTGCTTGGGGATGTGGCAGAACTTCAAGAGGTTCCCCATTCTCTGGATGCATTCTCAGAGCGAGTTGATAGTCATTTAGGACGAACCTTGACCATTGCCGAGGTGGCTCTTCGAGGGAGGGAATTTTTGGCAGTTTCTTAACTCGGATGCTTAGTAAGCGGCCCCGACGAGGGCTGCGCGACAACTCCCCTCCTGTCGCTGCGATTTCTGCGTGTTGCTCGAAGATTGGCGTTTCATAGGTTGGGCTGAATGAGGACTGCTGAGCAGTTGCCCATTGGCTCAACCACTCCATTACGAATTGATGCTCTATCTCACCATCGGGTCGCGTTCCAGCCGGCCAGATCGTCGCCAAAATCTCACCGTCAAGCCCCAAGCAGTTGGCCGTCCAAGCGAGCCAGCAGCGGACATGTTGAACATACCAAGGTGGGTCCACGATTGCCGCCCTATACCCTTTAAGAAGAGGCGTGCTCACGTCGATATCGATTGCAAGATGCTGGGAGACTTGTTGCATCGGCTGCCTGTCGATCAGCATCACGTTCCGGCCAAGGGTAGACAAATGCCGAGCCAAATTCGGAGCGCCGACCGCGAGGACAGGCCCCTCAACCGGCAGCATCTTAGAGAGAGCGGCGATTGTGTCGGGCGTATACCTCCAATCGAAATCCAGCGGATGGGGCTCAGGTGGTTGATGCACGATCATTTGCCCGCTATCCGAGTTCTGATCCTTCTGATGCCTGCGCCGAAAGCAGCGCGCAAGACGCTGACGCACAAAATTTAGGAGGAGGCATTCAGCGCCAGGAACAACCGGCGAAGCGAAACTCCCGTCCACCGCCTTCCGTCGTCATTCGGCGCTGCGATGCCCCGGCCCCGCCCGGCAAGGCCGATGGACCAGCAAGACCGAGAAATTGATCCCACTCGATCCCGTTCTTGTCATAGCGGCAGAGGGCACGATCACGGAGCCTTGGCACCATCCTTAACGATCTTGCGCTTCCGAGACGGCACGTTTCCTTCGAGCTTCTTCGCATCTGCATCAAGGCGGCCGCGGCGGGATGGTGCTACAAACGCCTCAAACACAAAGTGTTCCAAGATCTCTGCCAAGGTATCCAGTTCCTTGGGCTTTGGTTTCCATCCGCGATGCACAGACGCACTTCCCGCATCCACCAGCAGCGCCAAGCGGTCCTTATCGACGCCGCCGATCTTTTTACGCTGGACCAGTTCGTCCAACTTTTTGGTGAATGGAAGGTCGCCCTCGACGCCGAGCAAAATTGCAGCCACGTCGAAACATGTACGCATGCCAATGGCCGCCAAAATGGGAAGGTCAGCATCGAGCGCTCCATAAACTTCCCGTATGGCCTGCTCCAGTTGATCTGCGTCGCAATGTGAACACCGAAGTCACCCAACCATTCGGGCTTAGGCCTTTTGGACGGCGCAGGCCAATATGAAAGCGTCTCAATTAGTTCGCTTTCTGTTTCGCCGGCCTCATTATAATATTGATGAAGATCCTCTGAGTTAGTGGAAGATTTTTGTACAAAGATGTATTCACAACCACGGCATTGCAGAATGTACCAGTCTACCCACCAATGAATGTAACCGTCGCCCTCTTGACCACTTTCTTGGTGATGTGCGAGCACATCGCAATTCCGTAAACCTCCGCACTCGGAGCAAAGCGCTTTGCGGGTCGTAGGGGCCGGTTCAGTCATTATGCCTTCGCAAGTTGAGCAGTTTTGAGCCGGAGGTTCTGCAAGTGCTCTTGCTCAATGTCAACGTTCGTTCTGGATGACAACTGCGCCCAGTGCGCGAGTTGCCAACGCACATAAGGTGTGAGTTTGTCGCTCTGCAATCTGGACCAAACGGGGGCTACCCGCCTATGAGAGAGGACGTCGCCGTCAGGTTGGCGGATGTTTGAAAGTGTAGCACCAATTCATGCCCACCCTTTCCCAGCAGACCCTCGAACGTCACTTATGGCAAGCTGCCGACATCCTCCGGGGCACCGTCGATGCCGGAGACTACAAGCAATACATCTTCGGCCTCCTTTTCTACAAACGTCTCTGTGACGTTTGGGCCGAGGAGTATGAAAAGCTCCTCGCCGAGACTGGCGACCGCGAGGAGGCCGCTGACCCGGACGAGCATCGCTTTCACATTCCCACCGAGCATCGCTGGGACGCGGTGCGCAAGCAATCAACCCAGATCGGTCAGCGGCTGAACAACGCGCTGGCAGCTATCGAAGATGCGAACCTGCGGCTGCGCGGCGTGTTCGGCGATGTCGACTTCGCCAATCAGGACCGTTTCTCCGATGCGCTGCTGGAAAAACTGCTCGCCCATTTCGAGAAGCATCGCCTGCGCAATGCCGACGTGCCTGCCGACATGCTCGGCGACGCTTATCTCTACCTTATCAAGATGTTCGCCGAGGGCGCGGGCAAAAAGGGCGGCGAATTCTATACACCACGCCAGATCGTTCGACTGATGGTCGAAATTGTCGAGCCGCGCCCCGGTATGTCGATCTACGATCCGACATGCGGGTCAGGCGGCATGTTGTTGGAGGCGGTACAATATCTCAAGGATCGGGGCGAGGATGCCCGGAGCCTGTCGCTCTACGGGCAGGAAAAGAACTTCGGCACATGGGGCATCGCCCAGATCAACCTGTTCCTCCACGACGTGGACGACGCCTTCATCGCTAAGGGCGACACCATCCTGTCGCCCAAGCGATACGATCCCAAAACCAGAGAATTCGTCGAGGGCGTCGGGGCCTATGACCGCGTGCTCGCCAATCCGCCCTTTTCCGAAAAAGTCTGGGGTTATGAGGTCTGGGCCAATGGCGATCCGTTCGGACGCGATAAGTACGGCTGCCCGCCCAAGGGCTATGGCGACCTTGCTTTCGTCCAGCACATGCTGTCGAGCCTGAAGTCAGACGGAATGCTCGCCGTCGTCGTGCCGCACGGCGTGCTGTTTCGTGGCGGGGCCGAGGGGCGCATTCGCGAAGGCATGCTGAACGCTGACGTGGTCGAGGCTGTCGTTGGCCTTGCGCCCAACCTATTCTATGGCGCGGGCATTCCGGCGGCGATCCTGATCGCACGGAAGAACAAGCCGCAAGATCGGCGTGGCAAGGTTCTGATCGTCAATGGCGACGCCACATACCAGCCCGGCAAGGCGCAGAACTTCCTGACCGACGACCATTTGAAGACGCTCGCCGACGCGGTGCATGGCTTTGCCGACATCCACAAGTTGGCGCGCCTCGTTCCGGTCGAAGAGATCGCAGCCAACGGGTTTAATCTCAACATCAGCCGCTATGTACAGACCAACGGCGATGCCGAGGCGGTCGATGTTGCCGAGGAGGTCGCCAAGCTGCAAGACCTGATCGCCAAGCGCAACGAGGCCGAGGCGATGATGTTCGGGCACCTCAAGAGGCTCGGCTATGTTTCGTGAAGCGCCTGATGAGTGGACCGCGACAAATCTTGGTTCACTGATCGATTTCGTAAATGGCTATCCCTTCAAGCCGGAGGATTGGGAAGATAGGGGCACTCCTATCATCCGCATCCAAAATCTGAACGGATCAGGTGTTTTTAACTTCTTCCAAGGGATGATCCCGGCGAGGTATCATGTCAGGGAGGGCGATCTACTATTTTGTTGGTCTGGAAGCCGTGGGACATCCTTTGGCGCAAGAAGATGGAACGGACCATTAGGCTATTTAAATCAGCACATTTTTCGTTGTGTCGTCTCGAATAGTCTTGATTTTGATTATGCTTACTTTCTACTGGAGGGTATGACCGCTGCCATTGAGGCGGAAGCCCACGGAGGTGGCGGCCTTGTTCACATCAAGAAATCTGAACTCGTTAAGTTTAAGACCAAAATACCGCCCATCGACGAACAGCGACGCATCGCTGAGGTGCTGCGGTCGGTGGATGAGGCAATTGCTACCGCTCGCACTGCACTCGAAGAGCTTGAGAATGCCAAGGTGTTATGTCGGGAAGCGGCTGTGGAGCGGTTCCGAGAACATGCTCTTATCGAAGTCAATACCATCATCGATACCATAGATGCTGGGTGGAGCCCGGATTGTGAAACCTCGCCAGCTTCTGAAGGCGAATGGTCAATCCTCAAGACTAGCTCAGTCGTTTGGGATGGCTACGATGACACTGAAAACAAGCGGCTCCCCGATCAACTGGAACCACGTCCAAACCTCGAGGTTCGGACCGACGACATACTGATCACACGAGCGGGGCCCGTCGAAAGAACTGGCGTTGTTGCGATTGTAGATAATACAGCCGGTCGCCGAATGTTGTCTGATAAGCTCATACGCATCCGCGTTGATCGTGAGAAAGCGGTGCCGCTTTATGTTAGCGAGTTACTTAGTAGCACTCTGGCACAAGAGAATTTCAATCGAACAAAATCCGGCATGGCGGCTTCTCAGACCAATATTTCCCAGACCATAGTTCGAACTACTAAAATTCCATTGCCCCCTTTGAGCGATCAACAGGACTTCGCCGATGAAATGTCGGCTATTCAGTCCGCCATCAAAGCTAGCCGGCATGGTCAGCACCATATTGAACGCTCGAAGGTAATGCTTCGCGCCGACCTTCTCTCCGGTCGCGTTCGGGTGCCTGCGTGAGCGAGTATCGCCTCGCCGAAAAGCCTGCGCTCGATGTGCTGGCGGCGCTGGGATACCAGCCGCTCTCACCCGAAGCGGCGTTGGCGATGCGGCAGGAAGAGAACCGCGTCATCCTGAAGCCGCTACTGATCGAGGCGGTGCAGGCCCTGAACGGCATCGGGCTGGACGACGCCGAGGCGATCTACAACGACCTCGCCACCCTGTCCGACAATGAGGACTGGCAGAGAAAGCTGCGTGGCGGTTACTCGCGCCGCCTCGCCGGCAAGAACCGCGACCAGCCCATCGCGCTGATCGATTTCAAGGTTCCGGCGAACAACCGCTTTCACGTCGTCCGTCAGTTCCGGGTTGCCGCCCAGCGCCCGCGCATCGCCGACATGGTGCTGTTCGTGAACGGCATCCCCTTGGTGGTACTCGAAGCCAAATCGCCGCTGAAGGCCACTGCCAAGGCCGGAGAGGCGTTCGAGCAAATCAAGCAGTATGAGCGCGACATTCCCCGATTGTTCGCGTCCAACGCCTTCAACATCGTCACGGACGGCATCGTCACGCTCTATGGGGCGACCGGCGCTCCGTCATCGTTTTATGCGCCGTGGCCCGATGCATGGCCGCGTGTCCGCGCCGAGTTCGCCGACGATCTCGCCAAGGATTTGTGGTGCCTGTGCGACCCGTCCCGACTGCTCGACTTTCTCGCGCATTTCATCGTTTTCGAGACTGACCCGGAGACAGGGCGCAAGATCAAGAAGGTCTGCCGCTATCAGCAGTTCCGAGCGGTCAACAAAGCCGTGCAGCGGGTCGCGGAGGGCGTCCACCGCAAGGGGCTGGTCTGGCACACGCAAGGATCGGGCAAGAGCCTGACGATGGTGTTCCTCGCTGTGAAGCTGAAGACCCACCTGACTCTCGACGCGCCGGCCCTCGCCAATCCCAATATTCTGGTGCTGACTGACCGGATCGATCTCGACACCCAGATCAGCAGCACCTTCGTCGCCTGTGGCCTGCCCAATCCCAAACAGGCGGGATCGGTCGCCGAGCTTCGCCAAGCCGTGGCGCGCGGCGGCAACGGACAAATCCTGCTGTCGACCATCTTCAAGTTCGCAGGCTCCCGCGATCCGATCCCCAACTCCGAGAACTGGATCGTGCTGGTCGACGAATGCCACCGCACGCAGGAAAAAGACCTTGGGGCCTATCTTCAGGCGACGCTGCCCGACGCCGTCTTCTTCGGCTTCACCGGCACGCCGATCAAGAGCACCGACAAGGACACCTATGCCCGGTTCAGCATCGAGGGCGAGGGCTATCTCGACAAATATGGTATCGACGATGCGGTGCGCGACGGCGCGACCGTGCCGATCCTCTACGAGGGCCGAAAAACCGACTGGGCAATCAACGAGGCCGAGATCGATATATTGTTCGACCGCTGGTTCGTCGATCTGCCCGACGACAAGCGGGAACAACTGAAGCGTAAGGGGCTGACGCTCGCCACCATCGCCAAGCATCCTGAGCGGGTCCGGCTGGTCGCCTTGGACATCTGGGAGCATTTCAAGCAGGTCTGCGCACCCGACGGCTTCAAGGCGCAGATCGTCGCCGTGGACCGCGAGGCGGTGATCCTCTACCGCGCCGCGCTTGCGAGCGTGATCGCCGCCGATCTGGCGAAGGGCGGAATGGACACCGAGCCTGCCCGAGCCAAGGCCGACGCGATGATTGCCTGCGTCTATTCCAAGAGCCAAGAGGACAACAAGCCTTCCGAGGACCCGGACGTCGCCGCCCTGCGCACCGTGCTTGAACAGCAGTATTTGGATGACGCCGCCGAGAAGGAAGCGAAGAAGGCGTTCAAGGCGTTCGGGCAGGAACCCAGCTTCTTGATCGTCTGCGACAAGCTGCTCACCGGCTTCGATGCTCCGATTGAGGCGGTGATGTATCTCGACAAGCCGCTGAAGGAGCACGGTCTGCTGCAGGCCATTGCCCGGACCAATCGCACGTGCTCGCTGAAGCGCCCGAACGGGATCGAGATCACCAAGCCGCATGGCCGGATCGTCGATTATATCGGCGTCACCAACCATCTCGACGAGGCGCTGCAATCCTATCGCTTCGAGGATGTCGAGAATGCGCTGCGCGACATCGCCATCCTGCGCAACGATCTGAAGGAAGCGCACGCCCGCTACCGATCTCAGAAACGGTCTATGGGGCTGGAAGGCATGGACGAGAAGGCGGCGGCCTATGCCGTCGGCAAGCTCGCCGCCGATGGCCGCGAGGATGAATGGTTCGATCTTCAGCGGCTCGCACGCAATTTCATCCGCGTCTATGGCGATCTCTCACCCGACCCGGCAATTCTCGATTTCACGGACGAAGTGAAATGGGCAGCTGCCTTCCTCCGGCTTGCCACACAGGTGATCGCCAAGGACGAGAGCCTCGATCATCGCCACTACACCGGCAAAATCAGGGACATGCTGGAAGCTCATGTCCATGCGACTGGCCTGTCCACCACGATCCGGCTGCGCTCGATGACCGATCCGAACTTCGCCGACGATTTTGTGACCGAGGAGAAGACGGACGCGGAGTTGCAGGAAGCGTTCGTCCGAAAATCCGCCGAGCTTCGCCGTGTCACGCGCGAACTGGTAGACAAGAACCCGGCGCAATATGGCCGTTTCTCCGAGCGCGTGCTGGAGATCATCCGCCGCTTCGAGAAAGGGCAGATCGCTGCCGCCGAGGGTCTGCGCGAGTTCGAAGACTTGACCGGCGGCATCAATGACGAACAGGGCGCTCATGCCGAACTGGGCATGGACGAGCGCGCCTTCTCGATCCTGCGCATCATGGAAGCACTGGCACCGGACACCGGCCACGGCACACTACAGGACGCCGCCATTGGGATTGGAACGATCTATGCCGGGGCGCAGGCGAGCCAGCCAGCCTTCACCTTCATGCCCGAATACCTGCGCAGTCTGCGTCAGCAGGTTCGACGCATCCTTTCCGAGCATGGCATTGGCGAAAGCAAGGCCATCCGCGAGGCGGTGGAGGAGTTCGCCGTCCACGCGTATGTCGGAGGCCATTGATGCCATCGCTGCGCATTGGCTGCGCCGAAATCGCCTATGAGCTTCGCCGCTCGGCAACGGCGTCGGAGCGCCGCATCACCGTGACGCCCGGCTGCGTCGAGGTGTTGGCTCTTTCCACAGATGACGATGTGGCGATCAACTCGTTTCTCAAACGCAAGCGGCAATGGGTATTCAACACCGTCCGCGAGATGGAGCGGATCACCGCCGACCGGCATGCGGTACCGCGCTTCATCACTGGTTCGAAGATACCCTTCCGGGGCCGCCGGATGCGGCTCACCGTTCGACGCAGCGATGGCGAGCGGATCGAGACCAGTTACCACAACGGCTTCATCGTCGATCTTCCGTCATGGGTAGGCGACGATACCGACCACCTCGTCGCCAGCGAACTCAAACTGTGGTTGAAGCGGCGCGTTCGGCGTGACGTGACGGAGATCGCCGCAGGCTACAAGACGCGGTTCGGTCTCTCGCCGCGCTTCATCCGCGTCGCCGATTTCGCAAACGGCTGGGGATCGTGTGGTCCCGAGGGTAACATCCTCATCAACTGGCATCTCGTTTTCGCGCCGAGGAAGGTGTTGGAGTATGTCGTTGCCCATGAACTTGCCCATCTCCGGCATCGCTCGCATGGTCCTGCGTTCTGGGATTTCCTCCGGACCGTCGTCCCTGACTTCGAGGCTTCCAAGGCGTGGTTGGAAGCCCATCAAGGCAGTCTGAGTGCGGAATTTCTTGACGGCTGATGGTGGCTCGGAGCCGAATGCCGCGAAGAGGCGTCGAGGACTGAAGTCACGACAGCCCACGCCGAAGGTGCAAGGCAAGGTGCAAGTAAATCCGGCGTCATTTCATATTTCCCAGCAAAAACAATAGACTGGGCTGCAAATCTGGCGGAGAGAGCGGTATTCGAACACGAGGGGCGACCTCCTGAGCAAATCACAGCCACCGGTCATTGAGTTTCTAATGAATAGGAGGGCAATTTCGCGATCTCGCCAGCCATTGTCCTCAGCGTTACTTCCCCATAAGTATCGGCAACCGTCCTAGCGGCCTGACCTTGAATCGCATCGAGAATGCGGAGTGCAATTCCAGCTTCCATGCCAATTGTTTTGAAGCGATGCCGCCAGTCATGATTGGGTGCCACATTCGGATCTGACACAAAGGTGCGCCCGAACTCGGCGAGCCGGTTTTTCAAGCCGCGCAGAGCCCATCGGAGTTTTCAGACGGATAGAGATTCAAGAAGAGGTGAAAGAGGTGACCGTCAGGGTCGGACTGGGCCGCGCAACTGGTATTGACTCGGCCGTAACTTGAGCGGCCGGATTCAGCGCTTCTGCGAGCAGAACACCGATATCTTCGGCTGACATACTAACTGGGTCCGCCGCCAGATGAGCGTATCGCAATGTCGTGGCGTGGTCGCTATGCCCAAGCAGCGCTCCTACAATTATAAGAGGTGTGCCAGCCGTCACCCCGACGCTTGCGAAGGAATGCCTCAGGTCATGCAGCCGTACTTCCGAAAGGCCAATGCGTTTTCGCAATGATGACCATATCCGTGGAGTGCCTACATAATGACCTTCACCCGTGGCGGCCGGAAATACAAATCCTTTGCCCGCCGAGGCTTCTCTCAGCGTTGCCAGAATCGCTAATGCAGCCCCGTTCAAGGGGATGGTTTTCTGCCCGTCTCTCCTGATCGTCTTCAACCTTGGGGAGCGTGACGACAATGCCCCTTCAAAATGTGTTTTGCTGCTCCGCGCGCCGGTCACCGCTGACGGGAGAACTTTGGAATGCGCCCGGTCCCATGAGCTTGACGCAGGCAGCGTTCTTCGGGAGTGTCTTGCTTACGAGTGGTCGAGCGGAGGGGATGCGATGCTGACGATTTCCAACGTCAAACAATTGGAGGCTTTCAAGAAACAACGTGCGCTTGTGACGTGGTTTCTCGATAGCGGATACACAACCAAGAACATCGAACTTGTCTTGGGAGCGAAACGCGGATTTGACCGACATGTTGGCAGTGCTTGGCACATGCTGATCCCCTATATGAGCGGCGGCTATGCAATCGACCTTCCGCTTTCTAAGGACGGATACGGTATCGACTTGTCCCGCCACGTGATTGATCAGCAAGGGATCGGGTCGGGGGACCTGCCCGTCATCCTGTTTGAGAACTACGAGGGCGAGGACGACTACTTCTATGTCTCGCTTGCGGGCCTTTCCGAGGACGAGACAATCGCCTTGATCGGCAGCATGGCCGACATTGTGATGGATCACTACCGCGATGGTCGATCAGACCCGCAAGAGTATCGTTCCGACATAACGGAAGCCATCAAACGGCACAGACGGATAAAGTCGGGCATCAGGTTCGTAAAGCAACACACGCCCACTGCTGTCGGGGCTTTGGCCGGATTGTTCATGTAGGCTTTTCATAGCTGAGCGCTCTTGCCGCCCACTATCCAAGCCAGATAGGTCAATGCGCCATGTTTCTTGACCAGCTCGGCGTCACAATGGTCGCAACAAGCCATGCGTCGTGTTGACGGCGCGCGTGTTCCGAAAACCCACTCGAGAATGCGCTGGGCAAGGCTGAGTTTCTGCGGAGCGTTCCCGCCACCGAAATAGCCACGGACCGAAGCTCGAAAACAGGATGAGGAGCGGAGCATCGCCGCAACCTGATCAATCCGCCGCGACCGCTGCTCCAGCATGGTGGCCTTCTCGCGCTCATCTAGGGGAGCGGCCTCGACAGTTTTCTTTGCCATGAACCTGAGCCGCCCGGTGTCGCTACGACCCGGCCCGTCATGGAAGATCACCGACACGGATGGCTTTCTGTCTCGCCCTGCCCGACCCAACTCCTGCAAAAGGTCTTCGGCTGATGCAGACTGCTGCCAATGAACGACGAGCCGCACGTTCGGAACATCGAGACCCATGCCAAAGGCGTTCGTGCAAATGATGTGATCGACCACCGGGCGGCTCTGGCCGAGAAAGCGTTTCACGAGTTCCTGCCGTTCCCAAGACGTGCCCAGCCTCGAATGATAGAACGGGACCTCTAATCCCAACTCTGCGAGGTTGCCTTTCAGCTCGTCGCCAACTTTCGCCGATGGCACAAAGATCATGACCCTCTGCCCCTTCAACTGGGGCAATAACAACATCGACGCGATTTCCTGTGCTCGACGCTCTGGATCGCAGCGCCAGCGGAGCAACGCAATGTTGGGGCGGTCCACATCGCGAACGAAAACTATCGCGTCGGGGATGCCGAGCGACGCCAAAATGCGGTCCTGCATTTCTTTCCCGGCGGTTGCGGTAAAGGCCAACACCGGCGGGGAGCCGAGCTTTTCGCGGACCTCCCGCAAACGCCCGTATTCGCGCCGGAAGTCCTGTCCCCATTGATCGACGCAATGCGCTTCATCCACGATCAGAAACGACGGCTGACTGCGCTTCAGACGGCTGCGCTCGTCCTCGCTGCGTACGAAAAATCGTTCCGGCGCAATGTAAAGGAGCTTGATCGCACTGCGCGCAAGGAGTGCGAACCGCCTCTCCTTTTCTTCCCGGCTCAAATCGCTATTGATGAAGGTCGCCGGTATTTTTTTGCCGAGAAGGTCTGACACCTGCTCGGACATCAGGGTCTTGAGGGGCGAAACGACTAGCGTCACTCCGTTTCTCAGTAACGCCGGGAGCTGAAAGCAGAGGGTCTTACCGGAGCCGGTGGGGCTGACAACCAGCACGGACTTCCCCGACAGCGCCGCGAGGACTATTGGCAATTGGCCATGCCGAAAACGCTCCAAGCCGAACAGGCGCAAGGCGGGACCGAAGTTTCCGGTTGCCTCGTTGACGATGCCTACGCGGTCGAGCCATCGCGCCAACCGCACGGCCCACCTCTCCATTGCGCGCCGCGCCAACCCGCCAGCCAAGGTTGGATGGTGGCGCGCGTGACAGCCGTCGCATAGCGAGACCAAATTCGACATTTCGTCAGTGCCGCCCATGGATCGGGGAAGCAGGTGATGAATGTCTGTGTCCGCCGAGCGCAACGCAACACCACACGACACGCAACGATAGCCGTCGCGCTCCAAGACCTGATTTCGGACGATCTGCCACTGGTTTGACGCGACGTTCAGGGCTTTCTCCAAAACACCTTAGACATCGGGCGGCGCGTAGCCGCGACGACCTTTCGATTTCAACCTACTAAGACTTGTTTGAAATACCTTGAAGCGTTCGCAGAGAATGCGGACGAACCGAGCCGCCTTGTCGGGCTTCCTGCTTTGCTCGGACTGTAGCTGCGCCAAGTGGGGCAAGGACAAAGATCGGGACATTGCCCCAGCTACTCACCATGAGGTTGATTTCGGCGCTGCCAAGAGCTTCCAAAATCCGCCGGCCGTTCCGGTTTCTGACGGAAGGAAGAGGGGCTTGGTAGGCTCCGATATGTGAGGTGTATCAGAGGTTAGAAACCTATTTCGCGTAAAGAATGGCGATGAGACTTTTCGCAACCAGAGTTTGGGGAACGAGCTTCGGGCGCATACCGCTTGCGACGTTTACGATGGAGGGGCATCAGCAACGACTGTTGCGACTGGCAGATCGCGGAGACCGCCTCGTTTTTGTCGGCACACAGACAGCGCGGACCGACGAAGAAAACCGAGGGCGCTTGCTTGGTATGGGGGAGATCGGTTTTGAACCCCTTCGCACGCTCGACCTCATTGATCGTCAAGACCTTGACCCACGCGATTTCGATGCCGATGGCCGTTTCCGCTTTCCCTACGCCGTGCCGCTGGTCAAGGCATGGCGGTTCACTCCAGCGCCGTTTTTAACTGCGTATTCCGATGAAGCCGGCCATCGATTCCGATTTGAAGCCGGCCAGTCATTCCGATTTCATTCCGGCCGGTGTTCCGATT